>CALVLD010000006.1 GCA_944336475.1 uncultured Clostridia bacterium
TCTAACAGCTTCGGCTTTGAGATGGAAATAGACACGGCTGGCTACCGTGCCTATGACCGTAACTTTATTGTAGGAGGCGGCACGGCGAAGCCGTGACGGAGGGATTGCAGAGCAACATCAGTTGACAGCAGCTTGGAACGTTGATAATCTGCTTTTTAGTTTTCGGCAAGAACGCACCAAAGCGGTCCCCCATGCAAAGGGCTGCGGCACGGCACACTCACCCCACAAAGCCTCCTTTGTGTAAAGGCAGGTGGCACGGCGCACCCACACCAACGCCTCCCTTGTGCAAAGGGAAGTGGCACGGCGCAGCCGTGACGGAGGGATTGTAGAGTAACGTCGGTTAATAGTAGCTTGGAAAGTTGATAAGATGATGTCTCTTTCGTTTTCCGTTGGCTTATTGGCTTGTTAGATAATATGCTGCAATAGTTTCTTCCCAATCCCTCAGTCGGCTGCGCCGACAGCAGACCGTCAACAAACACTGGCAGGGCTTGTTAACGGGATAAGCGAACGGACGGCTTTTGCCGTCCGTTCGCTTCAGGACATTTGATTTGAAACTAATCAGGCCTGCTCGGGAGCGCCCACGGGGCAGATACTGGCGCAGGTGCCGCAATCGATGCAGGTGTCGGGATTGATCTCGTACTTGCCGTCACCCTCGGTGATAGCGGAAACGGGACACTCGGCAGCGCAAGCGCCGCAGCTGATGCAATTCTCATTGATACGATATGCCATGATGGATACCTCCGATTTAATAGGGTAAGGCCATTATAGCACACGCCGTAAAAAATGCAAGGGCTTCGCACTACATTTTTGTCCCAAAGACGGTCAAATATTCAAAAAATCAAGCGCATATGGCGCTATTCCCTGGTTATGCGTATGGTGATATCCACGCCGTCCTCCCGGTCTACCTGAGAGACATCGACGCCCATACCGGCACTGCGAAGCTGTTCGCAGGCGGTGTTCACACTGTTTATAAACAGGCGGTAGTCCTTGACCAGGCGCACTATACGGGGACGGGGCTTTGCGCCCTTCTTGCCGGCGTCGAACTCGCTGTTGAGCATGGAATCGACGAGCTTTTCCGTATCCTTTACGGAGAGACTGCCGTCCGTTATGCGTTTTACAGCATCCGCCCGAGAGGAGTCATCGTTTAGGCGCAGCAGAGCTCGGGCATGGCGCTCGGACAGCCGGCTCGACTCTATGAGCCCCCGAATCTCCCGGGAGAAGCGCAAAAGTCTCAGCTTGTTGGCAATGAAGCCCTGCGATTTTCCCAGACGGGAGGCAAGATCATCCTGCGTGGTGTTGAGCTTGGAGAGCAGCGCCGCATAGCACTCCGCCTCCTCAAAAAAATGGAGATTCTCACGTTGAAGATTCTCTATTATTGCCATCAGTGCCGAGTCCGTATCGTCGAGCGACCCGTCCACTATGCAGGGAACGGCATCCATGCCGAGGCGTTTTACCGCACGCAGGCGCCGCTCACCTGCGATGAGCTCATACCCCGTGCCCACCCTGCGCACCACAAGGGGCTGAATGAGCCCCACCTGCGATATGGATGCCGCAAGCTCGGCTATGGCATCCTCGTCAAACGTGCGCCGGGGCTGATTGGGGTTTGGGCGTATCATCGCCACGGGGATGCTGATGAGCTGCTTTCCCTGGGGGATATCGGGGATATCATTCTCAGGCAAATTCTCCGCCGGAGCGGCCATGACGGCGGGAGACCCTATTTTGTCCTTCTTAAATCCGAATAAAGGCATGTTGCCCTCCGTTTCACGGTATAGTGTTATGTTCGTTATGCTCCGCTTAAAATCCTGCAAGGCTGTCAAAAGCAGAGCAACTTCGACAATGATAGTGTTAAAGCGGCTTTTTTGAAGCCATGCCGGCCTTTCTGGGATATTGTGCGGGCGTGTCGCCCGTTTTTACGACCTGCATCACGGTACGCTCGCCCCACGGCACATCGTAGCGATGCATAACCGTCTTGCAGCGAAGCTCATGCATGGCGTTTGCCGCTGCCGCAAGCTCTGCGTCGGCATTTGCGCCCTTGTACATGAGCGACGCTCCGCCGCGCTTAGCAAAGGGGACCGTGAGCTCCGTCAGCACATTCATGGGAGCGACCGCGCGGGAGAGTGCGATGTCGAACGCCGCTCTGAAACGAGGCTCCCTTGCGGCATCCTCCGCACGAGCATGCACGCACTCCGCATCCGAAAAGCCCAGCTCATGGCAGAGCGACTGTAAAAACGCCACACGCTTTGCAAGCGAGTCGAGCAGAACCAGCCGAATATCGGGGCGAACTATCTTAAGCGGCACGCCGGGAAAGCCTGCACCCGTGCCGACATCTATGCAGTATGCTCCGTGAGGAATAAGCTCCTCGGGCAGTATGCTGTCGGCAAAGTGCTTGGCAGCGACCTCATCAGGCTCGGTTATGCGTGTCAGGTTCACACGCTCGTTATAGTCCAGCAGCATTCGATCATATGTGATAAAACGCTCCACCTGCTCCTTGGTCAGCCGAGGAATAACCGCCAGCAAAGCCGCCTCCGTCATCGCCAAAGCCATCATCACTCCCCCTGTTTTTTCAAAAGAACCAACAAAACGGCAATATCCGCAGGAGACACCCCGGATATTCTGGACGCCTGACCAAGCGTGGAGGGCCGCTGCGCACTCAGCTTCTGCGCCGCTTCTATGCGCAGCCCGGATACCGCAAGATAGTCGAGCTCCTTGGGCAGCGCCGCACCCTCCAGCTTTTGCGCACGGCGTATCTGCTCGTTCTGTTTTTCTATATAGCCGCCGTAGTAAAGCTCTATCTCAGCTTCACGAGCGGATTCGGCGTCCACCTTCGGCAAAAAATCATAGAGTGCGGCAAGCTCCACATAGCCTATCCCACCCCTGCGCAGGAGGGAGCCGAGCTTCACACTGCCCGAAACAGACGGCATACCGTGCCTCTCAAGCAGTGCGTTCAACGCATCATCGGCAGGCACGCTCCTGCCAACGGCGTTTATTACCCGGGAAATATTTTTGCGCTTTTGCTCAAGCCGCCTCCGCCGTTCATCGGATATGAGCCCCGTGCGAAGCGCCTTCTCGGTGAGACGCAGATCGGCATTATCCTGACGGAGCACAAGGCGGTACTCCGCCCTGCCCGTCATCATGCGGTAGGGCTCGTTGGTGCCCTTTACGGTGAGATCATCCGCAAGCACGCCCAGATAGGCATCGGAGCGGCCTATGTAGAGCGGCTCCTCGCCCCTGACATACAGAGCGGCGTTTATGCCAGCATATAGGCCCTGTGCGGCAGCTTCCTCATAGCCGGAGCTTCCGCATATCTGCCCTGCGAAGAACAGCCCTCCGACCCTCTTGGACATCATGTACGGGTTTAGATCGGTTGGGTATATGCAGTCATACTCTATGGCATAGCCATATCTCATTATAACACAGTTTTCCATGCCTGCAACGGTTCTCACCATCGACTCCTGCACATCACGGGGAAGGCTGGTGGAGAGCCCCTGCACATACATCTCCTGTGTGGAGAGTCCCTCCGGTTCTATGAAAAGCTGATGCCTGGGCTTGTCCGCAAAGCGTACGAGCTTGTCCTCTATGGAGGGGCAGTAGCGTGTGCCCGTTGCGGTGATGCTGCCGGAGTACATGGGCGAGCGAGCTATGTTGGCAAGTATCACCTCATGCGTTGCGGCATTGGTGTATGTCAGATAGCAGGGCTCCTGTACCCTGTCGGCATTGACGGACATGAACGAAAAATTAGGCGGGGGCACATCACCGCACTGTATCTCCATACGGGTAAGGTCGAGCGAACGCCTAAGCACCCGAGGAGGAGTGCCCGTCTTGAACCTTTGCAGCTCATGCCCAAGCTCCTTCAATGATTTTGAAAGAAGCTGCGCATTCATCATGCCGCACGGCCCCTGCGAGCGGTTGTATTCTCCGATATGTATGCGGCTGTTGAGGTACACGCCGGAGGCGACGACAGCCGCCCGGCAGGCATATTCTGCGCCGCTTGCCGTGACAATGCCGCAGATGACGCCGTTTTTTTCTACAATGTATGCGCATTCATCCTGACGAAGAGTGAGCCGCTCCTGCGTCTCAAGCGTGAGCTTCATGCGTTCGTGATAGCGCCGTTTGTCCATCTGCGCTCGCAGGGAGTGTACCGCAGGCCCTTTGCTAGTGTTGAGCATGCGCATCTGTATGAAGCACTCGTCCGCCGCAAGCCCCATCTCGCCGCCGAGAGCGTCGACCTCACGAACCAGATGCCCCTTGCTCGTGCCGCCTATCGACGGGTTGCAGGGCATAGTGGCGACCGAATCCAGATCAATGCACAGGCAGAGCGTGGCGAGCCCCATGCGTGCGCACGCTAAAGCCGCCTCGCAACCTGCGTGGCCTGCGCCGACTACTATCACATCATATGCTTCGGAAAAGCTCATAACAACAGCTACTTGCCCACGCAGAACGTGGCGAATATGGAATCAATTATATCGTCGCTGACCTCTCTCCCTGTTATGACGCCAAGCTGCCCCATGGCGTCCCTGATGTCTGCGGCACGGCATTCGGGCAGGGGCTCACAGAGCGCACTGCGGAGGGATAAAGCAGCGCTGCGCAATGCTTCGATATGACGGGAGTTTGTAACGATAGCCGTCTCATCCGATGGAAGCAGCCGCATTGCCATACATTGACGAAGCTCCTGCAGCCCTATGCCGCTGATAACGCTTGTTACAACGGCAGGCATGCCCATGAAGAGACCATCCTCATCGGGAGAAATAACGGGGGATATGTCAGCTTTTGTAAGCACAGCGATAGAACGGCTGCGCTCCGTTCTCTCAAGCAGTGCGGCATCCTCCTCGGTGAGCGGGGAGGAGGAATCGAACACAGCAAGTATGAGCGAGGCACGGTCAAGCTCAGCCAGCGCACGATCAACGCCCATTGCCTCGGCATGACCCTCCGCGCTGCGAACCCCCGCCGTGTCCACAAGCACAACGGGAACGCCCTCAACGGAGATCCGTTCTTCGACAATATCCCGCGTGGTGCCTGCCTCCTGCGAGACTATGGCACGGTCATGCTCCAGAAGCGCATTGAAAAGCGAGCTCTTGCCGGCATTGGGTCTGCCGAATATGACGACCCTTGCCCCCTCTCGCAGCACACGGCAGGCATCGCCGTTATTTATAAGCGTCTCAAGCTCCGCAAGCACAGTGCGCAGCTTCTCCGCCAGATCCTCGGAGGCGGCCAAGTCGTCCTCCATCTCATCGGGGAAGTCGAGCACCGCATCGATGTATGCGGCCGTTTGCGTAAGGCTGTTGTATAAGGCGTTCACCCTGCGGCTCAGGCCGCCGTTCAGCTGATCGGACGCCGCACGCCTGGCCGCTTCGGTGGAGGAGGATATGATGTCCATAACCGCCTCCGCCATGCAGAGATCCAACTTGCCGTTCAAAAACGCACGTTTGGTGAACTCGCCTGCCTCCGCAGGACGAAGGCCGAATGCACCGAGGGAGCCGAGTACCGCATTAACGACTGCATACGAGCCGTGTACGGTGATTTCGGCACAGTCCTCACCGGTGTAGGAGTGAGGCGAGGCAAAGTATGTGACGGTACACTCGTCGATGGCCGAGCCGTTTTCATCCAGAATATGCCCGAATGAACAGCGTCTGTGGGCAGTCGTGCCGTCGAACCGAGCACTCACGGCGGCAAGCGTTTGCGCTCCGCTTACCCGAATAACCGCCAACGCACCGCCCACAGGTGTGGACAGTGCGAAGATGGTGTCAAAATCGGACTTTATCACGGCCGAAGTCACTCGGATCTGCGCTGGCGCCGCCTGAGCGTGACCACCACCCTGCGGTTGGGTTCCTCACCCTCGCTATGCGTGGTGACATAGGGATTGTTTTGCAGTGCAGCATGGAGTATGCGCCGCTCGTACGGGTTCATTGGCTCAAGCACCCTGGGGCGGCCGGTCGCCTTGACCTGTGCAGCAACCCTCTTTGCAAGACGGCGCAGGGTATCCTCGCGCTTTTTGCGATAGTTCTCGGTATCAAGTGTAATACGGGTATAGCCGGCGCTCTTGCGGTCACGATTGGCAACAAGGGAGGTTAGGTACTGCAGAGCATCGAGAGTCTCGCCCCTGTGGCCGATGAGCATTCCCATGTTTTCACTTACCACACGCAAGCGTAGCGCACAGTCATCCTGTGCGGCAAGCACCTTGCTCTCAACACCCATGTGCTCCAGAACGCCCGTTACGAACTCGGCGGCAGGTATGCCTGCGGCTGCCTCCTCCGTGTAGACGAGCTCCTCCTGAGCGGCAGGCGCCTCTGGGGCGGATGCTTCTGCAGCGAACCGTTCGGCAGCAGGCAGCTCCGCAGCGGACTGCTCGGTCGCCGGCTCGGGTTTGGGTTCCCTCTTGGGGGGATTGCTGCGAGGAGCACGCTCATTCCTACGGGGCTGGGGAGCTCTTGCCCGCTTTTCCGTGGGGGCTTCCTCACGGTGGAGCTCCGGCTCCGCAGGAGCTGTGTCTGCCGCAGGAGCCGCTTTCTGAACGGCATCCCTCCTTGAGGGACGGCGCTCCTCACGGCGCTGATTCCTGCGATCCTCACGACGCTCATGCTCCTTGAGATAGTCGGGAAGCTCATACTCCTCCGGCGGCTTCTGCGTAAGGCGCACTATGGCAGGCTTTGCGCCTATGCCCAGTATGCCCTTTGTTTCCGTCTGGATTATCTCGATGGAGACCTCGTCAATGGATATCTCAAGCTGCTGAAGTCCGCGGAAAACGGCTTCATCAACCGATTTTGCGGTGATCTCGATGCTTTTCATCAACCCAAAACCTCCTGCTTTTTAGCCTTCCTGTCAAATATGAAGTTAATTATGAGTGTGGAGATAAGCTGTATCACGCCGCTTACCGTCCAGTAGAATGCGAATGCGCTTGTGGATGAGAGGCAGACCCAAACGCTTATGAGGGGCATTATGTACATCATCCACCGCATCTGCTTTGTCTGCTCGGTTTGATTCCCCTTGTTGCGCCGCTGCGAGAGGAACATGGAAAGGAGCTGCATGCCTGCCGCAAGTATCGGAAGTATGAACAGACCATTTGCACTGGGGTCGCCGTCCTTGGTTGCGGATTCATCCACATAGCGCTGCATGAGTCTGTCATATACGGCAGCTCCCGTAGTGGAGTAGAGATCCTCCTCCCCCTCAACGGCGGTGGCGCCCTCCAGAGAGCCAAATATCATTGTGTATGTCGCCCCGTCAAACGTTACCTCGTCGGGTATGAGCGCCATGCCGTCACGGTTGGTTGAACAGGCGGAGCAGGCAGAAGGATCACCCTTGTCCAGATAATCGCCGGTAGCGAGACCGGTTCGGGTCAACGTCTCCCAAATCTGCTGACCGGAGACAAATTCCCCTGCGGCATTGGTATAACCCTTTTCAAGCAGGGGCATACTTGCCAGCTTGTCGGAGGCAAGCGTGCTCGTCACGAGGGATGTCGTTCTTGGGATGACCGGCTCGAACATGGAATCGGGCTGCCAGACATTGTAGACCCAGAGGAAGCGGAAGCTCTTGTATGTGTCCATTGCGGCTTCGTCGTCGGCAGTATCCTCCGTCTCAACGGCAACGGCCGTTTCATACATGAGTATCACGGACTCCTCGTTGCCCCAGCAGCGAAATGCGTCGAGGAAGCAGAAGAATAGGGGAAGGGTAATGAGCAGGGGCAGACAGCTGCTCCACATGCTTACGCCGTGCTTCTTCATCAGCTTGCGCTGCTCGGCGACGAGCTTCTGCTGATCGTTGGCATAGCGCTTCTGCAGCTCCTGAAGCTCGGGCTGTATGGCGGCGTTCTTGATCTGCGTCTTGCGATTTTTGATGTCGGGATAGATTTGGACGAGACGCAGTAGCAGCGTTGCGATGACTATGGTAAGAACATAGCTGTTGCTCAACAGATCATGGAGCCATTTGAGCAGATAATAGAACCACTCTGTGAGGAAGAAGTTCATTCGGTGATCTCCTTTCGTGTGTCGGTTTGCCTGTTGGGACGCAGAAACCCCTTAGGCGGCACGGGATCATATCCGCCCCGGGAAAGGGGATTGCAGCGGAGTATCCTCCAAGCGGCAAGCAGTGCGCCCAAAAAGGCGCCGTGGGTCTCCAAAGCCTCTATAGCATATTGCGAGCATGACGGGGTATAACGACAACAAGGCGCCCTATCAGGAGTGTAGTAGCGATAGGCGCGTATGAGGTATATAAGGAAGCGTTTAACGGCATTGCCTGCAAATTTCATAAGCCTTCCCTGCATCGTCCGCCCGAACGTACCGGAGGACAGGCAGGCCCCACCGTCGAGACGGAACGGCCGCCGGAGCGAAGCCCCTAAATGAGCCCCGCTTTGTGCACAAGATAATGCACGGTCTTGCAAATGGACGAAAAGTCCTCTGACGCAATCGCCGAGCGCGCGATGAATATGAGACGATACCCGGAGGGGATTTCCGGCAGCAGGGGCGTGACCGCCTCCCGCAGTCTGCGCTTTACACGATTACGACAAACTGCGTTGCCAATCCTTTTACCGACGGAAAAGCCGATGCGCTTATCGGGCTGTCGGGTGCGAACGAACACGAGTGCCATGGTGCGACATCCGACATGCTTGCCAATGCGATAAACACGTCGGAATTCCTTGTTCCTTTTGAGGGAATAGCAACGCTTCACTTGACTGAGAGATATTGCGGCGAACAATAGATGATATACCAAATGGTGATATACGCCTATGCGCCCGTACCCCCTTTGCCGCACGGACGGGAGCCGGGCGAAAAACGAGCCCGTTAAAGCAGCTCCGCAGCGGAGAACGGCACAAACGCCTATCCACCGCCGCTCCGTATCGGTGTGATGGAATTATGCGGAGAGCTTTTTCCTGCCCTTTGCGCGTCTGCGCGCAAGGACGTTCCTGCCATTGGCGGTAGCCATACGCTTGCGGAAACCGTGAACCTTCTTGCGCTGCCTGACCTTGGGCTGGTATGTCATCTTCATAGATGTACACCTCTTTCCTAATAGTATTGATTCAGGGGAGCACGCCACAAGCGGACGCCACCCCATAGTGTCACAGCTATCAATTATATTTGCTTTGCACCCTCGTTGTCAAGCCTGATTTTCGGTTTTCGGGAATAAAAAGCAGCATAAAACAGATATATTTTAAGGGGAGAGGACTCTCATCGCCGAGGCAGCAGCTTCTGACGGAGATGTGTGTCAAACAGACGGCACAGCAATGAGTAGATGGGGTCGTACACAAGAAAGAACAGCTCGATGGCCGGCACGAGTACCCACATGGGCAGCGTCGGTACGAATGTCAGAATGTCGTATCCAAACGCAAACTCGCACAATACCAGGCTTATCGCCGCAAGCATATTGAAGCAAAGCAGCTTCAGAATTACACGCAGAAAGGCGTCTGCAAACCTGTCGAGCAGGAGCTTTATGAGGGCGTAGTGTCCAAAAAAAGCGATGTAGAGCAGCGTAAACACCGAACTTCCGCATATAAGCAATGCGGCAGCGCTGACAACGGCATACTCAATGCCCGCCGCAAGCAACCCGTGCCATTCACGGGCAGGAATCCATGTCATAACCGAGGCAACGAGCAGAAACAGGCATGAGGCAACAGGCGCATTCCCTGCGGTAAGCGATGCGGAAAACAGCATGAGCAGCGATACCGCTCCGCTCATCACCGTAGCCGCAAGGAGGGCGCTTGCATCCACCTTTTTCATATCAGCGGCACCAGTAGCCACGGCGGAAAGCGCCGCAGCAGAGATTTGCACACAGCAGCGAGCCGCACAGGCTGCAGCTTCGACTGTTGAATATCGTGGCGGTATCGAACGATGAGCCGCTTTGCTGACCACGCATGGAGACAAGAGCGCTCCTGTATTCAAAGTTGTCGGGATCCATATTCACTGCACGGGAGACATACTCATATGCCGCGGCAAACTGCCCTTTGCGGTAGCAGCACATACCATAGAGGAAGTTCCACTCGGCGTTGCGGAGGGGGATCGAGTTAAGAACGGCCATTGCGGCATCCACCGCTCCGTTGTTGAGGAAGTTGCGCACCCGAGCAAATTCGGAGGCATAGTCGCCCGAGTACGAGCTCCTGCCGGCTCCGGAGTAGCTCGTGCCGGAACGGTCGCCAGACTGAGCGCTGCCGTTTTTGAGCATATCGTAGGCGGCGTTTATCTGTTTCATCTTCTCCTCCGCCTGCTTTTTCAGTGCAGAGTCCTGATACCTGTCGGGGTGATATTTTTTTACCAGTTTGAGGTATGCCGCCCGTATCTCCTCCTGCGAGGCATTGGGGGATACCCCGAGCACTTCATAAGGATTCATCAAAAGCTCCCTTCTCTGGGTCTTTTCTTGTCAGAAGGATGCAAAACGGCGTTCGCTGTCGTACGCAGGCCGAAATGGACTATGTTATCAAGCAGCGTGCCGCACCGCCTTACATCGATCAGGTCGTATGCCAACTCGGCATTCGTGATGTACATATCGAGCAAAGCCCCCGCGAACTCGCCGTCACGGCCGCATCGGTTGAATACATTGTAAAGTCCCTTGCGCTCGTCGTTTGTGCGGTCATCCCACGCATCGCATATGTATATGAAGGAACCCACCGCACGCGCCAGCTCGCACATCGCAGGGAGAGCCGAGCTTTCCATAGGGTATGTCCCCACGAGATCCGACAGCATCTGCCCAAAGCGGGACGGCGCATCGTCAAAGCGGTCGGAATCCGCTGATTCGATATTGTAAATATCCTCCATGCCGCAGGAAATCACCGAGGCCGCCTCGGGGTAGCGAGACGAAGCTTTTTTTGCCCCTCCGGAGACAAATGGGAGCAGCGCACGGCGAATGCCATCGCCGTCGCGAATGTCGTCCCGAATCTTGAAATCGCAGAGCATTACGCCCACTGCGGCACAAAAGTCGAGCTCGGGGCTCATGTTGACGCTCGGCACGCTTCCGCGCATGGGATGAGCGATGCAGACCTTTCTTGTAAAGGGAATGCCCGCCTCGGACTTTGAGAGCGAGGTCAAAAGTACGGTTAAGAATGTACAGTCATATGTAAGCGCAGCGCGGGAGGTAAACCCGTATCTGCCCATTGCGCGACACAGCCCACAGTAAAAGCCCTGATAGATCTCCGCATCGGAAAGGCTCAACCTTGACATACACGGCGAAATGTAGCCAAACATATCCAAACACCTCCGCACATATTGTAAACCAAACCATACAAATTTGCAATCGTGTAATGAGGTTTGCATGAAAAAACTATGTAAAATATGCAAAAACGGAGGGCGCTGAAAGGCTTGTTAAAAAATATGAATAAAAAATGAAAAAGGGTCTTTATTTTTATACCGAAGTTTGGTATAATGATACCACCATATTGCCGTTGTCCGAAGAGGACAAGGCGAAATAATTAGGAGGATATTACCATGAAAAAGTTTCTGGCACTCATGCTGGTAGCACTACTCTCGATGGCTCTCTTTGTGGGCTGCACACCCGACGACGAGCCTGACCAGCCCGACGCTACTGAAGGACCGGTCAGTGCTGCCGACATTCCCAATGAGATGACTTCCGACGATGGCAAGTACGAGATCGCTTTCGTAACCGACGTCGGTCAGCTCATGGACAAGAGCTTCAACCAGGGCACTTGGGAGGGCTGCAAGCTCTACGCTTATGAGAATGACCTTTCCTACAAGTACTATCAGCCCGCCAATGGCGATCAGGCAACCGATGATGATCGTATCAACGCCATGAAGGCCGCCTGCGACGGCGGTGCAAAGGTCGTTGTTGCCGCAGGATTCATGCAGGCCGCCGCTCTGAGGACTGTCGCTCAGGAGTATACTGATGTCAACTTCATCTTCATCGACGGTTGGGCAGTCACCGATGAGGTCGATGAGGACGGCAACGACATTGGTACTCCCCTTGACAACTGCGCGGGTATCGCCTATGCTGAGCAGCAGTCCGGCTATCTTGCCGGCTATGCCGCCGTTATGGAAGGCTACACGAAGCTCGGTTTCTGCGGTGGTGGCGGTGGCGATAACCCTGCCTGCTGCCGTTACGGCTACGGCTTCCTCCAGGGCGCTGATGCCGCTGCCGCTGTAAAGGACGTAGATGTTGAGGTCAACTACTCCTGGCAGTACGGTGCGACATTCTCCGCTTCCACTGAGCTCCAGACGATGGCTTCCGGCTGGTATGCTTCCGGCACAGAGGTCATCTTTGCTTGCGGCGGTGCCATGTTCGCTTCCATCACGAATGCCGCTGCTGAGAACGATGCCAAGGTCATCGGCGTTGACGTTGACCAGAGCTTCGAGTCCGATTACGTTATCACCTCTGCTCTGAAGGGCCTCTCCGCTTCTGTTGAGTGGGCGCTTGCAAAGGTTTATGACGGCACCTGGAGCGACATCGGTGCAAAGACCACATCCCTCGGCGCTGCTGATGATGCTGTTGGCCTCCCCACCGAAACCTGGAGCCTCCAGAACTGGACCGTTGAGGAATACAACGCCCTCTTCGAGAAGATCAGGAGCGGCGAGCTCGTGATCGACGATCAGTATCCCACTGATCATGTGTTCGGGTTTGATAATGTGGCCGTGAACGTTATCTAATCAAATTCAAACCTTTCTGCGGTGGATGGGGCTTCCCATCCACCGTAATTTTATGCCTTGGGAAGCTTACCCGAGTCTCGTGCGTCTATATGGCGGAACGTATCGGAGGTGTACCGAATGAAGCTGCGGATGCTTTGTCTTGTGCTCTGCATATGCCTTGCAGGGGCGGCGCTTGCAGGCTGTTCCGATAACAGTGTCATACTGACGATATTCCCTCCGAATGCATGGCGACCCCAGCTTACCCCAACGGAGATACCCGTCCCAAGCTCCGTGACCACCCCAAGCTCCGTGCCGATGCCAACACCGACCCTCCTGCCCATCCCCCCCGCCGTCGAATGGGGATGCTCCACTCACGGCGGTGCAGGTCGGTGTGTTTGACGCCTGTGTGCTTGCCGTGGATGCGGAAGGCGTCATATGTGGGTGGGGGAGCCATACCGACCTTCACAGCGGCGGAGAATACGCATACATATCCGACACAGCACGGCAGATAGGGGTAATCCTCCCAAGCCGTGGCGGCGCAGGCCATGCACAACGGCGGCGCTGCGCTCTGTGCAGACGGCCGTGTTTGGCTCTGGGGCGAAGGCTTCAACCGCAACATTTCTTGCAGGCGCAACACCCTTGAAAACAGCGTCGGAATATCGACCGATGCTGAAAGCGGAACCACCCTCATTGCCCTCGACGAGAAAGGCTGAATATTACGGCCAATGACAATACCGTTGCCGCCATACCCTATGGTAGCGCGCATGAGCTGAGGCCGGGAGTCGGTGCATACAGGGCAGTAGGACTTTCCGACATCGTCTCCGTATATGCAGGCAGCGGCCGCTATGCCGCAGTAGATGCCCGTGGCATGGCATGGGTGTGGGGAGCATATACCCTGTATTACGATGACGGCACGACCGTTACGACCCCGGCGTCCGTGTGTCGGAGCTTGACGGAGATGTGAGCATACACATGGGCATATACGGCTGTGCCGCCGCACTTGCCGATGGCAGAGTAGCAGAGTGGAGCCTCCAAACGGATATTTACCATGTTGATATGGCAATAGTCCATTTGGGCATGGTGATCCGTGACGATATAGCGCAGGCGGTAAATGCGGCCTGCGACACGGCATACGTCGTCGTGACCTCCTATGGAAGGGCGTTCGGCTGGGGAGACGACACATACGGTCAGCTTGGAAACGGCTCCGGCCATCTTGCGAACGGAGCTGTCCGAATCGCCTGCATCGATGAGCCCATTGCTGATATAACCGGCTATGCCGGCGGTGTTGCGTGGTTCACGTCGAGCGGCGATGTGCGGTGGATGGCCGTAAATGTGGACGGACTGCCCATGGGAGACGGTGCGGTGACCTCCGAAAGGGAGGGCTACGGGGGCTCACAAACATATGCCGCATCAATGGCAACGGCAATGTGCCCGTTGCAATAGACCGTGACGGGGATGTATTCGTTGAGGACGCGGACGGAGCGGACGGAGTGGAGGGGCTGACCGATGCCGCATCCACCGCATTTATTAGTGCGGACGGTTCATGATTCTATGCACTTGATACAAACGGGGAACTTTGGTATGTGGGCTGTGACGGACGCTGTTACTCCGCAAGCATGACAGAAAATGCCCCTAAGGGAATAACGGCGGATCGTGCAGTGCGGCGCTGGCAGACGGGATACCATGGCTCATCAATGCCCCCACAGGCGCCGAATGCCGGGTTTGGGTTCACTCCCGTTGAAATGCCGGCAAACGTGATTCAAATCGAATCCAATGAGCTCTTCGTGATATGCGGTACCGAGGACGGGAGCTTCATAATATTTACCGATTCTCCCTCCAATGTCATACCCACAGTTGACGCCCGTGAAATACTCATTACCGCACAATCGGACGGTGTAATAATGTCCCTCTGCGCCGACATGACTGTGATACGCTATGAAAGCGACGATGTTGTGCCGATATGCCGGGGTACTTCCCGATGCATCATGACATGGTTGCGGACTTTACACCAACCTCCTGCGGCTGCGTGGCTGCCGTGACCGAGTGGGAAATGAGCGCCATGTTTACCATGTTCAATGCTGCCGCCGGAGACGGATACCAAACTTTTGTCCCTGCCCAAGCGCTGATATACAGATATATGCCGACAGAATAAGTACGACCGCTGCCGCCGGCGATGCTGCGCTGCATTCCTGTACCCAATGGGCATCGTCGCCGCCGAACGCCGAATATGGCAGTGCAGAAGTTGCGCACATCTCCCCAGAGGGCGCTGCCCCACTGCTTGCCGGGCGGCACAGCATTGCAAATACAAACCGAGCGGCCTTACGACCGCTCGGTTCACCGAATTGGTGTATATCTCGTCTACTGCTTTATGCCAAGTATCTCAAACTCTGATACTCCACCGGGGGTCTCGATCTCAACAACATCCCCGACCTTGTGACCCAGCACCCCACGGGCAACGGGTGAATCATCGGATATGCGGTTGTTGAAGGGATCGGCCTCGGCGATGCCGACTATTTGATACTCTGCATCGATGCCGAACGCCTTGTTGCGGATATGAACAGTGAGGCCGACTCTGACGGTGGAAATATCCGTCGCAGCCTCGTCGATTATGATGGCGTTACGAAGCATCGCCTCTGTCTCTGCGATCTCGTACTCGTTCTTAGCCTGTTCCAGCTTTGCTGCGTCATACTCCGCATTCTCACTCAGGTCGCCAAAGCCACGGGCAACAGAGATCTGTTCTGCGATCTCCGCTCTGCGAACCGTCTTGAGGTACTCCAACTTCTTTTCGAGGTTCTTTGCGCCCTCACTGCTGAGATGAACATCTGCCATAGTAAATTATCCTTTCGTAATAGAGCTTCCGCATACCCATCGAGGGTACGCCCAATTATATGTAGCCCTTGTGAAAATGTCAAGCGGAAGTCAGCGAATCCCTGAAATTATACAAAACGTTCAGCATTTCATCGGCGTTCCGAGCGGAGTTCACCAAACAGCGAAACTCCGTACTGCCGTGCATTCCGTGGGAATACCATGCCATGTGCTTGCGAAGCTCGGGCAGCAGCGAAGGCTCCTTCTCTTCAATAAAGCTCCTTGCATGGCGTATTGCCATATCCATTCGCTCAACATCCGTGGGAGGAGAATACGGCACCTCGTCCAGAGCACAGCGTATCTCCCTGAATATAAAGGGATCCCCCTGTGCGCCCCGTGCCACCATTATGCCTGCGCAGCCTGTGCGCTCCCGCATTGAGAGCGCCGCCTCGGCGGAAAAAATATCGCCGTTGCCTATCACAGGTATACTTACGGCGTCCACGACCTGTGCGATGATGTCCCAATCGGCAGAGCCTGTGTACATGCTCTCCCTTGTGCGACCGTGCACGGTTACCATGGATGCGCCGCTCTGCTCACACATGCGGGCAAACTCAACGGCGTTGATGCTGTTTGCGTCCCAGCCTTTGCGGAACTTTACGCTCACCGGCAAGCGTGAGGCCCTCACCGTCGCCTCTATCACACGAGCCGCCCCGGGAATGTCACGCATGAGCGCCGAACCCTCGCCGTTGGAGGTAATCTTAGGCGCAGGACAGCCGCAGTTGATGTCAATAAGGCATATCTCATCGGCATATTCGTCACATATAACGCTTGTGATCTCAGCCATTATGTCCGGCTCGCTGCCAAAGAGCTGAACGGCGCACGGCCGCTCCTCATTTGCGGTGCGGATGAGCGAACGGGTCTTGCGGCTCCCATAGTGCATACCCTTTGCGCTCACCATCTCGGTAAACGTCAGATCGCAGCCCTCCATGCGGCAGAGACGGCGAAAGCAATGATCCGTCACACCTGCCATGGGCGCCAACAGCACGGGAAACTCGTTTTGAAAATGTATGGGGAATGTGCTCAACTGTTACGGGTTTGGCGAGGGGGAAAGCTGCGAGTAGTCCGGAGTGGGCAGAACCTCACCCTCGGGATTCTCCTCCAGTATCTCAAGCTCAGTTATGAGCCAGCGACCATCGACACGGGCAAGCTTTACAAGGTAGCGTATCGATGTCCACTCGGGAATATCGGCCTCCACGGCGTCGGAGTTTGCACTGCCGCTTATGGACGGTATCCTCTCCACATAGCGGTATGAGGCGGTGCGGCTCCACGGAAACACGCTGAGCCCCTCAATGTCATAGCGGTAGTCGTATGAATCGATGGTGTAATCGGCGTAGATGCCCTCGTACAGCAGATAGTCGGAATTGACAAATTCCTCGGTGAAGTATGATTTGAGGTCAGCCACAGCCCCCTCAGTCAGCACCGTCTCCGCACGGAGTGCCATACCCTCCGTCACGATGATGTAGGTATTGCTGATATAGTATGCCTCAACAAACACCCCCACGCACACGAGGAGTGCCGCCGTCGCCATCAGAATGAGACGCAACACATACCAGAGCCCACGACGAGTCGCACGCAGCGTATCGGCAGGATCGGCCATTTTGCGGTTTTTATTCTCCCTCTGCTTCATTTGGGTCACTTGCCGAGCGCCTGGCGGATGGCGCGGGAGAGCTGGTCTCCGCAGGAGGTTTGACTGCTGCCGCAGCGTATGCCGGAGAGCCTCTCCAGGGCGAACTCGGCGGGCATGCCCTCCAGCAGGCTTGCAATGGACTTAAGGTTGCCGTTGCAGCCGTTGGTGAACACGATGTTGTGGAGGATGCCGTCCTCGATATCAAAGTCGATCATTGTCGAGCATGTGCCCGACGTACGGTATGTGTGATGCATAACAGTATCCTTTCGTAGTCCATATGAATCAGACGCAGTTCACAGCCTAAAACTCCCCTCAAACACCCTCTCGGCAGGGCCGCTCATGTAGATGCTGCCCACGCCGTCCCACTCTATGCGGAGAGCGCCAAGCGGCACGCGCACGGTGACTATCCTGTCGGTAAGGCCGCTCCTTATGCAGGCGGCGGCGGCGGCAGAGGCGCCCGTGCCGCAGCAGAGGGTCGCACCGCAGCCTCGCTCCCAACTGCGGAGCACCACGGTGCGCCTATCCTCCACCTCGGTGAAGGCGACATTGGTCTTTTCGGGGAAGAACTCGTGATGCTCAAGCGCAAGGCCGAAACGCTCTATATCGAGCGCACGGACATCGTCCTCAAACACCACAAGCTGCGGAATGCCGGTGTTGACGGCGGTTGCGGTAAACTCGCGCCCGTCGGCTAATATGGGCCTGCGTATGAATTCCTCTTCGGGGATGCTCATGGGTATGTTCTCTGACGCAAAGCTCGGCACGCCCATATCGACACGCACGGCCTTGACCTCGCCGTCCAGCATGAGGAGCTGAGGACGCTTTATGCCTGAGAGCGTTTCAACTGAAAAACCGTCGCAGGGGATTATCCCCTCCTCATATATGAAGCGGGCAAAGCAGCGCATACCATTGCCGCACATCTGTGCCTCAGTACCGTCGCTGTTGAACACAAGCATACGCACATCGGCAAGTCCGCTTTCCTTAGCAACAAGCAGACAGTCGCCGCCCACACCCGTCCTGCGGTTGCAGATACGCCTTGCCAGCTTAGGCATCTCGGCAGGGGAAAAACGAGCCTCCCTGTCGTCGATCACTATCATATCGTTGCCAAGCCCGTGCAGCTTTACAAACCTCAAATCCATACTTCACCGCCTTACGCCGAAAACCCGGCACATTCTCACGCATACATTATACCTGAACCGTGCCGTAAAATCAACCGTCCGCATGACTATGCGGATATATTTTGCGGTATCATTGTATTTTTTTGCGTGCGGTGTTATCCTTTTGGTAAACATGGGACGGGGGTGAAGGAATTGCGTTTGATAATCGCTTCAAACAACAGGCACAAGATCGAGGAAATAAAGGGTATGCTGGCAGGGCATTTCGATCATGTCTGCGGTATGGCGGAGGCAGGCGTCGACATGGATGTAGTGGAGGATGCCGATACGCTCATAGGCAACTCACGCAAAAAAGCGCGTGCCGTATTTGATGTGCTTGCAGACGGCCTTGACAGGGGCGATGGCGTGCTTGCCGATGACACGGGACTCCTCGTGGATGCCCTGGGCGGTGCGCCGGGCGTGCGCTCCGCACGGTATGCAGGCGAGGGGCACGACGATGCTGCAAACCGCAAAAAGCTGCTCGATGCGCTTGCCGGTGTTCCTGATGAAGCACGCACGGCTCACTTTGCCACAGCAATGGTTCTCATCCGGAAGGGTTGCGACGATATCGAGGCCACAGGCCGTGTGTTTGGTACCATCATCCGAGAGGAGCGCGGCGAGCAGGGCTTTGGCTATGACTCCCTCTTCTACTACGAACCCATGAAAAAGACATTTGCAGAGATGGATCTGAGCGAGAAGAACGCCGTCAGCCACAGGCGCAATGCACTCATGCTCGTGCTTGCTGCACTGAAAGCGGAGGTATGAGGATAGGCGTAATGGCGGATTCGCATGACTGCACCGCCCTCGTTCAAATCGCAATGGTAAGGGCAGGCGATGTTGATGCGTGGATACACCTTGGCGACATGGTGTCCGATGCGGACTTTCTGCGTGATAGGTCGGGTCTGCCGGTTTACTCGGTACGGGGCAACTGCGATGTGGGCGTCATGCAGCCGGAGGAGGATGTACTTACGCTCGGCGGTGCAAGGCTCTTTGTCTGCCATGGGCATAGGTATAGGGTGAACATCTCCCCGTATTATGCTGCCCTCCGTGCGGAGGAGCTCAACTGTCATGCGGCACTCTTGGGACACACGCATATCCCAACGGTGGAGGCAAGCGGCTCGGTGCTCGTAATAAATCCGGGCAGCCTGCGTATGCCCCGAGGCGGAAGCAGACGATCCTTTGCGGTGCTTGATATCACGGACGGGGATATATGTGTCCGCATGATGAACCTCGGTTGACGAGGGCTCTCCAAACCGCTGCATCCGCGGTATCCCCGGGCGGCAGATCTGCGCCGCTCCTGAACCTGCGGACAGCGTCGGCGGTCATTTGGTCAAACACTCCGCTTATAGCGAGCGGATGATGGCCGAGCCTGAGCAGCATGCCCTGCACAAGCGCAACGTAACAGCCCTGGCTGCCCGGCCTCAACACGGGAGGCAGCTCTGTGGTTGCGGATGCCCATATGGCATGGGGAGATTCTATGGCGGTGCTCACCCGTGCAAACACGCCGGTACGCATCATCGCAAGACGAAGGCATTCCCTTTCGTCCGTGCCGAGGTGCGCACCCGTCACAAGCTCTGCACCGACATGACGGGGGAGTATCCTCCCACCCGTGTACGGCATGAATCCGCCGTCAACCGGCAGTCTCATGCCCAATGCCGCACATGCCCTGCTGTATGTCTCTATCAGCCGGGCGTCTATCCAACCCAAGGCACAGCGGCGGAGGCCGTCTCCAGTGAGGACATATGCCCTCTGCATAAAGTTCTCAAACGGGAAACGGTCGTCTGAACCGTTTTGACCATACATAAAAATCATCGCCATACCACAAGCTATGCAAAAGCGTGGCGGCGTGACATCACAAAGGAAGGTATTTATGCACCATCATCCGCATTCGATCGGCCTGTCCGGACGTGAGACGGCAAGGCGTGACATGATGCTCAACACGGGTATACCCAAGCTTGTCCTCAAGATGGCTATCCCAACGATAATCAGTATGCTGGTGACAAGTATGTATCATCTTGCCGACACCTATTTCATCAGCACCATACTCAAGTCCGACGCAGCTACCGCAGCGGTAAATGTCAACTCTGTGCTGGACAATCTCATAATGATGGCAGGCTCGTTCCTTGCCGTCGGCGCAAACAGCTATATAGCAAGATTAATGGGGGCAAAGCGCAACGAGCATGCAACACGGGTGCTGTCCACCGCATACTTCACTGCGATGTTTCTAGGAGTGCTTGTGATGGTATTGGGCTTTGCCACTATGGAGCCCATGCTCAGACTCTTTGGCGCATCGGACAGCTCTCTGGGTTACGCCGTGGACTATGCTACATATGTGCTGCTTGCCGCTCCGTTCATGGCGACGAGCTTCGTGCTCAACCAGTGTTTGAGGAGTGAGGGCAGCGCCGTCTACTCCATGATAGGCATGACCTGCGGTGCGGTCATAAACGTGGGTCTTGACTGGCTGTTCATGGCGGTGTTTGACTGGGGCATGACGGGCGCCGCCGCCGCGACGGCAATAGGCAAGCTTGTAAGCTTTGTGGTGCTCATGATCCCATACCTTAAGAAAAAGAGCCTCCTCTCGATAAAATTCAAGGCCATAACCTACTCGAGGGACATAGTCACGGAGATATTCAAGATGGGCAATCCGTCCCTGTTCCGTCTGCTGCTCTCCTGCATAGCAACGGCTCTGCTAAACAATCTTGCAAAGGGCTATGCGGACGATTCCATAGTTTCCGCAATAACCATAGTCAACCGCATAGTGATGGTCATAACATCGGCGCTGCTGGGCTTTGGCCAGGGTTTTCAGCCCGTCGTGGGCTTCAACTGGGGTGCCAAGAGGTATGACAGGGTGCTCCATAGCTTCAAATTTGCTTCGATCGCCGGCGTCGCAGGCGTTTCGGCGCTGTCGGTGATAGTGGGCGTGTCCTCCGAGTGGTTCATGGAGGCGTTCGATGCAAGCGAACGAACCGCTGAGCTGGGCGTGCTCTCGCTCGTGCTCAACTGCATAGCTTCGCCCTTCCATGCGTGGGGCATAGTCGTGACAATGGCGTATGCCGGCGCAGGCAAGGGCTTTGGGGCTACCATGCTCTCCCTCTGCCGGCAGGGGCTCTGCTTCATACCGGTCGTGCTCGTGCTCAACGTCGCATTCGGGCCGGAGGGGCTTGCCGCCAGCCAGCCCGTTGCGGACACGCTGACATTCTTTGTAGCGCTGCCGCTTGCGATAGCCTTCGTAAGGCAGGTCAAAAAGCTGATAAAGGAACGGCCCAAGCTCGAAACGGCAGATTAAATATATAGTAAAAAACCCTTGCGCACAGGGAGAAAGGGAAGTATAATACGCACTGCGGCAGTATGTCCCGTAAATACGCGGTAGGAGGGCGGCTACTCGCCCTGCGCCGTCAGCATTAAGGAGAAAGTCATGAAGAAGGATATCCATCCTGCATACGGTGAGAGCATCGTCCGCTGCGCCTGCGGCGAGACCTTCAAAAGCGGTTCCGTCAAAGGCGAGCTCAAGGTCGAAATTTGCTCCAAGTGCCATCCCTTCTACACCGGCCGTCAGAAGCTCGTTGATACCGGCGGACGTGTTGACAAGTTCAAGAAGCGCTATGGCATGAACTGATTTGCACAGATAAAGATCCTCCACCAATGGCAGCCACTCATAAAACGGTATCAACGACCGACTGAAACGGGGTAGCTGCCATACGGATTGCGACAGAAAGCGGGTAAGAGGTCAAGGGCTTCTTGCCCGCTTTTTCCATATCGAGTGGAACGATAGAACCGCATTTTCCGCTTTCCGGGGTTATGATATTGCTTACCCTGTTTCTGCCCTCTGAAGGCCGCATAAATACAGGCATTTTGCGCGTCTGATTATCCGCGCCGGCAGAATAAACATTATGAAATATCGTTGTTGAATAGCAACGGTTTTGTGTTTGAGGCGTAGTCTGTGTATTTACTTCAATATCATCTATTTTTTAGGTTCTAACTCAAATTGTCCCCCCTTTTTCATCCAACAAAGAATTATAATTGTCAGGACAGAAACAATGATGGCTGTCACAGCAGCGTTTATCCAGATTCCGGTCAGCTTCAGCGGGTACAGAAGGATCATAAGAGCCACCGGCACCACAAGGGAGTTCATAATGGATATGACGGAAGCAGGAGCCGGTTTGTCAATGGCAATGAAGAAACTCTGTATTGCAAAGGGGAACCAGCGAAAGAGATTGACCAGGCAATAGAGCCGTAGCGCCTTCACTGTCATTGGTAACAGATAGCGGCTTTCCTCTTCTAAGAACAGGGAAACCAATGTTTCCGGCAAAAGCTGCATCAGCACCATTCCGCCGACAGATATGATTGCGCTTGCTACAAGGGTACACTTGACAATACTTTTTATTCTGCCGTCTTGATTGTTGCCCCAGTTGTAGCCGATGGCGGGCTGGAGAGAATCGCAGGAGCCGTATAAAAAATATTGTACGAGATCACCTATATTCAAGAGGATTCCATAGACGGTTACTGCCGCTGTTCCTCCCATTTGAAGCAGAACCCTATTCATCAATATGGAAGTAATCCTTGAAGCCATGTTATTCAGAAAGTTAGGGAATCCGCTGGATACGAATTGGCGAACAATTCTGAAACTGAAACGAGGTCTGCAAAACCGCAGCGTTAATTTGCCTCTGATAAATGGAATCAATGCAATGACGGTACAAATCATCTGCCCTCCGGCAACGGCGATAGGAGAGCCGATAATCCCTATTTTGAAAACGCAAATGCATAAATACTGTACAACCAGAATCATTGCAGACATTGCAATGTTGAGAGTCATGCTGCTCTTGATCTTTCCGCAAATGCGCAGAAAATTATCCATTGCAAACACAATCGTGGAAAACGGCGAAAAAATTGCATAGGTACGCAGGTACGCAATACCAAGTTCTGCAAGTTCTCCCTCTGCGCCCATAGCTTTGAGAATAAACGGAGCTCCTAAATACAAAATGAAACCGGAAATTGCGCCTAAAGCAACGATTGTGATACAGGCACAGGTAAAATAATTATTTGCCTCGTCTTTCTCTCCCTTTCCAAGTGCAATAGAAATAGGAACGGCAGAACCCACTCCGATTAAGTCTGCAAGCGAATTGTTAATGAGAACAAACGGTATTCCCAAATTCATGGCAGCAAAAGCGGTTTCTCCCAAGAAGCTGCCCACGAAAATACTGTCAAAGATTCCCCAAAGGGAAGAAGCCAACATACTGATAGCGCCGGGAATGGCTACTGTCAGAAATAGTTTGACAGGTGAAGTCTTTGTATATAAATCAAAACTGTTCATTCGGATTCAGGATTCCTTTCTTATACTGTTTTTGAAACGCCTATTTGGGGCTGTCCTTTTCAGAAAACCATAAACGGACATATTCCGCAACGGCAGGCACGATGGTCTTGATTTCCACGCCGGTGGTGTTGACGCACAGGTGGTAATTCTCTTTTGCGCCCCATTTGGCGTCGGTGAAAAGGGCTCTGTGGCCGGCTCTGGCTTTATCAATAGCCCGGATTTTCCGGACCAGTTCTGAGGTGGAAAGCTGTTCCGCTTCCGAGGAGTGCGCAGAGCAGCGCTGAATTTTCGCTTCTTTACCGGCATATACGAACATATTAAAGGGCGCAAAGTTCTTCAGGATTACATCGGCGCAGCGACCGACGACGATACAGTCCCCTTGCTTTCCCAGGTTTTCGATGATCTTCTGCTGTTCGGCATTTATTCGGATGGCTTGCTGTACGGCATAACTCATTCTGCTGCTTTGAAAACGGTTGCCAATGGTCAATGGATAAGAAGCCATAATCTTCTTTTCCGCTATTTGGGCAACATAGTTTTCATCCAGTCCATGATTCTCTGCAATCATCGCAATGATCTCTTTGTCATAATAAGGGATCCGTAATTCATCTGACAGCCGCTTGCCAAGTTCACGGCCTCCGCTTCCAAATTCTCTGCTGATTGTGATAATCATTCGTATATCCTCCGCTTGTACTCTGTCCTTATAGGTCAATAATTACAGCAAAAAGTGCGCCCGGTTGTCTTTGCAATAACCGGGCGCACCCGACATCTTCCAATCGAGCAGGTTTCTCATGAAACCGTGGCATTCCGATGCCCGCTCCTCCGATGACATATATTCAATTTGTATGCATTCGTTCCGCCGGAGAACGGATTGGCACAGACTTTAATTCCAAAGTCAAGTTGCTGTTGTATTTTTGAAGCGCCGATAATAAGATGGTACATTCTTCCTCACTCAAACTTGCAAACGCACTACTGTCCGCTTTAATAAACGGCGCAATAATTTCTTCCGCAATGAGCAGCCCTTTTTCAGTAAAATGAATTTCCTTACTTTTCTGATTGTCGGGAGAAAACCTAAGTTCAATTACACCTTGCTTTTTCAATGTTTTCAGCGCAGAGTTGACCGTCTGGCGGGGATACGCCCATTTTCTGCAAAGCTCTCGCTGTGTTAAAGGCACATTGCTGTCCACAAGAGAATATAGCATATAAAAAGCTGTTCCGGACAAGCCATGTGCTTTTGCGTAATCATGACAAATCTCGTCCGTCTGATTGCATACTCGGATAAACTCTGTTAACTGCAATTTCTTTTGTGTATCCATAAAAACCGCTTCCTTTTTGTCTGTATTCGGATAAAATGATTATAGTCCATTCTCGGACAAAAGTCAATATGATTCAAAAAAATTTACAGACAAAATTTTTAATTATAAAGCAATAAGGAATTATTTAAGTCCATACTATGAATTTTGCAGACATATCCAAGAAGAAAGGTGAACCGTAAAATGTAATAGGGTGAATGAAAACGGCAAAAAGACCCGTACCATTGTACGATTTTAAGGCTTTGGGGCGGCTATGAAAGCCGCGAGAAATGAATACAACGAAAAAGCAGAGGGCTAACCTCTTTCATACGGGAAATGCATGATTGCAGCCGCTGTACGCTGCAATATTTTTTGCGTTTAAAATCAAAGAACCGCGCAACAAAAGTCGCCTTTCATACGGGATATTGATTGAAAGTAAGCAAAGGATTTGGGATTTTCCCAACAGACAAAAGGGGCAAATGGGTACTCGTTTGCTGTGCTTGCTCCCTGCTTAAAACAACGGAAAGGACGGGAAAGGAACGGAAAAGAAACCAAAAATCAAAAACGGGCATATCGTGGTGAAAAATCCGCTGCATCGGGAGTTGCCGACGCACGAAATCACAATGCCGTCCGGCAGAACGCTCTATCGTTTTACGGGAAGCTATGACGGAAACCCAAACCTGCCCCATAGAGTTTTGCGGCTTATGGCAGCACCGTCTGTTGATGAAAAAACAGGGAGCGTTAAAATGAGTACAGGCAATGCTGTTTTATTAGTGCCGCCCCCAAAGGGGGATTTTTATTTCTCAAAGCGTAGAAAGCATGGGTGAAAAGGTACTGATCCGTCATGCAAGGCGCTATTCCCGCATGGAGGTCTGCGATGCGGCAAAGCTCCTATATCAGCGTGAGTTTGGCTGCGCACATATGCTGAGGAATCCCGAAGGGGCACGCAATGCTCTTGAGGAGGAGTGTGTAAAGGGCTCTGTAAACAACGAGCCGCTCGTCTGCGACATGGGCAATGGCCTTGTACGGATCAACCTCTGCGCAGCGGCCGAGAACGGCATACCTGCGGATGATGTTTTCGATTGATGTTGCAGACGGCAAGCGCCTACACGGGGGATATCGGTTACGACGACGGAGCCGCCCTCACGGTCATAGACGGCAGGCGCCTACACGGGGGATATGGACAGGTTCAAGAACTCGCTGCGGCTTCTGACCGATGGCGGCATATGTCTCCCCTTCGACATGGACAGGGCGCAACGCTTCGCTGCGGCGTATCGTGAAACAGGCGCCCCGTGACCCATCACGGCCGCCGTTATGTCGGGGCATACCGCCCCAGTATAGGGTCATATGCAAGGCCCTCATGCAACGGCGAGCATAAGTCCCAATTTTGTGTTGACAAACTGAATATTTTGTGGTATCATGAGTCATGGTTAACAGTGATAACCACGGCTATTCTTTATCATTGGAAGGTATCATATGGATTTATTTGACAAGTGTTCGATTGAGATTCTGGATCGTTCCCGTGAGATGGGCGTATACCCTTACTTCCACAGGCTGGAATCACGGCAGGATGTGGAGGTCATAATGGAGGGCAAGCGCCGCATAATGCTGGGCTCAAACAACTATCTGGGGCTGACCACGCATCCCCGTGTCATTAAGGCGGGCGTGGAGGCTCTGGAACGCTACGGAAGCGGATGCTCCGGCTCCCGTTTTTTGAACGGGACTTTGGAGCTCCACGTTGAGTTTGAGGAGGAGCTTGCGGAGTTTCTGCACAAGGAGGATGTTATGACGTTCTCCACGGGCTTCCAGAGCAACCTGGGTATAATCAGTGCTATAGTCGGCAGGGGGGATTACATACTCTGCGACAAGGAGAATCACGCAAGCATATATGACGGCTGCAAGCTGAGCTACGGCAAGATGCTCCGCTACCGCCACAACGATATGCAGGATCTGGAGCAGAAGCTCGCCTCCGTGCCGGATGACGCAGGCAGGCTTATCGTGACCGACGGCGTGTTCTCCATGGGCGGCGACATATGCGATCTGCCCACCATAGTTGAGCTTGCGGAGAAGTACGGCGCAAGAGTAATGGTGGATGATGCCCACGGCCTCGGCGTGATAGGCGATGGCGGCAGAGGCACTGCCGAATACTTCGGCCTTACCGACAAGGTGGACATAATAATGGGCACGTTCTCCAAATCGCTCGCCAGCCTCGGCGGATACATGGCAGGCGACAGGCGTGTTGTGGAGTATGTCCGCCACACATCACGCCCGTTCATATTCTGCGCATCGATACCGCCGGCGTCCTGCGCCACCGCAATGGAGGCGCTGCGCATATTGAAGGAGCAGCCCGAGCTGCCCCAACGCCTCTTAGAGCTTGCCGCACATATGCGAAAGGGGCTTAGAGAGAGGGGCATTCGCATAAGGGACAGCATCACCCCCATAATCCCCATATATACATACGAAGCTACACGCACGCTCATAAAGGCAAAGGAGCTGTACGACAGCGGCGTTTATGTCAACCCTGTGCTGCCCCCTGCCACGAATCCTGCGGAGTGCCTGCTCCGTACGAGCTATATGGCGACCCATACCGAGGCGCTGCTTGACGAGGCCCTCGAGATATTCGAAAAGGTGTTGGGCAACGATGATTATGTGCCCGACACGGCTGAGGTGGTATGACGCCCCGGGTGGTCGTGATAACCGGTGCGACCGCAGGCATAGGGCTTGCGGCTGCGGAGCTTTTTGCCTCCAAGGGCGATATCGTCTACGGCATAGCAAGGCATGAGCCTGTCGACCCTGCGAAGGGCGTCCGCTACATGGTGGGCGATGTCTCCGTTGAGGCGAGCGTCGTACACGCCGTGGACGCCATACTTGCCGAGGCAGGCCGCATAGACGTGCTGATAAACAACGCAGGCTTTGGCATAGCGGGGGCTGTGGAGTTTACCGGCACTGCGGAGGCCAAGGCTCAGTTCGATGTCAACTTCTTCGGCACATTCAACTGCATACGCACGGTGCTGCCCCATATGAGGGAGCGCGGCGGCAGTATAATAAACGTCGGCTCGGTCGCAGGCGTCACACCCATACCCTACCAGGCGTTCTACTCAGCATCCAAGGCGGCTATACACTCCCTCACACGGGCGCTTGCCAATGAGGTGAGTGGCTTTGACATAAGGGTCTCGGCACTCATGCCCGGGGATGTCAAGACGGGCTTCACCGCCTCTCGGCGCAAGGCAATGAAGGGCTCGGATGTCTACGCCAATATGGAGCGTTCAGTCGCCCGAATGGAGCGTGATGAGCAGCACGGCATGGAGCCTGCTGTGCTCGCAAGGGCGCTGTACAGAATATCGGTTTGCAGACGCCCAAAGACGCTCTATTCCTGCGGGATTGTCTATAAGGCTATCTGTGTGCTTGCGAGGCTCCTCCCCATGCGGCTCGTGGATCTGGTGCTGAACAAGATGTATAACTGAAACAGGGGGATCAGCCGCAGGCCAATCCCCTCAGACATCTACAAAGCCCCGCTTACCGGCTGATAAACGGGGCTTTTCTTTCTTGTTTGTTATCTGATTGTTATCTGAAGTCAACGAGTATCTCGTTGAAATCGGGGTCGAGCCAGTACTCGATCGTCCACTTGAGCTCACCTCTCCAGCCAAAGGCATCCGCCAGTGCAATGGCGGCGTTGCGATAGGCCTCGTTCGCACCGGCAAGCGCCCTTGCGGCATCGTAGAGGGTGTTGCTGCGCTTGTTCATATAGGCTTCAAGCTCCTCCTCAACGACGTCGTAAGCCTCCTGCATCGCCTCGTATGCCTCTACAAAGTCGGTGTAGAGCTGACGCATCTCAGCATTGTACAAGGGGGTGGGCGCAGGCGTCGGCGTGGGTGTTGGCGTGGGTGTTGGCGGCGGCGTAGGCGCACTCGGATCCGGCGTGATGGTGGGAGTTGGCGTTGGGGTGGGAGCAGGCGTTGAGGTGGGAGGCAGTGCACTCGGATCCGGCGTGGGCGTAGGAGTAGGCGTCGGGGTAGGCGTTGGCAGCGGGAAGTCGGCCTCTATGAGTTCGTTTACAAACTCTCCGAGCCCGTCCGTGGTGGATATGTACTGCTCCATAAGCATCGTCTGCCAGCGGTAGTTGGCATAATCCTTGGTGTACTCAAGGTATTTGGGCACCTCGACGCCATAGACCTCCCGAATTATATTGACGCGTTTATCCTGATTGGTGAGGCAGAACAGCCAGCCGAATATGTTCTGAGTGGGTCCGTCTATGGAATACATGCCTATCTCATCGGGGTCAAGATCCAGAGCAAATACGGCAAGCGCAAATATCTGCTGAAGGGTCAGGTTCGTATATATTTCATCGGAGATCTCGAGCAGACTGGGGATCATGTGCAGCTTGTTGGCCTCTTTCATCTGACGGAATATGGTGACAAGTATCTCCTTCTGTCTGTTTATACGGTTGAGATCGCCCGACTGGGTGATGCCCTTTCGCACACGCAAGCAGTCCAGTATGCCCTGACCGTCAAGGTGCTGAAGACCTGCGGAATAGTATCTTCCGGCCATTATGAAGTTTTCGGGCACGTCGTACTCAATGCCGCCAATGGCGTCACCAAGCATCTTAACGGCAGGCATCGTCACGGCGCAGTAATAGTCGACCGCAATGCCGCCGAGCATCCACTCCGCCGCCTCACAGACCTTGCTGAAGCCGGCATCGTTCACTCCGCCGCCGCAGTTAATGGAGGCGTTGAGCTTGTAAATGCCCTTTACGCCGGGGATGCTTGCGTATGTGTCGCGCGGAAGGGAGATGAGATCAACCGTCTTTTCGTTGAAATCGACGGCAACAACCATCATGACGTCGGAGTGGAAATCCTCCTTGCCGCCGCCGCTCACCCAGTCATCACCCTCACGCTCATAGGAGTAATCGACGCCGATTATGAGTATATTGACCTTGTCCTTCATGGTGGTGGTGTCCATCTGATGCTCCCAAAGCTCAAACGGGTCGCGCGTCGGGGTCGGCCGCAGCGTGGTGGTCACATCATCCGATGGCGCAGGGGTCGTCTCATCAGTCGGCACGGAACCCGGTTCCTCCGTAGGCGCAGCCGTATTCATGCCCGATGGGTTGAATAACGACGACGGATCGTTCATGGCCTTGCTGATAAAAATCCAAAGGCCGACCGCCAGGGCGACGAGCACAGCAAACACGACCGCAAGTATTATAATGACTTTCTTTTTACCGCAGCCTTTCTTGACGGAAGTCTTAGTATCTTCCATTTTCAAAACTCCTGTATTTAATATTCCCCCGCAGACATTATAGCATAATAAAAACGGCTGTAAAGCAGTGTTTAACGGCTGTAAGGCAGTGTTTACAAAAAATTTACAATTTGAACAGGGACGCAAGGGTGGGGAGAATTCCGTGCAACAGAACATTTTGCGACTATCGTACGGAAAATCCGGAGATTACCATTTCCACTCTTCGTTTGCAAATAATGACTGCTTGAGTTATAATGGAGCAGTCAACTTATGGAGGTCTCCATGTTTGTAGTTATTCCGGCGTACTGCCCCGATGAAAGGCTCATTGGGGTCGCAGAGGAGCTGCTTGCAGCTCCCAATAACAATTTAGTCATAGTCGACGACGGCAGCGGTGAGAAGTACCGCAGCATATTTGATGCGCTCGAGGGCCGCTGTACAGTGCTTCGCCATGAGGTGAACTGCGGCAAGGGCCGCGCCATGAAGACGGCGTTTGAGCATATAGCAAAGATAGGCAAGCGCGATGATGGCCTTGTTACCGTCGATGCCGACGGTCAGCATCTTGTAAAGGACGTCAATCGCGTTATAGCCGCTTGGGAGCGGAACAAGGACTCCCTTGTGCTCGGAGGCAGACGCTTCAAGGGCGATGTGCCCATCCGCAACCGCACGGGCAACGCAATAACAAGGGTGGTGTTTGCACTCGCCGCAGACGAATGGGTGTACGACACCCAGACGGGGCTTAGGGCGTTCTCCGTCGCACTTATCCCCTCCATGCTTGAGGTGAAGGGCGACCGCTACGAGTTTGAGATGAACCAGCTCCTCTATGCGGCTGACAATGGCATACCCATAGTCGAAATACCCATCGAAACAGTCTACATAGGCGGCAATTCGACATCGCACTACCGAGTATTTGCCGATTCATGGCTGATATACCGCCCGATACTCAAGCGCCTGCTGGCGGCGATAGCCTGCTTTGCGCTTGATATTGCCGTTATGGCGGGCATGACGCTTCTCATAGGCGGGGAGAATGCTGCAGTGAGCCTTCCGGCGTTTGCGGCAGGCAGGCTTATCGGCGGAGCCTGCTTCTGCATACCCCACCACAGGCGGTATTTTGCAAAGGGCAGCAATCTTGCATTCGTGAGATATCTCATAACGCTTGCTGCGGCGTCGACAGCGGACTACTTCCTGCTTACGGCATGGGCAGGGGAGGGGATAGCATCCCTCATACTCACGCAGATAGGCATTGCCGCAATGCTGTTCCCTGCGGGACTGGTGTTTAACCTCCTGCTCGGCATGCTTTTCAAAAAGATTCGTCCCCATCGCCGCAAGGCGGGGAGGATAGCCCTGACCGTGCTGTTCGATCTGGTGCTGATAGGTGGGGGGCTGCTCACATTCGCCTACTTTGACCATGCACGCCCTGCAAGGAGTGGTGCAATAATGGCGTTTGGCACGCCTACGCCCGCTCCCACGCAGGAGCCCACGCCCACACCCACGCCTACTCCCACGCCAAATCCGTATACGCCTGAGCCGGACACAACGCCGACTCCGACCCCTACGCCCACTCCCACACCCACCCCGACGGGGCTTCTCGGCGGCAAGTATGCAGACAAGTTCACCGACGGTGAGGTGATCCAAACGGAGAACAGCTATCGCAGCCAAAACGTCTGTATAGAGATAACCCGTGTGGATACGACCCAGTACGGTGCGCTCTGCTGCTATTATGTTGCGGATATCTACATTCAGGACATATCCTCCTTCGGCACATATGTCACCGAGGAGGATGACAACAGGGAGTCCGTGGTGAGCATGGCAGACAACTGCAATGCCATATTTGCCACATCGGGGGACTACTTCCGCTTCAAAAAGGTCGGTCTTGCCATCCGCAATGGCATGCTGTATCGTGATGTGCTGTCAAACAAGCAGGATGTCTGCGTGATGTACTATGACGGTACGATAGAGACCTACTACTGCGGAGAGGTGGATCTGGACTACATCTACTCCAAGCTCCCGCTGCATGCGTGGAGCTTCGGCCCCAAGCTGCTCGATGATGGCATGCCCGTCACGGACAACGACGATTTCAACGCAAGCGACTATGTGAGGAACTATCATCCTCGCTGTGCGCTCGGCTACTATGAGCCCGGGCATTACTGCCTCGTGGTGGTGGACGGCAGGCAGGAGGGGTACTCCTACGGTATGACGCTGCTTCAGCTTTCACAGCTTATGTATGATCTCGGCTGTGCGGACGCCTACAATCTTGACGGGGGCATGACGGCAATGATGGCGTACAACGGTGAGATAATCAGCCGGCCCTGCGGCGGCGGCAGGTCGCAGTGCGACATACTCTATATCTGTGAACCAACCGGAAAGGATGATTGACTATGAAATGTGATGCTAACAGGCCGGAGGCAAGGTGGTACGCCACGCTGCGCAGGATACTCTCACACTTACAGCTTGCTCTGGGTGTGATAATAATAGTTCTCATAATCTGCGACAACATATCCGACATGGAGTTTCTGATAAACCCGGCCACGATATGGATGGTGTTTGCGCTTGCGGTGCTGACGGTGGTATCGTCCATAATGGGCATAGTCGCCTACTGGCCGAAGGATAAGGAGTAAGTATGAAGGATAAGCCCGCCTCCCCGAGGAAGGAGACGCGCATGGGCGTGTGGACGGCGCTGACAGTGATCTCCGCTGCGGTAATCATTGTCTGCATCGTGCTGACGGCAGGTATTGTGACAGACTCGACTCGGATGGCGGCAGCCAATACGCCGGAGCCCACGGCTCGCACTACCCCGTCGCCTGTGCCGCAGACCGTCTCGCCGGAGAATACATCGGGGCCCGCACAGCAGGCCGAGCCGGGGCACACCATCGACCCTACGGGGGCTCCCACGCCGGAGCCGACGGTTTCACCCGAAAGCCTCTGCCTTTTTGAGGATGAAAGGGTGGAGGCGGCCATCGCCAAAACGCTCGGCAAGTCCGTGGGAGAGATAACCTACGGAGATATGCTTACCGTGACGGAGCTCAACCTCAGCGGAATGAAGCTCAGCTCAATAGCGGACATTTCCGTCTGCTCCAATCTGGAGAACCTGAACATAAGCAACAATAACATCACCGACATATCCCTCGTTGAAGGCTTAAAGGGACTCAAGACGCTCATCGCATCATCCAACAAAATAAGCGACATATCCGCATTAAATGGGCTTACCGAGCTGCGCACCCTGTACCTTGCCGGCAACAGGATAAAGGACATTTCCGCACTGGAGGGGCTTACGGCGCTTAAGCGTCTGCGTATCAACTACAACCGCATATCCGATCTGAGTCCGCTTGCAAACTGCACAAGGCTCGCAGAGCTCGATGCCTCAAACAACCGCATATCCGACGTCACCCCCCTGAGGGGGATGACGGAGCTCACCACGCTGCTGCTGTTCGAGGACTTCAGAACCGAACACGACTATATGAGGATAGAGGACATAAGCCCTCTCAGGGATATGGTCAAGCTGAAAAAGCTGTCTTTGGGAGGGAACCGTGTGCGGAGCATCGAGGTGGTTGGGAATATGCCGGAGCTGGATACGCTTCGCATATACAGCAATTTCATATCCGACCTTTCCCCGCTCGAGGGGCATACCCGTCTGCGTGTTCTCCATGCGGAGGATAACTATATCAGCTCGATAGAGCCGCTGGAGGGCATTGAGACGCTCAAATCACTGCTGCTGTCGCAGAACTTCATATCCGACCTGTCTCCGCTCACGGACATGAAGAATCTTACCTATGTCCAGATAAGCATGAATTTTATAACCGACATATCCCCCCTTGCGAACTCTGTGCGCATGCAGAGACTGTACTGCCACGGTAACTTCATATCCGACATATCCGTGATTGGCAATTTTACGGGGTTGAGGCTGCTCGACATATCCGATAATTATGTGCGGGACATATCTCCGTTGGCAGGGCTCAAGCGGCTTGAGAAGCTGCTTATGAGCGGCAACAACATAGCGGATATCTCCCCGATAGCCTCGGCGGAAAGGCTCGTACAGCTCCATTGCTCATCCAACAGCATAAGCGACATATCCGCACTCAGCGGATTGGACAAGCTCAAAAGCCTTGACCTTTCGTATAACTCAGTGGAGGATTTATCACCGCTTGCCGGCGCAGCAGAGCTTACCCACCTGTACCTTGCGCACAACCGCATTGCGGACGCCACGCCCATACTTGGACTTGAAAAGCTCAAAACGCTCTCCATATTGGAGGGGAACCCCCTTTCGGAGGAACAAAAAGCCGCCCTGCTTGAGGCATTCGGCGGCACGGTCGTAAGCTGACATTCGGTTCAAAGCAGCGAACGCATCAGATCGGTAAGCTCGTCGGGCCTGTCATAGGGCACGCCGTGCCCGGAACCCTTCACCACCACATGGCTGCCTCTGGGTATGGCGTCCGCTATCATCTGCGAATGCTCCCTGCGTATGCAGTCGTCATTTTTGCCTATCACGACCGTCGTCTCACAGATTATCTTTGCAAGCGAAGTCAAGGGAATATCGGGCTCCTCAAGCATCAGGCGCTGAAGCTCCCTTGTGAGCGGATCGGCGGTGCGCAGATACTCCTTCTCTATACGGCGCCGTGCGGCGGGTTTTATGCCGTCGGGGCTGATGTTTACGCCTATGAGTATCATGCGGCGCACACGGATAGAGCGCAGAGCCATGAGCAGGCCGACTATCGCACCGTCGGAGTAGCCCACGATATCATAATCCAATATGCCAAGCTCCCCCTCCATGAGCGCAAGGGCGTCGTTCGCCATCTGCTGATAGGTTAACACAATTGGCGCAGAGGCATCGACGGGCTTGGACTTACCCTGATAGCGGCTGTCCATAAATACAAATCCACGGTAGGACAAAAGCGGGGCAACGGCTCGGTCAAATGTGTGCATATCCTCACCATTGCCGTGAAGCATCAGCGCAGGCGTGCGCAGCTTAAAATCGCACTGTCCTGCGGTCTCATAGTGTATCATCTGGTTTCCGATAACGATCTGCGGCATATAATACCTCCCGAATGCGCATTCTACCATATATCTTAAAATATGTAAAGCAAACCCCCCTTGCCGCATGACAAGGGGGTTGTTCTTATGCTTATCCGGTCGGTGCCTTACGGCAATTACGTCAATCCTCCTTCTTGCGGAAGCAGAGCACCGCAAGACCGCCGGCCATTGCAACTATACCGATAGCGGCAACGGAGACAAAGCCGGTCACAGGGGGATTGGGGTTGGGATCCTCGGCAACGATAACGATGCGGCCTGCAGGCTCCGCATAGGAGGCGCAGTTGTCGTCAACGGAGGAGATAAAGTCGATCATGGCATCCTCAAGGTTGACGCCGACGAGCATGCCGCTCTCAAGATAGTTATCGGCAAGGAGCGCGTATGTGTCGCCGCCGGCGGCAAGGAAGTCGTTGGTGGCCATTGTGTAGGTGGCGTTGAGATCAAGGGGCTCGCCGTTGATCATGACGTTCTTGATACGGCTGCCGGGATTGGTGGGGGCGGCATAGTCACCCTCGTAGGCGATGTAGGTGTGGATCTCAAACGTGATGCCGGATACCTGCGGGAATGAACCGCTGGCCTCGGGGCAGGCAAACGTTGCGCCTTCAAGTATCTCAAGAACCTGGGCGCCGGTGAGCTCGACCGTTGCTACCATGTTGCCGAAGGGGAACACGGTGAGCAGGTCATAGCGTGTGATGTCGCCAATCTCGATGTCGGCACGGATACCGCCGCCGTTGGTGAGGGAGAAGTCGGCATCGGGAGCCGCAGCCAGTATGGCGTCGGCGGCAAGGTCGCCGAGGTTGGTCTCCTGCGTACGGACGAATTCACGGGTGCCGTTGAGGAATACATCGGTGTGGCCGACGACCTCGGCGTAGATCTCCATCATCTCATCGTAATAGGTCTGAACGAGAGCGGTAATCTCCTCATCATAGCCGTAGAACTCAAGTATGGGGTTGCCCTCTTCATCGGTACCGACGACATTGGCAAGATCGGCATAGGCGACCAGTCCCGCCTCGAGCTCCGCACCGTCGAATGTGACAACGCCGATGTTCTGGGTGTGCCAACCGGTGGAGGCAACGAGGGTACCGTTGACTATGTTCTGAGTATCATCGCTGTTAAGGACGCTGTGGCTGTGACCGTCTACGACGAGATCGATATCGGTGACCTCGGCAAGCAGGTCGGTGGAGCGATAGGGCTCGCTTGAGGGATCGTCACCCAGGTGGCAGAGGCAGACGACAAGGTCTGCACCTGCGGCAGCAAGCTCATCACACTGAGCCTGCGCAATCTCGGCAAGGGAATCCTCGTTGAAGCTGAGTCCGATGACGTTGTTGGGGTTGGTCTTGGTAACCGTCTCGGGAGTGGCAAGGCCGAATATGCCGAGGGTATAGCCGCCGACATCGACCATGATGTTGTCCTCGAATACGAGGGAACCGTCCGCCTCGTAGGTGACGTTTGCGGCGAGCACGGGGAAATCCATCTCGCCGGAGAGCTCGAGCAGACGCTCATAACCGTAGTTGAAGTCATGGTTGCCGGGAGCCATAGCGGCATAGCCGACCTGATTCATAACGTCAACGACGGATGCGCCCTGGGTCGCAGTGGCAATGGGCAGACCGTGAAGAGTATCGCCTGCGTCAAGAATTATGACGTCGGCGCCGGCAGCCTCATAGCGGTCGGCAAGATACTTTACTGCGGAGAAGCCCATGGAGGAGCCGTCCTCCATCATGCGGCCGTGGGAATCGTTGGTGTGCAGGATAACGAGCTGACCGGTGAGATCGTCGCCATCCTCGGGAAGATCGACGGCGAATGCGCTGCTGACCATGGAGAGAGCCAGTACGATCACAACAAGAATTGCGGCAAACTTGGAGCCCTTTTTCATAACAAATCCTCCTGAAAGTTTTTTTGTGCTGTTGTTGCAAACACAGGGGCATTGTACTACAAACCAAAGCTCTTGTCACTATTAAATTGAAAATTTTATGTAAAGTTTTTTGAAAGTCCCACTTTTTACAACTCTGACGCATAAAAGCGGGCAAGGCCTCCCAAGAATATAATTTGCGGCGAAACGAGATGAAATATATCGTGCAAAGCCAATGCTTTTGTGATACAATAAACTGCGATTTTATATTCGCAGAGGTTGTCATGAAAACTACAGACATAAAAACCACGCCCAAAGCAGGTATGGGGAGCGGATTCGAAAAAGACTTTGTAGCCGCCGTTCAGCGCATGAAAGCTATGGATGCGTTTACAAGAAAGAACAGACAGGGAGGGGTGTTGCTGCCCATATTCTCGCTCCCCTCTCCCCACGGGATAGGCACATTCGGCAGAACCGCATACGGGTTTGCCGATTATTTGAGTGCAATCGGCGCATCCATATGGGCTATGCTTCCGCTTGGGCCGACGGGCTATGGGGATTCGCCGTACCAGAGCGTTTCGAGCAATGCGCTCAACCCATATTTCCTCGATTTGGATATGCTTGTCGAGGAGGGGCTACTTACGGAGGATGAGTGCCGTTCTGCCGATCCTAAGCAGAGCGAAAGCGTCGATTACGGCCATCTTTATTTTAATCGATATCCTCTGCTCATGACCGCATATGATCGTGTCTCCCAAAGAGAAGGCTATGCCGAGGCCGCAGCCCGATTCGAGGCGGCAGAGCCGTGGGTAAGGGACTATGCCCTGTTCATGGCCATAAAGAAGGAGGAAGGCGGCCGCCCCTGGTACGAGTGGCCGGAGGAGCTTCGCAGGGGGGGAGACGGGGCATGCGAGGCGGCTCGCACGAGGCTTGCGCATGACGTGGGTTTCTACACATTCCTGCAGTACAAGCTCTACTCCCAGTGGAATGCCCTGCGCAGCTATGTCAACTCAAAGGGCATACGAATAATGGGGGATATGCCCATATATTGCGCATACGACTCCGTGGAGTGCTGGTCACAGCCGGAGGAGTTCCAGCTCGACGCCGACCTCCGTCCCACCATGGTCGCAGGCGTACCGCCGGACTATTTTTGCGAGGACGGTCAGCTGTGGGGCAATCCCCTCTATGACTGGGAGCATATGCGTAAGAACGGCTTCAGGTTCTGGCTCGGCCGCATACGTCACGCCTGTAAGCTGTACGACATACTGCGGATAGATCACTTCCGTGGGTTTGAGAGCTGCTATTCCGTACCCTACGGAGAGAGCACGGCAAGGAACGGCATATGGCGGAAGGCATACGGCTTTGATCTCTTCCGCAAGGTGAATGCGCTGCGCCTTCCTCTGGAGATAGTTGCGGAGGATCTGGGCTTTATCACGCGCAGCGTCAAGATACTGCTGACCAAAACGGGCTTTGCGGGCATGCGTGTGGCGGAGTTTGCCTATGACGGGAAGCCGAACAATCCACATACCATAAAGAGGTGGGATGGCAGAGCCGAGAGCGTTGCCAACAAGGCAGCGTATTCGGGGACGCATGACAATCCCCCCGTTGCGGCATGGCTGCAGGGGGTCGACGAGCATACCATGCAGGTGATGCGCACTACAGTGGGCAAGCAGGACGTCACCTATGCCGACATAGTTCGGGAGGTGCTGGATTCCGACAATCGATATGCAATCATCCCCGTGCAGGACATATTCGGTCTGGGCGAGCACACCCGCACGAACACGCCTGCCACTGTTTCGAGCAACTGGGTCTGGCGCATGAGTGCGGAGCAGATGGATCCGTCCCTCTGCCCGTTCGATTTCTCAAGGGCTAAAAGATAAGGAGTTTATTTGCTTATGTTAATGGATGCAAAGGCAATACTGCGCAGAGCCGAGGATGAGCTCCGCGGCGTGTACCAGGTGGAGCTTGGAGAGGCGAACGCATATCAGCTCCACATGGCGCTTTCAAATGCCGTCATGTATGCGCTGTTTGAGGATTGGCGCATAAGCAGGCGCAGGCATGAAACCGTGCGCCGTGCCTACTACCTCTCTGCGGAGTATCTCACGGGCAGGATGGTTTACAACAATCTCTACTGTCTCGGTATTTTGGACGAGGTACGCCGTCTTCTCTCGCTCCGCGGGGTGGATATAAATTCAATGGAGGATGTAGAGGACTGCGCCCTTGGCAACGGCGGCCTCGGCAGGCTTGCCGCCTGCTTCCTGGACAGCGCCGCCACGCACGAGCTGCCCCTGGACGGCTACGGACTCAGATACAAGTTCGGCCTGTTCAAGCAGTGCTTCACAAACGGCTTTCAGGTCGAAAAGGCCGACGACTGGCAGCGGCAGGGCGACCCGTGGAGCCGTCGCAGGGACGACAAGATAGTCACCGTCGAATTTGGGGACAGCAAGGTGCTTGCGGTACCGTACGACATGCCCATAGTGGGCTACGGCACGGATCATGTCGGCACGCTCAGGCTCTGGCAAAGCGAGCCCATTGAGGAGCTTGACTTTGCCCTGTTTAACGCACAGGAGTATGCCCTTGCCGTGAGGGAGAAAAACTCCGTGGAGGACATCACCCGTGTGCTCTATCCCAATGACAGCACATATGCAGGCAAGCGTCTGCGCTTAAAGCAGCAGTATTTTCTCTCGAGCGCATCCATGCAGGACATACTCAAACGTTATATCCGCACCAGGGGCAACGACCTGTCGGGCTTTGCGGCGCATGCGGCGATACAGCTTAACGACACGCATCCGACAGTGAGCATACCCGAGCTTATAAGGCTCCTCATGCAGAACGGCATGGACTTTACCGCCGCGCTCGATACGGCAAGGCGCACATTCTCCTACACCAACCATACGCTTATGAGCGAGGCGCTTGAAAAGTGGGATGTCAAGCTCATACAGGAGGTCGTACCTCAGATATACGACATAATCCTGCGCATAGACGAGCATATGGCGGTCGATCTCCGCTCCCACGGCGTATCAAACGAAAAGGTCGCCGGAATGCATATAGTGGACTCCGGTCAGGTACACATGGCGCGGCTTGCGGCATATGTGTCTTCCTACATAAACGGAGTTGCACAGATACATACCGAGCTGCTCAAGACAAGCGTTCTGCGCGACTGGTACGAGGTATATCCCGAACGCTTCCAGAACAAGACCAACGGCGTCACGCAGAGGCGCTGGTTAGGTCTCTGTAATCCCGAACTGACCGAACTCATCACCGAGAGTATAGGCGACGGCTTCCTCAAGAATCTGTCGCAGATAGAAAACTTCCGTTCGCATATCGACGCATACACAGTGCGTCGCTTCCGCTCCATAAAGCAGAAGCAGAAGCAAAAGCTCTCCGCCATAATTGCAGAGAAGGAGGGCGTGGACATACCTCCGTACTTCGTGTTCGACGTTCAGGTCAAGCGGATGCACGAGTACAAGCGTCAGCTCATGAACGCCCTTGCCATAATGCACATCTATAAGGAGATAAAAGCCGGCAGGCTCGCCGATATGCCCCCGACGGCGTTCATATTCGGCGCAAAGGCGGCGCCCGGCTACATAATGGCGAAGAACATAATCAAATACATAAACGACGTCGCAAAGCTCGTCAACAATGATCCCGATGTCTCCGACCGTATGCGTGTCGTGTTCGTTGCCAACTACAATTGCTCCTATGCGGAGCATATAATACCTGCCGCTGACATCTCAGAGCAGATTTCCCCTGCCGGAACGGAAGCGAGCGGCACCGGCAACATGAAGCTCATGCTCAATGGCGCAGTGACCCTCGGCACATATGACGGCGCAAACATCGAGATAGTCGAGCAGGCCGGCGAGGGGAACAACTACATATTCGGAGCCCGTGTGGATGAGCTGGATGAGCTGCGTCCGCACTATGTTCCCCGTTCCGTGTACGATTCCGATCCTGTTGTGCGCTCTGCGGTGGACACCCTCCTCAACGGCGAGGTCGCCAGGGATGAGGAGTCCCGACGCATCCATCAGGAGATATACAACTCTCTGCTCGTGGGTGATTGGCGCAAGCCCGACTACTACTTTAACCTGTATGATCTGCATCCGTATATCGACGCAAAGCTCTGTGCCATCTACGATACACGGGATGCCGATGCGTTTGCGCTTAAGTGCCTCAACAATGTCTGCTCTGCGGGCAAGTTCTCATCCGACAGGACGGTTGCCGAGTATGCCCGTGAGATATGGCATATAGAGGCGATGGATGACGATGAGTGATTAAATAAACGCATAATCCGCACAATAAGGAGGGGGAAAGAGATGGAATCCAAGCTGATTTTCGTTACCGGCGGCGTGGTGTCGTCATTGGGAAAGGGCATTACGGCGGCTGCGCTCGGCAGGCTCCTGAAGTCTCGCGGGTACAGCGTATCCATTATGAAGCTCGACCCATATCTCAATGTTGACCCGGGCACCATGAACCCGTATCAGCATGGCGAGGTGTTCGTTACCGACGACGGTGCGGAAACCGATTTAGACATCGGCCATTACGAACGCTTCATCAATGAGGAGCTGACGAGGCTTAACAACACTACATCGGGCCAGATCTACTCCGCCGTCATCGAGCGTGAGCGCAGAGGCGGCTATCAGGGAGGCACGGTGCAGGTGATACCGCATATCACGGAAGAGATAAAGCACCGCATAACAAAGGTGATGAAGAAGCTCCGCCCGGACGCTCTCATAGTCGAGATAGGCGGCACGGTGGGCGATATCGAGTCTCAGCCTTTTTTGGAGGCCATCCGCCAGCTCAAGAGCCAGTGCGAGCCCATGCAGTGCTGCTTCATACACGTTACGCTGATACCGTATCTTTCCGCGTCGGGCGAGCTCAAAACAAAGCCCACGCAGCACTCCGTAAAGGAGCTGCAGAGCATAGGCATCCAGCCCGATGTGATAGTGTGCAGGAGCGATTATCCTCTCTCAAGATCCATAAAAGCAAAGATCGCCCTGTTCTGCAACACTGCAGAGGAGTGCGTGATAGAGAATCTCAACGCAGGCAGCCTCTACGAAGTGCCCCTGATGCTGGAGGAGAAGGGCCTTTGCACCGCCGTGTGCAAGAAGCTCGGTCTCGACCCGCGCACGCCTGACCTTACGGAGTGGCGAGCAATGGTAGACAGGGAGCTTAACCCGGAGACGGAATGTACCGTGGCCATAGTCGGCAAGTATGTGGAGCTCCACGATGCGTATCTCTCCGTTGCGGAGGCGCTTAAGCACGGCGGCTTTGCCAATCGTGCGAGGGTGAATCTCCGCTGGCTAGGTGCGGAGGATCTGGAAAAGGGCTCCGATTGCAGCGGGGCGCTTGAGGGAGTGGATGCCATACTCGTACCCGGCGGCTTTGGCGAAAGAGGCATCAAGGGCAAGATAATGGCATGCCGCTATGCCAGGGAGAACAACATCCCCTACTTCGGAATATGCCTCGGCATGCAGATAGCGGTGATAGAGTTTGCACAGGATGTCCTCGGCTGGGAGGATGCGCAGTCAACGGAGTTTGACTTTTCCACCAAGCACCCTGTCATTGATCTTATGGCCGATCAGGTCAACAACCTGGAGCGCATCGGCGGCACTCTCCGCCTCGGCAGCTACACCTGCCGCCTGGAGGAGGGGACGCTTGCCGCAAGCATATACGGCTGCTTTGAAACGCATGAAAGACATCGTCACCGCTATGAGTTCAACAATGAGTTTGAGGCGGATTTCCGTGATGCAGGCATGGTGTTCTCCGGTTGGAATCCCAGAAGGGGCCTTGCCGAGATAATCGAGCTGCCGTCCCACCCGTGGTTTGTGGGCGTGCAGTTCCATCCGGAGTTCACCTCCCGGCCCGACGAACCGAATCCCCTGTTTGCCAGCTTCATAGAGGCTGCGCTGAAGGGTAAGGAATAAATCAATCTATTATAAGGAGAAACAAAAATGGAGATCAACAAGCAGATGACTATTCAGCAGATAATCGATATCGACCGCGGAATCGCCGACATACTCATGGCAAGCGGCATGCACTGTCTCGGATGCGTGATGGCAAGCGGCGAAAATCTTGAGCAGGCATGCGCCGTCCACGGCATAGATGCTGATCAGCTCACCGCAACCATCAATGATTGGCTTGCATCAAAGCAGGCCTGATGCCGCCGCTCGGCGCAAAAAAACAGAATCAAAAAAAGTGTTGACTTTATCCAAGACTTGTGATAGTATTAAGCATCCCACAGGAGGCTATAAATATGGAAGAGTTAACAAGTTTGATTAAGACGGAGATCAAGCGCCAGTACCGCAGTGTGCGGCACTTTGCGATTGCTCTCGGCATTCCGCAGTCAACGGTGGTCACCGCCCTCAACAAGGGGATCAGGGGCACGGCTTTTGAGACGGTCGTTCGTATGTGCAAGGCGCTTGGCATCAGACTTCCCATCAGTGACGAGAGCGTCTATATCGAGTCCGGCTGCATGGATATGATCCGTGCTTACAACGATTTGGACGAGATGGGGCGTCATGCCGTTAAAACGGTCGTTTATGCCGAGAGTCTTAGGTGCAGGGGTATGGATCTTCCTGCCCTCTACGAGGCCAACGAGGACGAGAAGGCATAATCGCCCGTTTCTGACAGAGGGGTGTTCGGCACTCTGCCCGGCCTGGCGATACCAGATGAGTAAATCAGCAGATGCGGTGAGATTCGCCGGCAGGCGCATTTTGCCGCATGTTTTTTGCGCCGTTCGTCTCCAAAGCCGCAGAAGCGTCTTCGGAGACGGAAAAGAGCCCTTCGCATATGTAAAAGCTTCGGCAGGAGAGGCAGCTGTGCCGCTCGGAGAGAAAAACAGGAGATACAAATCAAAACGCCACGGCTTTCGTCGTGGCGTTTCGTGGCTGCGGAACTAGGATTTGAACCTAGACAATACGAGTCAGAGTCGTAGGTGCTACCATTACACAATTCCGCAATAATCCCATTGTGCCGTCCACCCCGCATATAACACCCGCTTTCTAGCAGGTATATAGGGCTCGCTGGGAGCTCGGGTACCCCAAGGCACGGACTGCTCCGATACGGGGGTGCCGTTGCGTTCCGCTGACAAGACCCGATCAAATAAGATGAGGGTTTATAGGCGAGGCGTTACGTACACCGCAGGATTTATGGTGGGATTAGTTGGGATCGAACCAACGACCTCTACGATGTCAACGTAGCGCTCTGACCAGCTGAGCTATAACCCCGTCGCTTCAGTGCTCCTATTATACACCTTGCAAGACAAATTGCAAGCCCCTTTTTGGAATTTATTTTTTGGATTGAATGTGCTATAATCGTTCTGACGATTCCGCAGGGCGAAAATCGTCGCCATATATTATTTCAGGAGATGACGCCGGTGGCTTTTTTTTCAGGCGGTGATGACCGCACAAAGCTTATCATACTTTACATAATCAGGGAGTTTAGAACCTCCATAACCCGCGAGCAGCTCTACGAAACGATAGTCCATATCGACGGGCCCGGATTTTTTGACATTGGGGAGCAGTATTCCAGACTCGAGGAGGAGGGGTTTATTGCCTCCGTGCCCGTTCGAGGCAAGCAGATGCTCTTTCTCACCGCAAAGGGGGATGGGGCCTGTGCGCTCTTCAGCAAGGAGATACCCAAGTCCATAAGGGAGGCCATATCGGCCTTTGCTGCCGAGCACCGGGCAGGGTACAGGCGGGACAACTATATAGTAGCGGAAGCCGTGCCGCTGCCCAACGGCGGATGCATGGCGACGCTTGCCATACTTGAGCGGGGTGAGCCCATATTTGAAATGCGTCTGCGCATGCCGGACTATGCCTCGACGTATGATGTAATGCATGGCTGGGCGACAGAGGCGGAGTCCCTGTATGCCGAGCTTCTCAAGCGTCTTGCGGGTGCATAGGCAAGGATATTTTATTTTCTTGACGGTGTAACCTTTGGCGAGTATAATTCGTTTTAGATATAAGGGTTCAATGTATCCTTATGTTTTTGCTGCTTAACATACAGTACGCTTTTAAGGAGGTGAGCGCCGGCTTCCCCCATACAGGGGGGCGATATGGTCCCTCTGCCTATGATACGGCAGGTTTGCGGTGCGCAAAACCCATCTGCGCATCGCCGGAACATGAAAGGATGGCTTATGAGCATCGGAAGGCCGAAAAAATACGTTAACGACTACAGGATCGAAGAAGTCCCCAAGAAAAACGGCAAGGGCACCAAAAGCGTTGCCGTCTATTGCGGCAAGTACTATCGCTTCAACATGACGGACGACGCCTTTAAGGGGCTCCTCATTATCTTCTCCGCACTGACTGCGGCGTGGCTGCTGCTGATAATCGCCGGGCTGGCCTGGGTCAAGCCGACATCGATCAACGGCATACCTGCCACCGTGTATGTGCTGTTCCCCTATCTGGCGCAGTTCGTGCCATGCGTGCTCGTTTTGAGCAAGGTCATAATGCTTATGCTCACGCCGCGCGACATGGAGCGCTTCCAGTATGAGGATCTCGTGACCAAGCTCCGCACATGGCTCGTCATAGGCTTTATTATGGCAGGCATGACATTCGTGGGCGAGGCTGTTGCGATAATCGCCGGGGTGGAGGCGGAGACTCTTGCAAGGGGCATAATCACCCTGGTTTTGGAGCTTGCAATGGGGTTTGCGATCTGGTTTTTTATCCGCGTTTTCGACCGATACGAATGCATCAAGCTGGACAGACCCGTCGGAAAGACCCCGTGAAAGAGGCTGTTGAGCACCAAATCGGGGGAGGATATCTTAAAACTGTCACATATCGTTCAAAAATTTTTGATATATGTGTTGACAACCGACCGTTTCTCTGTTATAGTATCCGTACAAGTGTGATAGCTTGCGTAAGCGTTGCTATCAAAATTATTTAGGAGGTAAAGCATGAAAAAGAAGCTGTTTGCTTTCTTAGCACTCGTAGTCTGTGCAATTATGTGCCTCGGCCTGTTCGTAGGCTGCACAGATCCCGATGAGCCCGACCCGACAGAAGCTCCCGCCGACCCAACGGAAGAGCCTGTTGTTGACGAGACTCCGGAACCCGTAGAAGAGGAGACTTTTGAGACTCTCTATCCCGACATCAACCTTGCCGTCCCCGAGACGCTCACCGCTGATGAGGATTGCGATCCCGAAGTTCCCCTTGTGGTTGGTTACGCCACCTTCTCCGAGAAGTTCAGCCCCTACTTCGCTGATACTTCTTACGACACGGATGTTGCCGGCATGACCCAGATCTCTCTTATGATGGTCGACCGTTCCGGTCAGCCCATCATGAATGGTCTTGAGGGCGAGACCCGCACCTACAATGGCGCCGAGTACTTCTATTATTACACCGCAGACCTCAGCGTAAACTACGATGAGGCTACCGATACCACGAAGTACACCGCCATCATCCGTCCGGACATGGTGTTCAGCGATGGCACCCCCATCACTATCGATGACGTTATCTTCACCTATTACGTCTACCTCGATACCGACTATCAGGGCTCCACAAGCCTCAACTCCTACGACATCGTAGGTCTGAATGAGTATCGTACACAGACCTCCACCGCCGTTTATGACAAGTATGCAACCATTGCTGACGCTATCATTGCCGGCGAGGGTGAGTACACTCAGGAGCAGTATGATGCATTCTATGCAAAGGTTGATGAGTACTGGCTTGCCGAGCTCGGCTACCTCGCAAATTATGTTGCCGACAATTACTGGGCAGCAGGTAACGGCGAGCTGATGCCCTTCTACGAGGGTCAGGACGCCGAGGCTGTAAAGGCCAACGAGGCTTGGGCGGTCATGTTTGCATCCTGGGGCTGGGGCTTCGGTGATTTCAATGAGGAGGGCGCTTTCGTCTTCGGCACCACCGGCGAGACCTTCCCCGAGCTGAACCCCACATGGGCAGACTTCCTTGAGGAGGCGAAGGCCAAGTACAACAACGATGCTTCCGCTTACTTTGCTGCTGAGGATTGCGATTATTCCGCAGGCGATCCCGTTGTTCTTGCAAAGGCGACCTTCATCACCGAGATGGGTGCGCAGGATCCTGACAACCCCCCGGTAAACAGCATTGAGGGTATCAAGAAGATCAACGACTGGTGCGTTGAAGTCACCCTTAACGGCTACTCTGCAACCGCTGTCTACAGCATCCTCGGCGTTTACATCACTCCGATGCACTACTATGGCGATGAGTCCCTCTGGGATCCCGAGAACGGCTCCTACGGCTTCCCCCGTGGCGACCTCTCCATCGCTCGTTCCAAGACCGCTACCCCCATGGGCGCCGGTCCTTACACCTTCGTTTCCTATGAGAACCGCGTTGTCACCTTCCGTGCCAACGAGTATTACTTCAAGGGAGCTCCTCTCACCAAGAACCTCCAGTTCCGTGAGATGAACGATGCTGACAAGATCGCCGGTATCGCTTCCGGAACCATTGACGCCGCCAACGACGTTTCCGGTTCTGTCGAGACCTTCGCGGAGATCGGTTCCTACAACACCGAGGGCGGCCTCCAGGGCGATGTCATTTGGACCTACATCGTTGATAATAACGGCTACGGCTATATCGGCCTCAACGCCGACACCGTTCTCGTTGACGAGCCCGGCTCCGAGGCTTCCAAGAACCTCCGCAAGGCTTTCGCAACCATCATTGCCGTTTATCGTGAGGCCGCTGTCGACTCCTACTATGCCGATGTCGCTTCCGTTATCCAGTACCCCATCTCCACTGTAAGTTGGGCGTCCCCGCAGCCCAATGACGAGGGCTATGAGATTGCCTTCTCCAGGGATGTCAACGGCAATCCCATCTACACAGACGATATGACCGCTGACGAGGAGTATGCCGCCGCTCTCGTAGCTGCTCAGGGCTACTTCGAGGCTGCCGGCTACACCTTCGCTGACGGCGTTGCCACTGCTCCCGCAGGCACCAAGGCCAAGACCAGCTACGAGGTTCTCGTTCCCGGCGAGGGTACCGGTGACCATCCGAGCTACGCTGTTCTGACCAATGCCTCCGCTGCTCTTGCTACGATCGGCATTGAGCTCTACGTCAACGACCTCACCAACACCAACGTTCTCTGGGATGCTCTCGATGCAGGCACTCAGGAGCTCTGGACGGCTGCATGGGGCGGCGCTATCGACCCCGACATGTATCAGATCTATCACAGCAGCAACGTTCCCGGTGACGGCGGTACCGATAACAACCACTACCACATCAGGAGCGCCGAGCTTGACGATCTCATCATGCAGGCTCGTACCAGTGACGACCAGAATGTTCGTAAGGCTCTCTACAAGGATTGCCTCGACATCATCCTTGACTGGGCGGTTGAGGTTCCCTTCTATCAGCGCAGGAACTGCTGCGTTGCAAGCCCCGAGCGCATCAAGCTCGAGACTGTAACTCCCGATGTCACCACCAACTGGAGTTGGATGGCTGAGATCGAGAAGATCCAGATGTACAAGGGCTAATTTAAAATTAAAGGCATTTTTGCCTGAGACAATATGTTTGAGCCCACCTCGGTGGGCTCAAACATTATCTAAGCAGACTAAAACGATTTTTTATAGGGAATTCGGTCGCAAATTTCGGCGGGGGCGCCTTAAATCAACCCGCGAGGGTGGTAAAAGAGGGTAAAAACATGTCAAAATTTATTATTAGGAGAGTGCTGCTGGGTATCGTAATTGTCTTCTTCGGCTCGTTCATAACGTATGCCGCATTACGATGCCTGCCCGTGAGCTACGTTGAAAAGCTGGCTCGTGAGCGTTCCGCAGCGGCAGCGATGACCGGCAACGGTAAGTCAGTCGAAGAGATCATGGCGGAGCTGAATGAAGAGTACGGATTCGATAAAGGCATTGTTGCTGGTTTTCTGGATTGGTGCGGCTCTGCCATAACGTTCCAGTGGGGCGAGTCATGGAAGTATGGCGTGCCCGTAGTTGAAAAGTTCAATGAGGTCGTATGGTATTCTGTGATCATAAACGTACTGACGTTTTTCGTACAGATGTTTATAAGTATTCCGCTTGGAATATTGGCGGCGAGAAAGCAGTACAGCGCAACAGACTATGCTGTAACGGTTTTCGCCTTGCTTGGTATATCACTACCATCGTTCTTCCTGGCAACGATTTTGAAATATGTATTTGCATGTAAACTGAACTGGTTTGACATCTCCGGTTTGCAGGGCAGGTATTATCAGCAGTACAAGGAAAACGGTGAAACTTTCAAGATGATCCTTGATGTTGCGCACCATATGGTGCTGCCTATCATTGTTCTGACAATGCTCAGCATCGGCGGCCTCATGAGGTACACCCGTACTAACATGCTTGAGGTTCTCAATGCCGATTATATAAGGACTGCGCGTGCAAAGGGTCTGCCCGAGAAGAAGGTCATCAATAAGCATGCCTTCCGCAATACGCTGATCCCCCTCGTGTCCTACATGACTTATCTCATTCCGAATATGTTTGGCGGCGCAATGATCACGGAGACCCTGTTCCAGATTCAGGGCATCGGTTATATCTCATATGGCTGTATAACCGAGGGCGACATTCCCTTCACCATGTTCTACACCGTATTCATTCTTGTTCTTACACAGGTGAGCCTGCTGCTGGCCGACATAATGTACGCAGTGGTCGATCCTCGAGTAAGGGCAAATTAAGGAGGTCAACATGAGCAAGAAAAACGACAATAAAGATTTTGATAAAGAGATCAACAATGCTGCTGATCTCGCCTCCGAGAATACCGAAAACGGCGAACGCCTGAAGTTGGACGATGCACGAAGGGTCAAAGTGCTTTCCCCCGGCATGATGGTCATGAAGCGCTTCCTGCGCAACAAGCTTGCCATCGCCGGTCTCATAATACTCGTATTCATGTTCCTGTTCTCCTTCCTCGGCGGAGCCATCTCACCGTACAAGCAGACGGACGTGTTCTGGAAGACCGTCATGATGAGCAAGCCCTACGCCAACATGAAGGACGTTTCCGAGGTTCCCACGATCACCCCGGCAGAGGGCGCGGAGCAGCTTGGCGGCGCACAGCTTGCAGAGGTCGAATACATGATCACCCAGCAGGCAAACAATCCCGAGCTCAGGTATTCAGAAGGCACATATTCCAACGGCGTTATATATCGCCTTGATTCCTTCGAGAACAGCCCCCTGTTCAAGAACATCTACCGCATGGACGACTACTGCGTGGTCACGACCGAGAAAGTTCCCGGCGCTGAGAGCGTCGTGGAGTTCACTGCGGCTGAGGGCTCCGACTTTGTCACGAGCCCCGAGTTTGAGGCTGCCTATGCAACCGCAGCGCCCAATCCGGAGCTCTCCCATGAAAAGAGCTTCATGTATTTTACATTTGAGGACGAGGAATATCTGGTCTATACCAAGGATAAGATGACGAGCATCGTCCGCAGGGCCGAGCTTATTGGCTTCCGCGGCAACCACGTTTACGATCCCATCACCTCCGATGAGACGCTTGCGGCCGTTGTCAACGACTTTGACTTCAAGCTTGGCTTTGAGAATGCTTACGGCCTCGGCGAAACTGGCTTCACCTATGTTGATGAGGCCACCGGCGCCTCGTATGACTTCACGCTTGATACTTCCCCCGTGTACATCTTCGTGGGCGAGACCGAGGACATACAGTGGGATCTCGATGATCCTGAGAGCGAGTTCGTTGACGCCTATACCGAGGCGCGCCTGAATGGCTCTGAAACCTTCACCGTTGAGGGCGTTGAGTACACCATCAACGAGGTCAACTACCGTATAAGGACATCCAAGGCCTACAACACGGCGGTCATCAATGACGATTACTTCAGCGAGGGCATACTTGCAGCTGTCGACCAGTACAGCGGCGAGCCCGTGGTTTGGGTCGATGACCGCGACCCCGAGTTTACCGACGAGGAGCTTGCTGCGCTCGGCTACACCAAGGACGATATGTTTGCCGTCGGCGCAGCAATGGCATATAACCTTGTTGAGCGTGGCATTGAGGTATTCCTGCTCGGTCCAAGCGATTACGCTGAGGTCGTTGAGGACATTGCGACCATCGATACCGCCGACGCCGAGGCTATCTACGGTGTTATCAAGGAGACCTGGACTGAGACCCACACCTACACCGTTGATTACAACGAGGCAAACAGGAGCTTTGCCATTACCACCCCGAAGGACGGCACATTCGGTTCCATCGCTGAGGTTCTTGCCTACGACATTACCTATGTCGACGAGAATGGTGAGGTTGCTCCCTATGCGACGGTCGGCACCCTTGAGGGCTGCACTGTGCTTATGGACGGCGAGGAGATTGCCTATGTATCCACATTCCGTATCTCCCCTGCCGCAGGCAAGGAGGACCTCGCGCTCTCCCATGGCTTCAAGATGGCCGCCCGTGAGGCATGCCGCTTCCTTGATGAGGCGCACGTCAACACCACCACGTTCGCCTATGAGAGCACCGAGTACAGCGTTGAGAGGAAGAATGACGGTTGTGAGATAAAGGCGCCCGAGCCCGCTCGAGTTCTCCGAAACAACGATTCACCCTCCGCAAAGTTCCTTCTTGGTACTGACGGCAACGGCATGGATAACATGACCCGTATGATGTACGGCGGACGTATCTCCCTGATGGTCGGCTTCGTCGTCATAATCATTGAGATGCTGATAGGCGTTATATTTGGCGGCATATCCGGTTACTTCGGCGGCGTCGTGGATACCATAATGATGCGTTTCGTTGACCTGTTCAACTGCATCCCATACTGGCCCATGATGCTCATCACCGGCTCCGTTCTGGATGCCCGCGACGTCAGAGGTAATATCCGAATATTTGTGTTGGTCGGCATAATGGGTCTGTTGGGTTGGACAGGTACCGCTCGCACAGTTCGCGGCCAGATTCTCTCGCTGCGCGAGCAGGACTTCATGGTTGCCACCGAGGCCTGCGGTATCCGAGTAAGCAGGCGTATATTCAGACATCTCGTCCCGAACGTAATGCCGCTGCTCATAGTCTCCGCTACGATGGGTCTTGGCTCTATCATCATATCCGAAGCAACGCTCAGCTTCCTGGGCCTCGGCGTTCAGTTCCCGCAGGCATCGTGGGGTTCCATACTTAACTCCATCAAGAGCGCCTACGATATGACAACCTACTGGTACGTTTGGATTCCGACAGGTCTTTGCATCGTTCTTGCTGTTCTCGGCTTCAACTTTGTCGGCGACGGTCTGCGTGACGCATACGACCCCAAGATGAAAAGGTAAGGTGACTCGAAATGGAAAAGAAAAAAAGCTATATTTCTGCGAAGGAATCACGCCGAATTTCGCGTGAGAACCGCCGCATCACTGCCGCTATTGAGAAGAAGCGCAACCGCAAGCATGTTGACCCCTCCGAGTATCTGACCGAGATGAAGGATCCTGCAAATGTTGTTGAGTTTGACAATCTGCACACTTACTTCTTCACAGATATCGGCACGGTCAAGGCTGTTGACGGCGTTACCTTCGAGGTTCCCCAGGGCAAGACCGTTGGCGTCGTCGGCGAGTCCGGCTGCGGCAAGTCCGTCACAAGCCTCTCGCTGATGCAGCTCGTCCAGCGTCCGCAGGGACAGATTGTTGAGGGCGCTATTCGCCTCAACCTCGGTGCTGATGGCGTTTACGACATTGCTCAGACCCCCACGCAGGTCATGCAGGGCATCCGCGGTAAGTATGTCTCCATGATATTCCAGGAGCCTATGACGAGCCTCAACCCCGTGTTCCGTGCCGGTCACCAGATCGATGAGGTTCTGCAGCTCCACTACCCCGATATGTCCGATGAGGATGTCAAGGCTCGCTCCATCGAGATGATCAAGATGGTCGGCATCGCAAACGCAGAGGGCGTATACAACATGTATCCGCATGAGCTCTCCGGCGGTATGCGTCAGCGTATAATGATTGCTATGGCGCTGGCCTGTAACCCCAGGCTCATAATCGCTGACGAGCCCACCACCGCTCTTGATGTTACGATTCAGGCGCAGATACTTGACCTTCTCCGCACGCTGAAGGACAAGATTAACAGCAGCATAATGCTCATCACCCATGACCTCGGCGTCGTTGCGGAGATGGCGGATTATGTTGTCGTCATGTACGCCGGCCGCATTGTTGAGAAGGGCACGGCAGAGGACGTGTTCCTGCATCCCGCACATCCCTATACAATTGGTCTTATGGCGTCAAAGCCCGTTGTCAACAAGCGTGTCGACCGCCTGTACAGCATTCCCGGCAGCGTTCCTAACCCCATCAACATGCCGGACTACTGCTATTTCAAGGACAGGTGCGAGATGTGTCAGGCGCAGTGCGACGGAAAATATCCCGAAATGCGCAGGATAAGCGATACCCACTATGTAAGCTGCTATCGCTATCCCGAAAATAATTAAGGAGGTAAAGTAAAATGGAAGCAAAGCAAGATCGTATCGATCACATCAGCGAGATGGATACCTCCTCCGAGTACGTCCTTGAGGTCAACGACCTTAAGAAATACTTTCCAATCAAGGCCGGTTTCTTCAACAGGGTCGTCGGCCATGTAAAGGCTGTCGATGGGGTCTCCTTCAAGGTAAAGCGTGGCACCACGATGGGTCTCGTGGGTGAGTCTGGCTGCGGCAAAACGACTGTCGGCAAGACGATACTCCGCCTTAATGACAAGACTGATGGCGAGGTTCTCTTCAACGGCATCGAGATCCACTCCCTGCCCAAGAAGGAGCTGCGCAGGATCCGCCCGAAGATCCAGATAATCTTCCAGGATCCCTACTCCTCGCTCTCTCCCCGTATGCCGGTCGATGAGATAATCGGCGAAGCCGTTAAGGAGCACGACCTTGTTCCCGAGGGTGAGACGTATGATGAGTATATTGTCCGCATCATGAACAGCTGCGGCCTCCAACCCTATCATAGGGACAGGTATCCGCACGAGTTCTCCGGCGGCCAGAGGCAGCGTATCTGCATTGCAAGGGCGCTTGCGATGAACCCCGACTTCATTGTTTGCGATGAGCCGGTCTCCGCTCTGGACGTTTCCATCCAAGCGCAGATAATCAATCTGCTCGAGGATCTGCAGAAGGAATACGGCCTGACCTATCTGTTCATCTCCCATGACCTCTCCGTCGTTGAGCATATCTCCGATACCGTCGGCGTTATGTACCTCGGCAACATGGTTGAGTATGCGGATAAGGTTTCGATATTCTCCGAGCCGCTGCATCCCTACACTGTTGCACTGTTCAGCGCCATCCCGATACCGGATCCCACCGTCAAGATGGACCGTATCATTCTCGAAGGCAGCATACCCTCTCCGGCGAACCCGCCCTCCGGCTGCAAGTTCCATACGCGCTGCAACCGTTGCATTGAGGGGCTCTGCGACACCGAGGCACCCACTATGAAGGAGGTTCGCCCTGGCCATTATGTCGCATGCCACCTCTACGACGAGAAAAATACCGCCAAGTGATCCTATAAGTAGATTCCCTAAAAGATCGTTTTCGACCCACCGCAAGTACCCCCGGTGGGTCGTTTATTTATGTCAATTCTGCGTAAAATAATCATGACTTGATTGACATCGATAGTGTTCGAATGTTATACTCAGCCAAAGGAGGTGAGAACATGGCGAAGAAGAAATACGATGATGATGACGGACGTGTAATCGTCAACATGAATGTCGATGGTATGCCGTGGAATAACAATGCCGCAACGTTCGGCGACGATCCGAAAAAGAAGGATATTGAAATAGCCGATGACCTTACCAAGGGTGAGATGCGCGCAATAATGGGCGGCGCAATGAAGGCTGCGCTGGTATTGACGTTGGTCTTTAGCATAGGCGGAGTGCTCGTTGTGCTCGGCTTCCTCCTGTGGGATGACTTGCTTAACTGGCTGCGTTCCATATTTTAAGGGAGTTTTTGATATGGAAGATTTCAGCGATAACGGTCTGCAAGCAGAGCAGACGGGACAGAGCGCCGAGGCGCCGGAAGTGATACCCAATAAGCCCAAGCGGATAAGCCGCTGGAGCTATGAGGCGCATCTGGTAAAGTGCGACAACTGCGGTAAGGATGCGCTTGATCACATGACGGAGTGCCCTTTCTGCCATGCGCCGCTTACACAGGGGTACAGGCCGATGTCAGAGAGTACTATGAAGGCGGTCAAGATAATCGCTCTGATCGCAGGGGTCGTGATAGTGCTTCTTATACTGATACCGCTGCTTAAGGAGCGCTTCGGCAATTAAAAACCTCAATATTCACACAAAAAGGGCTCGCTGCCGTCGGGCAAGCGAGCCCCCTGCTTTGCTGAGGCTCAGCCCCAGAGCGGGGCGGGATAGAGACCCTTCTCTGTCAGAGTACGCAGAGCATCAATCACGGTCTGCTTATCCTCACGGTTGGTTACCCCGAACCAACGATCTGGGGTGGATAGCACCTTGACGGTGAAGGCTCCACTCTCGATGCATTCCTGCACGGCGGTGGGAAGGAGATCCTCACACTTGAGGGGGTTGACGGAAAGGTTCTCATCAAGGAAGCGTGGAAAACGCTTTTCAAGCACACTGAATATCTCGGGCGTAAAGCCGAAGAAGTTCATGCTGATAACGGTGTCGGGAGAAAGGGGTATGAAAGTCTTGCCATCGTCAAGCGTGTACTCTGCGCCGAACTCGGTCTTTCGGAGCTGCTTGCGCTCCACGATGCGAGTGAGCATACCGCTTGTATCCACATCACACTCGCCGCGGGCAACGAAGCCGACAGGTGGGAGGGTGTTGGAAACATTGTACCCCACCATAAAAAATGAATGGGGATCTGCGCTGCTCGCAAGTGCATCATAGATGATTCTAAAGCCGCTTGGCCCAAAGTAATCGTCTGCACCTATCACCGCAAAGCTCGAATCAACGACCTCCTTGGCACAGAGTATGGCATGGGAGGTACCCCAGGGCTTAATGCGCCCTTCAGGTACGGAGTAGCCGTCGGGGAGCTTGTCAAGCTCCTGAAGCACATAGTCTACCTTTGCAAAGCAAGAAACCCTGCTGCCGATGGTTGCGACAAAGTCATCATAAATGGCCTTTTTGATTATGAAGACAATGTGTTTGAAGCCTGCACGGATGGCGTCAAAGCACGAATAGTCGATTATAAAATTGCCATGGGCGTCGATTGGATCCATTTGCTTCAAACCGCCGTAACGGCTGCCCATGCCGGCTGCCATAATAACGAGAGCTGGTTCTTTCATGATTCTCACCTCCATAAATAGACAGAGCAATTATATCAAAAAACAGATAGAGCGCACGCATCAAACTAAATATATTTCAAAATTTGCCTATTTTAAGACTTGACATATTGACGGATAACTGTTACAATGCAAAACTGTGTTAATATGGAGGATACTGCCCACTTGTGCATTTACAGGTATCAAAGACTCAAGCTGAGAGTCCAAGTATACCGTGGATAAAGGGAATTATCACCTGACGGGTGTGCAGAAGGGCGGCGTGTAACTCCGATAGATACATAACTACTCGACCGCGATTACCGCAGAGAAGGAGTGAAACAGATGGTACATGAGGTAAAGATGGGCAAGCTCCGCCGTTTGAGCTTTTCGCGCGTCAATGAAATTCTCAGTATGCCCGATCTGATAGAGGTTCAGAAAAAGTCATACCGCAGTTTCGTCGACCAGGGCTTTGGCGAGGTGCTTGAGGACATCTCCCCGATCAAGGACTTTACCGAGAAGCTGGTGCTTGAGTTCGTTGGCTACAAGATCGATGAAGAACATCCGAAGTACAGCATTGCGGAGTGTAAGGAGCGTGATGTGAACTACTCCGCACCGCTGCGTGTTATGGTGCGTCTCATCAACACCGAGACCGGTGAGATCAAGCAGCAGGAGGTCTACATGGGCGACTTCCCGCTAATGACTGAGCAGGGCACGTTCATCATCAACGGTGCCGAGCGCGTTATTGTCAGCCAGCTTGTGCGTTCCCCCGGCGCCTACTATACGGATGCGATCGATAAGCTCGGCCGTCATCTTTTCAGCGCACAGGTCATCCCGAACAGGGGTGCATGGCTGGAGTTTGAGACCGACAGCAATGAGATACTGTATGCCAAGATAGACCGTCAGCGCAAGGTGCATGTCACTGCGCTCCTGCGTGCATTGGGATACAGCTCGGATGCTCAGATACTCGCCCTTCTGGGTGAGGAGGAGCGTCTGCTCAACACCCTTGAGAAGGATCCAACGGAGAATACCGAGCAGGGTCTTATCGAGATATACAAGCGTCAGCGTCCCGGCGAGCCCCCCACGGAGGAGTCTGCAAGGTCGCTGCTAACCTCCCTCTTCTTTGACAAGCGCTATGACCTTGCCCGTGTCGGCAGGTATAAGTTCAATAAAAAGCTCTCACTGGCTGCTCGCATAGTCGGCAGGTACGCCGCAGAGACATTTGTGGATCCTACCACCGGCGAGGTGCTTGCCGAGGAGCGCCGGCTCATCGACGAGGCCGCCGCCACCGCCATCGAGAACACCGGTGTGGACGGCATCTATGTATTCCCAACGGATCGTATGGAGCGCAAGATCCGCATATTGGGCAACCGCTTCGTAGATCCTATGAAGTACTTCATATTCTCCGACGATCCTGAGGAGAATAGGCAGATACTTCTCTCCCTGGGCATAAATGAGCATGTCCACTATCCTGTGGTCGTGAATATGCTGAATGAGCGTGTGAACCTTGCCGATGACGAGGACTTCAAAGCGTACCTCAAGCTAAATGTGCAGGAGCTCATTCCCCGCCACATAATCCCCGATGATATGGTAGCCTCTGTAAGCTATCTCATGGGTCTGCCCTACGGTATAGGCAAGACGGATGATATCGACCATCTTGGCAACCGCCGCATCCGCTCGGTGGGCGAGCTGCTGCAGAATCAGATCCGTGTCGGTCTCACCCGACTTGAGCGTGTTGTGCGCGAACGCATGAGTCTGCAGAACATGGATGTGGCAATGCCCAGCAACCTCATCAACACACGCCCCGTAATAGCAGCCATAAAGGAGTTCTTCGGCTCCTCGCAGCTCTCGCAGTTCATGGATCAGACCAACCCCCTTGCGGAGCTCACGCATAAGCGCCGTCTGTCGGCGCTCGGTCCGGGCGGCTTGAACCGTGACCGTGCAACGTTCGAGGTTCGAGACGTTCACTATTCCCACTATGGCCGTATGTGCCCCATAGAGACACCGGAAGGCCCAAACATTGGCCTTATCAACTCGCTTGCGACATATGCCCGTATCAATGAGTACGGATTTATCGAAGCGCCTTATCGCAAGGTCAACAAAAAGAACAGATCCATATCGGACGAGATAGTCTACCTCACAGCTGCGGACGAGGACGGCATGATAGTTGCGCAGGCCAATGAGCCCACGGTCAGGACTGAGGACGGCAGGATCTGGTTTGCAAAGGACAGGGTAGTTGCCCGTCAGCTCGATCAGATCATCGAGGTGCGCTCCAACGAGATAGACTACATGGATGTTTCGCCCAAGCAGCTCGTATCCGTTGCAACGGCAATGATCCCCTTCCTGGAGAATGACGACGCCAACCGTGCGCTGATGGGTTCAAACATGCAGCGTCAGGCGGTTCCGCTCCTCATGACGGAGGCTCCCGTGGTCGGCACGGGCATGGAATACAAGGCGGCGTACGACAGCGGCGTGCTCGTGCTTGCGGAGGAGGACTGTACCGTCCATTCCGTGGCTGCGGATAAGGTTGTGGTCGAGCTTGACTCCACGCATGACCTCAAGACATACCGCCTCATCAAATTCAAACGCTCCAACCAGGGCACCTGCATCAATCAGCGCCCCGTTGTAAGCAAGGGCATGCACCTGAACAAAGGTGATCAGATAGCGGACGGCGTATCCACTGCCAATGGGGAGATCGCCCTCGGCAAGAACATGCTCATAGGCTTCATGACCTGGGAGGGCTACAACTACGAAGACGCTGTACTCATAAGCGAAAAGCTCGTCAAGGAGGACATCTACACCTCCATACACATAGAGGAGCATGAGACGGAGGCTCGTGACACCAAGCTCGGCGAGGAGGAGATCACACGCGACGTTCCCAATGTCGGCGAGGATGCCCTAAAGGATCTCGATGAGAGGGGCATAATCCGCATAGGCGCAGAAGTTCGCTCGGGCGATATTCTGGTTGGCAAGGTCACCCCCAAGGGCGAGACGGAGCTCACCGCCGAGGAGCGTCTGCTCCGTGCCATATTCGGTGAAAAGGCTCGGGAGGTGCGTGATACATCCCTGCGTGTTCCCCACGGCGAGGATGGTATAGTCGTTGACGTCCGTGTGTTCACAAGAGAGAACAAGGATGAGCTCTCGCCCGGCGTGCATGAGCTTGTTCGTGTATACATTGCGCAGAAGCGCAAGATCTCCGTCGGCGACAAGATGGCGGGCCGCCACGGCAACAAGGGTGTTATTTCCAGGATACTGCCCGAGGAGGATATGCCCTTCCTGCCCGACGGCACCCCCCTGCAAATAGTGCTGAATCCGCTTGGCGTTCCCTCCCGTATGAACATCGGGCAGATACTGGAGCTGCATCTTGGCAAGGCGGCGAAGGCTCTGGGTTGGAACATCGCAACCCCCGTACTGGACGGCGCCACAGAGGATGACATCAAGATGCTGCTGGCCCTCTCCAACAAGGGGAATGCCGCTGCGCAGGAGCTGCTCAAGCTCACCCACGGCGACGCAGAAGCGCTTCTAAAGCTCGCAGCAGAGGATGAGACACTCATGCAGAAGCTCATCGCCGCAGGGGCGAGCGAGGATGGCAAGACTGTTCTTTATGACGGCAGAACCGGCGAGCCGTTTGAAAACCGCATATCGGTCGGCTATATGTACTACCTCAAGCTGTTCCATCTCGTTGACGACAAGATCCACGCAAGGAGCACGGGTCCGTACTCCCTGGTAACACAGCAGCCTCTCGGCGGCAAGGCGCAGTTCGGAGGACAGCGGTTTGGCGAGATGGAGGTCTGGGCGCTCGAGGCATATGGCGCTGCCAACACCCTGCAGGAGATACTGACGGTCAAGAGTGATGATGTCGTCGGCCGTGTAAAGACCTATGAGGCCATAGTCAAGGGTGAGAATGTGCCCGCTCCCGGCGTGCCGGAGAGCTTCAAGGTTCTCATCAAGGAGCTTCAGTCCCTCGGCCTTGACATCAAGGTTCTTTCCGAAAACAAGGAGGAGATCAGGATCTCCGAGGTCTATGAGGACGATGACGAGCCAACCGGCGGCTTGAACGTCCGTCTGGATCGTCCCGAGATCGGTGATGATACGTTCGACTTCAACAAGGAGGACGAGGATTCCGACGAGGATGACGAGGACGATCTCGGTGAGGGAGACGACTTCGGTGACGAATTCTACTTTGGTGACGACGAAGACGAAGAGGATGACGACACCGAGGATGAGGATGACGAGGATGACGAGGACGACGAATTCGCCAAGGGCGGAGACGGCGCCTTCGATGAAGACTTTGATAAATTTGATGAGTAATCGTTGAAGTGATCCTTACACAACTCGGACAGACAAGTGAGTCGGAAGGGAGTATAATTTGTTCGACCTGACCAATTTCGACGCTATACAGATCGGGCTTGCGTCGCCCGAAAAGATAAGGGAGTGGTCCCATGGCGAGGTCAAGAAGCCTGAGACCATCAACTATAGGACATTAAAGCCGGAGAAGGACGGGCTCTTCTGCGAGCGCATATTTGGGCCCACAAAGGACTGGGAGTGCCACTGCGGCCGCTATAAGCGCATACGCTACAAGGGCGTTATCTGCGACAAGTGCGGTGTTGAGGTCACTCGTGCCAAGGTCCGCCGTGAGCGTATGGGCCATATAGAGCTTGCGGCGCCCGTATCCCATATCTGGTACTTCAAGGGTATGCCCTGCCGCATGAAGATGCTGCTGGACATGAGTCCCCGTGCACTGGAGCGCGTACTCTACTTTGCCGCATTTGTGGTCACGGATCCCGGCAACACGCCGCTTGAGTATAAGCAGCTCCTCACCGATAAGGAGTATCGTGATGCGCAGGCGGAGTATGGCCCCAAGGCATTCCGTGCCGGCATGGGAGCAGAGGCCATAAAGGAGCTGCTGATACAGCTCGATCTTCCCAAGCTTGCAGTGGAGCTGAGGGAGGAGGTAGCCAATTCCTCTGGGCAGAAGCGCACAAACGCCATAAAGCGTCTTGAGGTCATCGAGGCGTTCATAAAGAGTGGCAACAAGCCCGAGTGGATAATAATGGACGTTATCCCCGTCATCCCACCCGAGCTTCGCCCTATGGTACAGTTGGACGGCGGCAGGTTTGCCACAAGCGACCTGAACGATCTCTACCGCAGGGTCATCAACCGCAACAACCGCCTCAAGAGGCTGTTGGAGCTCCGCGCCCCCGACATCATCGTCAGGAACGAGAAGCGTATGTTGCAGGAGGCCGTCGATGCCCTCATCGACAACGGCAGGCATGGCAGATCCGTAACGGGCCCCGGCAACCGTCCTCTCAAGTCCCTCTCCGATATGCTTAGAGGCAAGCAGGGCAGATTCCGTCAGAACCTGCTCGGCAAGCGTGTTGATTACTCCGGCCGTTCCGTTATTGTCGTTGGCCCGGATCTCAAGATGTACCAGTGCGGACTTCCCAAGGAGATGGCTCTGGAGCTGTTCAAGCCATTTGTCATGAAAAAGCTCACAGAGCTTGGCTACGCGCCCAATATCAAGTCCGCAAAGCGTATGGTAGAAAGGGTTCGCCGTGAGGTCTGGGATGTGCTCGAGGGCGTTATCAAAGAGCATCCCGTGCTGCTGAACCGTGCGCCCACGCTGCACAGGCTCGGCATACAGGCGTTTGAACCCGTGCTCGTGGAGGGAAGGGCGATCAAGCTGCACCCCCTCGTGTGTACGGCATTCAACGCCGACTTCGACGGCGACCAGATGCCCGTCCATGTGCCGCTTTCCGTTGAGGCGCAGGCTGAGGCTCGCTTCCTCATGCTCGCTTCCAACAATATCCTGAAGCCGCAGGACGGCAAGCCCGTTGTCTGCCCCACGCAGGATATGGTCATCGGCTGTTACTACCTTACCATGCGGAGCGATGAGCTCAACGATTGGATGCGCAAGTCCGTTGCCGACATACTCAGGAAGCACACCGGCGATAATGAGGTCAATGTCAACCGTGTTGTGAATGAGCAGCTCTCCGACAGTGAGGTGACCGCCCTGTTCGGCGCACTTGGCTGCTCTGCGGCGCTGAACGAGAAGGTTGTTTCGCTCATATCCGCATGCGGTTGTGATAACTATGACTGCAAGCAGCTTGTCGATTTCTTCATGAATCCCACACTTCGCCGCATACACAGGGGCGAGGGCAGGGCATACGCCAGCGAGGACGAGGCGCTTATGGCGTACCAGACGGGCAGCCTGTCCCTGCATGCGCTCGCAAAGATAAGGATAGAGCGCGAGTATGGGGGCAAGGTCTACCGCAAGGTAATAAATACCTCCATAGGCAGGCTTATATTCAATAACGTGCTGCCCCAGGATCTCGGTTTTGTAAAGCGTGAGACGCTTGAGGATGCATTCAAGCTCGAGGTGGATAAGCTCGTTGTAAAGAAGGACCTCGGCAAGATAGTTGACTACTGTTACCGCAAGCATGGCCCGACGATAACCAGTGAGGTGCTCGACCGTGTGAAAAAACTCGGTTTCAGCTACTCCACAAAGGGTGGCATCACGGTTGGTTTCATGGACATCACCGTTCCGGAGGAGAAGAGGCTCCTGCTCGATGCTGCCGATGAGGAGTGTGCGAGGATAGACGAGATGTACCGCATGGGTCTGCTCTCCAAGGACGACCGCAGGAAGAAGGTCATTGCCGTCTGGGAGCGCACCACGGGTCAGGTTACTGATGCGCTGATGAGCAAGCTCAGCCCCATAAATCCCATATACATGATGGCGAACTCCGGTGCTCGTGGCTCAACCGCACAGATCCGTCAGCTTGCAGGTATGCGTGGCCTTATGGCGGATACGAGCGGTCAGACCATTGAGGTTCCCATTCGTTCCAACTTCCGTGAAGGGCTTTCCGTGCTTGAGTTCTTCGTAAGCTCCCACGGCTCCAGAAAGGGCCTTGCGGATACCGCTCTGCGTACCGCAGACTCCGGTTACCTTACCAGAAGGCTCGTCGATGTTTCCCACAACGTCATCGTTAGGGAGCAGGACTGCTTTGCCGAGCGAGGCGAGGCGGTCAAGGGCATGGTCGTCACCCAGATCGGTGAGGGCGAGAAGCCCATCGAGCCCTTGGGCGACAGGATACTCGGCCGCTATACCGTCAAGGAGATATTCCATCCCGAAACGGGCGAGCTCATCGCAGGTGCGAACGAGCTAATCACCTACGAGATACGAGACGCCATAATCGCAGCCGGCATCACCTCTGTCGAGATCCGCACGGTGTTCACCTGCCGCAGTGAGCATGGCGTGTGCGCCAAGTGCTACGGCAACAACCTTGCCACGGGCAAGCCTGTCGATATAGGCGAGGCGGTCGGCATAATCGCTGCACAGGCAATAGGCGAGCCCGGTACGCAGCTTACCATGCGTACATTCCATACCGGCGGTATCTCCACCTCTGAGGATATCACACAGGGTCTTCCCCGTGTTGAGGAGATATTCGAGGCACGCAAGCCCAAAGGTCTTGCCGTTATCACCGAGATATACGGCAGGGTGCAGCTTAAGAATGACGGCAAGAAGAACGAGGCCATAATCACCAACGACGATGGTGAGGCTGAGAAGTACCTCATACCCTTCGGCGCAAAGCTCAAGGTGCAGGATGGCGACTATGTAGAGGCGGGCGATGAGCTGACCGAGGGCTCTGTTAACCCCAGCGATATACTGAAGATCAGGGGAGTTAAAGATGTTCAGACCTATATGCTCAAGGAGGTTCAGTCCGTTTACAGACTGCAGGGCGTTGAGATATCAGATAAGCATATCGAGGTAATAATCCGCCAGATGCTCCGTAAGGTGCAGATAGAGGAGTCCGGCGACACAAGTATGCTCCCCGGTGAGTTTATCGACATATTCCGATTTGAGCGTGAGAATGAGGAGGTAATAAGCCGCGGCGGTCAGCCTGCAGTGGCGAAGCGTAAGCTCCTTGGCATAACCAAGGCCGCTCTTGCAACGGATTCCTTCCTCTCTGCTGCTTCCTTCCAGGAGACGACAAGGGTGCTCACCGATGCCGCCATAAAGGGCAAGATCGATCCGCTGGTCGGCTTGAAAGAGAATGTCATAATTGGTAAGCTCATACCCGCAGGCGTCGGTCTGAAGCGCTACCGCAATGTTGAGGTGGAGCCGACCGAGGCTGCCAACAACTGATAGATAGTCGGCGCAGGGTGTTAACCCTGCGCCGATGTCGCATCGACCGGATACGGAGGTTATTATGAATGCTTCACAGATTAATTGTGTGCTCTGCGGCTCTGATGAGTGCAGACTGCTTAACTCGGAAAGCTGCCTGAACTGTTGCGCTGCCGGACTTTCGGAGAAGAAACAGCGAAAGCTGAAAAGCGCCCTTGCAAGGCTTATGCAGGAGGCGCCGGTGGAGACGGTGACATCCCTCTATACGGATGAGCATTGTCGCTTCTGCAAGGGAGAGGGCAAAAACTCCACCGAGTGTTATGCAAAGCTCGATCTGGCAAAGGACGATCCTGATGGCGACTGGACGATGCCTCTGTCAGGCAAAAAGCGGCTCTCGGTGAAGGGCGCAGGTATGCTGCTGCCAATACAGATGAGCTGCTGCAAGTCATGCAGGACAAAATTCAGAGTAATAGAGTTTCTGCCCACTGTGATGGCGCTCCTGCTCGTGGCGGTGGGGCTTGTGGTGGTGACGAGCGATTCCGTGCATGAGGCGCTCTATGCCGTGGGTGCGTGGGCTCCTTTTATGGCGTTTGCACTCACAGTCATCATAGCAGTGCTGTTTGATTCGCTGCTCCGCTATGCTCTGATGAAAGTGTTTTCCAAAACAACCATTATGCACTATACCGATGATCCCGTGATAGCCGAGTTTTTGAGCAAGGGCTGGGTGCCCGTAAACGGCGAGCGAGACGGCAGAATGAAGCTTGTGTTCTCAAAACAGCTTCGTACAACGGGTGTGTACTCCAATGCGTGCGTCCATGCGGAGCCAATACCGCCGCTGTTCGAGGAGACGTATCGCCCCTCGCAGGACGAGCCCACATCGGATAACGAACAATAATGGTAAATGAAATGCTCCCGCCGTAAGGCGGGGGCATTCAGCTATAAACAAACACCGCATAATTGCATCTGTAGACCGAGCGACGGCTTTACGCACAGGGAGCCAATTTGGGGTTGCAATGCGGTAGCTGATTTACAATCCTCGTCGGCAGCACAAATCCACCTTGCGCAAAGGGAAATGGCACGGCGCAGCCCACACCTCAACGCCTCCCCTGTGCAAAGGGAGGTGGCACGGCACAGCAGTGACGGAGGGATTGTAAAGCAACATCAGTTGACAGCAGCTTGGAACATCGGCAAGCCGCTTTTTTATTTTCGGGTGTGTATTTTTCACTTTAGAAAATATGTTGCCGTAGCTTCTTTCCAATCCCTTGGTCAAAGCTCCGCTTTGACGGCTTCCATTTGCGCAAGGGAGCCTTTGGGACTTTGCGCTGACAGCCTCCGTTACACAGGGCAGGGCTCGGACGCCGTACCTTGCATCACATCCATAGCTGTGTTGGCGCAGATAACTACTACATTTTGTAATAGCAACAAAAAGTAAAAATATATATAAATCTCCAGCTCAAATTTTACCTAATATATTTGACAAAACCACTTGCTAAAGCTATAATTGCATGGTGCGTTAGTAAACTGACGTATTCTGTGGTTTTTTTATAGAAAAAACCTCCTCAAACGGGTTGCAAAAGTAAAAATGAGGGGATTTTCTTGATATAAAAAACGATACTAAACAACGAAGGAGAAACTTCAATGCCAACCATTAACCAGCTGGTCAGGAAGAGCAGAGAGAAGGTCGAGTACAAGTCCAATTCTCCTATCCTGAAGCAGTGCCCCCAGAGGCGTGGCGTATGTACGGCAGTGCGTACGACAACGCCCAAGAAGCCGAATTCCGCTCTCCGTAAGATTGCGCGTATTCGCTTGACCGACGGTCTCGAAGGTATTGCATACATCCCGGGTATCGGTCACAACCTGCAGGAGCACAGCGTTGTGCTCATCAGAGGCGGCAGGGTAAAGGACCTCCCCGGTGTTCGTTACCACATTATCCGCGGCGCACTGGATACCGCAGGCGTTGCAAAGCGCATGCAGGCTCGCTCTCGCTACGGTGCGAAGCGTCCCAAGAAGTAATAGGAGGAAGCACATATGCCGAGAAGAGGTTTTGTACCCAAGAGGGAAGTGCTTGACGATCCTATCTATGGCGGCAAGCTCGTGACGAAGCTTATCAACCAGGTCATGCTCGACGGTAAACGTGGTGTTGCGCAGCAGGCGTGCTACGGTGCGTTTGAGATCATCCGCAACAAGACCGGCCGTGAGCCCCTCGGTGTGTTTGAGGAGGCAATGGCCAATGTAATGCCCGTACTCGAGGTCAAGGCACGTCGAGTCGGTGGTTCAAACTATCAGGTTCCCATCGAGATCCGCCCCGAGCGTCGTCAGACCCTCGGGCTCCGTTGGATCGTGATGTTTGCTCGCAAGCGTGGCGAGCGCACCATGATGGAGCGTCTTGCAGGCGAGATCATGGATGCAGCCAACCAGCAGGGCGGCGCCTTCAAGAAGAAGGAGGACACCCACAAGATGGCAGAGGCAAACAAGGCGTTTGCACACTATCGCTGGTGATTTAATCCCGTTATATTGCGGCAGATATTGCCTCGATATAAACAAAAAACTCGCAGGAAGGAGGAATTGTCATGCCGCGTGATACGTCGCTTGAGCTAACGAGAAATATCGGAATAATGGCTCATATCGATGCCGGCAAGACCACGACGACCGAGCGGATACTGTACTACACGGGCAGGATCCACAAGGTTGGCGAGGTTCACGAAGGCGCCGCAACCATGGACTACATGGAGCAGGAGCGAGAGCGTGGCATAACGATAACCTCCGCCGCAACGACCGCCTATTGGCGGAAGCATCGCATCAACATAATCGACACGCCCGGGCATGTGGACTTCACCGTTGAGGTGGAGAGGTGTCTGCGTGTGCTCGACGGAGCTGTTGCGGTATTCTGCGCCAAAGGCGGAGTGGAGCCGCAGAGTGAGACCGTCTGGCGTCAGGCGGAAAAGTATGGCGTACCCCGTATCGCCTATGTCAACAAGATGGACATAGTCGGTGCGGACTTCTTCTGCGTCATTCACATGATGCAGGTGAGGCTCGGCGCAAACCCCGTCGCTATTCAGCTCCCCATAGGGAACGAGGCCTCATTCCGAGGCATAGTCGATCTCATTGAGATGGATGCCGAGGTTTACTACGACGAGGAGGGCAAGGACATAAGGCGTGAGCCCATACCCGAGGATATGCTTGAGGAGGCAGAGCTCTACCGTATGCAGCTCATAGAGACCGTCGCCGATTATGACGAAGAGTTGGCCGATCTGTACCTTGCCGGGGAGGATATCCCTGCCGACATGATAAGACGTGCGCTTCGCTCCGGCACCATTTCAAACCGTGTAGTGCCCGTTTGCTGCGGTACATCCTATCGCAACAAGGGGGTTCAGCCCCTGCTCGACGCAATCGTTGACTATCTTCCGTCGCCGCTCGATGTTCCACCCATCGAGGCCGCCAACCGTGACGGCACCAAGACGGTGGAGATCACTGCTGATGACAGTGCGCCGTTTGCGGCGCTGGCGTTCAAGATAGTCACCGACCCGTTCGTCGGCAAGCTTGCCTTCTGCCGCGTGTATTCCGGCTCGTTTAAGAGTGGCTCGTATATATACAACAGCACTCGTGGCAAGCGTGAGAGGGTCAACCGTCTGCTGCTCATGCATGCAGACAGCCGTACCGATCTTGACGAGGTCTATGCGGGCGATATCTGTGCGTTTGTCGGCTTGAAGGAGACGACGACGGGCGATACGCTCTGTGCGGAGAATCGGCAGGTTCATCTGGAATCCATGGAGTTTCCGGAGCCCGTCATCCGCATTGCCATCGAGCCCAAGACCAAGGCCGGGCAGGAAAAGCTCGTTGCTGCGCTTGCCAGGCTTTCGGAGGAGGATCCGACATTCCGTACCTATACCGACGGCGAAACAGGTCAGATGATAATCTCCGGCATGGGGGAGCTCCATCTCGAGATAATCGTTGACAGGCTGATTCGGGAGTTCAAGGTGGAGTGCCGTGTTGGCAAGCCGCAGGTTGCCTACCGTGAGACTATCACCAAAACCGTTCGCGCAGAGGGCAAGTATGTCCGGCAGACGGGAGGGCACGGTCAGTACGGACATTGCGTTGTGGAGTTTGCTCCCTTGGAGCCCGGTGCAGGTTATGTCTTTACAGACGGAACCGTTGGCGGTATAATTCCCAAGGAGTATGTTGCTGCTGTGGATAGGGGCATCCGTGACGCCGCAAGGAGCGGTTGGGTAGGCGGATATGAGGTGGTGGATTTTTCCGCAACTCTTCTTGATGGCAGTACACACGAAGTGGACTCCAACGAGCTTTCGTTCCAAATCGCAGGAAGCCTGGCCTTCCGCGAGGCTATCAAGAATGGCGGCTCGGTACTGCTTGAGCCGTTCATGAAGTGCGAGATACTTGTTCCGTCGGAGCATTTGGGCGATGTGCTTGGCAACGTCAACGCCCGTCGGGGACGTATCGAAGGCACGGAGAGCCGCGTGGGTACCGAATGCATCCACGCAATGTGTCCGCTTTCCGAGATGTTTGGATATGCGACGGATTTACGCTCACGGACGCAGGGGAGGGGAACCTTTACCATGCAGTTCGACCACTACGAGGAGGTGCCCGCAAGCCTCAGCAGCAGGATACTGGGCATAATCCAATAGGGGTCAAAAACAACCCTCAAAAGAGGATAAAATAAAATTAAACCAAAAAACATCTATTAGGAGGAAATTTCCAAATGGCAAAGCAGAAGTTTGAAAGAAATAAGCCCCACGTCAACATCGGCACCATCGGTCACGTTGACCACGGCAAGACCACCCTCACAGCCGCTATCACCATAGCCCTCTCCCAGCAGGGTCAGGCCGAGGCCATGCGCTATGATCAGATCGATAAGGCGCCCGAAGAGAAGGCCCGCGGTATCACCATCAACACCGCTCACGTTGAGTACCAGACTGATTCTCGTCACTACGCTCACGTTGACTGCCCCGGTCACGCCGACTATGTTAAGAACATGATCACCGGTGCCGCTCAGATGGACGGCGCTATCCTCGTCGTTTCCGCAGCCGACGGCCCCATGCCCCAGACCCGTGAGCACATCCTGCTCGCCCGTCAGGTAGGCGTTCCCTACATCATCGTCTTCATGAACAAGGTCGATCAGGTTGACGACCCCGAGTTGCTCGATTTGGTTGAGATGGAAATCCGCGAGCTCCTCACCGAGTACGAGTTCCCCGGAGATGATACCCCCATCGTTAAGGGTTCCGCTCTGCAGGCGCTCGAGGCTCTCATGGCAGGCAAGGATGCAAAGTCCACCCCCGAGTGCCAGTGCATCTTCGAGCTCATGGACGCTGTCGATTCCTACATCCCCACTCCTGAGCGTGCAACCGATAAGCCCTTCCTTATGCCCGTTGAGGACGTCTTCACCATCACCGGTCGTGGTACCGTTGCTACCGGCCGTGTTGAGCGTGGCGTGATCAAGGTTGGCGACGCTGTTCAGATTGTTGGCCTCAAGGAGGAGACCAAGCAGACCGTTGTTACAGGCGTTGAGATGTTCCGTAAGCTGCTCGACCTTGCAGAGGCGGGCGACAACATCGGCGTTCTGCTCCGCGGCGTTCAGAGGAACGAGGTTGAGCGTGGCCAGGTTCTCGCAAAGCCCGGCACCATTCATCCCCACACCCACTTCAAGAGCGAGGTTTACGTTCTGACCAAGGAAGAGGGCGGCCGTCATACCCCCTTCTTCCCCGGCTATCGTCCCCAGTTCTACTTCCGTACAACTGACGTTACCGGCACCATTCAGCTTCCCGAGGGCGTTGAGATGGTAATGCCTGGCGATAACATTCGCATGGAGATCAAGCTCATCACCCCGATCGCTATCGAAGAGGGTTTGCGCTTCGCTATCCGTGAGGGCGGCCGCACCGTCGGTGCAGGCGTTGTTACTTCCGTTATCGAGTAATCTGCTTTAACCAAGTCGGGCTGCGGCTCTGCCGCAGCCCAACTTTTATGTATAATAAAAAAGCCGACACTGCTTTGTCAGCAGCATCGGCCTTTTTAGTTATTCAGTGGCTCACAGAGCGGTCTTCCAGAGACCATGCAGGTTGCAGTAGGCATAGACTGCCTCGACCTCGTCGCATTCGCATATGGCAAAGCATACCTTGGGTTCGGAGCCTGCTTTGAGCGCCTTGCGCTGATTGCCCTGCTTTGTCTGAAGCACCACCCACTCGATTAGGTGGGCGTCGGTCATGGGGTGGGGTGCGCTACCCACATTGACAAGCACCTTTGCGCCCTCGACCTTGACGACGGGCACATGCTTCTCGGCGGATGCATCGACCGTGTTGGGTACGAGCTCCTCCATGAAATCACCGCAGCACATTACGGGGACGCCGACGTCCTTCGCATAGGCGATGATGTTGCCGCAGTGACGGCAGATGTAGAACTTAATTTCCATATTATTTTCCTCCATTTCTTATCAGTCAGGCGGAGACAGGCTCCGCCTGCATAAACAAATCAGCGAGAACCCTTGTCGTAGGGTATGCCCTCGGCCTTAGGCGCACGGGACTTCTTGGAAGTGAACGCAAGCACCAACAGTGAGATAAGATACGGAAGCAGACGGTAAAAGTTTGCATTGAGAACCTTACCCCAAGTGGGATCCTTGCTAATCTCAAGCAGCATGAACACGCCGTCGCCGTTTATGTCGAGAGTGGATGATGCTGCCGCAATGCACTTGAACAGACCGAACAGCAGCGCCGCACAGGCAATGTTGAGGGGCTTCCAGTTGCCGAATATCATAACGGCAAGAGCAAGGAAGCCAAAGCCGGCAACGTCACCGTTGGCCATGCAGTTTGCGGTCGTAAGCGCATATACGAATCCACCTATGCCGGCAAGCGCACCGGATATGGTAACGCCGGCGTAACGCATCCTGTATACGTTTATTCCGAGTGAATCGGCTGCTTGCGGATTCTCACCGCAGGCACGCAGGCGCAGGCCGAAACGGGTCTTGTACAGTATCACGGAGAGCACCACAAACAGGATAATGCACAGGTATGTCGTCAGATACACCTTATCCAGGAATGTGTCTACAAAGAAGTTGGACGTCTCCTTGCTGAAGCCGAGCATGGTCTTTTTGATCATGAACCAGGATGCGGCGTCACCGGAGAACATACGGAGCTCATTCTGCCTTGCGATGATGCGGACGAGGAAGAGCACCAGTGCGGGAGCCATCATGTTGAGCGCTGTACCGCCGATGGTCTGATCAGCCTTGAGGTTGATCGACGCAAAGGCTAACAGCAATGAGAATACTGCCCCGGCCACCCCTGCGATGAGCATCGCAATCAGCATGAAAAGCTGCAATTGACCCCAGTTCTGGAGCACGCCGTTCTCAATTATACGGACGAATATCTCATTTTTCTGCATCATGTGCACGACGAGCACGCCGACAAATGCACCGACTATCATAATGCCTTCCAATGCAAGGTTGATAATACCGCTTCGCTCTGCGAACACGCCTGCAAGAGCGACTATCATGAGCGGTACCGCAAATATCAAGGTTTGACGAATCAGAAACGACATTATTCCTCATCCCCCTTTCCCGTTGTGGCTTCAGTCGGCTTCGAACCCGAATCGTTCACCACCGCTTCCGCAGGAGGCGGTGTGTCGACGACCCTGATCCTCCTGTGCTTGCCGCCAAGAAGGGATTTAATGAGCAGCGAGAATGCCGACAGATAGACTATCACGGCAATTATGACATCGGTGATATATTCGTTGAATGCCGTAAGGTTTCTGAGCTGAAGTCCGGATATGCTCAGCGTGGACATGAATATGCCCGTGAATATGGTCGCTATCGGATTGCTCGCCCCAAGCAGTGCAACGGCGATGCCGTTAAAGCCCTCAGAAGGCAAAGACTGGTATGCGCCCGTCCAATAGAATTCCGTATTGCCGGAGAGCCAGTACAGCGAAGCGGCAGCGCCGGCAAGCGCTCCCGCAAACGCCATAGACAGCACGATGTTGCGTCTATCCTTCATGCCTGCGTAATGCGCAGCGTGGCGGTTGGCGCCGCAGGCACGGAGCTCAAATCCAAACGTGGTCTTTGTGAGCACTATGTAGACGATGACGGCGATAACTATTGCAATTATTATACCGCCGTTTACCTGTGAGTCGGGAAACAGCTTGTCCAACCCCATCTTTGGGGTCTGTACACCGTTGAAGCTGGTCTTGTATATGTAAGCGCTCTTTGTGCCCTCAGTCACATTCTTGAGGTTGGACATGTCGAACACCCATGTCGTAAGCGTTGCCGCTATCCAGTTGGTCATTATGCAGGCAAGAACCTCATTTATGTTGAGAAACGCCTTGAGCATACCCGGTATGGCGCCCCAGAGCGCACCTGCAAGCATGCCGCCCATGAACGCCAGTAGCCAGATGATCCATGTGGGCATCGCCGTCTGCGGAATGGAGAGGGCGATGAACAGCGTCGCCGTCGTACCTGCCAGATACTGACCGGAGGCGCCGATGTTGAACAGACCCGTCTTGAATGCGACTGCAACCGACAGACCACAGAGTATCAGCGGCGTTGCGCGGAACAGCATGTCACCCATGTTTACGGAGTTAAAGCCGAATGAGAGGGCGCCCTCTGCATCGCGGCCGGTGGAGAACAGACCGCCGAATATTATGCGGATGCCCTCCCATGCGCTCTTGCCGCCAAGATTTTCACTCGAGAGACCGACTATGAGCATCAGCACTGCACCTGCGATAAGGCCGGCGAGTATAGAGATGACCGTAGCAAGTACCGAGCGCGTGCCCTCCTTGCTGAGGAAGGAGCGCAAGCCGCCGCCTACCCTGCTAAAGGAGGAGCCGATGTTATAACCCCAATCCTTCATTATTCTGCCCTCCTTTCCTGCCTCTTTGCACCTGCCATATAGAGGCCGAGTTCCTCGACCGTGGTTGTCTTGGGATCAAGCTCACCGACTATCTCGCCCTCATACATGACAAGTATGCGGTCGGAGAGATTCATGACTTCATCAAGCTCGAGCGATACGAGCAGCACCGCCTTGCCTGCATCACGTTGCTTTACAAGCTGGCTGTGGATGTACTCGATAGCACCTACATCAAGGCCGCGCGTGGGCTGAACCGCCACTACGAGAGGCATCTCACGATCCAACTCCCTTGCGACGATGGCCTTCTGCTGATTGCCGCCGGACATGGAACGTACACGAGTCACGGATCCCTGACCGGAGCGGACATCGTATTGCTCTATAAGGTGGTTTGCATATGTCCGTATGGCTTCAAAGTTGATAAAGCCGCCCTTCTGGAAACGGGGCTCGTAATAGCGCTGGAGCACCATGTTTTGCTCAAGTGTGAAATCGAGTATCAGGCCGTGCTTGTGCCTATCCTCCGGGATGTGGCTCATGCCACGCTTGCTCCGCTCGCGGATAGAGGAACGAATTATGTTGTGTCCGCAGAGGGAGATCGTACCGCCGGAACATTTTTCAAGCCCCGTAAGCCCCTCTACAAACTCGCTCTGGCCATTGCCGTCGATGCCTGCAATGCAGACTATCTCGCCAGAACGGACGTCGAAGGAAACATTGCTTACGGCGTTCCGCTTGTGCAGCTTGGAGGGAACGCTCATATTCCTGACCTCAAGCACAGCTTCTCCCGGCTTGGCTTCGTCCTTTTCAACAACGAGCTGAACGGGACGGCCGACCATCATGCTGGAGAGCTCCTCCTTGGTGGTGTCACAGGTGTTGACGGTACCGACGCACTTGCCCTTGCGCAGGACTGTGACACGGTCAGATACGGCTATTATCTCATTCAGCTTGTGGGAGATGAACAGTATGCTCTTGCCCTCGGCGGCAAGGTTGCGCATTATCTCCATAAGCTCATTTATCTCCTGCGGAGTGAGCACTGCGGTGGGCTCATCGAATATGAGTATCTCATTGTCACGGTAGAGCATCTTGAGTATCTCGGTGCGCTGCTGCATGCCGACCGTTATATCCTCGACCTTTGCATCGGGATCGATTATAAGGCCATACTGTTTTGAGAGAGCCATGACCTTTTCCCTCGCCTTTTTCTTCATGAGGAAGCCGCAGCGGGTATCTTCCGCACCGAGAATGATGTTGTCCAACACGGTAAACACATCTATGAGCTTGAAGTGCTGATGTACCATGCCGATGTTGAGGGCCGTTGCATCGTTGGGGTTGTTAATCTTTACCTCAACGCCGTCCTTCAGAATCCGTCCCTGCTCGGGTTGATAAAGCCCGAACAGCACGCTCATAAGGGTGGATTTTCCTGCGCCGTTTTCACCGAGCAGCGCATGGATCTCGCCCTTTCTGAGCCGAAGCGTAATGTCATCGTTTGCCTTTATACCGGGGAATTCCTTGGTGATATTGAGCATTTCGATGACATATGGGTTTGTCTGCTCCATCTCTAATCCTCCTTATTGTATGCATGCACGACATGCAAGCGCATATACCACAGGGCGCACACCCAAATATACACACCTCAATTATAAATGCAAACAGCCGATTTTGCAAGGCTGTTTTGACAAAATTCACGTCCCATATACAAGGGCATTTTACGAATTTTTTACCTGTACGCCTTTTACAGAATAAGGCTTTTGAGATATAATAAGACCGTTACAGAAGGAGGGTCTGCCGTGATATTCGTGGTTGAGGACGATTTTGACATTCGTGAAATGGAGTGCTATGCCTTAAAGAGCAGCGGCTTCGATGTCTGCCCCTGCGTGGATGGCGCCGAGCTTGACGCTGCGCTTCAAGGCTGCAATGACGATACGCAGCACCTTGTGCTGCTTGACATAATGCTTCCCGGGGAGGATGGGCTTTCGATACTCCGCCGTCTGCGTGCGGCGGAAAGGACTGCGGCCATCCCCATAATACTGGTGACCGCAAAAACGGGCGAGATTGACAAGGTGCGCGGCCTCGACCTCGGTGCAGACGACTATATCACAAAACCCTTCGGCATACTGGAGCTTGTTTCCCGTGTGCGTGCGCTGCTCAGACGCTCAACGCCCAGAAGCGAGACGCACGATATAATAGCTGCGGAGGGCATAGTGATAGACTGTGACAAGCGGCAGGTAAAGGCGGATGGGCGTGTTGTCGAGCTTACATTCAAGGAGTATGAGCTCCTCTGCTGCCTTGTCGAGAACAAGGGAGCCGTAATGTCCCGCGAGAAGCTCATAAACATAGTCTGGGGATATGATTTTGCAGGCGAAACACGCACGGTTGATATGCACATAAAGACACTGCGGCAGAAGCTGGGGGAGAGCGGCAGGCACATAATCACAGTCCGCAATGTCGGATATCGGTTCGGGAAGTAACATGGAAAAGCGCATACGAACGCTGCTTATAATGGTAATAGCGCTGAGCTGTGCGCTTGTTGCGGCAATATCGGTGTTTCTCATTGCGCTTGAGATACCCAAACCTTGGCTGTTTATAACGATAAGCATCGTCATAATACTCGTGACGATCTCACAATACCTGCTTGTCAAATCGGTCGCAGAAAGGGCGAGCACATATCACGATGCCGACTATGCCGCAATGCTCGACAGCATCACCGGCGGGGTGCTCGTTCTCGACGGCAAGGACAATGTATACCGCATCAGCCGGAGGGCAAGGGAGTATCTTGAGCTGCCTGCAAACCCCACGGGCATGTTTAAAAGCGACATATTCGATGATGAGGAGATGCTCCGCTGCATAGACTCCGCCAAGAGGGGGGAGAGCTCCATCACCCAGTACACCTCCCGGGGCGTGACGCTGCGTGTGCTTGTAGACCCTGTGATATTCAGCCGCCGCATAGTGGGCACCATAATACTCTTCCTCGATATGGGGGAGCAGCTTGCCATCCAGAGGGCAAAGCGTGAGTTTGCCGCAACTGTCTCGCATGAGCTAAAAACGCCGCTGACATCCATATCGGGATATGCCGAGATGATATCGAGCGGACTTGTCGAGCAGAAGGACGTGCCCGAGTTTGCTGCACGCATACATGCCGAGGCAAAGCGCATGCTCACTCTGATAGGCGACATAATCAGGCTTAGCAAGCTCGACGAGGGCGAACAGACCGACGCAATGGAGTATGTGGACATGGCGGAAATAGCTGATGAGTGCTCGGATGTTCTCCTGCACTCCGCCCGTCAAAACTCCGTTACGCTCACCGTGGATGCCGAACCCTGCATGGTAAAAGGGTACCGAAGCTTGCTCAGCACCCTTGTATTCAACCTTGTGGACAACGCTATCCGCTATAACCGTGAGGGCGGCTCCGTCATCGTAACCGTGAGGAGAGACAGCCTTACGGTTGAGGACACAGGCATAGGTATACCGGAGGAGCATCAGCCCCATGTGTTTGAACGCTTCTACCGCGTGGACAAATCTCGCTCCAAACAGACGGGAGGCACGGGACTTGGCCTTGCCATAGTCAAGCACATAGCCGAACAGGTGAATGCCGATGTCATCCTTGAGAGCAGCGTGGGGGTCGGCACCACGATAACGGTCACATTCAAACCTTCGGAACAAGCATGACGGCTCCGTGAACGGCAATCTCCAGCTCAAGCCTGCCCGACGTGCAGTCATACTCAGCACTCGTAATAACATCCACATAGCATCCGCACTCAACAGCAAGCTCAAGCGCAGCCGGGTGTGCGGCTCGATTTATAGCCGTCACCGCCGCAGAATTTTTCGTGCTCCTGCGAACAACAAGCACATCCCTTCCGACGGACAGGAACTCCGCATCGCCGTGGATGAGGGCATCGCAGCCCGAACGAGCCTTTGACAGCCTGCGGTAATGGGCGATAAGCTCCTTATCCTCATGCCCCCACGGATACGGCCGCCTGCAGAAAGGATCTGCCATACCGGTGAGCCCTGCCTCGTCCCCGTAGTATATACAAGGAGCGAATGGCATCGAAAACTGCACGGCGGATGCCTGCAAAAGTCGCTTCCGCCCCAGCTCCGCCGAACCGGAGGAGGGCTTCCACACCGCTTGAGCCTCCCTTGAAAGGGCATTGCGGTCGGGTGCGCCGGAGAGCGCAGTCCTTATCCGCACGGTGTCGTGACTTCCGAGCAGACCGAGCTGCGCCGCATAGAAAGGCGGAGGATACCCCTCCTGCTGTGCGGCAAAGGCACTTGCCGTTGCCTCGGCGGTCGCGCGATTCAACAAAAAGTCTATGAGTGCATCTGCAAAGGGATAATTCATAACTCCGTCGAGCTCGTCACCGTTCACATACCCCCTTCGCCCCTCGAGGCCCTGCTTGGTGGCGGCATCCTCCCAGACCTCGCCTATGAGCAAGGCGTCGGGATTCAGCTCTTTAAGCGTGCGTCTGAGGAAGCGCATGAACCCGTCCGGCAGTTCGTCTGCAACGTCTAACCGCCAGCCGTCAACGCCAAAGCTGTTCCACTTTTCCAACACCCGTGCTATAAACTCGCAGTAGGACGGGTTGAGCTCATCCACCTCGGGCAGCGTGTCAAAATCCCACCAGCACTGATACTGATCGGGATGCTTTTTGAATATGTACCAATCGCAGTAGGGCGACTCACTGCTCTGATACGCACCTGTATCATCATACCTGCCGTAACGGTTAAAATAGCGGCTGTCATCACCCGTGTGGGAGAACACGCCGTCCAGTATCACCCGTATGCCTGCGGCATGCAGGGCATCGACCATGCGGCGGAAATCATCCTCCGTACCCAGCAGGGGATCGATCTTCATGTAGTCGCCCGTTGAATACCTGTGGTTGTAGGGGCTTTCAAAAACGGGATTAAGGTATACCGCCGTTACCCCAAGGGACTTGAGGTACGGTATGGCGTCGATAATGCCCTGAAGGTTTCCAAGGTAGAAATCCACGGGGGAGTAATATTGCCGATCCGGGAGCGGAAGATAATCCACCTCCTCATCCCAACGCTTGACGACTATGTCACGCCCAAGCTCATGCATCCTGCGCACGGCTGCCGCCGCACCCGGATGTTCGCCCCGTGCAAACCTGTCGGGGAATATCTGGTAGACAACCGCATTGCGGAACCACTCGGGCGTTGTGAAAGCCCCGTCATACACCGTTATGCGGAAATCGTGCGGCACCTCCGATGTCAGCATGCCCCTACCGGAGCGCAAAGCCCCGTCTGCCGCACCGTAATAGAGCAGCCCCTTGGGCGTGCGTATCCTGAAGTTGTACCAGAGTATCCCGGCGGAGTCGGACGCATGGAAATCGAAGCGGAAGCGGCGAACACTCCCTGCGTCGACATGGCTGCCCGACACAAAGCGCTCGACTCCGTCCCAAAGGCGGAGCTCCGCATTGCAGCGCATGGCGTCGTAGCCTGAAAGCTCTAGAAAGAGTGAAACCTTGCCTCCGCAGACCACCGCCCCCTGTGGGGAGCGATAGCGCGCATCGGTGGATATGTGTTTTGCTGTAATATCTTCCATCATACGTTAAAGCGGAATACCACTATATCCCCGTCCTGCATGGTATACTCCTTCCCCTCGGAGCGTATGAGACCCTTTTCGCGGCAGTTCTGCAAGGTGCCGTTTTCCATAAGCGTGTCATAGTGAACGACCTCGGCACGGATGAAGCCGCGCTCAAAGTCGCTGTGTATCTTGCCGGCGGCCTGCGGAGCCTTTGTGCCGCGCTCTATGGTCCAGGCACGAACCTCCTTAGGGCCTGCGGTGAGATAGCTTATCAGCCCAAGCAGCCTGTAGCCGGCCTTTACCAGCTTGTCAAGGCCGCTCTCGCCAATGCCGAGTTCCTCTATGAACGCCGCTTTTTCCTCGGGATCGAGCGTGGAGAGCTCCTCCTCCACCTTTGCGGAGATAACGATGGTCTCAGCACCCTCACGGGTGGCCTGAGCACGGACGTCCTCTACGCAGGGCGGCTCGTTGCCTATCTGATCCTCAGCAATGTTGGCGGCGTATATGACGGGCTTCGTGGTGAGCAGGAACATCTGCTTTACGGCCTCCTCCTCCTCGGTGGAGAGCTCCATGCCCCTCACGGGAAGCTGTGCTTCGAGCCGTTCTTTAATGCGCTCGAGCAGGGCCATCTCGGCAAGATATTTCTTTTCACCGCTCTTTGCACTCTTGCGCGCACGGTCAAGCCTGCGCTCAACGGTATCAAGATCGGCAAATATCAGCTCTATATTGATGGTCTCCATATCCCTGAGGGGATCGACGGAGCCGTCAACATGAACGATGTTGTCATCCTCAAAGCAGCGAACGACATGAACCACGGCATCCACCTCGCGGATGTGGGAGAGGAACTTGTTGCCCAAGCCCTCGCCACGGTATGCGCCACGCACAAGACCGGCTATATCCACAAACTCTATCACCGCAGGCGTGAGCTTTTGCGGTGAATACATCTCTGCCAGCACATTCAGACGCTCATCAGGCACGGCAACCACGCCGACATTAGGCTCTATGGTGCAGAAGGGATAGTTTGCCGCCTGTGCACCTGCCTGAGTGATGGCGTTGAACAGCGTGCTCTTGCCCACATTGGGCAGACCGATAACACCAAGCTTCATAAAATAAATCTCCATTCATAGGCACACGCCCACATTTTACGTCCATCATTCTATAACGAATCTCGCTCTTTTGCAAGCCCGGCGCAAAAAACATAACGCCCCCACACGGGCGTAGGGGCATTTCCACCGTCCTGCCCCCGACCGTCTGTAGCACGAAACGACCCCACACGGGCGTGAGGGGCATTTCCACCGTCCTGCCCCCGACCGTCTGTAGCACAAAACGACCCCACACGGGCGTGAGGGGCATTTCCACCGTCCTGCCCCCGACCGTCTGTAGCACAAAACGACCCCACAC
>CALVLD010000007.1 GCA_944336475.1 uncultured Clostridia bacterium
AGCATTCCTATTCAGCAGGGGTGCGAGCTGCAAAAGTGCTGAAACATTTATCATCAAAAACTATGGGCAGCAGTACCTATATGACTGCTGCCTATCCTTTTGCTGATAAAGCAAAAATAAATCAACGGAGGTGAGACGGGTGAATACAGCTTCAACCATATCCCAGCGAGAAGCGTACAAGCTCATGCTCAAGGAATATCCCGATGTCATGAGCATTGAGCAAATGTGTGAAATACTCTGCATCAGCACAAAGACCGGCTATCGCATTCTGCGTGAAGGCAAGATCTGTTGCCTCAAGGTCGGCAGAGCCTATCGTATTCCGAAGGCTCATCTTTTTACTTATCTCTGCATCGGATGTGCGGAGACAGCATTAACTTAATCTTGGACTCGAAAAGTTTACAAAAAAATGTGTCAGTAGGTCCTCCAATTCGAACCCGGTTCTGGTACAATTATACCAGGCAATTAGGTAGGAGTCTCTGCTACACGGAAAAGGAGGAAATTATGGTAGCAGGACATCTCCGCGAAAAAAGCGGATATTACTACGCCGTGTTGAATTATACAGATGCTCTCGGAAAGAGAAAGACCAAGTGGATCAAAACCGGTCTCGTTGTAAAGGGTAATAAGAAGAAAGCCGAAGCTATCCTGATGGAAGCCCGGCGCAACTTCAATCCCGAAGAGCCGAAGGTCATGAACGGTGACATCATGTTTGCCGATTTCATGGAACAGTGGCTCGATATTATCAAAAGCTCGGTAGCGGTCCCGACATTCGCTTCGTATTCAACATCTGTTAAGAGGATCATCGCACCGTACTTTCGTGAGAAAGAAATAACGCTCAAAAATCTGACCGCGAAGGACATTCAGGAGTTTTACCTGAAAGAGCTTGAGCGTGTCAGTGCTTCCTCGGTCATTCACTATCATGCCAACATTCATAAGGCGCTCAAGTACGCAGTGAAGATTGACCTGATTGAAGTGAACCCGGCAGACAAGGTTGAGCGTCCTAAAAAGGATCGCTTTGTTGGCAGCTTCTATGATGCCGATGAGGTGAACGCTCTCTTTGAAGCCTCCAAAGGAAGCAAGCTTGAGTTGCCTATCCTGTTCGGTGCATTCTACGGACTTCGCCGCAGTGAGGCAATCGGTTTGAAATGGGATGCCATTGACTTTGAGCATGACACCATTACCATCCGTCACACAGTTACATCCTGCGATCTGGACGGCAAGAGAATCCTCGTAGCATCGGACACCACAAAAACAAAGTCGAGCATGAGAACGCTTCCCCTCGTTCCTTTTGTCAAGGAACAGCTTTTGGCTCTGAGAAAGGAACAGAAGGAGAACCGCCGTCTCTGCGGACGCAGCTACAACAAGGAATATCTTGACTATGTGTGCGTCAATGAGATTGGCGATCTTATCAAGCCGCACTATGTCACCGAAAGCTTTCCGAAGCTGCTCAAGGCAAACGGCTTTAGACCGATTCGTTTCCATGATCTCCGGCATAGCTGCGCGTCGCTTCTCTTAGCGAACGGTGTTTCGATGAAGCAGATTCAGGAGTGGCTTGGTCACAGCGACTTCTCAACGACGGCAAACATTTACGCCCATCTCGATTACAGCTCCAAGCTCACATCCGCTGATGCAATGCTCAGTGGTTTGGGGATCAGTTCTCCCCAATGTTCTCCCCACAACGGTTAAGGGAGAACGGGAAAAGCTGACGGAAAACCCCGTGAGGGATCGAATGAAGCGTGAAAAGAACAGAAAAAAGCCTGCAAACACGAGGTTTACAGGCTTTGAATGGCGGAGCGGGTGGGATTCGAACCCACGGAACCTTGCGGTTCAACTGATTTCGAGTCAGTCCCGTTATGACCACTTCGATACCGCTCCAAGATTTATCTCAACATCAGCACCTCGGAAAACGGGGAGAACCGATGGGGAGAACAAGGAAAAATATTTAGTTAAGGATACCCGAAAAACCCCGTAAAATCAAGGCTTTTCAGAACAGAGCTACCGAACAGCGACCATGATTTCGAGTCAGCCCCGTTATGACCACTTCGATACCTCTCCATATAATAATTATTCAGTTTTCGGCGCAGATAACATGATTTCGAGTCAGCCCCGTTATGACCGCTTCGATACCACTCCGTGTATTTATCTTCACATCAGCCCTCAAAGCGCCTCGGAAAAAGGAGAGAACCGATGGAAAGAATTAAGGGATATTTGCTCTTTAAGGATAGCTGAAAAGCCTTGTAAAATCAACACTTTTCGGCAACGGCTTCCAAAAAGGTCACCCGTTTTAGAGTCAGCCTCGTTAAGACTACTTCGACACTGCTCCGTGTTTGGGCTGCCGATTTTGAGCGTCGAGGTATTATATCTCAAATGTTCAGAGTTTGCAATGCTTCTTTTGTATATAAGGTTTATCATTTGCTCTTTTTGCTGCGCTCCGCCTCTCGTGCCTCTCGGAGGAGTTTACGCCTGCGTATACGATCCCTCTTGTTGAGATCTATGGTCTTTATCACGGTGATATCCGTTACATGCACGCCGTGACTCTCGGCATATCTGCGTATGGCGTCCTCGGTTTTTATCTTGCCCGAATCGCAGGTCAGCACCACGGAGATCTCCATGCCCTGCGGTACCTCCCTTATGGCATTATTGAACACCGGCGCAGGGTACCCGCCCCACACGGGAACGCACAGAACTATCCTGTCGTACTCTGAGAAGTCTACCGCCACGGGCTCGATCATCACCGTGTTCTGCCTCCTAGCCTGTATCGGCCCCAGGAGGTTGAGTCGGAGCATGCCCCTGCGGTGCTGCTCCCGAAGCTCATAGAGCTCTGCACCCATTTCCCTTGCGACGCACGTTGCCTCATAACGCGTCCTGCCGCTGTATGAAAAATAGGCAACAATAGCGACCATACCGTCCTCCTAATTGGATATTGATACCCCGTTTTTATACAAAAGCATCTTTATTGTGCCATGCTTGTCGGTGCGATAGAGCAGGATGCCTGCATCATTGAGCATATCAATGATTTCGTCATGCGGATGACCATACTCGTTCCCCTCCCCCACGCTTACAACCGCATATACAGGATCCACCGCATTGAGGAATGCCGTCCCGGTTGAGGTGTTTGAGCCGTGATGCCCAAGCTTGAGCACCTGCGCACGGAGGAGCTCCTCCGGATATTCCTCAAGCATTGCATCCTCGGCATAAAGCTCCGCATCGCCCGTAAGCATCACCGCAGTATCGCCGTACTGCACACGAAGTACCACGCTCCAGTTGTTCAAATCGTCATACTCAACATCGGGCAGAGGCGAGAGTATGTTTACGGTGCAATCGGGATCCCACTCGATAAAGCTATCCCTTCCTCCCCACGCCTCGACCGTTTTGACATTGTTTTCAAGCAATGCTTCCAGCATGTTCTCATATGTCTTGGTGGTATGCTCCGCCGGGCACAGATAGAATGTGCCTATATCAAATGTGTTTATTACATCATCCATGTCCCCTATATGGTCGCTGTGCGGATGGGTGGCGACAACGACATCCAGCCTGTTTATGCCGAGATCGCGCAGGAAGGGCTCGATAACGTCAAAGCTGCCCCTTTCACCTGCATCGACAAGCATTGTGCGGCCGTTGGGCGATACCAACAGAAGGCAATCCCCCTGACCGACGTCCAACGTATAGAATGCGACTACGCCATCCGAGGGAGCGTCAGTTTCCAAGACGCTCGTGGGTTGCGGCGTGGTTTGGACATTTGTTGGATCTGCGGTGTCAAAGACCGTGCCGCCATCCGTGGGGTTGAGATCTATCCACCCATTCTCAAGGCCAAAGTAGATGAACGCAGCTATGACCACTACGACAAGTACGAGCGCCAGCTTCAATGAGGTCGGCATGTTGCCGCTGCTGCTTGAACGTCTGTTTGTGCCCTTGTTGCGGTTTGAGCCGGCTTTCCTGTGATTGGACTTTTTCTTCCCTGCCATATTGCCGCCTTTTCAAGTTTTATCTCATTTACCATATTGTACCATATGCGGCGCATGCGTTCAAGCAAAATCACATATATCGGCGGCTGTCTACGAAGGAAGATTTTTATGTCCAAATGGCTGTCGGATGATTTGTTTTATCGAGATAATATGCTATAATGAGTCGACAGTATGTGCACGGGGTGGGTATTGCGCCGTGCGGAAAGGAGTTTTATGGACATCATCAAAGTGTTAACAAGGCTTGTAACAGCTCCGGGCGTGACGGGCTTTGAGGACGACGCCGGTCACGGCGACGGTGCTTCTGCCGTTGTAGCCGATCTGTTTCGTCAGTACACTCAGGAGGTGTGGCAAGATGTGAACGGCAATGTCTTTGCCAAGGTCGGGAGCGGGGAGCCTACGCTGCTGGTAATGGCGCATGTGGATGAGATCGGCATGGCCGTCAACGGCATTGAGGACAACGGTATGCTGCGCATGGTATCTGTTGCAGGAGTCGATCCCAGGGTGCTGCCGGGCAGTGAGGTTCGCGTTTACGGCAAGGAGGCGCTCCGGGGCATAGTCGGCGCAGTGCCTCCTCATTTGCTCACGTCCAATGAGGAAGCGTATAAGATGGAGGATTTGACCATCGATCTGGGCTTGCCCGTCGAAAAGGTCAGGGAGCTTGTCGGCATAGGTGACAGGATAACTTTCCTGCCCGACGAGCCGCTTGAGCTGAAGAACGGCTTTGTATCCTCCAAGACCATGGACGACAGGGCTTTAATAGCGGCCGAGCTGTATTGCCTTGAGCTGCTCAAGAAGCGCAGGTATGACTGCACGGTGGTCATGTGTGCCTCCGTAAACGAGGAAAAGACGGGTCTGGGTGCTGCGACGGGAGCATACTCCGTCGAGCCCGACATGGCCGTCGTCATGGATGTTACGCATGGCAAGTCTGCTTGTCTCCCGCAGGGGCTGCCTATGGACAAGGTGGAGCTCACCTGTGGGCCCAATATCCACCCAAAGGTATTTGGCATGCTCAAGAGTGCCGCCGCAGCCGCAAGCATACCGTTTGAGGTAAATGCCTGCATGGGGCGCACGGGTACGGATGCAACCGATGTTCAGGTGTCTCGTGGCGGCGTTCCCACAGGGCTCATCTCACCTCCACTTCGCTATATGCATACCAATGTTGAGACCATCTCTATCGATACACTCAAAAACTGCGGCAAGCTGCTTGCAGAGTTCATCACTGCAATAGATGCAGACTGGAGGGATTCTCTATGTTTAGACGATTGAACGAAACCGCTCTGGAGCAGCTCTCCAATCTGAACGGCGTGAGCGGCGACGAGGGACGTGTCCGCAGGTTCATCCGTGAGGCGGTCGCCTCCTGTGGAGGTGATATCCGCACGGATACCATGGGCAATCTCTATGTTCACAAGAAAAAGACCGGCAGGCCTGTGGTTATGGTCTGCGCCCACATGGATGAGGTCGGTCTGCTCATAACCAATATCCGGGACGACGGTGAGTTGGAGTATGCCCCCTGCGGCATAGACCCCAGGGTCATGCCCGGCAGACGTGTCGTTGTGGGCAAGGACGCCATCCCCGGCGTGGTGGGCTCAAAGGCCATCCACTGTCAGACAAAAGAAGCATTTGCAAAGAGCATCCCTCACAAGGAGCTTACCATCGATATCGGTGCAAAGGACAAGGCCGATGCGGAAAAGTACGTTTCGATAGGCGATTATGCCGCCTTCACCACCAGGTTCTCGCTGTTTGGCGATGGGCTGATGATGGGCAAGGCGCTGGATGACCGTGTTGGCTGCGCTGCAGTTATAGAGCTTTTGAAGGACGATTACGACTGCGACTTCTACGGTGTGTTCACCGTTCAAGAGGAGGTCGGCACCCGTGGCGCCATGATAGCTGCATACAACGTCAAGCCTGACGTCTGCCTTGTTATGGAGGGTACCACAGCAAACGATATGCCCGACTCCAAGGGGCATCAGTGGGTCACCCGTGTGGGCAAGGGGCCTGCCATATCCTTTATGGACAGGGGGACCATGGTACGTCCACAGATGTTTGACGCACTGCGCTCCGCTGCAAAAGCAGCGGGCATACCCTTCCAGCTCCGTCAGGGCGCTAACGGCGGCACCGACGCCGGTGCCATACACAAGGCGGTGGGCGGCTGCTTTGCCGGCGGCATTTCCGTGCCGTGCAGATACATTCACTCCGCAACAAGCGTTGCATCGATATTTGACTTTGAGAATGCGATAGCGTTGGCCGATGCTTTCCTTTCCGACAAAAAATTCCTGGAGGTGCTCAACCATGGCAAATAATCATGAAGAATTCAAAACAATGCTCCGTGAGGTGCTTGAGGTTTACGGCCCTGCCGGCCGTGAGGAGAAGGCGATGCTCACGCTTAAGAAATACCTGGCTCCATATGTTGACGAGATGTACACCGATCCCCTTGGCAATCTTATCGGCTACAAAAAGGGCGCAAGCGGCAAAAAGGTCATGCTCTCCGCACACATGGATCAGATAGGCATGATAGTGCTTGACATCGACGAGCGCGGCTTCCTCCGCTTTGCCCCGGTGGGCGGCGTGAATCCCGTGATAACCGTTGCCCGTGACGTCGTGTTTGAGAACGGTGTTCGTGGCGTTACCTATTTTGAGACCAAAAAGCTCTCCGCAGGCGGCGTGAAGATTACTGATATGTTCATCGACATCGGCTGCTCCACCCGTGAGGAGGCGGAGCAGAAGGTATCCATTGGCGATATCTGCGTATACGGCTCCCACTTCGTGGATATGGGCGGCCGCATCGCATGCGGTGCGATGGATGACCGTGTGTGCTGTGCGATAATGCTTGAGGCGCTCAAGACCATTAAGACCGAGCATGACCTCTATGTTGTATTCACCGTACAGGAGGAGGTTGGCTGCCGTGGCGGTATGACCGCAGGCTACTCGGTAAAGCCAGATTTTTCCCTCAACCTTGACGTCACCCTTACGGGCGATACGCCTGAAGCTGCGATTCTGCCCATGAGCCTTGGCAAGGGGCCGACCATCAAGTACATGGATTCAAGCGCGGTGTACACCCGTTCCGTAGTCGAGTTTATGAGGAGAGTCGCTGACAAGAACGACATCGCCGTGCAGAACGAGATACTGCGTGCAGGCGGCACCGACGGGGGCGTTATTCAGCGCACCAGGGGCGGCATTGCCGCAGGCTGCATAAGCGTTGCAACTCGCTATGTCCACACCCCGGTTGAGACCGTGGACATTGGCGACTGTATGGAAGCAGCAAGGTTCATCAACGCTATATTTGCGGAGGATGAGCTTCCCTGCTAATGACGGCAATTATATCGGGACGCTTCCGCAACGGGGGCGTCCCTGATTTTTAAGGGGCTAATATGGAGATTGAGCAGAATAAAACGGTGCGCAAAAAGGAGCTTGTCCGTGCTGCCAAGTTTACACTGTTCTCGATAAGCGCAGGCATGGTGCAGGCGGTATCGTTTGCCATGATGAACTCGCTGCTGAAATGGGACTACCGGGTTAGCTATCTCACCGCACTGGTGCTGTCGGTGGTGTGGAATTTTACATTCAACCGCAGATTCACATTCAAGGCGGCAAACAATGTCCCCATCGCCATGCTGAAGATCGCAGCATTCTACGCCGTGTTCACCCCCCTGTCCACATGGGGCGGAGATTGGCTCGAGGGAATCGGCTGGAACGAATACATAGTGCTTGCCATTTCCATGCTGCTCAACTTTGTGCTCGAGTTTCTGTATGACCGCTTCTTCGTTTTCGGCAAGAGCACTGATTCTGCAGAGAAAAAGCCTAAGGGCAAAGTATAAGCTCCGAGCATAACCACTCCGAGTATGCACGCAAAAGCCCCGCAGGCATTGTCCTGCGGGGTTTGTTTTAAGGCTTTTATCCGCCCTTGTAGCTATCCTTTAAGCCCACCGTGCGGTTGAACACAGGCGCGCCGGGCTTTGTATCATAGTCGGCAGTGAAATAGCCCACTCGTATAAACTGATACGGCACGCCCGGCTCGGCGTTTGCGATGAAGGGCTCTACATAACCATGCACAAGCTTTACCGAATTGGGATTGATGGCCTCAGTTATGTGCTCTGTATCGACGATTGTTTCTGTGAACAACGGCTCATACAGGCGGAACTCCGCAGGCACGGCATATTCTGCGGATGCCCAGTGGATAGTCCCCTTGACCTTTCGAGTGCACTCTCCGCTCTTTGAAGTCGGGTCATGCTCGGCATGGATGAGCACAACATTGCCGTCCTCATCCGTTTCATAGCCCGTACACTTGATTATATATGCGCCCTTGAGACGAACCTCGCCATCAGGCTTCAGGCGGAAGAACTTCTTAGGCGGCTCTACCATGAAGTCGTCCCTCTCGATATAGAGCTCACGCCCGAATTTGACCGTGTGGCTGCCCATGTCGGGTGCGCCGTCGACGGGGAGATTATCCAACTCGATATCCTCGAATACGCCCTGCTCCCAGTTGTCTATCACAAGCTTTACGGGATCGGTAACAGCCATGACTCGGAATGCATTGACATTGAGATTTTCACGCACGCAGTGCTCCAGCACAGCATAGTCCACTATGGAGTCCGCCTTTGCAACGCCTGCCCTTGCAAGGAAATCCTTTATAGCATCGGCAGGATAGCCGCGCCTGCGCATCGCACATAGTGTGGGCATCCTCGGATCGTCCCATCCTGCAACTATCCCCTCCTCCACCATCATGCGCAGATATCGTTTGCTCATAACAGTGTTGGTAATGTTGAGCCTTGCAAACTCGATTTGGCGGGGCTTACGCTCAAACCCGCACTGCTCCACCACCCAGTTGTAGAGCGGACGGTGTGCCTCATACTCGAGCGAGCAGAGGGAGTGTGTCACGCCCTCCATGGCATCCTGTATCGGATGGGCAAAGTCGTACATGGGATAGATGCACCACTTGTCCCCCGTCTGATGATGCCTGCGGTGGAGTATGCGGTACAGCGCAGGGTCACGCATGTTGATGTTGGGCGACGCCATATCTATTTTAGCGCGAAGTGTGCGTGCGCCATCGGGGAACTCGCCGTTTTTCATCCGCATGAAGAGGTCGAGATTCTCCTCCACAGAGCGGTCACGATAGGGGCTGTTCCTGCCCGGTTCGGTCAACGTGCCACGATACTCACGGATGGCATCCTTGTCAAGATCGCACACATATGCCGCTCCTTTTTTTATGAGCTTGACGGCAAGCTCAAAGCACTCGTCAAAATAATCGCTCCCGAAACAGATCTTATCCCACTCAAAGCCCATCCAACGGATGTCACGCTTTATCGCCTCGACATACTCAACATCCTCCTTGACGGGATTGGTATCGTCAAAGCGGAGATTGCAGGTGCCTCCAAACCTCTCCGCCATGGAAAAATCCACCCACATCGCCTTTACATGGCCGATGTGCAGATAACCGTTTGGCTCGGGGGGGAACCGGGTCTTGACCACGGGGTATGCCGCATAGTCCTCTGCAATAAACTCCTCGATAAAGTTCTTTGACACGGCGTTCTCGTCCATATGCCGCCTCCATTGCGAATTGATCACCAAATTATGCAACACCTTTCACCCCGTGTCAAGTCGAAACCGCTCTTTTTTCTGATTTTGACAAATCTTTTTGTTGACGGTATATACACGGCCGCAATTTGATGATATAATCAGTATTCACTTAACAGAAATGGAGGTATCACCATGTTCTGCACCAGATGCGGCAAAGAGAATGACAGCAATAACCGTTTTTGCACAGGCTGTGGGGCTATGCTGACCGTCCCTACCCCGGTTGAAAAGCCGGGGGCTGTGCAGGATGATCCAGCCGATGATTTTTACACCGGCAGAAGCACCCAGGATGGACATCCCGACAGTGAGTATTGTGCCACAGAGGATAATCTTACATATGTGCCTGTGCCTGCGCCCGGCTCTGAGCCCGAGTCTGCGCCTGAGCCCGGTTCTGAGCCCGAGTCTGCGCCTGCACCCGGTTCTGAGCCCGAGTCTGCGCCTGCACCCGGTTCTGAGCCCGAGTCTGCGCCTGCGCCCGGCTCTGAGCCCGAGTCTGCGCCTGCGCCCGGCTCTGAGCCCGAGTCCGCGCCTGCGCCCGAGTTTGAACCTATGCCCAAGCCCGAGTCCAATCCTGCCCATCGTCCCAGGGCAGCCGTCTCTGCCTACGGCAGCAATGACGCTCCCCTCTCCATTTGGGGCTATATGTGGCGGACGGTGCTGTTCAGCATCCCCATAGTCAACATAATCGTCCTCTTTGTGTTTGCCTTTGCGAGCGGCATCAATAAAAACAGCAAAAACTATGCCAGTGCAATGCTCATACTGGGGCTCATCTGCATAGTATTGTTCATAATTACGGCCGTGATGTTGAGTATGCTCATCGCTTTGGATAAGATTGATATACTGCGCTCGCCATACGCACAATGACATTGTTGAACGGGGTGCCCTTTGTGGATGCCCCGTTCAAAGGGATCGCTATGGAGATCATCACAGGCTTACAGAATGAGGGTGTGAAGCGAATGCGCGCGCTCAAGCGGCGTTCGGAGCGGCGTGAGAGCGGGCTGCACCTTATCGAGGGTGAGCGGCTTGTTTTTGATGCCATTGCCTCGAATGCCGAGCTCGTAAGCGTCTATGTGCTTGCCTCGAGACACGATTTGGCAGGCAGGCTTGCGGCACGGGGAATCCGCTTTACGTTTGTCTCCGATGCGGTGATACGGAGCATATCCGACACCGACACGCCACAGGGCATATGTGCGAGCGTCCGCACGCCCGACCAAACGCCGCCTATAGAATATCCGTCGGGACTCGTTGTAGCGCTGGACGCATTGCAGGATCCCGGGAATCTGGGTACGATTATCCGCACCGCCGACGCTTTCGGCGCTGCCGGCATACTTCTGGGGGAGGGTTCGACAGATGCATTCTCACCCAAGTCACTCCGTGCGGCAATGGGCAGCACATACCACATCCCAATATTCAGCGGAGAACTTGAAGAGGAGGTTCCCAAACTGAAGGCCTCGGGCTTTACCGCTGTCTGCGGCCATCTTAAGGGCAGTGAGACATTGCCGACCCTTGGTAGAGATCGCCTTCTTGTGATAGGCAATGAGGCGAACGGTGTAAGCGCCGGGGTTGCAGACCTGTGCATACCGTACCGTCTGCCCATGCGCGGCAGGGCGGAGAGCCTCAATGCTGCGACAGCCGCCTCAATACTCATCTATAAGCTCACAGAGGTTTAATCTATCATAGATTTGGAAACACTACTGTCAAACTTTGTTTGGCAGGTGTTTTTTATGCGATCTATTTGGCAGGACAGAACCGAATATGTGCCTCACAGTCCCCTTATGCGTGGCGATACGGTGGATGTTGCGATAATAGGCGGCGGTCTGGTCGGCATACTGACTGCGCTCAAGCTGAGAAAATCGGGTGTGGATACCGTAGTGCTCGAAGCCGCTGAGGTCGGCTCCGGGCAGTCAGGGCGTTCGACCGGCAAGTTAACAAGTCAGCATGGGCTTAAGTATACCACACTGGTGAAGCGATTCGGCACAGAGACCGCAAGGCTCTACGCCGAAGCAAATCAAAGTGCCATTGATGAGTATGAGTCGCTTATTGCGGAGTTGGGACTGGAGTGTGGCTTTCGCCGTCTGCCGTCATATCTCTACACAAATCAGAACGACAGCGCGCTGCTTGAGGAGGCGTGTGCGGCAAGAATAGCAGGCATTGCCTCACAGTTCGTTCACAATGCAGAGCTGCCCTTCAGCGTTAAGGCGGCTTTGCGATTCAACGAACAGGCTCAATTCGATCCTTACCGATTTGTAACAGCGGCCTCGAAGGAGCTTCGTGTGTATGAGAATACCCCCGTATTGAGGGTAAACGGCACCGTCTGCGAAACGCCGAAGGCAAGCATTCGTGCAAAACGGGTGATATTTGCTACCAACTTCCCGTTTATGAACTCCCACGGTATGTTTTATGCAAGACTGCATAGGCAGAAGGCATATGTGCTTGCGGTAAGCGGTACGATACCCTTGAGTGGGATCTACTTCGGCATTGACGATGACGGGCTTTCGCTCCGAAGCTGTTTTGATGATGTGACGCTTATATGCGGAGGTAGTCATCGCACCGGAGAAAATCCAACCGGCGGCAAGTATGAGATGCTGCGGAATGCCGCACGTCAGTACTTCCCCGCCTCGACCGAGATAGCGCACTGGTCTGCAGAGGACTGTGTGACGCTTGACGGAGTGCCGTACATTGGCTTTTACGGCAACATGACACCGGGTTGGTATACAGCTACGGGCTTTGCCAAGTGGGGTATGACCACCTCCATGGCGGCGGCACGGGTGCTTTCAGATCTTGTCGTGCGAGGCAGCAGCCCTTATTACAGACTGTTCACTCCTCAACGATTTCCCATGGGCGTTGCGGCGAAACCCCTTGGTGCGCAGGTTAAACACGCCGTGCAGGGCATCGGCAGAAGGGTTTTTTCTCCTGCGGAGGGGAGCTTTGAAAGCCTTCCGGTCGGCTGCGGCGGCATAGTTGAATATGATGCCGGCGACGGTGCGGAGAAGCTCGGCGTGTATAAATCCCCTGACGGGAAGGTATATGTCGTTACTCCACAGTGCCCGCACATGGGATGCCAGTTATCATGGAACCCCGATGACCTCTCCTGGGAGTGTCCGTGCCATGGCTCCCGATTCGATTATACCGGCAAGCTCATAGACAACCCTGCGCAGACAGATATCGATCTGCAGGCGGATGGAGATGGATGACTCCATGCAAACGACCTGCTCACAGCAATTGGTGGAAACACGTTTTTTTCTCTGCCACTTCGTTTTTAGCTTCAAAACAGCCGCCCCTCTGTGGGACGGCTGTTGTTCTGGTTATCTCGGTCTATCGAGGTTTAGTCGTTCTTCCTGCGGAAGAGGACAATGCCTGCACCGGCTGCGAGAGCCACTACGCCCACGCCTATGAGGCTTACAGCGCCCGTGATCGGGGGCTGAGGCTCCTCGGGCTCGGGTGTGGGCTCAACAGTAGGCTCAGCTGTGGGCTCAACAGTAGGCTCAGCCGTGGGCTCAACAGTAGGCTCAGGCGTGGGCTCAGGCGTAGGCTCAATGCCGACAGGTGTGATCACACCGTTAACTGTGGTCGCAGGGATCTGCTGTGCGACCGTCTCGCCTACCGGACAATAGCCAAACTCGTTGACAATGACCTCGATCTCCTCCGCCTCGGTGAACTCGGCAGATACTGCGAAGGTCACGCTGAGTACGGTGCCCTCCATGGTGATGCCGTCATTGGGCATTGCGGCGCCGATGCGGATGGAGCCCGGCATGGTTTCGTAATCGACAACCACCAATGCGCCAAGGTTCATCTGCGCATCTGCCAGAACCTCACCATAGTCAACACCGACGACGGTGAGAACATCTGCATTGTAGTTGAGGAATACGTTCATGGTGTGCGCCTCATAGTCGCCTGCAACAGTGAAGTCAACTGTGACCTCGGCGCCTGCGGCCGCCTCGGCGCTGCCCATTGTGAAAGTGGCCTCCATGTCAAGGGGTTCGGGTGTGGGATCGGGCGTACCGCCGCCGGAGCTCCAGACCTCGACCTGGTCAATGTTGAGGAAGTACATATCCGTGACGTTGTAATGACGGATGGCAATGTAGACAGTCTGACCTGCGAATGCGGCAAGGTTTGCGCTGTACTGGATAAACTCGCCCGTTGCGGTGAAATCGCCGCCGACCTTTGTCATGGAAGCGACATCGGGAGAGGTGCCTGCATAGATCGCAAAGTTCTCAGCGGCAAAGTCAGCATCCTGACCTGCGGCATACAGGGTTATGTCGCCGCCCGTCGCGCCAAGGGTGACAGCGGGGAGGATAGCCCAGTTATCCGGAGTCAGCGGGCCAACTTCGTTAATGAAGGACTGTGAGAAGATCATGCCGAGACCCTCGTAGCTGGACAGACCCTCATCGAAGGACCATATCCAGTTGTTGCCGTCGCCATCGGCGTCCACAAACTGCCAACCCTCGGAAGAAGGATCGGTCTCGAAGTAGTACCCGACAAGGAAGCTCTCGAGAGGAGGCAGCACTGTCACTGTTGCAGCAGCGGTGAAGCCGCCGTCCTCAGTGGTGACGATAACGGTAGCAACGCCCTCTGCAAGGCCGGTGACCGTGCCGTTCTCGTCAACGGTGATTATGCTCTCGTCGTCAACAGACCATGTGACATTCTTGTTGGTGGCAGTTACAGGAAGCACAGTAGCGTTGAAGTCGACCGTGTCGCCCACACGGATCTGTGCCTCTGCAGGTGTGACAGTGACGCCGGTTGCGGGGATATTGGCATCTCCGCCGGCATTCCAGACTTCAACCTGATCGATATTTATGCAGAACTGGTCTCCAGACTCGTAGTGACGAATTGCAACATACACCGTCTGACCTGCAAATGCGGAGAGATCAGCGGAGTACTCGGTCCATTCCGCAGTTGTCAGGTACAGATCGGATACCATAGTCATAGAAGCAACATCCGGGGATGTGCCCGCAAATATCGCAAAGTACTCATTGGGATACAGGGGATCCTGTGCGCAGGCATACAGCGTTATCGTGCTGACGCCAGAAGCGGGAAGGCCCAGCGCAGGAGTAACCGCCCAGTTGTCGGGGAGCAGCGGGCCAACACCATTGACGTAGGAGTGGGAACTAATAATACCGAGGCCCTCATAGGGATCATACTCGGCGAAACCGGCGTCATACTGCCACTGCCACATATAGCCGTCGCCATCGTTGTCAACAAACTGCCAGCCCTCTGTCATCGGGTCTACTTCAAAATAGTAGCCGATAAGCAGATCTCCCAGCTCTGGAAGAACCTCAACGGTTGCGGTTGCCGTGTATCCGCCATCCTCTGATGTAACGATAACGTCTGCGGTGCCTACGGCAACTGGCGTCACAACACCGTTCTGGTCGACGGTGATGATGCTCTCATCACTGACGCTCCATGTAACGTTCTGGTTTGTTGCGCTTACGGGGATTACCGCTGCGTCAAATTCGATCGTGGAGCCGATATGGACTGTAGCCTGGGTAGGCGTGATAACAACGCCGCTTACGGCAATGTCCTCAGACTGGCCGGGCTCATTTTCGGGAATCATAAACATGCTGATGATCTCCATGCCTGCGCCACCGCCTACAAAGCCGACAGAAGTCGCATGGCCGGTAGCACGGTCGACACGCAGAAGCTCGCCGCTCTCGCCGTCATACTGTGCCCAGTAGAGCTCATCGGTGTCATAGTCGTATGCCATGCACTGAAGCAGCGCATACGTATAGCCGGTGGAACCGACGTTTACGCACTCGCCCGTCAGTATGTTGACACTGTAGAGGCAGCCGTCATAGCCAATACCCCAACCATTGTTGTCGGCATCGACCGTAAATGTCTTCAAGTATTGATAGCTCAGTGTGGATATCTCAGTAACTGCCGTAAGATCGGTGTCAATGCCCAAGATGCAATAATTGTAATCAACGTCCCTGCCGAGGGCATAGAGCATATCGTCGGCATAGCTGTACGTCATGTCAAGTATCTTGTTCTCCCAACCCACGCCGAGAGTCATATTGGTGGGGTCATTTACATCGGCTGAATAGAAGTTTCCGCTGAAGAAGTCATCGCTCAGTATGAAACCATATATCTTTCCATGAGCATATGTGCCTGCATTATGGTAAATGCTTGCTGCACAAACATCCGTTACCTCGGTAACATCGGTATCATAGAAGGATATCCAACGGCCGTTATATGTATCGTTACCACCTGCGCAAACGCCGTAGAAGAGCGTGGGCTCAATGCCCGTGTCAACAACGGTCGCCGTGCAGTTTGCATATATCTCGGGATTCTCGACAGACGTTACCGTAATGACAGTCTCGCCAAGTGAAACCGCAACAATCTGCCCGTTTTCGTCGACTGTTGCAACCTCGGGATTTGAGGAAGAGAATGTGACGTCCGTGTATGTTGCATTCTGAGGCAGCACCGTGTAGTTCAGGTACAGCGACCTGTAAAGGGGAACCTCGACGGTTTCAGGCACCTCTATCGACTCAACGGCAATGGGGTCGCCGACCCTTACATTATCGAGCCAGCATGCGTCTAAACCGCTCGATGCGCCGCTGTCCTTGCTATAGCTCCAGGACAGCTCATAGGTGCCGCCCTCTTCGAAGACATGGGTATACGTTTCCCAAGCGCTCATTGCACCGCTGAAGCTTGCGGTCGTAGTACCATTGACGGAGAAGATGAAGAAGTCATAGCCGTCTTCAGTGCTTATAAAATAGTCAAAGTTCAAAACGGCACTATCCGTCAGCGTTATCGTAGTCGATACCACGGAGCTAGTGCCGTCTGCGTCTGTGTTGCCACTCTTTGCAGTTGTGCGATCGGGATAAGTTGTATTATCGACGACCCAGGGGTAAGCGCCCTCTGATATGAATGTGTTGCTACAGCCCTCAGCATTAAGCGCATCGGACAGCTCCTGCGACCTGTCCTGCGTCATGATGCTCGGGAAGGTCAGGCCTTCTGCGAGCACGACGCCAAAGCTGCTCAATACAAGCAGCAGAGCAACGGTGAACGAGATAAAACGTTTCATAGCATTTCTCCTTTGCAGTGATTTAGACGGTTTTAACACATTTAAGCATAATGTTCAACCTTTTTGAGATTATATTTTTAGTCCAATTTGTGGCAGATGCATCCGACGAGTGCCGCAGCGGCCATTTGCAGCTATTTATCTCTTTTAGTGAGGAGGCAGCCTCCCCGAAGCGGGACGGATGTTGTTTCGTTCATAGTTTGGTTTATCCGGTCTTAATCGTTCTTTTTTCGGAAGAGGACAACGCCTGCGAGTCTGCTTTTCAGGCGTTAAAAGCTCCCGCTCTCTTCGGAAGCGTGAGCATTATCTGTTTACCATTTATGATTTATGACCGTTTCGGAGTTTTCTCCCGACAGGGTAAAATACTCCTGCGCCGGCAACGAATAACATCACGCCAACACCAACCAGATTTACAGCGCCCGTTTCCGAGGTCTGGGGCGTGGGCTTTGTGGAGGAGTCGCCCCAGAACTCGATCTGGTCGAGGTTCATGCCATGCGTGCCGTGGACGGTATGCCCAAATGCGACCCGTATGGGCTATCCTGCATAGGGGTACGATCGACCTCATACTGAGCCATACCGTCCCTGGGCATAGCAGTTTCCTCAAAACAAACAATTCCTCACAAGCTGAACATTTGGTGCCGTCCTGCGGCATAGAAGGTCACCACCTTTTCAAAATCATCGAGCGTCGTGCCTATATAGGCTTCAAGCATCTCAGCAGAGCTGTAGACATCACGGTCAAGCAGATAGAATGACGCTATCGGCATTCGTAACGGGTGGTTTGACAGCCCGTTTGTCCGGAGCAAGAACGTTTGCTCCCTCGTAGGTTTAAGATTGAGCATACCCTTAAAAACCATCTTTACGACGGATATGCGGTTGTATTACAACGGCTCCAAAACATCAAGACTGCCGGATCGCACGAACCCAGGTCGTGGCTTGCAGCAGCCGTTCTTATATTATTTACCTCTGTTGCAGTTTTTGTCTTGCAGGGGTATAATGTAACAGTCCGTTAAGGAATATTTTGTGTGGAGGTACACTATGATACAGTTTGATGTCATCCGTGCTCACGACCCCGAGCTTTGCGGCTATATGGAGGAGGAGCTCATTCGTCAGCAGAACCATCTGGAGCTTATCGCATCCGAAAACTTCGTGAGCGAAGCGGTAATGGCCTGCATGGGCAGCCATCTCACCAACAAGTATGCCGAGGGTTATCCCGGCAAGCGTTATTACGGCGGCTGCGAGAAGGTCGATTTGGTTGAGAATCTTGCCCGCGACAGGGCGAAAAAGCTCTTCGGCGCGGAGCATGCAAATGTTCAGCCGCACTCCGGCGCGCAGGCCAACCTTTCCGTCTATTTCTCCCTGCTCAACTACGGTGACACCATACTGGGCATGAACCTCTCCCATGGCGGACACCTCACCCACGGCAGCCCCGTCAATATGAGCGGCAAGTACTTCAACTTTGTTGCTTACGGTGTTTCCGAGAAGGACGAGCGCATTGACTATGACGAGGTCGAGCGTCTTGCCAAGGAGCATCAGCCCAAGATGATCGTTGCAGGCGCATCCGCATATCCCCGTGCCATAAATTTTGAGCGTATGGCTGAGATAGCTCGCAGTGTAGGCGCATATCTCATGGTGGATATGGCTCACATCGCCGGTCTTGTTGCCGCAGGTCTGCACATGAACCCCGTTCCCTATGCCGATGTCGTAACCACCACCACCCACAAGACCCTCAGGGGGCCTCGCGGCGGCATGATCCTCTGCAAGGAGGAGCTTGCAAAGGCCATTGACAAGGGCATATTCCCCGGTACACAGGGCGGCCCGCTCATGCACATAATTGCAGCAAAGGCCACCTGCTTCCACGAGGCTCTTCAGCCCGAGTTCAAGGCATATCAGCAGCAGGTTGTCAAAAATGCAGGCGTTCTCGCAAAGTCCCTTGCCGACAGCGGTCTGCGCATAGTCTCCGGCGGCACGGACAACCACCTCATGCTCGTCGATCTCACCGCATCCGGCCGCACGGGCAAGGATGTTGAGCATCTGCTCGACGCTGCAAACATCACCGTCAATAAGAACACCATACCGTTTGAGACGCGCAGCCCGTTCATCACCAGCGGCATCCGCATCGGCACCCCTGCTCTCACAAGCCGCGGCTTTGTCGAGGATGACATGGAGATTATTGGCGGTCTCATCGCACGCATAGTGTTCGAGGGCGAGGATGCCATCCCCGAGGTCAAGGAGAAGGTCATCGAGCTGACAAACAAGCATCCCCTTTACCAGTAACCCATCGATACTCAAAGCGTGCCGCCGTATGCGGCGCGCTTTTTTCATGTTGAAGCCTGATGCGATTTGTGGTATGATAGTGTCAAATTTAATGAAGGGTGCTATCGTATGCGAAGAGTTTTGGCGATCATCGGACTGTTCCTTGCAATCTCAGGTTTTGTTATGCTTGCCCTGTCCCTCCCCTGCGACATAAACTATTTAATACCTATTGGCTGCATATTCCTTGCCTTTGTGTGCCTTTTCTTCGCGAAAAGGATGGGCGGCAGGTCTGTTGCCGACGATACGGAGGATACGCATGGAAACTAAGTCAAAGGGCAGACTGCTCAAACGCTTTATCAGCTATTACAAGCCTCATCTCCCCATATTTGCGTTGGATATGTTCTGCGCATTGTTCATATCGGCGGTGGATATCGTCTATCCCCTTATCGCCGATGAGCTTATGGTAAATTATATGTCCCCCGGCAACAGTGGGCTGAACACATTCCTGCTGATAGTGGGCGTGTGTGTGCTTCTGCATGTGCTGCGTGCGGCCGCATCGTACATCGTCACATACTACGGTCACAGGCTCGGAGTGCGCATGGAGGCCGATATGCGTCGTGATGTGTTTGCGCATCTGCAAAAGCTCGGATTCAGCTTCTATGACAAGTCCCGTACGGGCAAGCTGCTCTCCCGATGCACAAACGATCTGTTCGACGTGACGGAGCTCGCCCATCATGGCCCGGAGGATGTTTTCATCTCCGTTGTAACGTTTATTGGCTCATTCATCGCAATGCTCACCATTAACTGGCAGCTTGCCATTGTGCTGATGGCCACCGTCCCAGTACTGCTCGTTTTCGTAATGCATCTGCGCAAACGCATGAATACCGCCTCTCGCAGGGTCAAGGAGGGCGTTGCCGTAATCAACGCAGATATTGAGTCATCCATATCCGGCGTGCGCGTCGCAAAGGCGTTCACCTGTGAAAACTACGAGCTGGAAAAGTTCGACCGCGGCAACGGACAGTATGTTGCATCAAAAACGCTCTACTACAAGACCATGGCGAACTTCATGTCGGGCATGGAGTTCTTTACATCGATACTCAAGGTCATAGTGCTCGGTGTTGCGGGCGTTCTGATAATCACCGGTTCGGGAGGCAACAGCATGGACATAACCTCCCTTGCGGTATTCCTCATGTATGTGGCGTCGTTCACCACCCCCATACGCAAGCTGTCGATGTTTATGGAGCAGTACACCATGGGCATGGCAGGGTTCACTCGGTTTGCGGAGCTCATGGATACCGAGCCCGATATTGAAGACAGTCCCAATGCCATAACCCTTTCCGACGTCAATGGTAACATTCGCTTTGAGGATGTTTCCTTCACCTACGGTGATGGACGGTACGTTTTGAACAACATATACCTTGACATACCCAGCGGAGGGACGGTTGCGTTTGTGGGTCCCTCCGGCGGCGGCAAGACCACGCTCTGCCATCTGATACCGAGGTTCTACGACATATCATCGGGCCGCATTACCATTGACGGCCACGATATTCGTGATGTTACTCTTCGCTCGCTCAGGGGGAACATCGGCATCGTTCAGCAGGATGTATTCCTTTTTGCGGCATCGATAGCGGAGAACATCCGCTACGGCAGGCTTGATGCCACGTTTGAGGAGATAGTCGAAGCGGCAAAAGCGGCTGAGGTGCATGATGACATAATGGCTCTTCCGGACGGCTATGAGACCATAGTAGGTGAAAGAGGCGTTATGCTCTCCGGCGGACAGAAGCAGAGAATATCCATTGCCAGGATATTCCTCAAGAATCCGCCAATACTGATACTGGACGAGGCGACAAGCGCTCTGGACTCCGCAACGGAGGCGAGGATATCCTCAGCTTTAGAGAGACTTTCCTTCGGCAGAACCACCCTTATCATCGCACACAGGCTTTCCACCGTGCGCAATGCGGATGAGATCATCGTTATCGATGAGAGCGGCATAGTTGAAAGGGGAACGCACAGGGAGCTGCTTTCGGCCGGCGGCGAGTACCGCAGACTGTACGATGCGCAGAACACACTTTACGGAACAAACGGATAGGAGGTAACGTAGTATGGCAAGCATAAAAAAGACGATTGATGTATTGAACGGCATTTACGGGCCCCTTCAGGAGAGAGCTGTCAGAATAGCCTCAACGCTCGGCAGGCTCGGCGCCGATGTTGACTGGGGGTACTTCGGCGGACACACCGTTGACCTCGACGGGGAGCAGGTGTTTGAGGCATTTCCCATACCCGTGCTCACCGTTAAGGACGTTTGCGATATAGGCGTGGATATAGGCGGCTGCTTTATCGAGGGCAAGCTCCATGCCGATGAGCTTGCAAGGGCGGATCTTTCACGGCTCAGAGACTATCGCTTCTACATATACGGCGCTGAGGACTACCTGCTCACGCTGTTTGATTCCGCAGACGCTCCTGTTTCGGAGATTCCTTCCATCATCGCCGCCAGTGGGGAGAAGGAGTTCTTCGTTTGCATCAGTTTTGATGACATACCTCGTGTCAACGACGTTGTGGAGGTCTGCGCCATACTAAGGGAGCTTGGCACACACATACTACTTGCCCCCGATGACGAGAGCCTTGAGTGCGAAGCATCCGAAGGAGGAGAGGAATGACGCAGCACGAGATATCCGCTCCCGCACCGCTTCTGCGTGACGATGGCTCCCTGATGGAGGCCGGGTATGCCACATACCCCATATTCGTGTACGACCGTTCGCTCGTAAAGGGCGGGCGTATGCGTATAAAGGAATGGGACTATTACCTCATCCACAACGATCGCTACGCCGTTGCGCTCACCGCAGACGACAACTCCTACATGGGAATGATATCGGTCTCCTTCATTGATTTTGAAAAGCGTACCGAGATTACCAAGAGCGTGATAATCCCTTTGACATGCGGCCGGATAGGGCTGCCGCCCGCATCGGATACGGGTGACATCGTGTATAAAAGCCGCCGGGTGAACCTTGAGTTCAGACATGAGGGCGAAAATCGCAGACTAAAAATCAATTTCCGCCGTTTCAGCGGCAAGGAGAACCTTGAATGCGACTTTCTCCTTACGGAAGAGCCCAAGGACTCCATGGTCATAGCAACTCCCTTTGCAGAGAAAAAGACCGCATTCTACTACAATCAAAAGATTATCGGCATGCGTGCATCCGGAACGGTGTTTTTTGACCGCAAGAAGTACAAGTTCACCCCGGGCAACACCCATGCGCTGCTCGACTGGGGCAGGGGCGTTTGGACATATGACAACACCTGGTACTGGGGCGCAGGTCAGGGCATTGTGAACGGTGAACGGTTCGGCTTCAACATAGGCTACGGCTTTGGAGACACCTCCGCCGCAAGCGAGAATATGCTCTTTTTCAAGGGCAGGGCACACAAGCTGGAGGGCGTGGCATTTTGCATACCCCTGGATGATAACGGCAGATACGACTATCTTTCCCCGTGGAAGTTCACCTCCACCGACGGTCGGTTTGAAATGGACTTTGAGCCCATAATCGACCGCAAGGCCAAAACATCCTTGTTAGGTCTGATAATGAGCGATCAGCACCAGGTGTTTGGCAGATTCAGTGGGAAGGCCGTGTTAGACGACGGCAGGGAGATAGTTTTGAAGGACTTCCTGGGGTTTGCCGAGAAAGTCAGGAACAAGTGGTAAGGATAACGAAAGGAGTCTTGTGATATGAAACGCTTTATTGAAGAACTGCGTACGCTTATGAACATCGACAGCCCCACGGGGTTTACCAAGGCCGCTGCGGAATTTGCCATGGGCAGGCTGCGCACTCTCGGCTTTGAGCCGGAGATGACCCGAAAGGGCTGCGTACTGTGCTGTCTTGGCGGCGAGGGAAATCCCATAGTACTCTCCGCACATCTTGACACCCTGGGCGGCATGGTCGCCGAGGTCAAGGGGAACGGCAGACTTCGCCTTACCAACATAGGCGGAATGAAGCCCAACAATGCAGAATGCGAAAACGCAAAGGTCTATACCCGTGACGGCAGGGTCTATGAGGGATGTTTCCAGATGAATGACCCATCCGTGCATGTCAACGGAGAGTACTCGAAGCAGAGCCGTACATTTGACAGCATGGAGCTCGTTCTGGACGAATTCGTCAGCTCCAAGGTCGATACGGAGGCGCTGGGCATCGCAACGGGCGATTATGTGTGCTTCGATACTCGCTTCCGTGTCACGGAGAGCGGATTTATTAAGAGCCGCTTCCTGGATGATAAGCTGAGCGTTGCCGTACTGCTTGAGTTTGCTCGCCGCATAAAGGAGGAGGGGCTCACGCTCAGTCGCAAGGTGTACATATACATCACCGTGTTTGAGGAGGTTGGACACGGCTGTTCCGCCTCCATACCCGAGGATGCCGTGGACATCGTGAGCGTTGACATGGGCTGTGTGGGGCAGGGGCTTGAGTGCAAGGAGCATCAGGTCTCCATATGCGTGAAGGATTCCCATGGGCCGTACAACTATGAGCTAACGAGTGAGCTTGTTGCCTGTGCAAAGGAGCTCAAGCTCGACTATGCGCTCGATGTGTACCCACATTACGGCTCGGATGCCGATGCTGCGCTGGATGCCGGCTATGATCTGCGCCACGGACTCATAGGCGCCGGCGTATATGCCTCCCACGGGTACGAACGCTCTCACATAAAGGGCGTTGAAAATACGCTGAAGCTCATCGAGGGCATCACCGCACGGCTATGAAAACGCTTGTAGAGCTCTTTTCAAACGACCCATACGACGATCTTCTGCCGGCAACGGCGTTCACGCCTGATACGGTCGTGTACATATGCGCAGAGCGTACTCCGGACATAGAGCGGCAAAACAGCATCCGCAGGTATCTGTCACGCCTTAACCCCTGTGTGAATGCCGATTTTTTCATAGCCGATGTAAAGGGGCATAAGGCGCTTTTCGACGCCGTTGAGAGGGTGTTTTCGCAGTATCCCGATTGTGCGATCGATTTCACTGGAGGTACCGTGCCGGCAGCCGTTGCCGCCGAGCGATACTGCGCCCTTCACTCCGCAAAGGCGTTCTATCTGGACTATCACAAGCGTGAGTTTGTCAATATCCACGGCATGGAGGCGGAAGTCGCCTCCGCAAAGCTGCCGGCTATGAGCATTCCCCTGCTGTTCTCTCTTGCAGGGGCGTGCATACTCGGTTCCGGACACTCCACCGAGGCCCTCTCGGATGCAGCGCAGCTGCGCCGCGTGAGGAGCGTGATACGGGTCTACCTTGCTCACACATCCGAGTGGGGGCAGCTCACGTCATATCTCCATGCTGCGCTCGGCAAGTATGGGAACGAGGACAGTCCGCTCTACCTCAGCGCACCTGTTTCAATAGCAGGCTCACACGGCAGCAGGATCAGGGCGAATGCGGACATACTTCGCAAGCTTGAGGCTGCCGGTGCGATAGAAGGTCTTCGCATACGGGACGGCCGTGTGCGATTCAGCTTTGTCGATCACTTCATGCGGCGCTGCCTGTCTGTGACGGGCATGTGGCTTGAGCTTTTGATCTACATCGCCGCACTCGACAGCAAGCTGTTCGACGATGTTCGCATGAGCGTTGAATTTGACTGGGACGGGATCGTTCACGGGGACAGGCGTGATACGAGGAACGAGATAGACGTTCTGCTCATACGGGGGCTCACGCCTATATTCGTGTCATGCAAATCGGGCTCGCCCGAGGCGAAGGATCTCTATGAGATACGCTACCTTGCCGAGCGTTTTGGGGGCAAGCACGCCTGTGCCGCCATCGCCACAGCGCAATCCGTCAGCCTTGAGGAGCGGTCGTTGTTACGTCGAGCCGGAAACATGGAGGTTGCGGTGATAGAGAGCGATGACCTTCTGGACGGTAATGTTGCAAGGCTGCTCGCAGGTCTTGCCGATTAGGGGGACACACATGACCGAGAGACTATACTACCGTATACCTGCCCTTTATGAGTGCGATGCCCGAGTACTCTCGTGCGAGAGGAGCGGCGAGATCTATCATGTGGTGTTGGACAGAACTATCATTTTCCCCGAAGGCGGCGGTCAAATATCCGACAGCGGCAGCATAGGGGACGCCGTATGCTTTGAGGCGCACGAGGCCGGCGAAGCTGTTATCCACTTCTGCGACAGACCTTTGGATATCGGCGCTGCCGTAAATGTATCGCTCGACATCGGTGCAAGGCTCGATCATACCGAGCAGCACACAGGTGAGCACATGCTCTCCGGTGCGGCGCACCGGCTTTTCGGTGCGGTCAATGTGGGCTTTCACATGGCCCGTGATTACTGCACGATAGATTTTGATACGCCCCTCTCGGATGAGCAGCTCGACGCCTTGGAACTTGAGGCGAATGCTGCGGTAAGGCGTGATCTTCCCATACACACGGATGTCGTAGATGCCGAAGAAGCCTCCTCCCGTCGGCTTCGCAAGCATGCATCGGGGCTTTCGGGCATGGTCAGAATAGTCTACATTGACAACGGCAACGTCGATTCCTGCACATGCTGCGGCACGCATTTTGAGCGGACGGGGCATGTCGGTGCGATAAAGATAACCGATCATCAAAAATACAAGGGCGGTACAAGGCTTTGGTTCGCCTGCGGCGGCAGGGCGGTTGAGGCGGCTCGGCGTATGCAGGCAGGCATGACCGCACTTGCAAGGCGTTTCTCCACGAGTCGGGAGGAGCTATATTCTGCCGTTGTCAAACAGGGGGATGAGCTTGTTGCCATCCGTCAGGAGATGAAGCGCAAGACATATATGCTCTGTGAATACATGGCAGAAAGGTTTATTGCCCGAACGGAGCCCATCCGAGGCATCCGTCCTATAGTCGTGCGCATAGATGGCTTTAATATGAACGACCTCAAGATGCTGACCGAGCGGATAGCTTCGGACGCCAAGTGCGTTGTTTTGGCATTCGGCACGGGCAATGACGGCAGCTGCTGCTACAGGATGGTGCGCTCCGAGGGGGTCGATCTGAGTATGCGTGAGCTGTGCAATGCCGTGAACGCCACTGTCAACGGAAAAGGCGGCGGAAGCCCTGTTTTTGCTCAAGGCAGCGCCGCCAGTGTATCGGATGATGTTGTTGATATGCTTGAGGGTTACCTGCGGCGTGTACTGGCAGGCTGATGTCAGTACAGCTCCACCTCAAACCTGTCGAAGCTGACGGGCTCTAAAAAGTCCGCCGGGCGGAATACCGCAAGGGAAAATTCTTCAAACTCCCGTATGTGTTTTTTGAGTATAACGGGACGGGACAGATTGAGCAAGCGGCACAGCTCCGCCATCGGCTCGCCCCAGTCCTTGACATTGTGCGCCGTCTTTTCCGATATGGTTATCACAGCATCGTCAACGGTGCTGTTGTTTTGTTTTACCCTGCCCCAAATGTTCATATCAGCCCATTACGGATGTCCGAGCAAGGTCAGGCTTGTTTGTTATGAGCGATGTCACACCCATATCGGACAGGCGGCGCATCCATTCGGGGTCGTCCACCGTCCATACGTTGAGCTCAATACCCCGACGTATGCAGTTAGCCACCATGTCGGGGGTTCTGCTCAGCGTTATAAAGTGGGGATGCAGCGCCGTTGCACCCTGCTTTTGAGCGTAGTTCCACGGGTTGGTAATTATGCTCAGATAGAGCAGGCCCGTCTTTGCGCCGGAGCGCAGCGAGAGCATCTCCATCATGGTATAGTGGTTGAACGATGAGTAGATGACCCTGCCTTTCATGCCGAATCTATCCTCAAGTTCGAGGAGTTTTTGACAGATGCCCGGGTAAACCATTATGTCGCTCTTTATCTCGACATCTATGGTGTGTTTGGTTCCTGCAAACAGCCCATAGACCTCCCCAAGTGTGGGTATGCGTGTGTTTGCAAAGCCGCTCATGTGGTTGTCTGCATTGAGCTGCTTGAGCTCCTGCATGGTGAAATCCTTGACAAATCCCTTGCCGTCCGTAGTACGGTCGACCCGTTCGTCATGTATGACGGCAATCTCGCCATCCTTCGTCATGTGGACGTCAAGCTCTATGCCATCCGCATCCTGCTCTATGGCAAGCTCGAATGCCGGCATGGTATTCTCCGGAGCGTATGCCGACGCGCCCCTGTGCGCCAATATTCTTGAGGCCATAATTACTCTCCTTTCGGGCAATACTATGCCCATGCGTATTATCGAAGCGCCGATAGCCTTTATACTCGGCGGAACACTCTATGTGCTGTTGGAGCTCCTCTGGCGAGGACGCTCGGACATATCGATGGCGATAGCCGGCGGCATATGCTTCCTGCTGATGCATATGCTGTTTGTCCGCCACTCTCCCCCGCTGTGGCTCAAATGCCTCACGGGGATGCTTGTGATTACGGCGGTCGAGTTCATCACGGGCTACATAGTCAACATCAAGCTGGGCAGAAACGTCTGGGATTATTCATGCGAAAAATACAATCTTTACGGGCAGATATGTCTGCGGTTCTCGCTCATATGGGCGGCGATAACCATACCCGCATCGTGGCTTTCCACCCTGCTGCACAACATAACCATAAGGTTAACTCAGACTACGCCCCTTTCCTGAAGGCGGCGAAATACCTCGTCGGCTATCGAGTCGGGGGTGCGCATGACCTCGCCGTCCATGCAGGGTATCACCACGACATCGCCGTAACGCTGCGCCGCAGCGAGGTACATATCCCTTGCACGGGTCTGTATGCCGTTATCGCGCTCGTATACATCACGCTCGGAGCCGACATACTCACGATACCCCTTGCGATCGACATTCTGTCCTGCCCTTCGACACTCCACATCGAAGAACAGGTTGACATCGGGTCTCGGGAGCTTGAAGTGCCCATACTCCAGCTCAAACACCCAGTCCATTATGTCGGGCTTGCCGAGATCGCCATCCCTTATGCTCTGGTACACGGCATTGGAGAGCACATAGCGGTTTATCACAAGGTAGTCATACTCTCCGTCCTGCCAGCCTTGAAATGCCTCCCACCTGTCCAGTGCAAACCAGAGCGCCATGCTCCTTTGATCGACATCGGTCGCAGCTACCCCCTCGCTTTTGGAGAGAAATCTGCCCACCTGCCTGCCGAAGAACGCATCATAATCGGGGAAGAATCGCAGATCGACACTAAAGCCCATGCCCCTCAGTCTGCCGACAAGCCGGTCAAACTGAACGGTCTTGCCGCTCCCGTCAATGCCCTCTATCGCAATTATCCGTGTCTTCATGGCGATATTATACTCCCCCTCCGGACGATTGTAAACAGTTACAGCAGTTTGCCGAGCTGCCCCATATCCGCCTCGCTCAGATATGCACGCACCCGTGTGCCGTCCTCGCAATGTTCCTCGCTGATTATAGTACCGACACGGTAGATGAAGTTCATAGCCTCATACCTGCTGTACGGTATGAGTACCTCCACCTCGCGGCGCAAGGAGTTGAGCCTCTCCTCCGTCATGGCGAGCAGCTCTTCCACGCCCTCGCCATGCTTTGCGCTTATGAACACACGCATGCGCTCGTCTGCAGCTTTGCTCCGAGCGGGGCTCTCCGCAAGCAGATCGCATTTGTTGAACACCTCTATCACCGGTGTCTGCCCTGCGCCCAAGCTTGATAGCACCTGCTCAACCACCTGCATCTGTTTTTCATGGTAGCTGCTCGATGCGTCTATGACATGGAGTATGAGCTCTGCACGGTTGACCTCCTCCAGAGTGGCACGGAAGGCATTCACCAGGTCGTGAGGCAGCTTGTTTATGAACCCGACGGTATCGCTGAGTATTGCATTCGTTCCCCCCGGCAGCGTTATCTGCCGCACGACGGGATCGAGCGTTGCAAAGAGCTTATCCTCCGCAAGCACTCCTGCGTTGGTAAGCGTGTTGAGCAGCGTGGACTTGCCTGCATTGGTGTATCCCACGAGCGCAACGAGCGGCATTCGGCTGTCCCGTCTGCCGTCGCTCCTGAGACCCCTCTGTCTTTCGACATCCTGCAGCTCCCTTTCAAGCTCGAATATGCGCCGTCTTATACGACGGCGGTTAACCTCCAGCTTTTTTTCGCCGGGGCCACGTGTGCCTATACCGCCGCCGAGCCGTGAGAGTGCCTGACCCTGCCCCAGCAGACGAGGCAGTCGGTATTTGAGCTGCGCAAGCTCGACCTGCAGCTTGCCCTCCCTGCTCTGCGCACGAGAGGCGAATATGTCTAGTATGAGGGTCGTTCTGTCGATCACCCTAGCGCCGAGAATATCCTCAAGATTGCGCTGCTGTATTGCGGAGAGCTCATCATCAAATACGAACAGATCTGCCTCGAGCTCGCTGCACTTGAGGCTAAGCTCCTCCGCCTTGCCGCTGCCTATGTATGTGGCGTTATCTATGGGACGGCGTTTTGATCGTGACCTGAACACCACCTCCGCACCTGCGGTGCGTGCAAGCTCCTCCAGCTCATCAAGCGTATCATACCCCTCGCCTCCGTCTATGCCGACGAGTATCGCCCTCTCCGGCTCGGCAAGGATGTTTTCCTTTGCGATGCTCCTGAACCTGTCGTCGGATATGAATATCTCAGCCATGAGCTGAGACTGCGGCAGCCTGTGCGGACGAAGCGGCCCGTAAACAAGCGCCTCTCTGCCGCCGTCCTCCGTCTTATCCCCTATGAACGAGGCGTAGAGCTGCGTCGGTTTGCCCTCACTCACGCCCATGCTCGCCATGCTGTCGAGCAGAAGCGAGCGCATAGTGCCCAGATCGACTGCGGACGGTCTGCCATCACCGTTTGGGTGCGTATGCAAACAGCGTACGCCGCAGAGCCTGTCCTCGTTGCGGACGGTACGCATCGCGGGAACATTTGACTTTTTGTTATCGCCCACGGAGACATCCAGAACGGAACCGTCACGGTCGATGCAGACCGATATCTCTCGGTTTATCTCGCCTGTCAGCTCCGCCATAACGATTATAAGCTCCTCTGAGGCAAACTCCCTTTGCCCCATTTTAATGTCATAGATGGAGCGAAGCCTTTCTATCGCAGTGTTCCTTATCCCGTTCAGGTTTCCGTTTACGTTTTGCGGCATGGTGTGATTTTGATTCCTTTCCTGCGGTATTATACAACACTCTGCGCCTGTTTTCAAACATTTTATACTCATCCGTCTGCGCCTTAACCTCCTTAGAGAGTGCGGCTACGGCTATCACATTGGGTATTGCCATGAGATAGTTGAGAGTCTCCGCTACCTTCCAGGCAAAGTCCACACCGGTGACGGCACCGATTGGGATGGCTATCAGGTACGCTATACGGAAAGGGGTTCTGATCCCTTTGCCAAACAGGTACTCGGCACAGCGTATGCCGTACAACGACCACCCCACTATGGATGTGAATGCAAACAGGAAAACTGCAGCCGCAAGGAACGCCGATGCCGCCTTGCGTGGAAGCACGCCGGAAAAGGCGTTCAGTGCGATGGCCGTCCCCGATGTATCCGCATCGCCCCACGGTATTGCGGCGTCGCTCGTAAGTATTACAAGCGCCGTAAGCGTACACATTACTATTGTGTCAATAAACACCTCGAATATTCCGAGCATGCCCTGTCTCACGGGGTCGCTGCCGTCCGCCTCGGCATACACCATTGGCGCCGAGCCTATGCCTGCCTCGTTGGAGTAAATACCCTTCGAAACTCCGCAGGATATGGCTGCCCACACCGCACCGCCCGCAGCAGGTCGGATTTGGAACGCCGAGGAAAATATACGACCAAAGGCCGTAGCTATTCTGTCTGAGTTTGCGGATATGACCATGATGGAGGCAATGATGTACGCCGCCGCCATAAACGGTACTATCCTCTCCGAGAAGCGGCCGATGCGCTTTGACCCCCCGAGTATCACGATTCCGGTGAGCACGGATATTGCGATGCCTGTGACAATACGCACAAGCATCGACGTATCCCCAAGTCCCGAAGCTGCAAGCATATCGCTCACCGCAAACGCTGCGGTGTTGGCCTGCACAAGCGCAGTACCGACAAGTGCGGACAGCATTCCAAACACCGAAAAGCATATTGCAAGCGGCCGGGCACGTCTGCCGAGGCCGCGCTCGATGTAGTACATTGCTCCGCCGTGACCGTTGTGCCGGTACTGCACGGCAAGGACTATCTCCGCAAACTTGGTCGCCATGCCCAGAAGTGCCGCAATCCACATCCAAAACACCGCGCCGGGACCGCCTATGGCAATGGCTAAGGCAACGCCCGCTATGTTTGCCGTGCCTATGGAGCCTCCCAGTGCGGTTGTCATGGCCTGAAATGCCGTTATGCCGCCCGATCTCCCTCCAGCGGAGGAAAAAGCCTGTTTTATTGACCTTCCGATATGTGTAAATGTAAAAAACCTTAGCTTCAGCGTTAGATAGAGTCCCACGCCAAGCATAATAAATGCGAGCACAATACCAGTCTTCATGTTGGATTCTATGGCGCATGGCGGTTTTGTAGGACTTGTGTGCAGACGATTTATCTGCTATAATACGCAGGATAATCTGAAACCAAGAGGTGTCCATGAAACGATACTTTGCTTTTATTCTTGCTCTGCTCGTGCTTGCGCTTTCCGCAGGATGTACTTCAGGCGGCGATGCGGGTGCGGATTTGTTTGTTGCTGATGCAGAGCTTCAATCTCAGGCGGATGCCATACTGGAGTCCGTGGCGGCCTCGGACAGCCGTATAGGGAACTATCTGGATATGCACAACAGGCTCCTTGAGTATAACGACGCAAGCGCAAGTACGAGGAACAGCATCCAGCGGCATCTGGATGATATGCTCGAAAAGTACGCAAACCTTGATCAGGATATGAGCATTGCCGATATGGGCGTCGTTGCGGTGAACAGAACGCTGTTTGACTATCTTGTAGTACGTGCGTACTATGCCCAGAACGAATTGGAGGAAACCCTTCTGGACGAGAGTGCCTCCCTGCACGGCCACATACTTAGCATGGGCTTCAAAAACGTCTATCAGCTTGCCAACACCAACACGCATGAGCATGTCACCACGAGGTACTATTATTCCACCGAAAACGGCTATGTTCAGGACTTCTATTACAGCATCACCACTCTTGAGAACGGTGAGGTCGAGTACATGAGCGTGCCGCTTGCGTTCCGCTATCCCGGTGAGGATGAGCTGGAAAGCTATGCTTCCATGGGTGAGGAGGAGCGTGCCAAGGCATTCATGGGCTATGTCAAGCTCTTTGTCGAGCGCACGAACCTCTTTGAAAATCCCGTGCTGAACTCCGTCTATACTGAGGAGGAGCTTGCGGCGTTTCACAGCTTCCTCGATGGGCTAACTGTCGAGTACATAAATGAGTGTAACATAACTGTTGAGGAGGAACCCTATTCCAATAAGCAGCTGCTTGTTGAGCTGGGCGACACACGCTTTGTCCTCCGCATCACGGTGTACGGTCTATTTATGGACGTCATACAGCACAAGGACTATTACGACGGCAGATTCATGCGTGACCTTGCAGTACTGCGTCAGGCGTATCTGGGCGAAGCTCCCGTGCTCGCTGATGACTCTGCATATATCGTGATCGAGCCATGAGCGGCATGCGAACGGACAGGGAGTCGTTTGAAAAAGCGGCCGCTATATTGAGCGCAGACCCTGTGCTCAATACCGATATGCTCCAGGCGATTGTCAGGAACAATGCCGAGATCTCCTATGCCGAGGGTGGCACAGTGCTGCTCTACAACATCAGCTGCGGAGCGTTCATGTTCAACGCCGCCTCGGCTGAGGAGGCGGAAGCGGCGCTCTCCGACCACGAGACCATGTCGGTCTGTGTCGCCCACGGTGATGTTGCTCGTGATGCACTGTCTGCTCGCTACGGCTTTGAGTGCGATGACCCGTGCAGGATTTGCATCTACACCGGTGCCGGGCCGCTGACGGTCGATCCCCGTTTCCGCGTACGCAGACTGACCTCAGACGATGCCCCGTTTGTGAAGGAACACTATCCGCACGGCGAGCGCTACATTGACGAGCGCATTGCCGCCGGGGTCATGTTTGGGGCAGAGTTTGCCTCCGATTCGGAGGGGAAGCTGCTTGGCTTTATCGGCATGCATGACGATGGCAGCACGGGCATGCTGGCAGTCGCTCCGGAATACCGCCGTATGGGGGTTGCATCCGCATTGCAGTCCTTCATGTTCAATTGGCATAGGGAGCGTGGATGGATACCCTACGGTCAGGTTTATCTGGGCAATGACGCCTCTTTTGCGCTCCAGCACAGCATGGGGCTTGAGATTTCCAAAGACTGTATCCGTTGGATGTTTTCAAGAAGCAACCGATACGAGGAATGAATATCGAACAGCTGCGCCGCAGCATATACGGCCTCAGCCCATCAATAAACCCCGCAGATGCGAGGTTTATTATTTCTCTTACGAGGCGCCCTTTCTCAAATACGGTATCAGCAAGGCGTTCAAAGCCGTAAGCGCCGCAAACAAGCATACGGCAACCGCAAAAACGTCTGCGAGAGCCGATGCGCTGTAGTCCTTCAGAAAGGCGCTGTCCGCAATGCCGATCAATACCACCGAGACGGCAGCGGCAGCCGTGAGCAGCGCCGCACAGGATGCAAGCATTATCGATGCGTTTTGCAGGAGTGTTTGCATCGACCTCCGGCTCAGTGCGACCATGGCGGCAAAGCAGAGCGCAGCAATGGTATAGCATCCAAATTTAAGCCATGCTGAAAGGAGTATTCGCAAAGCAGAGACGTTTACACCCATGGCACGCACTAACTCCGAAGCGCTGTCGTAGTTGAAGAGCACGGCATCGTAGAGATTATCTATCAGCTTCATATCGTAGTCCGATACGGTATAGTTCATATAGCGGAGCATATCGGCAGAAAGCGCATCTACCGACTCCTTTATTCCCTCACGGGTGAACAGCACCCCGTCCTCCGAACGGCGCACATAGCGTCCTACCGCACCAACTGCCTTTGCAGCGGCAGGGCCGAGCTCGGACTTTTGCAGCACCCTTTTGATCGCATCTGCCGAAAAATCGAACTCAGGATCACCGAAATGCCCCCAATCCAGAGGTACTGTCAAGGCAAGATACTCGCACAGGGCCAGCTCCTCACCGTTCCCCATGGGGATGGGTATGCTCTCCACAGGGGAGCTCTCAAGAAAATCCTCAGCATATCCTTCCGTCAGCATACTGCCGGCACCGGAGACGAGTATGCCCGTGCACAGCGCAGCTGCACTGAGCACGGTAAGCATTACTGATATCACCTTCATGCCCCTGTGTTCCATGGCTTGAGTATAGCGCGTCGGATGCCTTCCGTCAATATTCAGCGACAGCGCACATATACTTTAATATGAGCATACGGCTTTTGTTACAGACAATCCCAAAGCGCAGGCGCATTGCGGCGCTGCTCTCGGCATCCATGATATTTGCGGTGATTACGGTCATAGCGATAGGTGGAAGCGTGTACGGTCAGCGTGCGTTTGCCGCATACGCATATTTTGATGTCGGCGGCAGGCTCGGAATGTCCATACCGGATATAGAGGAGGATATTGAACGTCTCACTGCGGAGGGCTACGCCACCGTGCTGCCAAGCGGAGCTCTCGCATGGGAGCGCGGGGAGGGCGCCCGCAGGGCGGCTCTGCTCGTATTTGAGCCCTCCTGCCCGGAAGCCTGCGCCGCACTCGTCGGGCTGTTGGATCGGCTGGACGCAACGGCGGTGTTCGTTATCGATTCTCACGCCCCGGTTGATGTGCCGGACACGCTCTGCGAAGCAGTCCACAGCAAAAAGGCAGAGATATGTCTGCGTCCAAGCACAGCCTCAAGCTCCGCCGTCATGGCAGCGGCTATGCACGTTGAAGGCGGAAACGTGTTCCATGCCATCGGTAGCCTTTCATATGCAAACCTGGCGCTCGGGCTTGAGCATGGGATATCGGCATCCTCCTGTATTCTCAGCACCACCGCAGTGAACGCAGCGTACGTCTCCTCCTGTGGATTCCAGGTGATAATAGAACCTTTGGGAAACGAGAGCCGAATTTGTACAGACAACGGCGTTACGACCATCCGATGTGTTTCAAGGTTTGCCTCTGATAGAGGATAATGCCGCTGTAATTCAAATATACTTTGAATTATCTCTTGACAACAGGGCTTTTCTGCGTTACAATGCCAAGTGCGTTAAGCAGGCGCCCTTGGCTCAGCTGGATAGAGCGTTTGGCTACGGACCAGAAGGTCGGGGGTTCGAATCCCTCAGGGCGCGCCACATCGGCAAAGCGGAAGCTTTGCCGATTTGTTTTTGCTTTCCCTATTGCTTATTGCTCGTGTCGCTCGTATAATTGAGCCGTGCAAATTCCACCTGCTGTCAGCAGGCGCATGAGGGGGCGTTTTGATGAGCAATTTAACTGCAAGCGAACGTGAACGGCTTATATTTGCCGGCTATTCAGTACCCAGGGCGGTCGCTACCATGGCAGTTCCCACCGTGATAAGTCAGCTCATAACCGTGATCTACAATCTGGCAGATACCTGGTTTGTCGGGCTCACCGGCAATGCCGCAGCAGTTGCGGCGGTCTCGCTCTGTTTACCCATATACAACATTATGACGGCGATAGCAAATCTGTTCGGAATAGGCGCAAGTAGCGTCATCGCAAGCTCCCTCGCTGTGGATGACCGTGACCTCGCTAAGTCTGCATTTGGCATTGCCCTCAGGGGAACATTTCTTGCGGGTCTGGTGTATTCCCTGCTGTTTGCGCTGTTTGGGAAACAGTTTTTGCTGCTCATTGGCGCTGATGAGAGCAGCATCGGATATGCGCTGCAATATGTATGGGCCGTTATAGTGATAGGCGGCTTGCCGTGCGCATTGTCATCCGCACTTGCGCACATGATACGAAGCACAGGAGAGTCCCAAATCGCAGGCATAGGAATCACGCTTGGGGCCATTCTCAATATAGGACTCGATCCTCTGTTCATGTTCGTCATATTCCCCAGCGGCAACGAAGTTCTCGGTGCGGCTGTGGCCACGGCGCTCTCAAACTGCGTCTCGCTGCTGTTCTTTATTGTGTATGCAAGCAGGCACGCCGACAATGGCGTATACTCCTTCAGGCTGAACAGGAGCGGACGAAACGGAGCCGTGTTGAAAAAAATCATCCGTGTAGGTCTGCCGTCATTCATAATGGTCGCCCCCGGTCAAGTCTCCAATTTTATTCTCAACGGCATGATAGCGCAGCTCGGTTCAAATGCCGCAGTTGCAGGCATAGGCATAGTCCGCAAAATAGATTCCATTGCATATGCCGTTAATCAGGGCATAACGCAGGGGATGCTTCCCATGGTCGCCTACTGCTACACCTCACGCCGCTACAAGCGCACTAAGGCAATCGTGGGTTTCTCTGCTGCTTGCGTGGTGGTGTTTGCACTGATCTGCAGTGTTTGCTCCTATGCGTTTGCGCCCAGCCTGGTGCGGTGTTTTATAGACGATCCTCAGACGGTAGAGTACGGCGCATATTTCCTGCGGATACTCTGCATTGCGGTTGCGATCTACCCCCTGCTGTTCGTGATAATCGCCGTATTTCAGGCGGTTGGAAAGAGCCTTATCCCGTGCCTGCTGTCACTGCTCAACAAGGGAGTATTTGACATCGTGCTGTTCTTTGTTATCAGAAGCGTATTCGGGCTGAAATACATCCCATGGGCAAGCCCAGTAATGTCAAGCATCGCTCTGACCGTCGGCATCATCACAATAATGAGATTCTTCACGCATAGCATGAAGGACGCACTGGTAGAATCAATTAAAAACTAAAAGACCATCAGGAGGTATTTCACATGAAAAAGATACTCATACTGTCGGGCAGTCCGAGGCTTGGCGGCAACTCCGACATCCTGTGCGACCGGTTCAAGCAGGGCGCAGAGGAGAGCGGGCATCAGGTAACAAAGCTCAATGTCGCCGCAATGCGCATCGCCCCCTGCCGCGGCTGCTATCACTGCGCCAATCATGGCGGTGAATGCATCTTTAAGGACGACATGACGGATGTATTGCAGGCGATAATAGACTGCGATGTGCTCGTGCTGGCAAGCCCCGTCTATTTCTACTCCATAGACGCTCAGCTCAAGGCTGTCATCGACAGAACGGTCGCACGCTGGACCGAGGTCAAGGACAAGGAGCTCTACTACATAATGACCGCCGCCGATACCGAGCGCACCTCCATGGAGACCACGCTCGCCTGCTTCAGGGGCTACGCCGACTGCGTGGATGGGGCCCGTGAGATGGGCATCATATACGGCACGGGGGTGTATGCCCCGGGTGAAGTCAAAAGCACATCCGCATATGACGAGGCGTATCTGATGGGCAGAGACGTATGAAGCGCCTCTTTCGATTCGGTCTACCGCATCGCTCCTTCCTGGTCTATCGTGAATATTCGGTCAGTCCGTTTTCAGTATGGTTTTGATGACCGCGGTCTGCATTCGTGCGGGGAGGACATTAAGCATACGGAGGAGGGGGTTACGGTTGAGATTGTAGATGTACTGCGGGCGGCGTGCGCTGAGTGCCCTGAGCACGGCACCTGCGACCCTTTTGGGCGAGACGTTCCTCGCCTCGACGGTATCGACTATACGCTTGAACTTTGCGGCATTGCAGCGGTATATCTCGGTGCCGTTGCAGAAGCGGTCGAGGGCACGGGTGGAATCCCCGAGAAGGCCAGTTTTGACCGCACCGGGGCGTATTACGATCACCTTCATGTCCAGCAGATTGAGCTCCATTCTCAGGGAGAAGGCATATTTTTCCAATGCGGTCTTGGTGATGCCGTATATGCCCGTGAACGGGAGCGGATCGAGCGGCGCAAGCTCGCTCGTAGTGATAATTATGCGGCCGCCGCTGCTCAGCATTGGGGCAAACGCACGGTTAATGCGGTACACCCCGAACAGGTTGACATTGAATATGCGAACAAATCGGACTTCGTCCATCTCTATAAGGGAATCGAGGTCGTATATGCCTGCAGTGTGGACTATCGCATCGATGTGCGACGCAATGCCCGTCACGGCCCCCCTCGCCCTCTCAACGGACTCCACGCTGGTTACATCGCAGATTACAAAATCAGTCCCCTCCGCCTGACCGTCGGGCTTGTAGTCAAGGCCTATGACGTGGTATCCGTTTTTTATCAAGAGGCGACATATGGCATTTCCCATGCCGCCGCCGGAACCGGTAACAAGTATGTGTTTCATACCGCTGTACTCCATAATGCGTTTGAACGATTCTATCATATGAGTGGTTGGATGACAAGCGCTGATATTTAACCGTTGAGAAACCGTCACACATATGGTACAATCGCAATATATCTGCTCGGAGGGAGTAAAATGAGTCGTCTCCGTATTGCTTCAACTATACTATTGTTCATATTCATAGCATTCTCGGCCACGGATATTTTTGCGGAGAGTGCGCCGTCGTACGGCGTATGCGATGAGCTTGCCTCCCCGACGGCGCATCCTATCACGGATACCGATGCTGCGTACACCGTAATGGACGCCGCAACGGGCTGTGTGCTGTTTGAACATAGCAGCGATACAAGGGTCGCTCCTGCAAGCGCCACGCTTATAATGACGGCGCTCCTGCTGATAGAAAACACCGAGCCTGATGAGTGGGATGTGCCCACGGAGCCCATAACCGATTTCGGCTACTCCCTTGAGGGGAATACCATGGGTCTGAGGCTCGGCGACCGCCCCACAAGGCGTGTTTTGCTCAACGGCGCACTCCTGGCAAACGGTTGCGATGCGGCCTACATAATCGCACTGTTGGTCGCAGGGAGCGAGACGGATTTTGTTTTCCTCATGAATCAGAGGTGCGCAGAGCTCGGCATGACCAACACGGGGTATGAGAACGCCTACGGCTTTGCCGGCATGGGGCATTTTACCTGTGCCCGTGATACGGAGCTGCTCGTGCAGGAGGCTATTAGGCACGACATATTCTGCGAGACGGTCGCCTCCGCAGGTTGTACGGTCAGTATTTTGGGCAGCGACGGCTCTCGCTCGATTGAGCTTGCCAACGGCAACCGAATGGTCATCGAGGGCTCAGGTGAGTACTATCGGTACGCAACGGGCGGGAACGCAGGCTCCCTCAGGGGTTCGGACTATTGCCTTACCGCCACCGCTAAGAAGGACGGAGTCGAACTTATATGTACTGTGCTTGGCTGCGACGGCCCATCCGAGCGATACGATATTGCGGAGGAGTTGTTTGAGGCGGTATTTTGCATGTATGAGTCCGAGGGAGGTCTGTATTCACGGATGAGCACGAACGCATACCTGAAGGTTTCGTCAGACGGGTGCCGGCTCTGCGCCTTGCCCATGCAGGAGGACGGCCTGCAAAGCGTGCCTGTTGGAACGGGGCTGCTTGCATGCGCATACCATACGGATGCCGAGGGCGGCGTGTGGTATCTTGTGGCTATTGAAGGCGGATACGCCTGGATAGATGACGAGTATGTTGAACTTGTCCGTGTCGCGGACGATGTTGAGATAGTGCTGGGCAGTGCGCTTACGGACAGCTCCGCCGGCCACGCTGCGGATTTGGACATAAATATATCGACCCGTCATACTTTGCAGAGCGTCACCATGACAGTGTTCGACGAGTTCGGCAACCCCGTGCTCGGAGCAACGAACTACCCCTGTGCATCGGGCGTTCATGATGTGTCGGGCACGACCATAGCCCGTGATGCGGACATATCGAGCCTGTCCCCGGGCAGGTACTCCTGCTTTGTACAGGCGGTCGCCACGGCTGATATCCCCATGGGAGATCGTACCGTGTTCACCTCCGCAGTGAAGAGCGTGTTCTGCATTGGGGATGACGTCTGCATATCCTATGATGCGCTGTGCGGCAATCAGCCCATTGACGGGGCTTTCGGGGAGACATTTGTGACCGGGGTAGTGCCGGAGAGATTCGGCTTTGAATTTGCTGGCTGGAACACCTGCCGCGACGGCTCGGGAGAGAGCTTTGCCGCAGGGGACATTATTTCTCCCGACAGCTCGGTCACGCTTTATGCCATGTGGACGCCTGCCGAGAGCGTTTGGGACTCAGGCCTCGCATTGGCTGAGGTCAGCACTGCAGGCTCTGCGGACGTCATAAGCGGTAGCGTTGGGAATCCTGCCGGTATCGCATATGTGAGGCTCGTCATATCGGGCGATGCGAATATTGAAGCGGTGTTCCCTGTGGGGGATATAATCTTTGACTGTGCCGTCATGAACGCAGAGTTAGAGGGGCTCTCCTCGGGGAGCTACAGCGTCGGGATATATGCCTATGACTGCACGGCAAGCACTGTCGGCGCTGCGATACTTGAATCGGACATTGCAATCATTGAATCGCAATACCGTGTTAATTTTGAGCCGAATGGCGGCAGCATCGACGTCAACGACGTTGTTGTTCGCTTTGGGGAGGCGTTTGGGGTGCTCCCCGTGCCCACCCGTGAGGGGTTTGAATTTGTACGTTGGGTCGATGCCAACGGAAATACGGTGGATGCGGATACGATTGTCCCTGCCCATGCCGGTGCCGTTATCACATTGTTTGCCGAGTGGAATGAGATCGAGACCGACCCCGTGCCGACCGAGGCGCCTGCGGATGATGCGGACGGCGGTGCGACGGTCACAATCATAATCGCCGCCGCTGCGGTGATCGTTGCGGCGGTCGTTGCCGTTCCGGTTGTTGTTCGTAAAAAGAGGAGCTAATCCTCGGATTTTCCGAGCTTTACGACCTTGACTAGCACAGAGCCCGCTATGCCCACCGCAATGCCTGTGACAAGGCCGCTCACAATGAGCATGGGCAGCCATGCAGCGATTTGCTCCACGCCCGTTATCATCATCGCCATGAGTATCTGGCCGACATTATGCATTATTGCGCCTGCGACGGAAACGCCCGTGGGCGTGAATTTTTTTGTGCCCTTCAGAAGCGCCATCACCGTCACTGACAGTACTGCTCCCGCTGCGGAATAGGCGGCGGAAAGCATGGTTCCGAACAGCAGCGATGCGAGCGCCACCCTCACGGCAGAGACCGCCGAGGCCGCCCTCCAGCCGAGCTTGAACAGCACAAACACGGTCACTATATTGGCAAGGCCCAGCTTTACCCCCGGCACGGCCATTGGTACGGGTATGAGCGTCTCGACATATGAGAGCGCCAGTGCGGCTGCGGCTGCGACCCCCATTGTGGTCATGTATGCTGTTTTGGATATTCCGCCCCTCATTGAACTGCATCTACGCCGCCTTCGCCCTCTATCCTGATGACCAGGCGGTTGGGCAGGCAGGTGATGGTCTCCCCCACATAGCGTATAGTCCTCTGCTTGACACAGAGCAGGTCGGGGCAGGAGGCGCTCTCGATGCATGCGCAGCCTTCCTTTATCACTATTGTGTTTCTTCCGTCATGGTATGTTTCGAGCTCGACGCGGATATCCGTGTCGAGGGGATACACGGCGACATCCCTGCCATCGACAGACACCACGACATATGCGCCCTGTCGGCGTGTGAAATTAACGCCGCAACAGACCGCCAGCGCAGCAAGCGCAATGGCGAGTATCAACAGTATGTCGTTGCGGATGCGTTTCTTCTGGTCGGACATCGGTTTAACAGAGGACGGGCGCAGCAAGCGCCGCACCCGTCCAAATGAATCGGTTTTACGCCTTTACCCTGTGCGTGCCCGAGAAATCGGCAAACTTTATGGCGTTGACGGGACATTCCTCCGCACACTTGCCGCAGCCTGTGCACTTGTCATAGTCGATGACGGCAAGATTATCCACCACCTTGACTGCGCTCACGGGGCAACCCCTCTCACACTTGCCGCAGGCGATGCACCCACTGGTGCACTTGCGGCGCACGACGGCGCCCTTGTCATGATTGGAGCATGTGACCACCACCTTGCTCACATCGGGATGCAAGGCGATTATATGGTTGGGGCAGGCTCTGGCGCACAGACCGCAGCCCACGCACTTGCGCGGATCGACATGGGCAATGCCGTTTTCAATGCAGATCGCATCATATGGGCAGACCGCCTTGCAGTCACCAAAGCCCAAGCAGCCCTGCGTACAGCTGCCTCGGCCGCCATAGAGCATCTGTGCGGCGGCACAGGTCTCTATGCCACGATATATTTCCTTATCCTTATTGTTGAAACAGTCGCCATGGCAGCATACAAATGCGACCTGCTCGACAACGTCCTGAAACTCAACTCCCAGTACCTCGGATATCCTTGCAGAGACGCTGTCCGCACCGGGGATGCAGAGGTTTGTCCTGTCCGTCTCGCCCTCTGCCAGAGCGTGAGCATAGCCGTCACAGCCGGAAAAGCCGCATGCGCCGCAGTTAGCGCCCGGAAGGCAATTGCGCAGCTCCGCCTCCTTCTCGTTGACGGGTACGCTCATAAAATGCGCAGCAACCGTAAGCAGCACGGCGCAGAGAAGCCCTATGCCGGTAACGATGCCCACCGCTAAAAGAATAGTTGTCATACCGTCACCCCCTTAGTCCGCAAACATGCCTATGAAGCCGTAAAACGCCAGCGACACTATCGACGCCGCAACGAGCGTTATGGGTATGCCTTGGAACGCCTTTGGAGGATTGCTCTCCTCCATGCGCCCACGCACGCCTGCAAACAGCACCATTGCAAGCAGGAAGCCCAGACCGCAGCCGAGCGAACTTACCATGGATTCAAGGAAATTGTACCCATCGGTTATGTTGTTTATCGTGACGCCCAGCACGGCGCAATTGGTGGTGATGAGCGGCAGATACACGCCCAGTGAGCGGTGCAGGGCCGGAATAAACTTTTTCAAGACTATCTCGACGAACTGCACCAGTGCGGCTATCACGAGTATGAAGAGTATGGTTTGAAGGTACCCGAGCCCATTGGGGTCGAGCAGGTATATCTGTATCGGATATGTGACCGCTGTTGCCATGAGCATTACGAATGTGACTGCAACGCCCATGCCGACGGCCTGATCGGTCTTTTTGGAGACCCCGAGGAACGGGCATATGCCCAGGAACTTGCTCAGCACATAGTTGTTGACGAGCACCGAGGTCATTACTATCGCAAGAAGCCCTTTAAGCGTTTCCATCAGCATTGCCCTCCTTTTCGGCGGTCTCTGCAGCCGTGCAGCTGCCCTTACGACAGAATTCGGCAGAGGGACAGCTCTCGCAATCGAAGCTCTTGCGTACGGGAGCCTTCCCCCTTGTTATGTGGTTGACGAGTGCGATGAGGCAGCCGAACACGAAGAAGCCACCGGGAGCAGCCGTTAGAATGGGTATCTTGAACTCCTCCATAAAGCTAAGCTCGATGCCTGCGAAGCTGCCGGCGCCTATCGTCTCACGGATTGTCGCCATCACCAACAACGCAAGCGTGAAGCCTATGCCCATGCCCACGCCGTCCAGAGCGGAATCCACCACGCCGTTATCTTTTGCGTACATCTCGGCACGGCCGAGTATTATGCAGTTGACCACTATCAATGCCAGATACACCCCGAGCATATCGTACAGGTCGGGCAGGTATGCCTCCATAAGCATTTGGACTATGGAGACGAAGCCTGCGATAACGACTATGTAGCAGGGTATCCTTACCATGTCGGGTATGAGCTTGCGGAGTGCGGATATGCAGACGTTGGAGCAGACCAAAACTGCCGTCGCCGCAATACCCATAGCCAATGCGGAGACAACGCTCGTGCTTGTAGCAAGCGTCGGGCAGGTGCCAAGCACAAGCACGAGCACGGGATTCTCCTTTACGAGACCCTTAAGGACTATTCCGAGCTTGTTCTTCATTCGCTCTCACCCCCTGTGATCATTTCAACTACGGTGAACGCATCGCCTACAGCCCCTTTGAACACCCTGGAGGAATAGGTGACGCCGCCTACGTCGTCGATCTCGGCATAGTCGTTTTCTGTCCTGCCTATAAACTCGGCAGGATATGTGTCCTGACCGAAGTCCTTGGATTCAAAGTAGCTCGTCAATACGGCATTAACCACTGCACCGTCCTTTATGCCCACGGTGATGCCCATATCGCCGCTGCTGTAGCTTGAGCGCACAGCAAGCACCACGGCATAGCCGCCGTTGTCGGCACGGTAGACCGCCACAACAGAACCGGGAGCGTTTGCAGGAAGCCCCAGCTCCTCAAAGCTCTCTGCATCGGGTATGGCAGCCTTGAGCGAATCCTGTACCTTCTGCTGACGGCCGGCCTCTATGACGGGCTCTGTGAAGTAATTTGTCACCGCAAGCAGAGCTGTTACGACAAGGCATATCACGGTGAGTACGATTATGCTCTTTACCTTAACGTCCATGGGCTTTTTCATGCCTTCTCACCTCCCAACGGCCTTCTCATAGTGAGCTTGTCTATATAGGGTGTGAGTATGTTCATGAGGAGTATGGCGAAAGACACGCCCTCCGGATAGCCGGCATATGTCCTTATCACAATGGTCAGCAGACCGCAACCGATTCCGAATATCGCCTTGCCCCATGCGGTGAGAGGAGTCGTAACATAGTCCGTTGCCATGAATATTGCTCCGAGCACCACGCCGCCGCTGAGCACGGCATAGAGCGCATTCACAGCGCTGCCGTGTATGAGCCATGAGAGACCGAACACCGTCGCAATGAATGTGACCGGGGTATGCCATGTTATCACCTTGCGGAGAAGCAGATACACGCCTCCGAGCACGAGGGCTATTATGCAGGTCTCGCCCAGCGCGCCGCCTCTTAGGCCCAGCAGCATATCCGTTATCTGTGGGAGAGTCCCCTCCGCACCTCCGAGCAACGCCAGTGGGGTTGCGCTTGCCACCGTATCAACAGTCGCAAGCTTGAGCACGTCCGTACTCCGCGCCGCAACGGCGGTCATTGACTCAGTAAAAGCTATAAGCATGAACACCCTTGCGGCTATTGCGGGGTTGGCAAAGTTCTTGCCGAGACCGCCGAAAAGACACTTTACCACAACTATTGCGAACACACTGCCCACCGCCGCCTGATAGAGCGGTATCGTGGCAGGAAGGTTCATTGCAAGCAGAAGCCCCGTCACCACGGCGGAGAGATCGCCTATGCTGTTTTTGCGCTTGCAGGCAAGGCAGAACAGCCACTCAGACAGCACTGCCGTGCCGATACAGACCGCCATCACCAGAAGGGAGCTGATTCCGAATATGACTATGGATGCTATCGCCGCCGGGGAGAGTGCAATTATTACGTCTGCCATGATGCCTCGCGTGGTAACGCCTGCCCTTATATGGGGCGATGCGGAAACTATGAGCTTTTTATCCTGTGGCATTTCCATCAGTTCTTCGCCTCCTTTGCCTGTTTATATGTGCGAAGCTCCGCCTTTGCCAGCTTATGCCTCTGCACCATCTGCTGATTGGCGGGGCAGACATATGCGCAGACACCGCACTCCATGCAAAGATCGACCTTGAGTTTGCCAAGCGCATCAAAATCCTTCTGGGAGTATGCCTTTGCTATTGCCGGCGGATTCAGCCGCATTGGGCAGCGGCCGACGCAGCTACCGCAGCGCAGACAGGGCGTCTCCTCAGGCGCTATGGAATCATGCACGTCAAACGCCAGTATCGCATTTGTGTTTTTGAGTATGGGAACATCGAGATTCGGCACGGTAGTGCCCATCATGGGCCCACCGTAGAGCACCTTGAACGGCTCGCTCTTGAAGCCGCCGCAGAACTCAAACACATCCGCAAGGGGCGTGCCTATGGGTACACGAACGTTCATTGGCTTCGCAACGGCAGACCCGTCTACGGTCACGACCTTGCTGACAAGAGGCATACCTGTTTCGATATAGCTCTGTATCGCAGCAAGCGTCGTCACGTTGATTATCACAACGCCTACATCCAGGGGCAGCTTGCCCTGCGGAACTACTCTGCCCGTTGTGTTATATATGAGCACCTTCTCGCCGCCCTGCGGATACATCGACGGAAGCGTCTTTACAGTGACGCCCTCGCCGCCTGCGAACGCTTGCTTGAGCTTTGAAATCGCCTTGGGCTTGTTGCGCTCTATGCCGAATATGACCTTTTTGGGAAGAAGCAGTTTTTTGAGAAGCTCGATGCCCCGAACGAGCAGCCCGGTGTCGTCGAGCATGGTGCGTGTGTCGCTTGTTATGTACGGTTCGCACTCGGCTGCGTTGATGAGAAGGTATTCAGCCCTTTCAATGTCCTTGATGGTAAATTTGACCGATGTCGGGAAGCCTGCGCCACCCAGACCAACTATTCCGCTGTCACGGATCGCTTTTGCCAGATCATCGAGCGTCTCGACCGTCGGAGGGGTTAATCCCTCCCACCTGCGCATCTCTCCATCCGAGCGGATAAATACCGCAGGCGCGCTGCTTCCGTTGCTGAGGACTATATCCTCTACCTTTTGAACCTTGCCGGATACCGTTGCGTGTACCGGCGCAGATATAAATCCGTCCGCCTCGGCAATGGGCTGGCCCACCGCCACTACTTCGCCCGCTTTTACTGTGGGCTTTGCAGGCGCACCGATGTGCATAACCACCGGGATCACTACCGTCTCGGGCGGCGGCATCAACACCGTTTCCGAATCGGCAGTGTTCTTCCTGTGAGGCACATGCACACCGGGCAAACCGAATAGTGCCATAGTTAACCCCCTCTGAAAATCCATTTCCGTTGAGTGCATGGTTCTGCTCGGCATCAAAACCTCATGTAAGCCATACAACTCGCCAGAATAGATTATATCATAGCCTGAGAATTGTGTCAATTCGTGGCCTCAGGCAATGCCATTGGCATTCCATTTGCACGAGAGCCGTCGCACAATCTAAATTTTTATGATATAATCGTGCCGTTGGAGGTGTTACTCATGCTTGGAAAATACTCCTTGCGGCATCAGTTACTGCGTCTGCCTGCGCTGCTGATATTTCCACTGACATTGTTTCTCATGCGGCTCGCCGAGAAGTATCCCGCTTTTACGGAATCCGTCTATTCTCGTAAGGCGTATCCCCGGATAGCAAATATATTTTCCTCCATAACCTCCGCAGTTCCCTTCTCCATTGCGGAGATTGCGATCGTGCTCGGCGCCGCCGCCATGCTCATTGTGTTCATTGTGAGGTTGGTAAAGCTGTTCCGATTCAAGCTCCGTGATCTTATGCGGTTTGTATCACTGCTCATCACATATGCGCTCATCGCAGGCTTCCTGTTCTTTGCCTTCTATGCCCTCTGGGGGCTTAATCAGTTCAGAACTCCCGTTGCAGAATCCATGAGTCTGCCCGACGGGGAATACTCCGCCTCACAGCTTGAGCAGGTCTGTATGGAGCTTTCCGAAAGGGCGGCTGGGTATCGTGAGTATGTGCAGGAGGATGCTTCCGGCGTATTCGTTTATTCCGACGGCTTCGATGCTGCTGCTCAGGAGGTGGCCGACGCCTATGCTGAGCTTGGACATAAGTATGAGCTGTTCAGCATGTATGCCGTGCCTGCAAAGTCTGCGATGTTCTCCGAGGCTCTCTCATATGCGGGCATAGCGGGGATATACATCCCATACACATTTGAAGCACATGTGAATACAAATGCACCCGATCTATATCTCGCATTTGACGCTGCGCATGAAACGGCTCACTTCCTGGGCTGGGTGGACGAGTATGAGGCGAGCTTTGTGGGGTTTCTCGCATGTTTGGAGTCCGACGATGCGGAAGTGCTCTATTCCGGCTACATGAGTGCGCTGAATGAATGTATCAATCAGCTCTATCTGTTGGATGAGGACGCTTGCGCTCGGGTCGCAGCGACCTATAGCGACGGCATGCGCAGAGATCTGGTATCCTATCGGGAATACTTGAAGGAGTACTCCGGCAGCATAAGCGACACGGTTGCCGACATTAACGACGCCTACCTGAAGTTCAACGGGCAAGAGAACGGCATCGAGTCATATTCGGATGTTGTCCAGCTTATATTGAGGTACTTTGACCTTACACGGGTGATAAATTAAGCAAAGCCGACTATTATCGAGAAATTCCCCCCCGTTATATTCCAAGAGAGGGTGAGCATTATGCCGTCCTTGACATACTGAGGCATGGCTATCTGCCCCTCTACCTTCCAGACCGTTGAACTCTCCCTGCGGACGAACCCATCGGATTCGAGCAACCCAATGTATTCAAGGAAATCCTCCTTGGGCACGCCTGTAAATTTGACCGTAACGGCATCGCCGTTGGGATTCGGCTTCTCTGCACCCAGCAGCGTCCCCTCAAGATTGTACTGAGGCACTGTCGCAAGCGCGGAATACTCCCCCCATATATTGGAGCAGTCCTCACGCTCCGCAGTGCAGGCCGCCAGCCCAAGCGTTATCGTTATAACTGCAATTACGAGCGCAAATGTCCTTTTCACGGCACATCCCCCTATTCAAATCGTTCAGGTCAATACTAACACACATCCTTATGGTTTACAACCCAGAAAATGCTTTAATAATCATCGGCACTTGTGTAAAAACTCACCATAAAGGAGTGTGTTTTTAATGTTCACGCTGTTTATCCGAACGATTGTGGTATATCTGCTGGTGTTTGCGGTGGTGCGGCTCATGGGTAAGCGGCAGATAAGCGATATGCAGCCGTTTGATCTTGTTATAACGCTTTTGATAGCTGACCTTGCCTCGGTACCCATGAGCGACTCGGCGACGCCCCTGCTGTACGGGGTAATCCCCATACTGGGCCTGTTCATACTGCACAGGGTGGTCGCCCACTTTGCCCTCAAAAGCGATCGTGTTCGAACGCTTATGTGCGGCAAGCCCCTGCTCATAATATCGCAGGGGATTGTTGTGGAGGATGCCATGCGTGCGGCAAACTATACATTGAACGACCTCACGGAGCAGTTGAGGGTGAAGGATGTATTTTCCATCTCTAAGGTGGAGTATGCCATACTTGAGACAAACGGCTCTCTATCGGTGCTGCTGAAGGGGGAGCATCAGCAGCCTGACTGCAAGCAGCTTTCACTTGATGCTCCGAGCGCACGACCATCCGTCATACTGGTATCCGATGGCAGGATATGCGACAGTGCGCTGAAGGATGTCGGACATACTCGAGATTGGCTTTACACCCGGCTCAATCGAATGGGCTATCGAAGCGAGCGTGAATGTCTTTTTGTCTGCCTTGACGACGATGGGATGCTCCATGCGCAGGATATGCAAAGACCCAACAAAAGAGCTGAGGCACACTTTTTGCACACGGAGGGCGCATGAACGGCAAACAGTTGAAAAAGAACTCTGCCGCAACCATTGTCGGGTTGGTAATATCCGTATTGCTGCTTGCGGCGATATTCATATTGCCGGAGCTATGCACAGCACGGCTCGGCAAAAGGGCACTGCCCCTGCTGGACGCAGTGGAAAGTGCGGCGCTTGCGGGAGATTTTGATTTGGCTGAGCGGAGCGTAGCGGAACTTTGCTCCGTATTGTCGGAATATGAGACTAAGCTGAATCTGTTTTCACATCACAAGGATGTTTCTTCAATGATGAATGCGGCCGACAGCGCATCACGGGTAGTTAAAACGCACGACGCAGCAAGGCTTATGCAGGTAATAGATGACATACGATTCGGTTTGGAATACATCTGCACTGCAAACGACGTGAGCTTATCCGGCATACTATGATTCAGTTCAGCCTGGATATGCACTTGGGCACTATGTTTATGCTGCTCGGTGCGCTGCTGCGCGCATTCCGCACGCAGTGTGTCAGCACCTTGTCCGTCATTATGGAGAACTCGGGTACGGATAGCTTTGCCCCCATATGCTCAAGGTAGTGGATGAGGACATCGTAGTAGTCGCCTGAACTGCCATACTCCTTTGCAAACCTGGGCAGCAGCTCCTCATTTATGTAACGCAGTGTGGGCTTTTTGCCAATAAGTTCGAGATCCTCATGGATGGTCTGCATGAGGGCGTGATACGCTTCGCCCTCACCCATGGTGCGCTCGATATAGTAGTAGCTGCCCTCCAGGCCATAAACGAATCGTTTTGCATCATAGTAACCCAACTTGAGCAAATAATCCGAGTGTTCCGGCGAGAAGTCAAGTATCGAGCCGAGCGAGCGACTGGGCTCTATGTAGTATATCACGGTGTCGGCGGAGGGCTTTATGCGCTTTTCAATGCCCATGCTACCCTTGAGCCTTACGGCGATTATACGCTTATGTCCGTGACGGAGGAGCGCGGATATGGGCAGGCTGTCCGATATGCCGCCGTCGGTATAGCGCTTGCCTCCGAGCGGCACATTCTTGAAAACGGGCAGATATGCGCTTGCAAGTAGCATATCCCTCATGCTCTCGACCGGCAGTGATTTGACATCGACCTCGACCTCTTCCTTGTCGGTGAGGGAGTATGTCATGGCGTAGAACTCCACATCAGAGGTTCTGATCTTTTTCTCATCCACATACTCCGTCAAAAGATTGCGCAGGGGCGTAACATCGACACCGCCCTCACGGGTGAGCGACTTTATGCGCCGCCATATAGGTCTTATCTCCGCAGGCTTGATATCTCCGCTGAAAATTCTTGCCATGAGAGAATCGTCAACGTCCATTACATCGGAACAGTGTATCCTTCTCCATAACTCCTCGGCAGTGCCAAGCTCACGCATGGTCATAAGCGCACCGTTCAGTGCGCCCACTGACGTACCCGACACGGCGTTGTACCTCATGCCCTCCTCCTCGAGGGCACGCCAGACGCCTACCTCGTACGCTCCCTTTGCACCGCCGCCTCCAAGTGCTACGGCATATGTGAACGATGGATCAAAATTCTTTTTCATTTCCTCTCCGTATTGCAGATATCTTTCACGACCGTTTCCAGATGTACGCCGTGGGATGCCTTTACCAGAAGGGTATCCCCCTCTTTAAGCAGTGATACGAGAAGCGGCGCCGCCTGCTCCCTGTCTATGTGCAAACAATCAACGCCGTGTGCCACAGCTCCGCTTGCCATGGCCTTGCCGCCCTCTCCCACGGTGATGAGCTTATCCACCCCGACCGTACCTGCAAGCTCGCCTATTTGGTAGTGAAGCCGTTGTGAGTCCTTTCCCAATTCCAGCATATCGCCTAACAGGGCTATCCTCCGCCCCGGTACTGTGCCGAGCACATTCAGTGCGGCACTCATGGATGCGGGACTTGCATTATAGCAGTCGTCGAGTATGGTGAAGCCGTTGTGACGTATTATCCTCATGCGGCTGCCCACGGTGGAGTATGCCGATATTCCCTGGGAAATATCGGCAAGCGATATCCCCATGGAAATGCCTGCTGCAGCCGCAGCAAGTGCGTTTTTGACCATATGCAAACCCGCTGCAGGCAGCGTCACATGCTGTGTTTTACCTTCTGCAACAAGGGTAAATTCGGTGTTCTGTATCCCCTTGGCGCAGATGTCGCAGGCGGTCACATCACAGCCCTCGCCCAGGCCGTAGTAGATGGCTCTGCGGTTTGACGGAACTGCACAGCCCCTAAGCATATCGTCGTCTCCGTTTAGTATGAGTGTATTTCCGCGCATATGCTCGACAAGCTCCATCTTGGCACGCAGCACGCCCCTGCGGTCTGCGAGATGCTCGGTATGGACATTCTCAATGTTGGTGAACACGGCGATGTCCGGCATGGCTATCGATGCAAGGCGGCTCATTTCCCCAAAGTGGCTTATGCCCATTTCGAGCACGGCCGCCGTATGCTCCGGCTCCAGGCGGAACAACGTGCGTGGGAGACCGAGCTCGTTGTTAAAATTCCCCTCGGTCTTAAGCACCGAATAGCCCTGTGACAGCACGGCTGCGGTAAGCTCCTTTACGCTTGTTTTGCCGACACTGCCGGTTATACCGACAACTGGTATGCCGCTTTTCACTCGGATATACCTGCCTATATCGCCGACCGCCTTGAATGAGGACTCTACAACAAGCTGGGTTATGCCGTAGTCGGGCATCTCCCTCTCCACCACGGCGGCGGCGCAGCCTGCATTTGCAGCCGCTGCAACAAAGTCGTGCCCATCAAAGCGTTCGCCCCTGAGAGCGATGAACACCCCGTTCTGCACGACCTCCCTGCTGTCGACGGCTATGCTGCAGACTGCGGCATCGGCAATGCCGCCCACTGGCCTTGCGGATATGGCGGAGGCTATCTCCCTTAGGTTCAGGCTTATCATCGTCTTTTTGTCTTCATGCTTTCGTCGATTATGGTCTGGCAAAGCTTTTCAAAGCTCATCCCGGCTGCCGCCGCCTCCTGCGGAAGCAGGCTTATGGGGGTCATGCCCGGGAGGGTATTTGCCTCAAGACAGTATATTTCCCCACGCTTGTTCATAATGAAGTCTATCCTGGCATACGCCGAGAGCGACAGTGCGGCATATACTATGCCTGCCATGCGCTGCATTCGGATGGATGTATCCTTATCGATATCGGCAGGACATATCTCATCCGTCATACCCTTTTGATACTTGTTGCGATAGTCATAGAAGCCCTGCTTGGGACGGATCTCTATGGGTGGAAGCACCTGAGAGCCCACGAGCCCCACGGAGAACTCCCTGCCGCTTATGTATTCCTCTATAAGCACCCTGTCCTCATACCTGAAGGCAAGCTGCAGTGCCGATGTGAGCTCTGCCTCCGAATGGACGACGGACACCCCGACCGACGAGCCGCCGCACACGGGCTTTACGACGAGGGGCATTCCGAGGAGTGCGAGTCCCCTGGGTATGCCGTCCGTCTCAAAGCGTTCACGCCTGACTATGGCGCTGCGTGGCAACTTGAGCGTAGGTATCACCGAGAGTATCTGCTTTGTAAGCAGCTTATCCATTGCGAGCAAGCTGCCCTTTGCATCGCTGCCGGTATAGCGGATGCCCATAAGATCGAATGCTGCCTGGAGTCTGCCATCCTCCCCCGCCTCGCCGTGGAGGGCAATAAACACTATATCCGCCTCCCGACATAGCTCCACAACACCCCTGCCGAAAAAGCCGTTACGGTTTGTGCGCAGGACATCCATATCGGGAGCGACATCGGGTATATCACTTTTAACTGTATCATCAGCACTTGAATTAAAGCGGTTTATTGAAATATCGTCATAATCTGCCGCAGAATCCACAACGGCGACCTCGTGACCGCATCTGCGGAGTGCAGAGGCGACCATTGCCCCCGTGGACAACGAAACATCCCTTTCGGGACTGAGTCCGCCGCACAGCACGGCAATCTTCATAGCTTTATACCGAATCCTTTCACGATTGCTTAAATATCTCTATTCAAAGCGGCGACCACACACCACTCCATTTTAATTATAGCAGATATTTGCGGATTATGCAAACACGCAAACGAGCCGTCCCTTTTACGGCGACGGCTCGGATATCGGTCGTTTAATCTCAGATGTCGGAGAGCTTCTTGTAGTACTCGTACTTATCGGCAGCCTCCTGCTCGGAACGTGCGAACAGCTCCTCAGCAAGCTCGGGGAACTGCTGCTTGAGAGCGGTGTAACGACCCTCGCCCATGAGGAAGTCACGATAGGAAGCCGTCGCCGGCTTGCTGTCGAGTATGAACGGGTTCTTGCCCTGCTCCGCCAGATCGGGGTTGTACCTGTACAGGGGCCAGTAGCCTGCCTCAACGGCCTTCTTGGCCTCTGCCTGAGCCTTGCCCATGCCGGCCTTGATGGTGTGGTTGATGCAGGGTGCGTAGGCGATTATGAGGGACGGACCCTTGTAAGCCTCAGCCTCAGTAACAGCCTTGAGCAGCTGTGCGGGATTTGCGCCCATGCAGACCTTTGCGACGTAGACATAGCCGTAGCTCATTGCCATGAGGCCGAGATCCTTCTTCTTGGTGCGCTTACCTGCGGCGGCAAACTTGGCAACGGAGCCGGTTGGAGTAGCCTTGGAGGACTGACCGCCGGTGTTAGAGTATACCTCGGTATCCATCACAAGAACATTGACATCCTCATTCTGGGCAAGGACGTGATCAAGTCCGCCGTAGCCGATGTCATACGCCCAGCCATCACCGCCGAATATCCACTGGCTCTTCTTGACCATGAGGTCACGCATGTCGTAGATCTCACGGCAGAGATCGTCACAATCGCAGCCGCAGTCCTTGCAGGAGGACACGAGCTCGATCAGCGCCTTGGAAGCCTTGCGGCTGCCCTCTGCATCGTCCATATTCTCGAGCCATGCATTGCAGATGGCCTTGACATCATCACCGCAGCCGTCGGCAAGCTGGCTTACGAGGTCAGCGAGCTTCTCACGGCGATGGCTGGTGGCAAGGTTCATGCCGTAACCGAACTCGGCATTGTCCTCAAACAGGGAGTTTGCCCATGCGGGACCATGACCGTTGTGGTTCACGGTGTAGGGGCAGGTGGGAGCGGAACCGCCGTAGATGGAGGAGCAGCCCGTTGCATTGGCAATGATCATCCTGTCACCAAAGAGCTGGGTAATGAGCTTGACATAAGGGGTCTCACCGCAGCCTGCGCAAGCGCCGCTGAACTCGAAGAGGGGCTGGAGATACTGGCTGCCCTTGACGGTCGCCTTGTTTATGGGAAGGTCAAGAACGGGCAGCTTGAGAGCGGCTTCCCAGTTGTCAGCCTCGGTCTCCATGCTCTTTGCAAGGGGAACCATCTTAAGAGCCTTTGTCTTGGCGGGGCAGATGTCCACGCAGTTGCCGCAACCCGTGCAATCAAGCGGACTTATCTGGATTCGGAACTGCTTGCCCTCGCCGACGCCGATAGCCTTCTTGGTGGTAAAGGGAACCTCTGTGCCATCCTCCATCACGAAGGGCCGCAGACAGGCGTGCGGGCAGACGAGGGAGCACTGGTTGCACTGTATGCAGTTCTCGGGAATCCACTCTGGAACCTCAACGGCGATGCCGCGCTTCTCATACTTGGTGGTGCCGGTGGGAACAAAGCCGTCGGGTGCGAGCTTGGAAACGGGGAGTTCATCGCCCTTCTGCTCGAGGCAGGGCTTTATGAAGTCAACGAAGTACTCGTCGTCGGAGACGTGCATGGGGACTGCGCCCTCTGTTGCATCCGCCCAGGACTCGGGGTACTTGATCTCCTCGATGCCGGTAACGCCGATGTCAATGGCGTCATAGTTCTTGCGGACGACATCCTCACCCTTCTTCATGTAGCTCTTCTTGGCGGCTGCCTTCATGTAGCCGATGGCATCCTCAACGGGGATAACCTCTGCGAGCTTGAAGAATGCGCTCTGCATGATGGTGTTGATGCGGCTGCCCATGCCGACCTTGCGGGCAAGATCGACTGCGTCGATGTTGTAAAAGCGGAGGTGCTTCCTGGCGATGGTGCGCTTCATGGAAGCTGGGAGCTCATGCTCCATATCCTCAAGCGACCAGGCGCTGTTAAGGAGGAACACGCCGCCGTCCTTGATGCCGGAGAGCATATCGTAGCGTGTCACATAGCTTGCGTTATGGCAGGCGACGAACTCAGCGGTGTCGATGAGGTACGGAGACTGTATGGGGGTCTTACCGAAGCGCAGATGGCTGACGGTAAGGCCTCCGGACTTTTTGGAATCGTAGGAGAAGTAGCCCTGAGCATACATGTCGGTGTGGTCGCCGATGATCTTGATGCTGTTCTTGTTTGCACCGACTGTACCGTCGGAGCCGAGGCCGTAGAAGAGACAGCGGATTGTGCCCTCGGGTGCGGCATCGATCTTTTCGTTGACAGGGATGCTGGTGAAGCTGACATCGTCAACGATGCCGACGGTAAAGTGGTTCTTGGGCTTGTCAAGGGCGATATTGTCGAACACTGCCTTGACCATGGAGGGAGTGAATTCCTTGCTGCCGAGGCCGTACCTGCCGCCGAAGCAGGCGATCTCAGACCTGCCCAGCTCTGCAAGGGCGGTCACGACATCCTCGTACAGGGGCTCGCCGAGGCAGCCCGGCTCCTTCGTCCTGTCGAGTATGGCAAGACGCTTGCAGAAGGCCGGTATTGCGGCAACGAATCTGTCGGCCGCAAACGGACGATACAGGCGAACCTTGACAAGGCCGACCTTTTCACCCTTATTGACCATGTAGTTGACGGCCTCCTCGGCAACATCGGCGCCGCTGCCCATTATGACGAGCACACGCTCTGCATCAGGGGCGCCGACATAATCGAACAGGCGATACCTGCGGCCCGTGAGATCGCCGACCTTGTCCATGTAGTACTCGACTATCTCGGGGATGGCGGTGTAGAAGTTGTTGGACGCCTCACGACCCTGGAAATAGATATCAGGGTTCTGTGCGGAACCTGCAAGGTGGGGATGCTCGGGGTTCAGAGCGCGCTCACGGAAGCGCTTGACGGCGTCGAAATCGCAAAGGGCGGCCATGTCGGCATAGTCGATCTGCTCGATCTTCTGAACCTCATGGGAGGTACGGAAGCCGTCGAAGAAGTGCAGAAACGGTATGGAGGAACGGATTGCGGAGAGGTGCGTAACCAGAGCCAGATCCATGACCTCCTGAACGGAGGCAGAAGCAAGCATGGCGAAGCCCGTCTGACGGCAGGCCATTACGTCACTGTGATCACCGAATATGGAGAGGGAGTGTGCCGCAAGGGCACGGGCGGAAACATGGAACACTCCGGGGAGCTGCTCGCCGCTGATCTTGTACATGTTGGGAATCATGAGGAGCAAACCCTGGGATGCGGTGAATGTGGTCGTCAGAGCACCGGCTGCGAGGGAGCCGTGAACAGCGCCTGCTGCGCCGCCTTCGGACTGCATCTCTGCAATGCGCACCTTCTGACCGAAGAGGTTGGTACGGCCGCCGGCCGCCCACTCGTCCGCAACCTCGGCCATGGGAGATGACGGTGTAATAGGATAGATTGCCGCTACATCAGAGAACGCATATGCAACATGCGCAGCAGCGGTATTACCGTCGATAGTGACAGTCTTTGCCATAGTTGTTTTATCCTCCTGTTGTGTATATGGGTTTGACGGAACCTGCCGACAAACAACAGATCCCACAGTAATCCACCCCACATTATAACCACGGCAAGAGGCGAATACAAGCCAAAAACCTTTTATTTCAAAGTATATTTAATTATTCATGAGCGTCTTTGCCAACCACGAGCCGCTCCTGGGGCGGCCTGCGCTCCGCATAGCGGATCTCACGTTCGGTGGGATGGGGCTCGCCTGCCAGCACTGCGCTCATATCGGGCATATCGACACGGCCTATGGTTTTTTCGCTCATATGCATACCATCACTGCACCGTCATAGCGCACTCCGCTGCCATGGTCGGTAGCCGTCAGCGCAGCCGCACCAATGGCTATCAGCGCAAGCACAGCAAGAGTTATCAATATGGGTATAAATCTTTTCATTTCACATTCTCCTTTCATAAGGCTTTGAGGCTATTATTTGCGGAAAATGCTGAATTGATTCAATTTATACCGTATTATAGTCGAAAAAGCCGCTCCCCTTTTCAGGAAGCGGCGGTGTGCATTGCCCTTAGAGGCACATTTTGTAAATGTTTTCGACATCGTCGGCGTCGAGGGGTTTGAAGGCGTGCTGCAAGCCTCCGCCTGCGGCCTTCTCCGCCATTAATCTGAGTTTTTGATCGTCTATACCGATGTCTGTGAGGGTAGAACTGAGCCCCAGTGTGTTGAAGAAGAAGTCGGCGAGCATGTCAATCGCCCGCTCGGCTATCTCCATGGGCGGAAGTTTGGGGTCAATGCCGAATACGTTCGTGCCGAACTGCACATACTTGGGGAGCCTTGTTTCATCCAGACAGTAGCGCATCCAGCGAGGCGTGAGTATTGCAAGCCCCAGGCCGTGGGTGATATCATAGTATGCGGAGAGCTCATGCTCCATGGGGTGACAGCTCCATGCCTTGCGCTTGCCGCCGTTTATGAAGCCGTTTATCGCCCATGAGGACGTCCACATCAGGTTTGCCCTTGCCTCATAATTATCCGGCTCCTTCATTGCGATCGGAGCGTACTTTATTATCGTCCTCATCATGCCCTCCATGAAGCAGTCTAGCATGTAGAGATCCTTTTCCATGCAGAAGTAAACCTCCAGTATGTGGCTCATCATGTCTGCAGAACCGCATGCGGTCTGATACGGGCTTACGCTGTATGTGACGGTGGGATCGAGAAACGACACCCTGGGCAGCAGCTTGGGATCGAGCCTGCCTATCTTATCCTGTGTTTCGGGGTTGGATATGACTCCGCCCGTGTCCATCTCGGAGCCCGTGGCGGAGAGTGTAAGTATGCTGACTATGGGCAGCGCCCTGTCAATTCGCGCATGCTTCTCGGAGAGAAAATCCCACGGATCGAAGTCTGCGCATGCGCCTGCCGCCATGAACTTTGTCGCATCGATGGTGGAGCCGCCTCCGACCGCGAGCAGCACGTCTATGCCATGCTCCTTACACATCTCGGCTCCCCTGCGGACGGAAGTTATCCTCGGGTTGGGCTCTATACCTCCGAGCTCAAACAGCTCGAGCCCAGCTCTGCGTATCTCCGAGACCACCCTGTCGTAAAGACCGATCCTTTTGATGGAGCCGCCGCCGTATGTCATGAGCACACGCTTGCCGAAGCCTGCAAGCTCCTCGCCGAGGTGGGAGAGCTGATTTTCGCCGAAGTAGACCTTTGTCGGTATGTGGTAGATAAAGCTGTTCATACCTTCCTCCTATGCTGTTTTTTACCATTCTACATGCGTTATGCCGTTTCGTCAATAAAAAACCGCCCCAAAGGGTAGCTTCCAATAAAACAGTATCGAAGAAATACTGACATAGGGTAGCTGCCGTACAGGAGTGCGACAAGAAAAATTGGCGATACTTGGTTTTCACAACCAGGTATCGCCTTTTTCTATCTCTATCTGAATTATTTGAACTATAACTGGAGGTACTTATGATGCAGGAACTGAACTATATTCGTTGTGGCAATTACTACATTCCCGATATTTGATTACCCGAAGAAAACAGACCGATTGGCAAATGGGGTCGGATGCACAGAGAATATATCAAAGAACACCGCCCCATCCGCTTCAATGCCCTGTGTCTTAGTGGCGAACTATGGACATATCTGGCTGATTTGAATGAGCAGGCAGAGAACCGTCTGGAACTTATTATCAAACAAATGGCAGCCTCTGAGGGCGTGACAGAAGATATGAAGCAGGAAAACCAAATGGCGTGGTTAGGTGCCATGAACAATATCCGTAACCGTGCAGAGGAAATCGTACTAGCTGAATTGATATATTGCTAATAATACATGGCAAGCGATATTTGGTTTGTTGACCGAATATCGCTTGTTTTTATGTCGAAAGTCACTCAAAGAATACGCAGTTGCCACTAGATCACCTTATTCGGCGCAAAAAGTGTAATTATTTTTCTAAAAGTCATTGTAAATTTTGTAATTGCGTGCTATAATGTATTTGTATTAAGATGACGGAGGTGCGTCTATGTACCGAATTGCTATTGAGAAACTATTAAAATGGAAAGAAAGCAAACGCCGCAAGCCGCTAATCATCGAAGGAGCACGACAAGTTGGCAAGACCTGGCTGATGAGAGAGTTCGGCAAACAGGCGTATGCTGATACTGTTTACATTAACTTTGACTCTAATTCCAGAATGGCAGAGTTGTTTGCATCTGATTTGGATACAGACCGTCTGATTATGGGATTGGAGTTGTATGCAGGTCGCAAAATTGACCCTGACAATACTTTGCTGATTTTTGATGAGGTGCAGGAAGTTCCGAGAGCATTGGCATCGCTCAAATACTTTTATGAAAATGCACCCCAGTATCACATTGTCTGTGCAGGCTCTTTGCTCGGTATCGCATTACATGAGGGCACTTCCTTCCCCGTTGGCAAGGTGGATTTCTTAAAGCTCTATCCTCTCTCTTTCAGAGAGTTTTTGATGGCAACCGAAAAAGAGCGTTTTGCGGAGCTTCTTGATAAACAGGATTATCAGATGATCGCAAGCTTTAGGCAAACATACATTGATGCCTTGAAGCATTATTATTTTGTCGGCGGTATGCCCGAAGCGGTACAGAGCTTTGCTGATAACAAAGACTTTAATGAGGTTCGTGATATACAAAAACGGATCCTGGCTGCTTATGAGCAAGACTTCTCCAAGCACGCGCCCAATGAGATTGTTCCGAAAATTCGTATGTTGTGGAACAGTATCCCGTCTCAGCTTGCAAAAGAAAATAAGAAATTCATTTACGGGCTTGTCCGTGAAGGCGCTCGTGCCAAAGAGTATGAGACGGCAATTATGTGGCTTTCCGACTGCGCACTTGTCCACAAGGTCAGCCGAGTTAATGCGGCAGGTATTCCTCTGAAGGCTTATGAGGACTTGAAAGCTTTCAAGCTGTTTGTGGTGGATGTTGGACTGCTTGGTTGTATGGCGGGGCTGCGGCAACGCACTCTGCTTGATGGAAATGACCTTTTCGTAGAATTCAAGGGGGCATTGACAGAGCAGTATGTTTGCCAGCAGCTTAAAACCATTGAGGATTTGGGCGTTTACTACTATACCAACGATAGAGGCTCGTGTGAAGTCGATTTTGTTGTTGACACGGGCGAGTTGATTATTCCGGTTGAGGTAAAAGCAGAAGTCAATCTCAGAGCTAAGAGTCTAAAAACCTATCAAGAGAAGTTTTCGCCAGAGGTATCTGTTCGTACAGCTATGACCGACTACAAAAAGGAAGATTGGCTTGTAAATCTTCCGCTGTATGCGATTGAACTAATTACCAAGTTATAATATAGGAGATCAGATTATGGCAAAAAATATCGAACCCAAACTTAAAAAGATTGGTGACTATCTGAAACTTGAAGATGATACAGTGTTTACCATACCGGAATATCAGCGTGCATATTCTTGGGGCATTGAGAATTGTGATAAGCTTTGGCAGGATATAAATGACTTTGTGGAAAGCGAAAGTAAAGACAGGTACTTTTTTGGAACAATCATCATTAACTGCCAAGACAATGACACAAAATATGGACTTATCGATGGTCAGCAAAGAACTACTACATTTTTGCTGTTGCTAAAAGCATTGCTGGTCAGAATCAATATTGCGATTGAACGAACCGCAAGCGATGAGGAGTCTGCTGGTCTTTGCCGTGGGCTGCAGGAGCGCAGAAGGAAGATTATGGGCATTCTGTATAAGGCGGAAACGGAAGATATTTCCGACAAACCTGATACGGCAAAAGACGCTGAGATTTGTCGCCGTGAGATTGTACTTGAAAATTATTCTATTAATGAGCGATACAAGACCGAACTGGCAACAATTCTTCAAGCTACAGATTATACCTCTGCAGAAGCAAGGTCGCTCAAAATCAAATACAAGCAAAAAGATAACAGGTATACTAACTTTTTCAAAAATTTCAAATTCTTCTACGGAAGAATCAGTGAGTTGTCAGATTCTCAGTTAAACAGTATTGCAAAAGCGATCACTGACAACTGCGAGGTAATTGAAATTAAGAGCTGGGATGTTAATCAAGCCATCAATATGTTTAACTCTCTCAACTCTGATGGACTTCCTCTCTACGATTCGGACATCATATCTGCAAAATTGTATGCAGAGGCTGAAAAAAGAGAAAAAGAAAAAGAATTTGCAGATTTATGGAAGCAATTAAATAACTGCATAGACGAGTTGGAAAGCATTCGTGTGGCAGACATTAACTCGATTCTGATGCAGTACATGTATTATGTTCGTACGGTTAATAAAGAAACCATCAGCGAAACGGGTGCCATCAATGTGACCACTCCTGGTTTAAGAAGGTATTTTACTGAAATCAACAAGAAGCCTGTCGCCGATCCTATTGGCATGTGTTCCGACATGATTAAACTGGCGAAAATATGGAAAAAGGTTTCTGAGTATTCTCAAATGAAAACCCTCTTGAAATTCAATGAAAACACAAAACTGTTTTTGGCAAGCTACTTTTTCAGGTTCAACGAAGAAGATATAACTGAAGAAGCTGTAGAACCGGTACTCACAAGCTTGCTCCGCTTATTCTCTCTTCTCGAGCTTGTCGATGTTGGATATTCCAGCAAGTATTTCAAGACATTTCTGTTTGGAGAAGAAGTCAAGTTTGTTAACACAAACACGACTGTTGATGAAATCACAAGTGATTTTAACGAACATATCCGTTCAAATTGGGACAAGGAAGCTATTCGTGCGGCATTACATGACTATGACGGCAATATGTTAGTGTATTTGAACGAGTATCTGTTTGCTAAAAAAAAGGACATGAGCTTTGCACTTGGAGCAAAATATGATATCGAACACATCATGCCGTATAGCGGGAACAACCTTCAGGAGATAAGAAAGGACGCTGGAATTGACAGCGAAGAAGAGTTTTACGGTACTGTAAACAAGCTGGGCAACAAAATTCTTCTCGAAGAAAAGATCAATCGTTCCATCGGAAACGAGTGGTTTAGAACTAAGGTTTCGACGAAACTTGAGAACAAAACCGGTTATATTGACAGCGAATATCCCATAGCACGAGCTCTAGTTGATCAGTATCAGAACTCTAATAAGCCCTATTGGAAGAAAGATGACATTATTTCTGCCACCGAAAAAGCAAGTAATAGGATTGTTGAATTTATCTTTGGTGAGTGATTTCATTTCAATTAGCGCAAAACTTTCCAGACAAGGAGAATAAAAATGTTTGATATCAATGACATGGCTAAAACAGCAGTTGAATCAATACTACTTACGCCGTTACAAAGAGCACAAAAAGATGGATATGCCAATATGACAGGTGCTGAAGGAAAACGAAAAATTGAATATATTACCTCAGAAAAGCATGTGGAGAACTATGAAGATCCAGAAGAAAAGGTTCGTGCTGAATTTTTCGCTGAGCTGATATACAAATACGAATATCCTGTAAACCGCATCAAGGTTGAGGTGGTTGTTCCCGATAGATTGCCTACAGACCGAGCTGACATTGTTGTTTTCAGCGACGATGACTGCAAACGCCCTTATGCCATTGTGGAGTGTAAAAAAGAGGGCGTCACTGACGCTGAGTTTAACCAGGCTATTGAGCAAGGTGTCGGCAATGCAACATGGGTAAAGCTTCGTGCAGAATATGTTGTTATCATTGCCGGCGGCACTCGCCGTGTTTTGGATGTTTCCGATAAATACGGAGCATTTGAGCGTGAGCAAAATATCCTTGCCGATCTTCCTCGTGCCTACGGAAAGCCGCAAGAATTTCGTTTCTATAAAGGTACGGATAATGATATCAAGCCCGTGTCCAGAGAAGACTTGATTGCGGCAATCAAAAAGTGCCATCAGACACTGTGGGGCGGCGGTCGTCTTTCACCTCCCACTGCCTTTGGTGAGCTCTGTAAACTCATTTTTGTTAAAATCAGTGATGAGCAGAAACCCCGCAAGAAGGGCGAGCCCTATCAATTCCAGATTAGACCCACGAACCTTCATCTAAACTGGCAGAACGCATAAATGCACTCTACAACGAACAAAAAGCAAAAGACCCCGAAGTGTTCACGGAATCTATTAAAGTGGATGACCGTATTCTCCGTACTGTCGTTTCACACTTGGAGGCGATTAACCTCAACAAAACTGACCTTGATGTTAAGGACGTTGCTTTTGAGCAATTTATGGACGGCTTATTCAAGGGAGACTTCGGACAGTACTTTACACCCCGCCCCATTATCGAATTCTGTGTAAAAATGATGAAGCCTGAGCAAGATTGGGGTGTTCTTGATCCCTCTTGTGGCTCAGGTGGTTTTCTGCTGCACGCACTCGATTACATGAGGAAACAGGCGGGCGACTATTACGAAAAAGGTACTGTTGATTACTTTAACTACTGGCACGACTTTGCTGCAAAGCATCTCTACGGAATTGAAATCAATGACGAAATTGCTCGTGTGGCAAAAATGAACATGATTGTTCACGATGATGCCACACAAATGTTATCAGCCACGATGCACTTGAGAATATTGATAAAATGCACGACCACAACAGAGGTTTTGCAGAAAATAGATTTGATTTGATCCTTACAAACCCGCCCTTTGGTTCAACAACTAACCTTGCGGAAAAGCCCTACCTTTCTACTTATGAGCTTGGAAATAATGTGGATGCAAAGGGCAAGAAGAAGCCTCGTAAAAATCAGAGTTCAGAAGTGCTGTTTATTGAGCGTATTTGGCAATTTTTGAAGCCGGGTACCGGCAAAGCAGCGATTGTTTTGCCCGACGGTATTTTGACGAACAGTTCCATGCAGTATGTTCGTGATTTCATACTGCATAAGTTCCAACTGCTCGCAGTTGTGAGCTTGCCTCAGTGCGCCTTTGCCCACTTTGGTGCCGGTGAAAAGCTTCTGTCATCTTTGTCCGCAAGCGTGCAGCAAGCGAAAAGCCCGATGGTGATGAAGCCATATTTATGGCTGCACCGGAGCTGATCGGATACGATGCAACCGGCAGAAACACAGAATCCCAGCTCGATGAAATTGTCTCAAAATATGAGGAATTTAGAAAGGACGCAACGCCTTTTTTCGCATGACCCCCGATGCTAATGACCTTTGCGTCTTCGCTATCAAACGGGGGGATATTGATAAGCGCTTGGATGTACCTTTTTATCTGCCACAGTATCAGCAGATTGTAAAGAGAATTAAGAGCTGCAAGCAATATAGTACAATTGGCGATAATGTTGTTTTTTCAAAAGAGACTACCGATTTTTCAGAATATCCTGATGGAAAATTTGAATATTTGGAAATATCCGGAGTCGAACTTGGTTCAAACATTTATAAAACGACTGTAACAGAGGTGGCTCAAGCACCAAGCAGAGCAAAAATGAAGACACAACCGGGCGATATTGTGATTTCTACAACGCGTCCTCATCGTGGAGCGATTGCTGAAATCAAAATAACTGGAATTATTGCTTCACCAGGTTTTTCGATTATCAGAGATGTGGATAGTTGCGTTGACAAAACTTTTCTGCTATACACAATGCTCAGCAATGTTGTGTTGCAGCAAATGGCACAAAGAAGCAGCGGAGGAAACTATCCTGCTATTGTAGAAGACGAAATCAAAAAGATTTATATCCCTGTTCCTGACTACCCAGCCCAGCAGCGCATAGTGAAATTTTTTGAAGAATCAATAGCAGATAGAGCTGCTCAGTACCAGCGTTCCAATGAAATAATCTGTGGTTTTTACGAACACATAAGCCGCGTTTTTGGCCTCAAATCAGAAAAAAGCAAGAAGTTGTGCTATGCTGTTAAACTAAAAAACATAGATGGAGTAATTGATGCAAAACGCTATGCTTCTATCAAGGGCACTACCGACAGATTAAGAATTGCAGATATGTGCGAAATTGTTGAAGATAAAATAAACGTTTCAAAACTGGGAAATCAGGTTATTGACTGGATTCGAATTGACGACTTACCAAATCAGCCACTCGATATTGAGACAATTAGAACACAGCCCGCAAATGAGGTTGAAGGTGCTTTTTTGAAGTACAGGAGGGCGATATTCTGGTCGCACGCCTTGGTCCGACCATACTAAATCAAAAAATTGTTATGGTTCGTCATCTTGAAAGAACAACAATTGCGTCTGCAGAATTCTTGGTTTTAAGAGTTAAGAACGGTTACAACCCAGAGGCAGTAATGGCAACATTGAAGACTGCATATTACCGTGACTTGATGTATTCCCACGCTCGTGGTTCTACACCAAGCCGTTATAGACTCAACAGAGAAGATATGCTAAAGTTACCGTTCCCCGATATAAGGAGCCGACAGGATCAAATTGCTACTGAAGCCAACGATATAAGGCAACAGGTAAAAAATATGCGTGTTCAAGCCGAACAAGAATGGCAAGAAGCAAGGGAACTGTTTTGAAAAAGAATTGTTAGGGAACTAAGTTGCAGGGGGACTGAATATGGAGAGAGAAAAATAACGGGTATTGTGGAATACTGCTATAATGGCATTCCCATTGTTCGAGGATACTGCCCTTACAAAACGCTTATCAAGCATTCAAAAGCTCATGCTGCATACCAAAGGCAAGCGCAGGACACTCATGTAGCTGAAATCCTTAGATTATAATAGTAAGTGCAACAAGAAAAAAACAGAAAAAGAATAGCAACTCAAAGAAAAACCCCGCAAAATGGCAAGTGACAAGCAAACCAGAAAGGAAAGTTTCAACGAGTCGCTACGTCATTTTACCACAGAGGAAAGAGAAAGTCTACTGGTTTACGTGAAATCAGGGAAGAAAAATTGTGAAATCGCCAGATTGATGGGAAGATCCCCATCCACTGTCAGCCGTGAATTGCATCGTAACGCAGAAAGCCGTGAAAAATACAGTGCAACACAGGCTGAGGAAAAGTATCACCGCCGCAGAAAAAACTGTGTAAGAAAGCATAAACTGACAGATCCGACCAATGCCGAAAAGGTGAGTGAACTGCTGAAGTCCTATTGGTCTCCGGAACAGATCGCAAACCGGTTGAAAAAGGAAAACAGCAGGGTGTGCGTCAGTACTTGCACCATCTATCGAGCATTAGCAAACGGTATTCTTCCGTCAGAACTGCGTAAAGTACTGCGGATCAAAGGCAAGCGGCGGTGTGGCGGACGCAAAAAGAGTCCCTGTGGGCACCTGAATATCGAATACACCATCCATGACCGACCCAAAACGGTAGAAAAACGCAGCCGAACAGGTCACTGGGAAAGCGATACTGTACGAGGTGCAAAATGCAGCGGATGTCTGGCAACACACACAGAAAGAAAAAGTCGTTTTCTTATCATGCGTAAGACGCCGGACAGAACCGCCCGGGTATTCACGGAAGCCACGATTGCAGCGTTTCGGTTGATTCCTGCTGGCAAGCGAAAAAGCTTCACCTGCGACCATGGAAAAGAGTTTTCCATGCACAAGGAGCTTTCCGCCAAGCTGGGATGTAAGGTCTATTTCGCAGACCCTCATGCTCCCTGGCAGTGCGGAACCAATGAAAACTGCAACGGGCTGATTCGTCAATTTTTTTCGAAACGCACATCGTTTGCCGATGTGACGCAGGAAGATGTTGACAGAGTTGCTTTACTTCTCAATCGAAGGCCTCGTAAGTCTCTCGATTGGAAAACTCCTGAAGAAGTTTTTTCAATAAATCGTTGCGCTTGACTTGACAATCAAAGCGAAAAAGGAATGGTTGTATCCATGGACGGCGTTGAACATCTTATGTTTCAAGGTGCAGAAACAAAGGGGAGAAAAATCACTACGATTTTCACAGGCTTTTGCAAATATCACGATAAGACACTATTTCGAGAAATCGAAGACAAGCCGTTTACATGTACTCCAAAGCAATTGTTTTTGTTAACATACCGAGCATTGGCTTGGCATTATCACAAGAAACAGGAACAAATAAACGCTACAGCCATTTACTATGAGAAGATGTGGCAAGAAGGTTATGACTTAGCAAAGTCTGACGATTTCCTGGATTATTTATCGATGCTTTCTATCGGTCATTCAGACAATGACATAGAAAAAAAGTGTTTTGATACTTATCTTTTAGATGGAAACTACGATATGATTTCTGCAGTCGTTTGGGAGATTCCATACGAAGTAAACTTTGCTGTTTCCATGATGACGGAATTAGAGCACGATATACAAGGCAATCGGCTAAATGACATGCTGGCGGATGAACCAACTAAAAAGATATATCTTAACATATTTCCGGCAGAAGGAAAGTCATTTTGCATTTGGAGCTGGTTGCAAGATAATGACAAATGCTATTCTGCATTTGGAAAACAATTTGAGCAGTTAAGCGTTGCAGACCGAGAAAATTACTTGAATAACAACTTGCCAAGATGGACAGACTCAATCGTGATTTCACCTCGTTTGTGGAATTACTGGCAACAGTCAATTCAAGAAGCATTTATCGCTCACGCAAATTTTGATGTTTTATATCGACAAATGGAAAAAGAAACTAATGAATACGCCTATAAGTTTATGGGTACTCCGTGGAATTTGTTTGAGAATTTGTCTCAGAAAAGTTGATGTAAACTTCGTTCCAAAATGACAAGGTGCTGTTGATTAATACATATCATGTGAATCGGACTCGTTGCGACCAGCCGTAAAAAGCCGGTCGCTTTTCCTTTGCAAAATCTGTGGATTTCACTTCGACACAAGTTGGAGCTGTTGACAAAGTACCCAATTTCACCAAAAGATGGTAGAATAGTAGAATAGAGGATACAAGGGGGAGTGGA
>CALVLD010000008.1 GCA_944336475.1 uncultured Clostridia bacterium
TCTAACAGCTTCGGCTTTGAGATGGAAATAGACACGGCTGGCTACCGTGCCTATGACCGTAACTTTATTGTAGGAGGTGGCACATTGGAGATTATAAGCAAGAGATTGAAAATGCTTCGTGAGGAAGCTGGTCTTTCCCAAAGCAAAATTGGTCAACTGGTAGGAGTTCCGCAGTCAAGCATCTATCGGTATGAGCAAGGACAATCTACACCAGCACCGAAGACATTCCGTTGGTATGCTGATTACTTCGATGTGTCGCTTGACTATATTTATGGCAGAACCGATGATCCTCATGGTGTTCGTTATGAGTGCGTACCAAAATATAAAACCGTCTCTCCCGATATGGAAAAGTTTGTTGAGATGTGCTTTGATCCAAATTCAAAAATGAATGAAAGATTGAAAGAGGCTCTTTTAAAAATGCTTGCAGAGGAGGTGGAATCCAAATGAAAGCTGTAATTTATGCTCGCTATTCTTCTGCAGCCAGCGAGAAGAATCTATCGAAGGTCAAATTAGAGAGTGTACTGAGTATGCCGAGAAGAACGGCATTACCATTCTCCGCAACTACATCGACAGAGCTTTGTCTGCAAGAACTGCTGACCGTCCCGAATTTCAAAGCATGATAAAAGACAGCGAGCATAAGTTGTTCGATGTGGTTCTCATTTGGAAACTCGACCGCTTCTCTCGTGACAGATACGATAGTGCTCACTACAAGCGTATTTTGAAAAAGAACGGAGTTAAGGTTATATCCGTCAAAGAGAACATATCAGACGGACCGGAGGGCATTATTCTTGAATCTATGCTCGAAGGCTACGCTGAGTACTATTCCGCAGAGCTTTCTGAGAAAATTCATCGTGGGCAAAAAGAAAATGCCCTTAAAGGGAAAAATAACGGCGGAGGTATTCCTCTTGGATACGTACTCGGCCCCGAACAGAAGCTTGTTCTTGACCCGATTACAGCTCCATTGGTGCAAGAGATTTTCCAAATATATGCTGACGGCGAGATCGTTCGTACCATTGTTGAGGATTTTAATAAACGGGGGCTGAAAACAAAAAGCGGCAAGTCTTTTTCTTCGAATAGCTTCAACCGCATCTTGAAAAATCGCAAGTATATCGGTGAGTATCAGTATCAAGATGTGATTATCCCAGGTGGCGTCCCTGCCATCGTGTCCGAAGATATATTCTACCAAGTGCAGGCACGGCTGGAGAAAAACAAACACGCTCCTGCAACCGCCAAAGCTGATGTGGATTATCTGCTGACCACCAAGCTGTTCTGCGGACATTGTGAGCGTATGATGGTCAGCGAAAGCGGGACAAGCCATACAGGTGACAAGCACTATTATTACAAGTGCGGCGGAGCGAAACGAAAGAAGGATTGCAAGAAGAAATCCGTCAAGAAGGACTATATTGAACGAGCAGCCGTTGTGCTGACCGTCAATCGAGTACTCCAAGACGAGGAAATCAGCCGTATCGCTGACAGTATCATCTCCTTGCAGAACAGTGAAGATACTACTGTACCGGCACTTAAAAAGCAGCTTGCCGAAACCGAACGTGGCATTGAAAACATGCTCAACGCCATCCAGCAGGGTATTCTTACATCCTCTACAAAAGACCGTTTGGAAGCTCTGGAAAAGCAGAAAGAAGACTTGAAAATAGCTATTATGCAAGCAGAGCTGCAAAGGCCCAAATACACAAAAGAACAAATCGTGAGCTGGATCAGCCAGTTCAAATACGGTGATGTGAACAGTCGAGAATATCAAAAGCGTATTATTGATACCTTTGTCAATGCGATTTTTCTGTTTGATGATTACCTCGCCATCACCTACAACTTCAAAGGCGGCACCGAAACAATTACTCTCAAAGACATCGAGGCTGTCTACGGTTCGGATTTGAACGCATTGTCTCCACCACGAAAAGGCTCTCTTTTGTCTAACGGAACAAGAGAGGGCTTTTTGTTTTGAAAGATTTATGGGGTTGAGGCACAACGTGCTTAACAAATTGCAATTTGAAATTCTACAAATTATGACCTTTTCATAGAGGTTATAGGCTATCAACAAAATCCTCCAAAAGCCTTGCAAATAAAGGATTTTTCGCAGTGTGCTCACCTTATCCCTTCATACGATTTCACAACATTTTATGCTTCCCTCGTGACCTTATAAGGGAAAAATCAAGGGAAGAAAAATCTCATAACAAGCTATAACAGGTTGTGGCAATCGGGAAACTGTGATGTATGTGCGAATATATTATACTGGAGGATTTTATAATGGACAAGTACATTTACGATAACAGCAACGGCTTATGGTATGAATTACAGGGCGATTATTACATCCCTTGCCTGATACTTTCCGAAGAAGAAAAACAGCCTATCGGCTTATGGGGACAACGCCACAAAGAGTACCTAAAGGAACATAAACAATTCCTTTATGCCACAATGCTGATTGAGGGTACACTGAACTCCTACCTTGCAGATATTGACAGACATGCACAGGAGCGTTTGCTCCGACTGACAAAGCAGATTGCAGAGCAGGAAAATGTGACCGAACAACTGAAAGCCTACAATGCTATGTTGTGGGTGAAGAAAATGAACGAAATCCAGTCCAGAGCAAGAGAAATTATTTACAGCGAGATTATCTACGCATAGTAAGTAGGGGTTAGGGCGGTAAGCCAGTCTTGTGCTTACCGCCCTTATCTGCTCGTAAGCAAAATAAAGAAATACCGTCAATGGCAGTGCTTGCACTGTTCATCAAGAACATTGAAGGTATTTTATATATTTTATATTTTGCTATTGCTGTATAGATTTTTTGAAATACATGGTATAATTTAAAGAAAAGTTTCTAAAGCAATGACTCTAAATTGTACAAATGGAAGGATGTGAGACATACTATGAAGATTATCCGAATCGAAGCAAAAGAAGCTTCTACTGAACCAATGGGCTGCGGACAGTGCCATTGGGCAAAGCAGAGAGATTGACCGATCAACAAGGCCTGGCGAGCTTGTTCCTGCGATGTTCGCCAGGCCTTATTTCTATAATGTAACCGGGGAGGTTCAGGATGAAAAAGCTGTTAAGTTATTTGTATGGCGGTCAACGCTGGCGTTTTGCAGGTACCTTGCTTGTGACCATGATCAGCAACTTATTTGAAGTCATGCTGGCTTATGTTATGATGCAATGTGTGGATTTTGCCATGGAAGGCTCTTTGTCGCAGGCAACTTCTCTCGCCTTGTGGCTTGGCCTGTATTTGATTGTCTACTTTGCAACCGATTATTTTGCCCAAAGGCTGAAATGGAAAACCCTGCAAAATGCCCAGACCAATCTTCGCAATGACATTGCCAAAAAATGTTGTCCTTGCCAAGCGACCGCTTCCACAAGAAAAATACCGGCGGTTGGCTGGCTGTGCTTGGAAATCAGTGTGACATGATTGAAGAATCCTATTTCAAAATATGGTTTGGAATTTTTTCTGATGCTTTCATGTTCTTGGTCAGCTCTGTTATGCTTTGCTTCGTTTCTCCGTGGCTTGCGCTCTTTGTTTTTGTAACGGCGGCAATCCAGATGATTGTCCCCAAAGTAATGGGGCCGCTGATTTCCAAAAGAAAGTCCGTACAAAAGGAAGCGGCGGAGGACTTCACAGTAACGGCAACGGAGCATTTGAATGGCTTTGACTTATTAAAGAGCTTTAATTTGACGGCACAATCGCTTCAGGCAATCAGCACCTCCAACCAACGGTGGGAGAAAGCAAAGTTCGGCACCAGAATGTGCACCTCCACGGCGCGACTGCTGTCTTTTACATTTGGTCAGATCCTGTATGTGGGAATCTTCTTTTTTGGCGCTTTGCTGACGATTTCAGGCGCTATGACGGTGGGCATGATGATCATAGCATCCCAGCTGGTTGTATATATTGCTTCGCCCCTGCAAACCCTGAGCGAGGACATTACGGAAGTCAAGAGCGTAAAATCCCTGATTGAATCCCTGCGGGAGGATTTGTCCAGCGAGGAAGCGGCGGCAAGAGAAGCCGCCCAACTGCCGGAAACGTTTGAGAAAATCCAATTTGAAAACGTTTCTTTCTCCTATGACGACGCGCAAATTTTTGATAATATGCACGCCGATATTATCCGGGGAAAGAAATACCTGCTGTGCGGCCCGTCCGGCAGCGGAAAATCCACGTTTGTAAAGCTTATGACGGGAGCGGAATGTCCCGGCAGCGGGCGAATATCCATCGATGGCATAGATATTTGCGCCTTGGCTCCCGAACAGCTTGCCCGCTTTATCCTGCCTTGCGCACAGAGCACCTTTATTTTTAATGCATCCTTGCGGGACAATGTTACCTTGTTTGACAGCCGATTTTCAGATGAGGCCATTATCGCCGCGCTGAAATCCGTTGAATTTACTTACCTGCTGGAACGCTACGACGACGGGCTGGATCATATGATTTCCCAGGGAGGGCAGACCCTGTCCGGCGGCGAGCGGCAAAAAATTGCACTGGCTCGGATGGAGCTTTTCAACCCGCCTGTCGTAATCTTTGACGAGAGCTTTGCGAACTTGGATGCGGCAACCGCTCAGCGCTTGACAGAACTGGTTACTGCAAATAAAGACCGAACGGTAATCGTTGTTGCGCACCAAATTTCAGAGCAGACTGCCCGGCTCTTTGATAAACGGATCATGATTGACAATGCAAAAATTCATATTGAGGATTAAATTTATGGAAAAAGCGTTTGCATATTCATTTAAAGACTCTTCACTGCCTGAAAAGTGTATTAATTGCTATGATTTTCCATATTGCGGAGGGCCAAAACCTTGCGATACTTTGGAATGCACTGGCCTTTATAGAAAAAAAGATGCTGCCCGAGACAGAATAATTGCTTATATAGAATTGAATGAATTATTACAGCCCTACCTGCCGCAGTTGTAAAACATAAGGGTTTGGTCGTAAGCGTCAAACCCACCAGCGTATCAATTGCCAGGCCACCGATTTTGTGGTGGCCCGGCAATATCTTATCAGTAAATATCTGTTTTGGGTGCAGCACCAAGGAATTCATCTACAGCATCCGAGACCGCCTGAAGCCTGTATTGCGGCCGAACCGGGTGTTCCTGGAAAATCTGGAGGTGATCCGAAACGCTGCTGGAGAGCCCCTGGTTTGGGTGCTTCTGGCAAATAAGGTTTAGTCCGCCATATATCGCTGTATCTACCTGTTGGAGTCGGCCCGGGCCACCTCCAAAGAGCATGTCAATGGGATTTTTAACCGGGTATTTTGGCGTCTGGATAAGCGGGATGAGAGCTATTACCTTTCAGGCTAAGACTGGGAGTCAGGGAAGCCCTGGCCGGAAAAAGATCCCCGTTTTGTCATCTGCCAACAAGACCGCAACGCCAAGACCTAAAAACACGATGATTTGAGCCTGCGGCGGCGGAACGGTGGCTGACGCAGAGGAGTCTGCTATAACGCAGGCGCTCAATAACCACTTGTTGATAAACAAATGTACTGGAATTTGTAAAGGAGGCAAAATTCTTGAACACTCCTAAGATAGAAACAAAACGATTGATTTTAAGAAGATTTACAGAAGCGGATATCGGTGCGCTTTTCCTCATACTCGGGGATGAAGAAGTTAATGAATTTTTACCATGGTTTCCGATGAAAAGTTTAGAGGAAACAAGAAAATTTTATGAGGAAAACTTTGCGTCAGATTACAAAAAACCATGTGCATACAGGTATGCTGTTTGTTTGAAAGACGACAATGTCCCGATAGGATATATCGTTGTCAGTACTGATGACCGCTATGAATTAGGATATGGCTTAAGGAAAGAGTTCTGGCATAGAGGAATTGCAACAGAAGCCGGTAAAGCTGTTGTTGAACAGTTGCGAAGAGATAAAATCCCCTACATAATAGCCACACACGACATCAACAATCTCCGTAGCGGAGGAGTAATGAAACAAATCGGCATGGAATATCGGTATTCTTATGAAGAACGGGTAAAGCCCAAAAATTTGACGGTCACTTTCCGAATGTATCAATTAAATATTGACGGTAATAACAGCAGAGTTTATCAGAAATTTTGGGAGGATGCATCTGTCCGTTTCATAGAAGAAGGCGTATAAATTTCGAGCTGTTCCTGCGTGCTTTTGCTTACGTTTTACCTGCTTCCGCGCGCTTTGATAGCCCCTTTGGCGCATAAGGAAATTGATTTTGATGCAAAGCCATCGCCATTTTCGCGCATGTGTACACGCGCTAAATTTTCTGCAGACTTCTTCTGCCCTTTGGCGCCGATTGAAAAAACAGCGCTTGTGTGGTATAATCAGTAAGAGAGGAAATGGCGATGAAGAGAAAATTCTACTTTTGGAGAATGGCAGGGGGATTATGCCATTATAAATAATCAAAAATGACGTTGCCATTCGGATCCAACAGGGTTCTGTCTGTCCCTGAGCGGAGCTTACCCGGAGCATAACAGATTCAGGAGATGATATGAGAGAGAAAAAAACTGCGACTGTTTTTGCAATCTTAGCGGCGGCACTATACGCCCTCAATGTGCCGTTTTCAAAATTGCTGATGGAAAAGGTTACGCCCACTGTGCTTGCCGGGCTTCTATATCTTGGAGCCGGAATCGGTATGGGCATCGTTCTTGGCGCTAAAAAACTTTGCAACAAGCTGGCCGACGAGCAATGGCTCACCAAGAAGGATCTGCCCTATACGATCGCCATGGTGGTTCTTGATATAGCGGCGCCGGTTTTTCTGATGTTCGGCATTGCAAATACAAGCTCAGCAAATGTGTCCCTGCTGAATAACTTTGAAATCGTGGCAACTTCTCTGATCGCTCTATTGATCTTCAAAGAGAAAATCTCAAAGAAACTATGGAGCGCCATATTGTTAGTCGTTGCATCCAGCGTTATTTTGAGCTTTGAAGGAACAGGCTCATTCGAGTTTAATACCGGTTCACTGTTTGTCCTTGCCGCCTGCCTGTGTTGGGGCATCGAGAATAACTGCACACGAAGCATATCCGATAAGAGTTCGGAAGAGATCGTTTTGATCAAAGGGATCTTTTCGGGGCTTGGCGGCTTGGTGATTGCTTTCATTATCGGTGAAAGACTGCCGGGCCTTCCTTATGTACTGGCTGTCATGCTTCTTGGCTTTGTATCCTACGGCCTCAGCATCAATTTTTATATCATGGCGCAAAAATATTTGGGGGCGGCAAAGACCAGTGCATTTTACTCAATAGCACCTTTCCTTGGCGTCGGCTTCAGCTTTATCATTTTGGGAGAGCAGCCCAAGATATCTTTTTATATTGCGCTTGCCATCATGATGGTTGCAACGCTGATCATGATGAAGGACACCCTCGGTAATGAAAAACTGTACAACGGCTATCTGCATACCCACAAACACAGGCATGGCAACATTGAACATACCCACGAGCATCGGCACTTTGTGTATAATCCGATGCACATACATAGCCATTCGCATCGTTAGCGCAACGGCAGCGCCGCTTTTTGAATTTGGTAAAGGGGACGGAACTGACCCTTCCATCCGAGAGATACAGGCGACAGGCGCAGCGGTTTGCCGATAGCATTGAAGAGCATCATAAACTGTGTTCTTCCCCAAGAAGCGCCGTGCGGCATTACCCATATGATGATACTTGTGAGCGTGACCGTCGACTCATGGCATTGGCGGGGCTGCGCCACGGGAAGGCCGCACATCGTTTCAGAACCGGCGCCCTGCAAATGAAACCAATGCGATGGGCCGCTAAAAAACGAGACGGTTTGACAAAGCCTGCGGCATATGTTAGAGTGACGACAGGGCTTTGTTGCGCAGGATGGCAGATATGCCGTTTTGCGAGCTTTTTTGAGGTGTGAAAGGATTGCGTATTGCGGCATGAAAGCTAAACTAAAGCGCATAATACTGTCGGCAATGGCGCTGGCGGTGTGCGTTGCCGTGGGCGTGGCATGGTCTCGCATGGAGCCCATCGGTACGGACGAGGGTATGTTCTACGGCACCGCATGGGCGCTGTTCCCTCCTATCGTGGCGATATTCCTTGCGCTCATCACAAAGGAGGTCTATTCCTCGCTGTTCATCGGCATACTTGTAGGTGCGTTTATGAGCAGCGAGCTCAGCCTGATAGGCATGGTGACGCACTCCATCGACATAATAAGCTCAAGGCTGGGCGACAATGGCGGAATAATAATATTCCTTATATGTCTGGGCATAATCGTTTCCATGATGACGACCTCCGGATGCTCACGGGCATTCGGCATATGGGCGTCCCGATTCATAAAGTCCAAGCGCAGTCTGCTCATAGGCGCTACCGTGATGGGCATATTCTTCTGCATCGATGACTATTTCAACGCCCTCACGATAGGTAATGTCGTAAGGCCCATCACCGATAACCACAGGGTCAGCCGTGCACGCCTTGCCTACAATGTGGATTGCACATCCGCTCCGCTGTGCATAATAATGCCGATTTCGAGCTGGGCCGCCGCAGTGGCGTCCTATATCCCCCCAGAGGTGGAGGCGGACGGGTTCAGCCTGTTCTTAAGGACGATACCGTTCAACCTGTATGCGATACTCACCCTCACCATGCTCATTGCGCTTGCGGTGCTTCGATTCGACTTCGGCCCCATGCGCAGTTATGAATACCTTGCGGAAAAAAAGGGGGACATATACGGCGGTACCGGCAACCTATATGAAAACATGGACAACATGGGGGAGAGCTCCAACGGTCGGGCGCTCGATATGATACTCCCGGTTGTCGTACTGATGCTCAGCTGCCTCGGCGGTCTTTTGTATACGGGCGGCTTCTTTGACGGTGCCGGCTTTATCGAAGCGTTCGGTGCATGCGATGCCGGCCTCGGCCTACCCATCGGCGGGCTTATAGCGCTTGCGTTTACCGCAGTGTTCTACCTTGCGCGCAGGATAATAACCATGCGCCAATTCGCAGAATGTATACCGAACGGTGCAGTTGCTATGGCTCCGGCGCTGTTCATACTCACTCTGTCCTGGGGCATTGAGAGCGTGTGCAGGGAGAGCCTCGGCGCATCCTTGTTCGTGCAGGGCATGTTTGCCGACAGCAGCTTCCCCATGTTCATACTGCCTGCGGTGCTGTATCTGTTGGGAACGGGCGTTTCGTTTGCGACGGGCACATCGTGGGGTACGTTCGGCATACTCATACCCATCACGTTTGCGATATTCGGCTTTGAGGTGACCGAGCTTTGCATGATATGCCTTGCAGCGACGCTTGCCGGCGCCGTTACGGGGGATCACTGCTCGCCCATATCCGAGACGGCGATAATGTCCGCTACGGCGGCACAGGTGGACTTCATGACCCACGTTATGACGCAGCTTCCGTATACGCTGTTTACCGCGGCCATATGTCTTGTGGGCTTTGTCCTCGCAGGGCTTATACAGCACTGGATAGTCACACCGATAATGATGGCGGTCATAGTCGCAGCGCTCATGCTTACAAAGAAGATAGTGGCGAAAAAACCCGTAAAGATAAGGTATGTGAGCAAAAACATACGGCCGGATGCCATTCGGGAATGAAACAACAGAACAGGCTAGCTCCGCAGCGAGGCCTCGCCGCGGAGATTCAGACCGTCAACAAAGCGGATTGACAGAAGCCCAAAGCCCCGTTTATCCTGTGATGAGCGGGGCTTTGTTGCGGAAAAGTACGGATAAAACGAGTGAGGCGGTCCTATGCCGAGAGTACTCGGCTATCCCTTCCATGCTCTGCACGGCATGTGGGAACCTCCGATATCTGTGAAGAACGATTCTCGCCTCCTGTCGCTTTTTTGCTTCTATCAAACCATTTTGCTTCCTTGTTCAAAACAAAAACGCAACGGACAACGCCCATCTTCACGGGATTCACTGCCAGTCCGGGGCTGCTTTGACACAGGGACAGCCGTTATTCCCCCGTGACGCTGCTTGGCGGAGGCTTTGTACCGTCCGTCCGTATCACAGCTCCGGCACAAACTCCAAATACTCGCTGTGGGTGTAGTTGAGCGTGAGTTTGTCCCCATCCCAGCGCGCTATGGAGAGCCAGTCGTCAAAATCCGGCTCGACTATTACTATGCGGTTGCCATGCTGTTCCCATACTATGGTGCTGTACACCCCGTACATTATGAGCTCGCCCGTGCCGCCCTCATTGAGCGTGAGGAACACCTCGTCGGCGGTGTATTTGTCATCCACATCGACGAATGTGCAGGCATAATCCCCCGTGGGAACGGACGCATCGGGGCATATGTCGAACACATAGCGGTCATAGCCGTAGGTAAGGTCAAGGCTCGTACCGTCCCATACGGCAACGGAGCGGTAGTCATCATAGTCGGGCTCGACGATCACTATCCTGTTGCCATGCAAGCTCCACGTGGCGTCGCTTGGAATACGATCCATATAGAGCACGCATGTGCCGTCGGCGGCAAATTCTATCCACACCTGCTCTGCGGTGAAATCGTCACTCTCGGCGCTCACGCACTCATATGTGCCGATGGGGGCGTCAAGCGCCGGAGCCTTTTCGAGTACATAGTCATCAAAACCGTAGTCGTATTTGAGCTTGTTACCATCCCAAGTAAGGTAGCTCACCGTATCGTCATACTCGGGCTCGGTCACAACGATCTTGCCGAATGTAGACCGTTCCCATGTGAAGTTACTCACGGAGAAGCCCATGTACAGCACGCCCGTGCCGTCGGCGGCAAACTCCATCCAAACCTCATCGGCTTCGAAATTCGACGAGTCGGCATGTGTGCAGACAAATACGCCCTCAGGCGGCTCGGACTCGGTGCCGCAGGCGGCAAGGCCGAATGCAAGTATAATTGCCAATGAAATGGCAGCAAATCTCCTCATAAAACACCTCCTAATTATCACATGTCTATTATATGAAAGCAAATGCACCCTGTCAATTGCGGCGCTTTCTTATGAACGGCTTTGTCTCGATACTCTCCGTGAGCAGGCCGTACATATCAGGGCGGCGGTATGCGTTGCCGTGCACCTCGGTACTGCGGTAAAGACGCAGCATATCCAAGTCAAGCCCGGCCATATAAATTCCCTCCTGCGGCCCTGCAAGCAGTATGCAGGTGTCCCGTGAGCCGTCCAGCTCCGGCAGATATGCTACTCCGTCGAACACGCTTGAGCACCCATTGCAGTCTGGCACGCCCTCGGGGTAGTTGCAGGTGGCAATGGCAAGCATGTTCTCATACGCCCTTCCGCGAAGCTGCGAAAGGCGGTTTATCTCCATGGGGCAGGCGTTGGGCACGAGTATAAGCTCCGCACCCTTGAGCATGAGTATCCTTGCGCTCTCGGGGAACTCTCGGTCATAGCATATCATGGCACCGACATTGATGGAGCCTGCAGCGGTGTCAAGCTCGGTCACGAGGAAATCATCCCCGGGGGAGAGCTTTATCTCCGCACCGAAATCGCAGGTATGTACCTTTGAATACACGAGCCGCCGCTCGCCGTGGCGGTCGAACAGCACGAGGGTGTTGCGGGGTTTGGGCTTGTGCGACTCAAGCAGCGTTATGCCTATCGCCATGGAAAGCTCCGCTGCCAGACGCCCAAATGAGCTTACAAATCCACCGCCTGCGTATATCGCCCGTGCGGAAAGCTCTGCAGACGAGGCTTGCTCGATATCGTAGCCGCAGCTCCACATCTCCGGAAAGAGAGCGATGTCCGCCCCAAGCCCCTTTGCCTGCCTGCAAAGCTCCAGCCCTTTTTCAAGGTTTCCCTCAAGCGAGCCGCATGGCATCGCCTGAAGGAGAGCTATCCTCAAAACGCTCACGGTACACCTCCGAACATTGATACGACAATTTTAATTCACGCCGCACTTCTTTGCAAGTATGGTTTTTTATTTGCGATTCGTTCACATAAGAGCCATATTGCCGTATTGCAAAATCATATCGTTGGGGCTATAATATAGAATGAGATGTTGTTTATGCGTCGGAGATCGGGAGGAGGTCGCTATGCTCGACAGGATTGCATCCACCATATCCGAGTATGGGCTGATGGCACACGGCGGTTCAGTGGTTGTGGGCGTGTCGGGCGGTGCGGATTCAATAGCACTGCTGTATATGCTCCTGCGCCTTGCTCCGCAGCACGGTTGGCGTGTCTGCGCCGCTCACTTCAACCACGGCATACGGGGTGTGGGTGCGGAGGAGGACGAGCTGTTCGTCAGGGAGTTCTGCGAGGCGCACGGCGTGCCGCTCGCCTGTGAAACGGGCGATGTGTCGGCATACGCAAGGGCAAACGGAATGTCCATAGAGTCCGCAGGGCGTACTCTGCGCTACGAGTTTCTGGAGAGGGAGCGGGTGCGCTTCGGCTGCGATGTGATTGCTGTTGCGCACCACATGGACGACAATGCGGAGAGCATACTGCTCCACCTTCTGCGTGGGAGCGGACTACTCGGGCTGACGGGCATACAGCCCCGTCGGGGGAACATAATCCGTCCGCTGATAAACGTCCGCCGAAGCGAGATAGAGAGCTATCTGGATGAGGAGGGGATCGCATTCTGCACTGATGAGACCAACCTTATCCCCGAGGGGACGCGCAACAGGCTTCGGTTGGACATCATCCCCTACATTGAGGAATACATCAACCCTGCTATAGTCTCAACGCTGTGCAGCACGGCGCAGCTGCTACTTAAGGATGAGGCGCATCTCAATGCGGAGGCAGGCGTCGCACTCGAGGCGGCGAGGCGGAGCGGGGGTTTTGACCGTGCATATCTGGATGGAATAGATCAGCCCATAAAGACCCGTGCCATACGCATGGCGCTTGCGGAGGCGGGGGCCGTCACGGACATTGAGCGAGTCCATGTCGAGGCGGTCTGTGAGCTGCTCCACGGCAGGACGGGCGCAAGAATGACCCTTCCCAATGTAGAGGCATGGACAAGCTATGAGCTCATCAAGTTCGGCAAGCCCGAAAAGCACGAGCCGTTCGAGACGGAGCTTGTGATAGACGGCATAACGCATACGCCGCTTGGTGATTTTAGAACGGAGCTTACTGAAGGCTCTAAGGGTTTCTACAAGAGCAGGAGCACGGCATTCCTCGATTATGACAGGCTGACGCAGCCGCTTGTTGTGCGTACTCGCCGTGACGGCGACAGATTCCACCCGGTCAATGCTCCCGGCAGACGCAAGCTCAAGGAGTATTTCATAGACCGCAAGGTTGACCGCACGGAGCGGTACTGCATACCCCTCATAGCAATGGGGGAGGAGGTGCTGTTCGTAACGGGCTTTTCCTCATCAGAGACGGCAAAGATCACCGACGGAACAGAGCATATGCTCAAAATAGAGTATATCGGCTGATATCGATTCAGCACGGAATAAAAGAAACGGAGGCGACTATGATTAACAAAATGGGGCTTACGGAGGACATCAAATACGTCCTTCTCAGCGAGGAGCAGATAAGGGCAAGGGTCAAGGAGCTTGGCGCGCAGCTTACCGAGGACTATCGGGGCAAGAACCCCATATTCCTCTGCGTGCTGAAGGGTGCGGTCAACTTCTATGCCGACCTTACACGAAGCATGGGTGACTACATGGAGATGGACTTCATATCCATTTCCTCCTATGGTGCGGCACAAAAGACATCCGGCATAGTCCGCATCAACAAAGATCTGGATTCCAGCATAACCGGCAGGCATGTCATAATAGTCGAGGACATAATGGATTCCGGCCTCACGCTCAACCACCTCACATCCGTTTTGAGAACCCGTGAGCCTGCGTCGCTGAAGATAGTCTGCCTGCTCGACAAGCCTGAACGCCGTGAGTGCGCCATCACCCCTGACTATGTGGGCTTCGTCATCCCCAATGAGTTTGTTGTGGGCTATGGCCTTGACTTTGCAGGGACGTATCGCAATCTGCCCTTCATAGGCGTGCTTAAACCCGAGGTATATACGGAGGCAAAATGAATACCGTGCTATTAACGGGTGGTGCGGGCTATATAGGCTCGCACACGGCGGTCTGTCTCATGAGGTGCGGCTATGGCGTCATTATTGCCGACAATCTGATAAACTCCGTGAGGGAGGTCATCCCCCGTATTGAGGAGCTCGGCGGTAGAGCCGTCCGCTTCCATGAGGTTGATATGTGCGATGAAAGGGCTGTTGAGGAGCTTTTTTCTGCGAGTCCCGACATAGGCTCGGTCATACACTTCGCAGGGCTCAAGTGCGTGCCGGAATCGGTGCGTGAGCCCCTGCGCTACTATCAAAACAACCTCGGCGCAACCGTTACGCTCATGCAGGCAATGCAGAGGCACGGGGTGAAGCGACTCGTGTTCAGCTCGTCTGCAACGGTCTATGGTGACCCGGAGACAGTGCCGATAAGCGAGACAGCGCCCGTCGGAGGATGCACAAATGCCTATGGGCGCTCCAAGTACATATCCGAGTGCATCATGCAGGATGCCTGCAAGGCGGATGCGGAGCTCAGCGTCGTGCTGCTCCGCTACTTCAACCCCATAGGCGCCGATGAGAGCGGCAGGATAGGGGAGAACCCCTTCGGCGTGCCTAACAACCTCCTGCCCTATGTGGCGCAGGTGGCGGTAGGGAGGAGGGAAAAGCTCTTTGTAAACGGCAACGACTATCCCACTCCCGACGGTACGGGCGTGCGTGATTATATCCACGTTACGGATCTTGCCCGTGGGCACGAGCGTGCGCTCCGCTATACCGAAGCGCACAAGGGGTGCGAGGCGATAAACCTCGGCACGGGCAAGGGAGCAAGCGTGCTCGATGTCGTAAGGGAGTTCTCAAACGCCAGCGGCGTCGATATCCCCTTTGAGTTTGCGCCGAGGCGGCCGGGCGATATCGCCGTATGCTATGCCGACCCCCGGAAGGCGTGGGAGCTGCTGGGCTGGAAGGCGGAGAAAGATCTGCACGATATGTGCCTTGACACATGGCGCTGGCAGAGCGCCAACCCCAACGGATACACTGACTGAAAGGAATGCTGAACCATGGACGAACAGGATAGGGAAGCTCATGTGCCCGATGGGCGGACAAAAAAGAAAAAGCTCGGAAAGGGCGGCCTGACAGCCATCATTGCGGGCTCTCTCGTGATGGCCATCATACTGGGAGCGTTCGGCTTTGTCTACTTCAAGCTCAAGGCCATGAGCCGGAATGCCACTGGAACCGTGCCCAAGCCCACGGTCAATCCTGTGACGCAGGTCACCGCACCGCCTTCGGATCTCGTTATAATCGACGGAGAACCGGAGGATCTCACCCAGGACTATGATGCTCCCATCGACCCTTCGGACATATATGCCGATCCCATCTATCAGGAGGATCAGATCGATCCTGACGTATTGAACATACTCCTTCTGGGTGATGATGGCAGGGATTCATACGATTCCGGCCGCTCGGATGTAATGCTGCTGTTGTCGTACAACAAGCGTCTCAACACGATCAAGATGATATCCCTCCTGCGTGACACATGGATATACATCCCCGGGCGTGACACATGGAACCGCATAAATACCGCATACCGCTTCGGCGGCGTCGGCCTTGCGATAAACACGGTCAACACCAATTTTCAGCTTGATGTGCAGTACTATGCCCTCATTCATTTCAGGGACATAGTTGAGATCACCGACTATCTGGGCGGCATCGACATAGAGCTTACCGCAAAGGAGGCGGAGCTCATAAACGCCAGGAGCGGCAGCCCTAACACTCTGCCGGAGGTCAGCGGCATGCACCATCTCGATGGGCTCCAGACATTTGCTCATGCCCGCAACCGCAGCATCGGCAACGGCGACTGGTCGAGGACGGAGCGGCAGCGGCAGATTCTGTCCGCATTCTTTGAAAAGGCCAAGCAGCAGGAGTCTGCTACTGCGCTGGCGGAGCTCGTGTTCAACCTGATGGGCTATGTGGAGACGAATATGTCCCCTACGCAGATACTCTCCATAGCTACGAGCGTCGTGTTTAGTGAAAAGTCCGTCACACCGGAAACGGCAACGATACCCTGTCCCGGCTCATGGACATATGCGTATGAGGGGCGCATGGCGGTAATACATATAAACCTGGAGGAGAATGTTCGCTGGCTGCGTGAATTTCTCTACGGAACGGAGGATGACGCCGGCAGTGAATGACAGGGATAAGGACATGGTGGAGCAAAAAACAACGGGCACATCCCTGCTTGGCGGCCGCAAGCGTGCGATGCTGGTGGTCAACCCGGTAGCAGGTGCAAACAGGGGAATTTCGGTGATTGCCCCATCCATACGAGCATTGTCGGAGGCGGGGTATATCACAACGTCATACACCACCACCTGTGCCGGTGATGCGATAGACGTGGTATCGCGCTATGCGTCGGAGACGGAGCTTCTCATATGCAGTGGCGGCGACGGCACCGTTAATGAGGTCGTCCGTGGGCTGATGACGCTGCCCAGGGATGACCGCCCCCCCGTGGGCTATATCCCCACGGGTTCTACGAACGACTTCTCCACAGCGCTCAAACTGCCCAAGCGTGCCGACTTGCTCATCCAAAATGCCATATATGGCAGGGATATGTGGCTCGACGTTGGCAGCTTTAACGGCAGGCATTACAACTACCTTGCCTCGTTCGGTGCGTTCACTGACATGTGCTATTCCACTCCGCAGGAGGTCAAGAATGCGCTCGGATTCATTGCCTATTTCGGGAGCAGCCTTACCTCCATAGCCAACATAAGGCCCATACGCTCGACCGTCATAATGGAGGATGTCGCTGTGACGGGGGAGTTTGCCTTTGCCGCCGTCACCAACACACCGAGCGTGGTGGGACTCATCAATTACGGTGCGGATAAGGTATGCCTCAATGACGGCAGTTTTGAAGTCATACTGATACGCTATCCAGAGAATGCCGCAGACCTCGGCGTTATCGCACGCTCGATAACCACGGGCAATTTTGAGGATAAGCGTGTGATGAAGTTTACCGCAAGCGAGGTCAGATTTCATTTTGATATTCCCATCGCATGGATACTCGACGGAGAGGAGCAGGACGGCTCCTGCGACGTTACCATCAGGAATTGCCCGAGGGCGATCCGCATGCGAGTGCCCGAATAGCAGCTTCAGCATCAAACGGCCGACAAATCAAATACGATCAAATATCGGGCAGCATTTAGACTCCGATCTCAGCCCATCGATAAGCTGAATGCTCCCATGTGCAAATGGAGCTTTCAGCATGACGCCCCAAAAGGCTCCCGTGTGTAAAGGGAGCCGTCGAAGCGGAGCTTTGACCAAGGGATTGGAAAGAAGCTACGGCAACATGTTTTCTAAAGTGGAAAATACACACCGGAAAACTCAAGAATAAGCAGCTTATCAACATTCCAAACTGCTATTAACCAACGTTACTTTACAATCCCTCCGTCACGGCTGCGCCGTGCCGCCTTCCTTTACACAAGGGAGGCTTTGGTGTGGCTGAGCCGTGGTGTTGCACCCATTTGCATGGGGGAGCGCTTTGGTGCGTTCTTGCCGAAAACTAAAAAGCAGCTTATCGACATTCTAAGCTGCTATTTGCCGATGTTACCCTACAATCCCTCCGTCACGGCTGCGCCGTGCCGCCTCCCCTTGCGCAAGGGGGCTTTAGGCGATTTGCAAAGCCGTCCACTTGCGACGATCACGCCTCCCCTTGCGCAAGGGGCTTTAGGGGTGGATGTGCTGTGTTGCATGCCTTTACACAAGGGAAGCATTGGCTTGCTAACGAAGGTTGAGAGTCAACTTTCGCACTGCATCCCCAAAATGACCCTCCTGTGCGTAACAGCGACGCTCACCTCACAGGATACCATCCTGTGGGGTATTGATGGGCTGAGAGCTCGGGCGGTCTTGCGACCCCCGATCTCTCTATAATGTTTATTCAAATAATTTCCCGGGAAATATCGACGCATCAACCGACTATACTGGGTATTTTGACCGTGAACACGCTCCCCACACCCTCTATGCTGTCGACGGATATGCTTCCGCCGTGCATTGAGGCTATCTCCTGCGCCATGGAAAGGCCGAGCCCCGTGCCCTCGTTAGAGCGGGAAGTGTCCGCCTGATAAAATCGCTCGAATATCCTCTCCCTGTTTTGGGGAGAGATACCTATGCCGTCGTCGCTCACGGTGAGCACGGCGGCATCGCCGCACACGAGCTTGACACGGATATGCCCATTCTCCCGGCCGTAGCGGTAGGCGTTGCTTATGAGGTTTGTCACAAGGCGGGAGAGCAGCTCCGCATTGCCGTTGACCATTATACCGGGGGTTATGTCCGCCTCCAGTGCGATGTTGTTCAGCCTCAGCGGAGTCATATCGTCGCAGACAGAACTTACCAGCTCAGAATAATCGAGAGGCTCAAGCACAAAGCTGTCTGCCTTGCGCTCAAGACGGGTGAAGCTGAGCATATCGGATATGAGACGGCTCATCTTGCTGCCCTGACGCTGAACGGTCTGCAGGGCCTCAACATACTCCTCCTGTGAGCGCGGCTCCTCAAGCGTGTACTCGCACTGAGCCATTATCACCGCCATGGGCGTGCGAAGCTCATGTGAGGCGTCTGAGGCAAACCGCTTCTCTGTCTCGAAGGCACGATCCAGGCGCTCAAACATATCATCGAATGTGTTCGCCAGCCTGTGGAGCTCGTCGTCGCCCTCGCCTATATTTATGCGCTGCTTGAGATCCCTGCCGTTGGATATGCTGTTCGCCGCATCGGATATGCGCCGTATGGGACGAAGCGCCCTGCCTGCAAACACATATCCACCGAGCAGCGCAGCCGCCACAAGCGCAGGAAGGGCATAAAGCGACATATGCGCCACCCGTGTGACGGGGGTCTGAGCCACCGTCTCCGGCACGGTACCACGAAGAAAGAGACCCTCTATCTCGAGTTTCCTGTCCAAAAGATAGTAGACGGAGCCGCTCGCATCTATGGTGCGAGGCACCCCGTCAACAAAGGCAACGCCCCTGGTATGCACGGCGATGGGATTCCTGCCGTAGAGCAGATCGCCGTTTTTGTTGTACAGTGCGGCGGTGATGCCGTTTATGCTGTGGAGATAGTCATCATCGACCGCAAGATATCCATCCCCATAGGCAATGTACTGCGCTCCTCCGTCATAGCCTCCGCCCATGCTGTCGACATATTTTATCTCTACAACATTATCCTCGAGCAGATATGCAAGATCCTCACGGAGCTGCTTCTGCATAACGCTCTCAAGCACGAGCACAAGCACAAGACAGGCAAGCCCGACTATCACTATGAGCACTGCCGCAAACCAGAGGGTTATCTTCAGCCTTATGGAGAGCTTATTCATCAGTCCACCCGGATCATATAGCCCTTTCCGCGAACGGTCTGTATCAGCGTGCCATCACGCCCGGCATCGAGCTTCTTCCTGAGGTAGCTTATATACACGTCAACTACATTAGTGCCTCCCTCATAGTCAAAGTTCCAGACATGGTTCTCCAGCTTCTCACGGGAGAGCACTATGCCCTTGTTGCGCATGAGGTATTCGAGCATGGAGTACTCCTTGGAGGAGAGCTGTATGTCTATGCCGCCCCGCTTCACGGTGTGTGCTGCGCAGTCGAGCGTGACGTCCCCTGCAGTCAGCACATTCCCCACCAGGCCGAATGTCCCACGGGTCATTGCCCGTATGCGAGCCATCAGCTCGGGGAATGAGAAGGGCTTCACCATGTAATCATTTGCGCCGAGGTCAAGCCCGTGCACCTTGTCGTTTACGGAGTCCCTTGCGGTCAAAAACAGCGTGGGAGCCTTTTTGCCCATCTCACGCATACGCCTGAGCACTGTAAAGCCATCTGCCCCGGGCATCATAACATCGAGTATCACTGCATCGTAATCGGCGGCGGCTATGCAGTCCAAAGCCTCCGCACCGTCAAAGCAGGAGTCAACGCTGTAGCCCTCCGATTTGAGCTTCATGGTGATTATTCGGTTGAGGTCACGTTCGTCCTCGGCAAGCAGTATTCTCATATGGGTCACCTCCTACGACGAACAGCATAGCGCAGGAACATTAAGATCTGATTAGAGGATGCAAAAATTTTCCAAACTTCGGCTCATTCCCACTCAATGGCGTCTATGGACACAAGATACTCCTCCATAAAGTCCATGTAATCCTCCGCAAAGCGCATCATGTATGCCGAGTGCTGCGGACAGATCTCCTTCGCACAGCTGTGCAGCTTTTCAAATATGAACTCCTCGTCATACACGCCATCCTCACCGAGGGAGTCCATGTACTCCATATCGATGGCGATGAGCCCCCTTACCAGTCCGTTGATATCCTCGGCGGATATGAATCCATACTCACCCTCTGCATCAAAGCGGCGAACTATCTCGGCAACAGCCTCATTGGTATTGATGTCCATATAGATCTCCTTAAATGATGTCAAATTCAACATGCGGAAGCTGTCTCTGCATCCGAATGGCGATGTTCTCCTGCTGCGCATCCGCACCCGTGGCGGTATCGTGCGACGCACCCATCACGATTATCCCCACACCCGCATGCTTTGCGTATTCGACGAGCGCATTTTCAACATTGTCGGCACGGAGCACGGATAGCTGACCGCCCACCACCTGCGCACAGGTGAACAGATATTCTATTGCATCTGCCTCATAGGGGGTGTTCATGAAGTTTTGCCCCGTTTTTGCACAGTGAACAACGTGCAGCGACCTGTCGCCGCCGCATCTGTCTCGGCCGTGCATTATCAGTCTTTCACATTGGCGCTGGCCCGTTACACAGACCATCACGTCTCCTGTATCTCTCATCTGTTGATTCTCCGAATTATTTTACGGTTGCGTCCGCAAGCTTATCACGGACTGCCATGCCGCTGTAGCTGAGTATGTACCCCATGGCGTCGCCGGGATCCGAAGCAATGTGGTAGAGCTTGAGGTACTCGACATTTGTAAAGCCTCTTTCCACACAGGTACGGAGCTGGGCGATGAGGTCGTTATAGTAGCCGCAGGTGTTGAGCAGCACTATCGGACAGTCGAAGTACCCGAGCTGCTTGAGGGTCAAAACCTCCATAAGCTCCTCAATGGTGCCAAAGCCCCCTGCAAGGGCGATGTAGGCATCGGACAGCCGCTCCATAGTCGCCTTGCGCTCATGCATGGTCTCGGTCTGTATACGCTCAGTGCAGCCCTCAAAGTATATGCCCTCTATGTTCAGCTTGCGGGGGATTACGCCTATTATCTCGCCACCGACGCTTGATGCGCCTCGAGCAGCCTCGCCCATGAGGCCTGCCTTGCCTGCCCCGAACACCATGCCCAGACCATGCTCCGCTATAAGCCGACCCATATCATAAGCCGCCCTGCGATACACATCCGGCGCGTTCTTGCTCGATGCGCCAAACACACATATACGCTTAACACTAAAGCTCATTCAATAAACCACCCTTCAAGGATTATAACATCTCCGCCGCAGCAATGGAACAGCAAAGAATGTAACATTTTGGTGAACAAAATACGGACAAAAAGCACCGTCAGCCGACTCTTACGATGAATATCATGGGCGTAAGGCCGCCTGCCTCCGTCCTCTGCTGCCCAAGGAGTGTCAGCTTCTCCTCACGCTCCCTTATGAGCCGCTTGAGCAGGGTGAACTCCATTGTGTACAGTATCGCAATGCCGCCGGAGCGCACCAGCTTGGACAGCTTGTCCAGCAGACCGGCATAGAGCCTTTCGCAGTAGGAATGGCTGCCCACACGGTTTCCGAAGGGCAGGTTGCAGATAAGCTCGTCATATGGTCTGTGGCATTCAAACCGCAGTATGTCATTCACCACATACTTTGCATCCACACCGGAGAGGGCTGTGTTGCGCCTTGCTATTTCAATGCTTTTGTGGGCAATATCCACCCCCGTGAGCGATGCGCAGGGAGAGAGCAGCCCACGCTCTATAAGCAGAGTGCCGCTGCCGCAGCAGGGATCCAGCACTCTTGCGTTGACGGAGAGATGCTCCGAGGCGAACCTCAGCACCGCCGCCGCAACTGAGGGATCCATGGATGCCGGTATGGACTCCGCACGATAGGCGAAGCGGCTGTCATTGTATGTGAACAGCTTGCAGTAGAGCCTTGCCGAGCTCATGCTCCCCTCTATCCTCAGCTCCACCTCGTAGTCGGAGGGCAGATTGGCAAGCGCTGCACTCTCCAGCTTCATGCATATGCGGCGGATGAGATCCGCACGATTCCCCACGGGGATCTTAAGCTCCACACGGAAGCGATACGGCGCATCGCCCGTGTGAGCGGTGCGCATGAGCCTTTCCATAAAGGGAGCGGCATGCTCTGCCGCAGACTCCGGCGTGAGCCTTATTCCGGAGACGATGGGGAACAGAGCTTCCGAAAAGCAGCGTGCCTCAAACAGAGCCGCATAGTCCGATGTCCTTACCTTGAGGCTGCTGCGGCGTATGTCATAGCAGGGGACGCCCATCTCATCAAGCTCGCTCTCAAGCTGATGGGTGAGCAGGTCAGGTGCACGAAGCTCAAGGGCATACTCCTCCGCAAGCCCCGTAAAGATATGCTCCACCTTCGGAGCGGAGGAGCGCAGAGCCGTCCAAAGCGCATTCTGCTCCTCCTCAAAGTGCTTGCGCTCGCTCTCGTCCGCAGACGGAGCGACATGATAGTGCTTGAGGTATTCCATGGCGTTGTATCCGCCGATGCTGCCGAGGGACAGCACCATGGCGGGCCTTGCATACCGCTGGGTCTCGTGATCCAATGCGGCCGTAAGATCCGAAACGAACTCGGGCAGCCTAAGCGCTCCCATGAGCCTTGCTGCGTTGCGGCGCAGCTTGCCGTTTTCCGAGCGCAGAGTCGCACGGATGGCGGCGATGAGCTCCGCATCCTCCAGCATATGGATAATAAATGAGGATTTTTTGGTAAAGCGCACCAGAAGCGAGGAGGCAAGCCCCTCTGTCTTGAACAGCTCAACGGCATCGGCATATAATGCGTTGAGATCGATATTCATATCCATGAGCTTCTCTGCGCCGTTGGGACGCCCAAGCTCGAATTTTATTTCATCCTTGGTGAGCCTTTTCATTGGTTACTTCTTTCCTGCCGCAGCCTTTAATATAACATTGAGCACCTCCTGAGTGCCGTCAAGCAGCGGATCGGCCTTCATCCGTCGTATCATGGATTCCCTGTTGGCGTAGAGCTCCCTGACACGAGCGGCAAGCGTCTCCGCAGTGACGTCCCTTTGCTCCATCACGGCGGCGTAGCCCTTCTTCCGCACATACTCGGCATTGAGTATCTGGTCCCCTCGGCTGGCCTCAAGAGGCAGGGGGATGAGGAGCGCAGGTATGCCGAGGGAGAGGAACTCAAACACGGCGTTTGCCCCGGCACGGCTTATCATGAGCGAGGTCGCAGCAAGCATATGGGGAAGCTCCTTCCCAACGTACTCAAATTGAACATAGGAAGGATGGACTACATCGGGATCCACCTTGCCCCTGCCGCAGAGATGGACTATGTCAAAATCTTTCGTCAGCACCGGCAGAGCCTCCCTCACCGCAATGTTTATCGCCGCTGCTCCGAGGCTGCCGCCCATCACCATTATGACGGGCTTTTTGCCGTTAAAACCCATGGCACGCAGGCCGGCTTCACGATCGCCGGAATACAGCTCCCGCCGTATGGGAGTGCCCGTGTGAATGGCCTTTTTGCGGACTGATCTGCTCGAAAGGGCAATGGTGTCCTCAAATGTCATGCACACGGTGTCGGCGCAGCGCGATGCCAACTTGTTGGCAAGCCCTGGAGTATAGTCCGATTCGTGGCACACGACAGGGCAGCGCCCGTGCGCAGCTATCACAACGGGAACGCTTACAAAGCCGCCCTTGGAGAATACCACGTCGGGTTTGACCTCCCTGATCATGCGCCTTGCCTGGCGTATGCCCTTGAGCACCTTGAACGGATCGGACAGGTTCTTTAGCGAGGCATATCTGCGGAGCTTACCGGAATCGACGGCATGGAATTTAATATCGGGCTGTGCAGAAATAAGCTCATGCTCTATGCCGTCCGCCGTACCGGCATAGTGTATCTCGAAACCGGCATTTCTCAGACCGGGAAGCAGAGCTATGTTGGGTGTCACATGACCGGCGGAGCCTCCACCGGTCAGGAGTATGGTCTTTGTCATATTCATACCTTTCATACAGGCGTCATCATCACATTCTTACAATATGCAAACGCCCTAAGGGGCGACACATGCGCCCCACACCATTGTACAATACTTTTTGTCCAAGGTAAAGCCCTTTAGGGGCTGCAATAACGATAAAAAGCTTGTAACAGGGCGTGATTTATGATATAAACTCAGTGTAACACACAATGGAGGGTTTCCGGTATGAATGAGTTCTGTAACTGCAATTGGAATGAGGGGGCGGAGGCAATTGCCGCAATGCTGCCCCGCCTGACGGTACTGCGAGGAATACTTGAGGATGAGCCCATGGCAGAGCTTCGCCGCTGTGCCGATGCGCTGATAGTGGGGGATGTGCGTGCCGCTTCGGATGCCTGTTGCCGCATGACCGCAGCGCTTGTCACCTGCGGCAGCCGCCGCGTGAGCGGCAATCTGTTTAAGGACTATCTGCTCCATGCACTGTTGACAGGGGAGCATCCATTTGCAGCGATGGCGGCGGACAGGAACATCGACGATGCAGTCTATACGGCAATGCGCAGGGATGTAGAACTGGTGCAGGAGCTCATGGCGCTCAACGCCGGGGATCTCTACCGTTTTGTGCAGGAACGCTACCGGGAGCTTCGCCAGCGCACCCGTCAAAAGAGTGACTCTGCGACCCAGCTTGCTTCCGCAGCATGGGGGGGCGTCACGCTGAGGCCTTCCAGGGAGGAGCCGCTGCTGGCTGTGCTTCCTGCCGCGCTGCCCGAGGCTGCGCCTGTGTGGGACTATGGCGACGAGGGGCTGCATGACAGCTATGCCGCAGACGAGGCGCTGGAGGAGATGTACCACAGGCTGTTGAGCGGCTGCGCAGACAGCGCCGCAATGACACAGGATCTATGGAATTTTTTTGCAGCATACGGCACGGGCGTGTTCCTCAAAAGCCGTGCGTTTGTTTGGGAAAACGGCGCGCTCCTGCCCGTTGTGGAGCCAAGGGTGACGGAGCACAGGCCCCTGTTTGAAAACGAATACGGCAGGATGCTCGGATATGCCATAGACTTCATGCGTGACGGAGTTGCGGAGCCCGTGCTCCTTTCCGGTGAGCTCGGCATGGGAAAGACCACGATGATACTCTCCATAGCCGACGAGTTGCCCGAAATGCGCCTTGTGTATGTACGCAGAGCCGGCGATGTGGATACGCTCATGCGTCTGCTCTCAAAACAGCCGCTCAAGTTTATGGTTGCACTCGATGATGACGGTCAGGCGGCAAAGATGAATATGGCGGCCCGTTATCTGCCTCTCAATGTCCTGCTCGTGGCGATCTCCTCCAAGCCGCTCATCGGCGGAGGCATATTTACACGCAGGGTCATGCTCAAGGCTCCCGGTGCGGAGGGATTCATCCGCATGGTGAATAGCATACTCGACGCAAGGGGTATATCCGTGCCGACGGATATGGTGCGTGCGGCGTGCGCAGAGTTTCAAACGCAGAACAACGGAGAGGCGACCGCCTCTGCGGCAGCCACGGTCGCCGCAAACCTCATCGGAAGGATGTAGTGCGTGTTTCCATCGTTTGAGCTGTTGGGCATAGAAATATCCATGTATGCGCTGTGCATGGCGGCAGGGCTTATCCTCGCCTCCGCCATATCCGTTGTGCGAATTAAAAAGCGCAGACTCTCCGTCACAAACGCCCTAATAATGATTGCCGCAGCATTCCTGGCGGGCATCATCGGGGCAAAGCTGCTGTTTGTGTTCGTTACATACGACATTCGAACGATAGTCGAGGCAGTGCTAAGAGCTGACTATCACTTCTTCCTCAATTCCGGGCTTGTATACTACGGCGGCCTTATAGCGGGCATCGGCGGCGCTGCGCTTGCGGCCAAACGCATAGGGGTCAACTTTGCGGAGTATACCGACGCTGCAATACCCACGCTGCCCCTTGCCCATGCGCTGGGCAGAGTGGGTTGCTTCTGCGCCGGCTGCTGCTACGGCATGGAGTATCACGGATGCCTTGCCGTGCGGTTTCCGGAGCTTGGCGGCGTGGAGACATTGCCCATACAGCTCATCGAGGCGGCGGGCAATGTGGCCCTGTTTGTGTTCCTCATGCTTCTTACAAGACGGCGCCGTCACGGCTATACCACGCTTTTTGCATACCTGGGGCTCTACTCGATGGAGCGCTTTATACTTGAGTTCTTCCGAGGCGATGACATACGGGGGATGTTCGGGGGACTGTCCACATCGCAGTGGATAAGCATAGGCATATTCGTATCCGCCGCTATATACTTTATAGCGTACATAAGGGACAGGGCGTGCGGCAATATAATAGACGTGCCCGAGCAGGAACACATAGTACCGGCAGAGGATGACGATAGTTAGCAGCGTTAACCACCAAAACTAATATATTGTGTTCTGAATTTTCCGAACACCATATATGGTGTTCGATTGAGCAAGCGGGCACAAGTTTGCAAAAAAAGTCGATGCCGAGTTCTTGAAATTATTACTTCGATTTGTTATCATATGTACAGGTGCTTGGCGTACTGCCTATAGCTCCTTCTTTTTCACTAAAAGGGTATCCGTGGGGGGACTTTCAGATGCTGTCGGCGCAAGTCGTATGGACAAGGGCACTCGAGCTGCTCAAAGAACAGATGACACCAACCAGTTTCAACACATGGGTGAGGGACATTAAGCCCATATCCGTTGAGGGCAACTCGCTTGTGCTCATGGTGGAGAACGATCTCTACCTCAGCACTCTTCGCAAGTTCTACACGGAGACCATCACGAGCTGTGTCAATGCTGCAAACGACTCCAACATGACCATCAGCTTTATACTCCCGGCGGATGAGGATGATATCAGGAGCAGCCGGAGCGTTTCGGATTCCGACAGACCGCACGGCACATGCACCAACCTGCAGTCAAAGTACACATTTGAGACATTTGTTACCGGTGAATCCAACCGGTTCACCCATGCAGCGGCTCTTGCCGTTGCGGAGAATCCTGCGCTTGCATACAACCCCCTGTTCATATACGGCGGAGTGGGTCTCGGCAAAACGCATCTGCTGCACGCCATAGGCAACTGGGCGCATGACACACATCCCGAGTTCAACATCCTCTGCACCACAAGCGAGGATTTTACAAACGATGTCATAAATGCTATTCAGACAAACACCCGTCAGCAGCTTCGGGACAAGTACCGCAGCGTTGATCTTCTGCTCATCGATGACATTCAGTTCATAGCCGGCAAGGAGTCCACCGAGTCGGAGTTTTTCCACACATTCAATGCACTGAGGGATGCCGGCAAGCAGATAGTAATCACATCCGACAGGCCACCCAAGGACATATCCGGCCTGGCTGAGCGGCTCCGTGCACGCTTCCTCTGGGGTCTGCTCACCGATATTCAGCCCCCCGACCTGGAGACACGCATAGCAATACTTCGCCGCAAGGCGGCGAGGGAGAACGTTGACGTTACAGAGGATGTTCTCAACTATATAGCAGAGCGGGTGAGCTCCAACATCCGTGAGCTGGAGGGGAGCTTTAACCGGGTTGTGGCGTATGCCGACTTTTCAAAAAAGGCTATCACACTGTCCTTTGCTGAGACCGTGCTGAGAGACTTCAACCCGGAGGGCGGCAGGCCGTCCATAACGCTGGAGCTCATCGCACAGGTAGTCGCCAACTATTATGACCTTACCATGGAGGAGATGCTCTCCAATAAGAGGGAGCGACGCATTGCCTTCCCGAGGCAGATAGCAATGTATATATCCCGCACACTGACAAACAGCTCCTATCCTGACATCGGCAAATTCTTCGGGGGGAAGCATTATTCCACCGTCATGTACGGCTGTGATCAGATAGTCAAGGAAGTGAACACAAAGCAGGAGGTTTCGAATGCCGTTGATGATATCATCAGCCGCATAATGACAACTGACTGAACGCTCCAACGCTTGTTTTATTAGGCGAGTTTGTTGAGGTCACGTTTCTTTACCGATAATTTTCGTAATAATACTTGACTGACAAAATGTTTTGCTGTAAAATTATGTCAACGCATTCACGTTTACCCAATCTTGGGGCGGCGTATGGGGATTCGCCGCAACGTGAAAAAATGGGGGTTACATAAAAATGGTAAAACAACGAAAAGGCGACCGCACGCGTGTGCGCATCCTTGGTGTTGCCGACGAACTCTTTGCGACCAAGGGGTTCAACGGCGTAACCATGATAGAGATTTGCCAGAAGGTGGGTCTCAGCAGAGGTGGGCTGTATCGCTACTACTCGTCCACGGGAGCATTGCTGGATGCGGTAATGGCGCATCGCGTAGAACATGGCCGCGAAATTTTTGAAAGGCTGTGTGCGCAGGGGCTGCCTCCAACCGATATACTAAGGGAATACCTGCTTGATCAATTCAAAATGGCGGTTCAACGCCAAGCAACGCTTGACAGAGCGATATATGAGTATGTACGCTGTGGCAAGGGCTCGAGCGAATACATCGCACAATACCACGAAAAGCAAATCAATATAATCAGGACGATGATCGAAATGGGCCAGGCGTCTGGCGAGTTTGTCGCAGGGGATGCATACATGCTTGCCGTCGGTATACTCTGGAGCATACAAGGAGCCGCAACCAATGCCGCAATATTCAGACCAGATGACAAGCAGATAGCCGGGCACGTCGAAATGAATATAAGACAACTGTCGGCAAGGTAGCTGTTTTACTGCAATACGCCTGCCAACCACAACATATCCGTCAATTCCGGCTCGTTACAAGAGCGCTTTCTTCTGTGTGCCAGATCATGTGCGGTGCGCTTTACTTTAGTGTACTCTGCAAGCGGACGTCACACTACCTCGACTGCCGTTCCGCCGGCAATGGAATAAACACGTCCGCAGAGTGAAAGCAAACTATCCCTGTGCGTGGTGAGTATGACCGTCTGCCTGCCGCTGCGGGCGAGCAGGTTGCCTATCAACCTTTGCTCGGTGGCAATATCGAGTGCGGAGGTAGCCTCATCCATGAGCAGCACGGGTGCATCGACGAGCAGGGCACGGGCTATGGCGATGCGCTGTATCTGTCCCTCAGAGAGCCCGGAGCCCTTTTCCCCCAGCTTGAAATCCATGCCTCCGTCCAACTTTTCTATAAACTCCCACGCACAGGCGTCCGTCAGTGCGGATATGAGCATCTCCTCTGTGGCATCGGGACGCACGAGCAGAAGATTCTCGCGGATGGAGCCGGAGAAAAGCACATTGTCCTGTGCAACGTAGGCAAACAGCCGGCGCGTGGCGGATGAGATCTCGAGCACCTCGCCCCTGCCGTTAGTGACGGTTGCGGAGCCCTCGTCAAGCTCTACAAGCCCAAGAAGCACACGAAGCATGGTGGTCTTTCCGAGCCCGGAGGGACCAACAAGTGCCACAGCCTCGCCTGCATCGGCATGTATACTCACATCCTCAAACACATACTGCCTGTGGGCATAGGCGAAAAGGGCGTGCTCAACGCTCACGGAAACGCCCGACTCACCGAAACTGCGCATACGCTCCGGATCGGAGGGCCGCTCCTTGGGTATGTGCACGAACTCCATGAGCCTCCCCGCTGCGGTGAGCTGGGATATGCAGGTGGGAACAAGGGATACGAGTGCCGAGAACGAGGAGGAAAAATACCCTGCAAGCATCAAAAACATAGTCATCGTACCGTAGGTATAAAACCCTGTCCACAGGCGGTAAACGCCCCATGCGTAGCATCCGTAGGACACCACGAGTCCGAGCAGCGTGTACAGGAGAGTGGTCCAAACGGAGAAGCGGTTGAGCTTGAGGGCTATCAGCTTGTATGCAGCCTGCACTTCGCGCAGACGATCCATAAAATGCCCGACCAGCGAGAAGGACTTTATCTGCTGAAGATTTGAAAGCGCCTCCTCGTTGAATGCGGTAAGCTCGCTATGCGCCTCCCTCTGACGGCGGTTGTACTCGCGAAGCCTGCGCATGACATAGCGGGAGGCAAGCACCGATAGGGGTATGCCCACGACTATTATGGCAGCCATAACGCTGTCGTTTATGAGTATGAGTATGAATGTGAGCACAAACTGCAGCAACCTTGTTATGAGGGATGGAATGAATCCGACTATTGAGGCGGACACTGCGGAAACATCGCCGTTCAGGCGGTTTAGCAGATCTCCCGAGTGGTATTCGGATATGAGTTCCCAATCGGCAAGCATCATCTTGTCAAATATGTCTGCACGGATATCGTTGGTCACACGGATCTCTATCCTTGCGGATATGCGCGACGAGAGTGCGTTGGAAAGGGCTTTGAACACGCCCATGCCGACAAATGCAGCCGCTGCGTACGCTATGGTGTCGTTGTTGTGCCCCGTTACGGCGTCTATGAGGTATTTAGACACTACCGACGAGCCGAGCCCCATGATCACCGACAGCACGCCGGAGAGTATGTAGAAGCATATCTCAAGCCTGTATGATTTGGAGTAGGCGTATATCCACTTGGCCTCACGAACCATCTCCCCAAAGCTCCTGTTCAAACGCATCTTACATACCTCCATCCGGAGGCGGCAGGCGGCGTATGCGGCGGTTTTCGAGTACCCTTCGTGGATTCTCATCCGTCATCAGTATTGCCCAATCCTCCGAGTAGTGCTCGGCGATGCAGTCATATGCCTCAATAAGTTCCGTGGTACGTGAGAACACCCCGTGCGCATCTGTCGCAACAAAGTGTGCGGTACGGGTGCGCAGAAGCTCGTGCGCTATATCGACCTCGACATCCCCCCAGGGCCCTATAATGCTCCGACGGTTGAGCTGGAGCAAACAGCCCATGTTGGCCCAGTCAAATGCAAACTGAATGTCGTGCTTTACCATGTCGTACCGCTCGGGGTGGGCTATCACCGGCACCACACCGCGCTGAAGCAGGGATATCAGCACCTCCCGAACACGCCATGCATCGTCGGAAAAATCAAACTCCACAAGCATATAGCGAGAGCCTGCAAGCGTTGTAACGAATCCGCAGTCGTAGAGCTTGCCGACATCGTCAGTGCCGAACACCTCCATGCCCCTGTGAAGCCGTATGCCGACATTGTACTCACGAAACAGCGCCGCAAGCGAATCAAATGCGTTGGCATAGCCTTCGTCAAAGTAGTTGCTGTACATATTGGGAACATTGCAATGCGGCGTGACTATGATATCGGTAACGCCTCCACGGTGAGCAGCCTCACCCATTGCGACGGCCTCGGCAAAATCGGCGGCGCCGTCATCGATTTCGGGAATTATATGGCAATGTATGTCGATCATGGGATGCCTCCGCACATATATCCAAACGTATATTACACTGAAAAAACGGTACTGTCAATACGCATGTTCGGAGCTTGTACGAGATAAAACGGCAGAGGAAAAGCCCCGTTGAGGGTGTCGTCGCACGCAGGGTATCACGGCGAGACTAACGGGGCGCAAATACAAGGTGGGGGGCACCTTTGTATATAGGAAACGTTTCAGAAGCCCGATAGGTTACAAGTCAACGCAAAAAACGTCAATATATTTTAGATGTCAGCTCTTCCTCTCAAACACGGTGCTGCATTTGGGACAGGTTATGCGTATGCGCCCCTTTCCCTTGGGAATGCGGATGGTTTGGCGGCAGGAAGGGCATTTGAAGAAGCGGTGGGTCTTGCCCTGCTTTATTCTCGTCTTGATGCCTTTGAAGAACCTTGATACGGGATAGGAGAATTTTGCCCTGAACCACAGATACTCGGCGCGCCGTGCGGCGGTTTTTCGACTAAACGCCCTGTATGCAGCAAACACAATGGCGGCGACCGCCACGATGTAAAACATCAGCCCAACGATAATGCCGCCCAACGTGTACCTGGGGACGAACAGGCCGACAATAAGGCTTATCCAGCTTAGCACATACAGGAATACGTTCAGTCCGTCATTGCCGTAGCGGCCGTAGAAGAATTTCTGAATTTTGCTCATATAAAGCTCCTTTATCCGAACGAACACCGGTTCGCAGATTATAATCATTGCCATAATATTATACCAAGATGTTTCCGTTTTCAACTGATGCAAATACTTTATACCCCGATTTTACAACACTGCCATAATCCTAATGGGGCGTCATTCTACCGAGATTATCGCCATATGGCACAACTACACCCTTCGGCATAAAAAGTGAATGACAAACCGAAACGAACATGGTATAATATGGTGAGGAAGTATTTTCATCTGCGGAGGGTGCAGTGAGCGATATCTATACCGAAATGAGGCTTTTTGTCGAAGGCGGCTCAACCCATGCATATCGTGCCCTCGGCGCGCATATTGAGGGTGATGTATGGCGTGTCCGTGTGTATGCCCCCAATGCCGCAATGGTCGCCGTAACGGGGGACTTCTGCGGGTGGAATGACGGCGTGCCTATGTGGAGGACGGATCTTGGCATGTGGGAGTGTGAGCTACCCTCAAACGCCAAGCAGGGCGATTGCTACAAGTTTGCAGTGACAGCTCCCGACGGGCATATGACGCTCAAGAGCGATCCGTTCGGCTTCAAGGCCGAGCTTCGTCCCTCAAACGCCTCCGTGCTGTGGGAGAGTAAGGGCTTCGACTGGACGGATGAAGAATATATGGCAAAACGCCGCAACGGATATGGGGAGCTTCCCAGATCTCACATGAGCATATATGAAGTACACCTGGGCTCATGGCAGAAGGGGCTCTCGTTCGTGGACGCCTCAATACAGCTCGTCCGCTATGCCCGCGATATGGGCTATACCCACATAGAGATAATGCCCCTGTCCGAGTATCCGCTTGACGACAGTTGGGGGTACCAGGCAGCAGGATACTATTCCGTCACGGCGAGGTACGGCACTCCCGAGGAGTTCAAGCTGTTTGTTGACCGTGCCCATGCTGAGGAGATAGGCGTGATACTCGACTGGGTGCCTGCGCACTTTGTCAAGGATGATTTTGGCCTGCGCCTGTTTGACGGCACCCCTCTTTATGAATCAGCAGAGCCGCTCCGTGCGGAGATGCCCCTGTGGGGAACTTTGCTGTTTGACTACTCAAAGCCCCATGTGAGGAGCTTCCTCATGTCCAATGCGGTGTTCCTTGCGGAGGAATTCCACATCGACGGACTTCGCTTCGATGCGGTGAGCTGCATGCTCTACCATGATTTCTGCAAGGACAGGTGGATACCCGAGCCGGACGGCAGCAATGTAAACCGTGCGGCAGCGTACTTCATACGGGAGGTCAACAATGCGCTGCATTCGCTGAACATGGGCGTTATGACCATTGCGGAGGAGAGCAGTGCATTTCCTTTTGTCACCGCACCGACGTGCGACGGCGGCCTCGGGTTCGATTTCAAGTGGAACATGGGGTTCATGAACGATACCCTGTCCTACTTCGAGCTGGACAGCCTCTATCGGGGCTTAAACCACAAGCTCGTCACGTTCCCCATGACATATGCGTTCAGCGAACGCTACATACTCCCCTTCTCCCATGATGAGATGGTGTGCGGCAAACGCTCCATAATAGGGCGTATGTGCGGCAATTATGACGCACAGCACCTCCAGACAAGGCTGCTGTATGCCTATCAGTATGCCGTACCGGGCAAAAAGCTCCTTTTCATGGGCACGGAGATAGCCCAGTATGCAGAGTGGGCGTTTGCCAAATCGCTCGACTGGTTCCTGCTCGATTACCCTGCCCATGCCGCCATGCAGAGCTTTGTAAGGGCATTGAACGGCGTATACCGCAGCTCAAGGGCACTCGCAAGGGATGATGTCGGCTGGGATGGGTTCAAGTGGCTTTCAGTGGATGATTCATTTGCAAGCGTGATCGTATTCGTCCGCACGGATCCCGATACGGGGGACAGGCTCCTTTGCGCGTTTAATTTCACCCCGGTGGAGCATCCACGCTATGGCGTGAGCGTGGATGCGCCCGTTACCGCGGAGCTGGCGCTGTCCACCCACGCAAGGGAGGCGCAGCCGCTCAGGAGCTTTGCAATGGACGGAGGAAACCGCCTCGAGATACCGCTCTACGGATTCGAAGGCGCATATTATAGGATCAAAAACTCATAGGGAGGTACCAATATGCCAAAGAAAAAGGTCGTAGCAATGCTGCTGGCAGGCGGCCAGGGCAGCCGTTTGGGTGTTTTGACCAAGAGCATGGCAAAGCCGGCGGTGCCGTTTGGCGGCAAATATCGAATAATCGATTTTCCGCTGTCAAACTGTGTCAACTCGGATATCGATACCGTGGGGGTGCTGACCCAGTATGAGCCGCTTGCGCTCAACGCCTATCTGGGCAGCGGTCAGCCGTGGGATCTTGACCGCAACAACGGAGGCGTATTCGTACTGCCTCCCTATGTGTCCGGCTCGAGTGGGAGCTGGTACTCCGGCACGGCCAATGCCGTTTATCAGAACATACCGTTTATCGAGCAGTATGATCCCGAGTATGTGCTCATACTCTCCGGCGACCATATTTACAAAATGAACTATGCTGAGATGCTTCGTTTCCACATAAAGAAGAATGCCGATGCCACCATCGCAGTGCTGACGGTGCCCATGAGCGAGGCGTCACGCTTCGGCATAATGAACACCGACGATGACGACGCCATAATCGAGTTTGAGGAAAAGCCCAAGCAGCCCAAGAGCAACAAGGCGTCCATGGGCATATACATATTCAGTTGGTCGGTTCTGCACAGCTATCTGGCCGCAGATGAAAAGGACATAACCTCTCAGCACGATTTCGGCAAAAATGTGATACCGGCGCTCATAAGGGGCGGAAAGCGGCTTTATGCATATGCCTTCTCCGGCTACTGGAAGGATGTCGGCACGATAGCGTCCCTCTGGGAGGCCAATATGGATCTGCTCGGCCGCCGTCCGGCGTTCAACCTGTACGATAAGGAGTGGCGCATCTACTCCAAGAGCGCCGTAATGCCCCCTCACTATGCCGGAGAGGATTCCGACATTGCGGACAGCATGCTCACCGAGGGCTGCGAGGTGCATGGCAAGGTAAGAAAGAGCGTGCTCTACGCAGGCGTAAAGGTAGGGCATGGGGCGGATATAGCGGATTCTATAGTCATGCATAACGCCATTATAGGTGACGGAGCCGTGATACGCAAGGCGATAATAGGCGAGGGTGCGGTCATAGGCGACAATGCGGTGATAGGCGATGTACGCACCGACGGCGATGGCGACTATGACACTGCCCTGACCGGGGACATAACCCTCATCGCCAACACAGTAAGGGTAGCCAACGGGGGCAGGGTGCCCGTGGGCATGATAGTAAAAGAGGATTTAGGAGGTGCGGTATGATCGAGAACGACGCTTTTGGCCTTATATACACAGGCGACGCCAATATGCAGCTCAGGGAGCTGACCTTCTCCCGCTCCGTTGCGGCGGTTCAGTTCGGCGGCAGATACAGAGCGATCGACTTCATGCTGTCTGATCTCGTCAACACCGGCATAACCAATGTCGGCCTTATCGCACAGAGAAACTACCACTCCCTAATGGATCATCTTGAGAGCGGCAAGGAGTGGGATCTCCACCGCAAGCGTGACGGCCTGTTCATACTTCCGCCGTTTGTCACGCATGACAATACGGGCGTATACAAGGGCACGGTCGATGCCATACGCTCCTGCCGGGGCTATATCCGCAGGAGCAGCCAGAGGTATGTGGTGCTGACGGGGAGCCATACCATATACAACTGCACCTATTCCGATATGCTCCGTCAGCACATAGAGACGGGTGCGGACATCACCATAATGTACAATACCGAGCCTCCGTTCGATCGGGCAGAGCAGTATGACGACCTGCGCCTCACACTGGACGACGACGGCCGCATAACCGATCTTGCACTGAATCCGAGCAAAACAAAGGTCACCAATTGCAGCTGCGATGCCTTCATAATGGAAAAGACGCTCCTCGAGTATCTTGTCGAGGATGCCGCAGCGCACGCCCAGTTCGACTTCATGAGAGATGTTCTGGTAAAGAACGTCAACAGGCTCAAAATGTACGGCTGGCGTTATGACGGATATGTCGCAAGGCTCAACTCCATATCCGCATACTACCGTCACAACATGGATGTTCTCAAAAAAGAGGTGTCCGACGATCTGTTCAACAGGGAGCATCCCATATACACAAAGGTCAAGGACGAGGTGCCTGCCAAGTATGTCGGCAGCGGCACGGCAAAAAATTCCGTCGTTGCCGACGGATGTGTCATAGAAGGGCTCGTTGAACGCTCTGTACTGTTCAGAGGAGTGCACATTGCTCCGGGTGCGGTTGTGAGGAATTGCATAATCATGCAGGCCTCCGAGATCGGCGATGATTCATCCCTGGAGTACATGATACTCGACAAGGGGGTTACCGTAAAATCGGGGCGCAGGCTCGCCGGCCACAGCTCCTACCCGGTCATACTCAGGAAAGGAACCGTTGTATGAAAAGGATACTCTTTGCGGCAAGTGAATGTCTGCCGTTTATCAAAACGGGAGGTCTGGCGGATGTCATAGGCACGCTTCCCCGCGCGCTGGCGGCACGGGGCTGCGATGTCAGGGTGATCATACCCAAATACGGACGTATACCCGATGAATACCGCAGCCGTATGCGCCATGTGTTCGAGACAACGATAACCCTCGGGTGGAGGAATCAATACCTCGGCGTGGATTCGCTTGAGGAGGGCGGCATTACATTCTATTTTGTCGATAACGAATTCTATTTCAAAAGCTATGTGTATGGCGAGGGCGAGTTTGAAGCCGAGAGGTTCTGCTACTTCTGCGTTGCGGTGATGGAATCCCTGCCGCACCTCGGCTTCTTCCCGGATGTTATCCACTGCCATGACTGGCAGACGGGCTATATCCCCCTGCTTCAGCGCAGTCGATACCACAGGCTGCCCGATTATAGGGACATCAAGACCGTATTCACCATCCATAATTTACGGTTCCAGGGGCTGTCCTCGTTCGGTCGGGTGGAGGATTGCCTCTCTTTGGGCAGCGACGTCCTATCCACCATCGAGTATAGCGGCGGTGCGTCTGCAATGAAGGCTGCGATACTATATTCCGACAGAATAACGACCGTAAGTCCTACATACGCAAGGGAGATAATGACCCCCGAGCACGGTGAGACCCTCGACTGTCTGCTGAGGTGCAGGGCAGATGACGTCAGCGGCATACTCAACGGCATCGACAATGACCTTTTCAATCCGTGGACGGACAGGGCGATAGCCTCACGATACTCAAAAAACAGCATCTACGGCCCTAAAAATGCTAAAACGCCGCAGGGCAAGGCTCGCTGTCGCATGGCTCTCATGCAGGAGCTGGGACTTGATAACGAGGGCCCCATAGCCGCTGTGGTATCGCGTCTCACGGGGCAGAAGGGCATGGATTTGATAGCCGGCATAGTCCCCAGGCTCCTGGAAGCGGGGGCGAACCTTGTGGTGCTCGGCATGGGCGAGCCTCGCTATGAGCAGCTCTTCAACGCCTGCGCGGAGAGGTACGCCGGCAGATTTGCCTTCTGCTCGGAGATGAACGATACCCTTGCAAGACGCATATATGCCGGCTCGGATATGTTCCTTATGCCCTCGGCATTCGAGCCCTGCGGTATATCGCAGCTCATTGCGCTGCGCTACGGCTGTGTACCCATAGTGCGTGAAACGGGCGGCCTCGCCGATACCGTGCAGGCGTACAACCGCTATGAGGATACGGGCAACGGCTTCTCGTTCGCCAACTACTCCGCCGAGGAACTCTGGATGGTAACAAGAATGGCTCTGGATGTCTATCATGGCGAGCCGGAGGCATGGAAGCGTCTTGTAAAACGCTGTATGGAGTGTGACAACGGCTGGGGTAGGAGTGCGGGCAGCTACATCGAGTTGTACGAAAAACTTTAACTCTGCAAACGCTTACGGAGGTTTTGAACATGATATATCTTGACAATGCGGCAACGTCATTTCCCAAGGCGCCAAGGGTCGGCGAGGAGATGTCACGCTATATCAGGAAGATAGGCGCAAATATAGGTCGGGGCATATACGAGTCCGCAATAGAGGCCGGCAACACTGCGCTCCTGCTCAGAGGCGGCCTTGCAAAGCTCTTTTCCCATACATACGGGCTAGATAACATCGTGTTTACCTCCGGCGCAACAGCAGGTATTAACCAGGTGCTGTTCGGCTACCTTGAAAAGGGCGACCATGTGATAGTGTCCTCGCTCGAGCACAACGCCGTAATGCGTTCGCTCAATGCCCTTGCGGAAATGGGGGTGGAGCACTCCTGCGTTCCCGTCGATGCACAGGGGCGCACTGAGCCTGCGGATATCGAAAGATGTATCCGTAAGAACACCAGACTCATGCTATTCAGTCATGCCTCAAATGTCAGCGGTGCGCTGTTTCCCATAGAGGAGGCGGCACGCATAGCCTACAGGCACGGCATACCCATTGCGATCGATGCTGCACAGACTGCAGGCTGTGTACCCATAAACTTTGATAAACTGAGACTTGATGCGCTCATAGTACCGGCGCACAAGGGGCTCATGGGGCCGCAGGGGATAGGGGCGCTGCTTATGAGCTCTCAGTTTGCCTGCAGGCTACGCCCGCTCATATACGGCGGCACCGGGAGCTTTTCCGACTCCGAGATACAGCCGCAGAGGAATCCGGACAAGTTCGAGTCCGGTACACAGAACATACCGGGCATATACGGCTTTTTAGCCGCCGTGCAGTACATTTTGCTGAGGGACGTCAACGAGTATCACAGGCAGGAGGTCAGGCTTGCCGATACCCTCATAAGCGGCATCTCGGGGCTTCCTCTTCGGGTGATAAGCGGCTGCGATGGGAGCGGTGCGCTCGACAAGGGTGTGGGCATAGTTTCTGTCAGCTTCAAGAATGTCGATAACTCGTTGGCATCATTCGCACTTGAAAGCGACTATGGCATCGCTACGCGCTGCGGCCTGCACTGCTCGCCTGCCGCACATCGTGCGTTGGGCACATTCCCAAACGGCACAGTGCGCTTCTCGTTCGGGGAGAATACCACCCTCGAGGATATAGACATCACCGTGCAGGCCATCGCCACCATACTTAAAGACTGAGTATCGCCGCAGGCGACATGAAAAGTATAGCATATTTTTCAATGTTTAGTCTTGACATAGCGCAGCATTTGGCATAAAATACTCCTTGCCTCAAATAGGAACTGCACCTGTAGCTCAGCAGGATAGAGCGTCCGCCTCCTAAGCGGAAGGCCTTGGGTTCGAATCCCGACAGGTGCGCCAATCCCGGGCGCATATGCGCTCGGGGTTCAGACCACCCACAAAGCCCCATTCACCGGACGGTGAGCGGGGCTTTTCGCTGGTACAGTATGGATAAAACGCTGAAGGCGACCTTGAGCCGACATGCCCGGCCGTCTTTACCATGTTCTGCATGGCTGCGGTGGGGAAGCTCCGCTAACCCTTGCCGGCAAGACCGAGGCGGCGTGCCTCATGTATGCCGTGCCGCACATTTTGTCTGCGAGGTCATCGTCCGTGTCAGACGGTTTTACCGCTTCGCACCATTATCATCTCTGCGGCGATGCTTATCGCTATCTCCTGAGGAGTCTCGCCGCCTATCGGCAGACCGATGGGGGAGTGGACACGAGCATGATCCTCCTCCGTAAAGCCTGCGGCTAAGAGCTTCTCACGGGTCAGAGCCACCTTGTGGCGGCTGCCTATACAGCCGATGTACCGTGCAGGAGTCCGAAGCACCTGCTCCAGCACCGCATAGTCCGCCTGATGCGCAGGGGTCATTATCACCACATAGTCACGAGGGCCTATATCCACGTCGATGCTGCAAAAGTCGCACAGGCGCACCTCATCTGCAAGGGGGAATCGCTCCCTCAATGCCAGTGAAGGACGATCGTCAAGCACCACCACGCTGAAGCCCACGCTTGAGAGCACCGGCACGAGCGCCCGCCCAACATGTCCGCCGCCGAAGAGGTACACCCTTCCGCTCTGCGATATGGGCTCTATGTAGTGGGAGACCTCCCCCTTCAGGCATACCGCCGAGGAGGTGAAGTGCCCGGCAAGTACACACTCATCGATTGCGCCGACTAAAAGGCGCATGCCGTTTCCATCAAACAGACCTACGGCGGTCACTGAGCCGTTTTCGACCCTGCGAACCACCCATGCGTCCGCATTTTTGCGCATGAGCTCAGCGCAGGCGGCAAGAAATCCGACCCGCTCAGGCTCATTGGGGGAGTATAGCTCAAAGCAGACGAGCACGCTTCCGCCGCATATCATGCCTATGTCGGCTATCTCACCCTTGGTGAGAGAATAGCTCTCTATGGCGCCCTGTCCCTCATGCAGTGCGCTCAAAGCCCTCTGTGCAGCCGCAAACTCCACCGCACCGCCGCCTATGGTACCCATTGTGCGTCCGTCGGAGAGCACGAGCATATGCGCCCCTGCGCCCCTGGGCGACGAGCCGGAGGAGGACAGCACGCCTGCCATAACAACGGCTCGACCCGCATCAAGCTCGGCAAGCGCCGTTTCCATCAGCTCCAAGTATCCGCTCATAACGAATTTGCGGTAAGCGCGTCGAACTGCTCACGGGTGAGCTCGCAGTGGTAGAAAAGGGAGAAGTATTCCCTGCACTCCTCATACAGATCATAATCCGCCGCATCGGGGTAGAGCACCTTTGCAAGCCACATCATGCCCAGGAGCCTCTGCACGGATGGGGGAAAGCCCATCCAGTTGTACGGCCCCATTGGAACCTCGCAGTAATTTCCCTCCTTGACCGCATCAAGCGTCAGCCATGTTGCATCCGTGCCGACGGAAGCGTATACGCTCTGCGGCGCGAACACTATGAAATCGGGATTCCAGACGAGTATCTGCTCCATGTCCACCTCGTTGCCCGTGCCCCTGGACGAGGGGTCGTCTACAACGGCAACATTGTCCGAGAGCAGATCTATCACCTCTGCGTGATAGCTCCCACGGGCAATTACATTGTGTCCCTCGTCACCCAGGCAGTAGAGCAGGCGCACCTTTTCAACGCTTTCGGAGATGTTCACCGTGCGGTCGTACACATTCCTGCAGTATGCGGCAAGCGTCTCTGCTTCGTCGGGCATGTTCAGCAGCTCGCCCAGCTTGCGGTATGCCGCATCCATGGTGGATGTGGTCATGGTGATATGCACAAAGGGTATGCCCGTCTGCGTCGAGAGGTCGTCCAGCTCCGCAGCCATGTCATCCTTGGTTTCTCCGACGTCGATGACCACCTGCGGATCCGCCGTAAGCAGCTCCTCAAGGTTCAACTCGCCTTTGCCGCCGTAGAGCTGACCGAGCATGGGCAGATCATAGTATTCCGTTGCAAGGAACTCCTCTGCAGAAGCGTCCCATTCGGAAGCTATGCCCACGAGCCTGTCGGGCGCAAGCGCAAATACCGTCATCTGGGCTAAGGGGCCCGATACTGCGACTCGGCTGATATCATTCGGCAGCTCGACGGTGCGCCCCAGGGAATCCGTGAAAGTGCGTGTTTCGGAGCCGCCGTTCGTGTCTGCACAGCCGGTGAGCAGCCCGACACAGAACAGCACAGCAAGCAGCATGGCTGTCAACCGTTTGATGTTCATACATTACCTCCTTCTGTTTTTACCGTTATTATCCCAAGCGGCCTGTCACCCCTCACCGCAAACGGAAACTGCGGATCACCCGAGGCGGTAAGCCGATCAAGAACAGCATCTCTGCGGAGCTCGCAGCCCCCATAGAGCTTGAAAAACTCCATGGCGTCCTCCTCATCCCGTATGGGCTGGTCGAACCTTAGCTCAAGAGTCTCCGCACAATAGTCAAGCCTGCGAGCGCTGAGCTCCCGGCAGGTCTCCTCAAAGGAGTTTCGCCTTTCCCGACGGGCAAGCGCAAACGAATGCTCAAAGCAGTTGCGCCTGACGAGCACGAGACGCTCGACACCGTGACGCACGGCAAACTCCAATGCCTGCTCCGTTTTACCGAAGCGGCAGAACACGGCAACGTCGTATGCGACGCTTTCGGGCAGGGAGAATATGTCGGCGCACAGCATCCGCACATTGGAGGGAACATCCCGTACCGATGAGATTGCCAACGCGGAGATGTCCACGGCGTCTATCAGGGCTGCGGCGTCAAATTCCGCAATGGCTCGCGCAAGCCCCGCCGTGCCGCAGCCGGCGTCGCAGATGCGGCTCCCACGGGGCACATGTCTCAGCACAGCCTCCGCAAGGGAGGTATAGAAGCCCCTTCCGTAGATGGCATCCGCATCTAACATGAAGCGTATGGATGTCTCGTTCCAGTCCAGTCCGTTCATAACTCCGTCATGGGTGGTAGCAGCACCCGTCTGCCGCTTACAGCGGCGATGTCGGCATGCACACCGTACAGCCGCTCTATGAGCGCTGAATCCAAAACCTCCCCGGGTATCCCCTCCGCCGCTGCGGTACCGTCCGCAAGGGCTATGAGCCTGTCGGCATGATCAAGCGCCTGCTGCGGCTCATGCGTGGAGAAGAGCACCGTGCGTCCCTCGTTCGTAAGCGACCGTATGGTTCGCATAACCAGAAGGCGGTTGCCGAAGTCGAGCCCCGATGTCGGCTCATCCATGATGAATATGTTCGCCCCTTGTGCGATGGCACGGGCGATTAGCACGAGTTGGCGTTCACCCCCGCTCAGGTGCAAAAAGCCCCTGTCACGAAGCTCGGCTATCCCCATGCGCTCCATGGCCGTCTCGGCCTTTGCAACATCCGCTTTGCTCGGAGCGCCGAACACCCTGATGCCGTTTGCCCTGCCCATCAGCACCATATCCAGCGCAGAGTAGTTGAAAACGGGATTGTGCGCCTGAGGAACATATGCAGCCCTTTGGGACAGCGCCTGGGGCGAGAGGCTTTTTGCCTCCGCACCGTCTATCATAATGCTGCCGGAGTAGCCGCCGAGCAGGCCGAGCATACATCCGAACAGAGTGGTCTTGCCGCTTCCGTTTTTGCCGAGGAGTGCGCACATGGAGCCCTCTTCGACCGAGAAGCTCACTCCGCAGAGCACTCCGGCGTCGCCGTATGAAAACTCCAATTCACTGACCATTATGGCATTCAAAGCGAGTTCTCCTTTCTCATTATGAGGTATAGGAAGAACGGAGCGCCGACAAACGCCGTCAGTATGCCTATGGGTATCTCCGTGGCGATAAGATTGCGTGAGATGTTGTCCACCGTAAGCAGAAATATGGCGCCAAACAGCATCGAAGCAGGCATGAGTCTGCGGTAGTCGTTGCCCAACGGCATGCGGCAGATATGGGGGATGACGAGCCCCACCCAGCCTATAACGCCGCTTACCGAGACCGAGGTCGCAGTGACGAGCGTTGCGCATATTACCGTGACGAAACGGAGCGCGTTCGCGTTCACCCCAAGGGCACGAGCTTCACCATCCCCAAGGGAGAGCAGATTCAGTCTCCAACGGAGCAAAAACAGCGGCAGGAGCCCCAATGCCATCGGGATCGCCGCAAACAGCACGTCGCCCCCGTCCACACCCGACAGGCTTCCCATGAGCCAATATGTTATGGCAGGGAGCTGATTCGTGGGATCCGCCACCAGTTTTATGTAGGATGTGCCTGCGGTAAAGAGGGAGCTTATCATTATGCCCGAAAGTATTAGGTTGACCACCTTACGCCCCGGAGCCTTCTGCCCTATGGCGTACACGAGGCACACCACCAGAAGGCTTGCCGCAAACGCAAACGAGGTTACCCAGGCGGAGCTCAGGCCAAGCAGTATGGCAAGCGCCGCACCGAAGGATGCGCCCGACGTCGCCCCAAGTATGTCGGGGGACGCCATGGGGTTTTGAAACACCCCCTGATATGCCGCGCCCGAGGCGGAGAGGCAACAGCCCACCATGCAGGCGAGAGCGATTCTTGGCAGGCGGATGTTTATCACGGCGGCGTACATGGCGTCAGTCCAGGTCTGCTCCATATCAAGGAAAGGAAACATCGCATCCGTAAGTATGCGGATCACCTGCTTCAGAGGGACATGAAGCCTCCCGAACGTGAGCGATGCAACAAACAGGGCCGCAAGCACGGCGCCCAACACCGCCGTGACTGCGGAGGGGCTTATGGTGACCGTGCTTCGCTTTTTTGCTTTCCTCATGCCGGGCGTTATCCTCAATCAAGAATAACGATATTATACCCTTTGCGGCTCCGGATTGCAAGCGCTTTTTTCTTTGGATAAAAACAAGCAGAAATATGTGCTGTTCACGGAAAAAAACGATGAAAACACATGGATGCGTGTACATTGAAAAATATATTTGAAAAAACTCGGAAACAGCTATTGAAAACGGCAGAACTATCGTGTATCATACGACCGTTGCGCATTTTATGGGCGTTTTATGCCTGTGCGCAGACGGTTTTTCTGTGTCGAACCGTTTGCGCAACCGCTGGCGAATGGGAATGTGCAGCGCCCCATGGGAGGTTGCCGGTCGCCAATCCGGGTAATTCACACGGGCACCCAATTCTTTCGGGTGGGGCAGCGATGCCCCCGCATGGTTTTCTCGGATGGAAACACGCGGATGGGTGTACTGCCAAACGGGGCAAAGCCCCGATTACGGAGGCGGCGAAACCGCCAAAATTGAAAGGAGATAAAAATGGCAAACAGCAGGATCCGCATTAAGCTCAAGGCGTATGAGCACGAGCTCATCGACAGGAGCGCAGAGAAGATCGTCGATACGGCGAGGCGGACTGGCGCAAGGGTCTCAGGTCCGATACCCCTGCCCACAGAGAAGGAGATAGTAACGATCCTTCGTGCAACCCACAAGTACAAGGACTCCAGAGAACAGTTCGAGATGCGCACGCACAAGCGCCTTATCGACATCATCCAGCCTTCCGCAAAGACGGTTGACGCTCTGATGAAGCTCGATTTGCCCGCCGGCGTCGACATCGAGATCAAGCTCTGATAGAGAGGTGCAACTATGAAGCAAGCTATTTTGGGTAAGAAGATCGGTATGACGCAGGTGTTTCGTGAGGACGGCACAATGATTCCCGTGACCGTTGTCCTCGCAGGCCCATGCCCCGTCACCCAGATCAAGACCGTCGACCATGACGGCTACAGCGCCGTTCAGATGGCTTTCCTGCCCGTGCGTGAGAAGCTTATCACAAAGCCCGAGGCGGGTCATTTGAAGAAGGCCGGAGTTGAGGCTCACCGCTATGTTAAGGAATTCCGTCTTGACGACTGCGGTCAGTACAAGATTGGCGATGTCATAAAGGCGGACGTGTTCGCCAAGGGCGAGCGCGTCGATGTTACCGGCATGTCCAAGGGAAAGGGCTTTGAAGGCACTATCAAGCGCTGGAATCAGTCTCGCGGCCGCAAGACCCACGGTTCCCATTCCTACCGTGTAACCGGTTCCCTCGGCGCCTGCACATACCCGGGCGAGGTATTCCGCACGAAGCGCATGCCCGGCCACATGGGTCATGAGCGCATCACCGTCCAGAACCTCGAGGTCATCCGCACCGATGCGGAGAGGAACCTCCTGCTCATTAAGGGTGCCATCCCCGGTGCAAACGGCGGCCTGGTACTTGTTAAGAGCACGATCAAGTAAGGAGGACAGACAAATGCCTAATGTAACAGTTTACAACATTAAGGGTGAAGACGTCGGCAGCATCGAGCTTTCCGAAGCCGTGTTCGGCGCCGAGGTCAATGTCCCCGTTATGCATGCCTATGTAAAGGCTTACCTTGCAAATCAGCGCCAGGGCACACAGAGCGCCAAGACCCGTGCAGAGGTCAGCGGCGGCGGCAGGAAGCCGTGGCGCCAGAAGGGCACCGGCCGCGCCCGTCAGGGTTCCACCCGCTCCCCGCAGTGGACCCACGGCGGCGTGGTGTTCGCCCCCAAGCCCCGCGACTATCGTCTGGCCGTCAACCGTAAGATGAAGGCTGTCGCACTGCGCTCCGCCCTCTCCTCCAAGGTCGCTGACGAGAAGCTCATCGTGGTCGATGCACTTGCTCTCACCGAGGTCAAAACCCGTGAGATGGCAAAGGTTCTCACCGCACTCAAGGCGAACAGGGCCCTCATCGTCACCGATGCAGTCGATAACGACGTTGTCCGTTCCGCAAGGAACATCGAAGGCGTCGACGTTACCTTCATCGGCGCTCTCAACACCTACGAGATTCTCAAGCATGACGCACTGGTCATTACCCAGGCTGCTGTCGAAAAGGTCGAGGAGGTTTACGCATGAATTACCACGACATAATTGTTATGCCCGTGCTCACAGAGAAGAGCTACGATATGATCGGCGAGAAGAGGTACACCTTTATCGTTGACAAGCGGGCTACAAAGACCGAGATCAAAATGGCTATCGAGGCAGTCTTTGACGGCGTAAAGGTCGACAGGGTCAACACGATCAACCGTCTCGGCAAGATGAAGAGGCAGGGCCGCTACGAGGGTCGGCGCGCCTCCACCAAGAAGGCCTATGTCACGCTCAAGAAGGACTCCAAGGGTATTGAGTTCTTCGACAGCATGCAGTAAGGAGGAAGTTAAATGGCTATCAGGAAAATAAAGCCCACGACCCCCGGTCAGCGTTTTATGACGGTCTCCGAGTTTGAGGAGATCACTGCGAAAAAGCCGGAGCGCTCCCTTATCGAGGCGAAGAACCGCACCGGCGGCCGCAATAACCGCGGTCGCATCACCACCCGTCACATCGGCGGCGGCGGCAGGGTCTACTACCGTATAATCGACTTCAAGCGCAACAAGCTCAATGTTCCCGCCAAGGTCGCCACCATCGAGTACGATCCCAACCGTTCCGCTTATATCGCACTGCTCCACTATGTGGACGGCGAGAAGCGCTACATCATCGCTCCCTACGGCCTCAAGGTAGGCGACAAGGTCGTTTCTGCCGAGAATGCGGACATCAAGGTCGGCAATGCCATTCCCCTCCGCAACATCCCCGTAGGCACAATGATCCACTGCATCGAGCTGCTCCCCGGCAAGGGCGCACAGCTTGTGAGGAGCGCAGGCAATGCCGCTCAGCTCATGGCTAAGGAGGGCAAGTACGCCCAGGTTCGTCTGCCCAGCGGAGAGGTTCGCCTTATCCCCCTGGAGTGCAAGGCGACGATCGGCCAGGTCGGCAACATTGACTATGCCAACATAATGCTCGGCAAGGCCGGACGCAAGCGTCACATGGGCATCCGTCCGACGGTTCGCGGCTCCGTCATGAACCCGAACGACCATCCGCACGGCGGTGGTGAGGGCAAGTCCCCCATTGGTCGTCCCGGCCCTGTGACCCCGTGGGGCAAGCCCGCTCTCGGTCATAAGACCCGTAAGACCAAGAACATCAACGACAAGTACATCGTCCGCCGCAGGGACGGAAAATAATTGAGGGAGGAGTAGTAAAGCATGAGTAGGTCAGTCAAAAAGGGACCGTTTGTCAGCGAGAAGCTTCTTGCCAAGATCGTTGAGATGAACAACACCGGCAAGAAGACGGTCGTAAAGACATGGTCAAGAGCATCCACGATCTTCCCCGATATGGTCGGTCACACCATTGCCGTTCACGACGGAAGGAAGCACGTTCCCGTGTACATCACGGAGGATATGGTCGGTCACAAGCTGGGCGAATTCGCACCCACTCGTACCTTCCGCGGCCACAGGGGTTCTGAAAAGACCACCCGCGGCAAGTAATCAAGGAGGGAGATATTTATGGCAACAAGGTCTAAGGAAAAGACGGCAAAGCGCCGTGAGAACGCCGAAAAGCGTCCTCATGCAACCGCAAAGTACATCCGCATCTCCTCCCGCAAGGTCAAGATCGTTATCGATCTCATCCGCGGCAAGTCCGTTGGCGAGGCGGAGGCGATCCTCCTCTACACGCCCAAGGCGGCTGCAGAGCCCGTCCTGAAGCTTCTGAGGAGTGCGATTGCAAATGCTGAGAACAACCTCGAGCTGTCCAGAGACAATCTCTATATCGCAGAGATCTACGCAAATCAGGGCCCCACTCTCAAGCGTTACAGGCCCAGGGCAAGGGGCAGCGCATTCCGCATCAGGAAGCGCACCAGCCACATCACCGTAATTCTGGACGAGAAGGAGTAATTAAGATGGGACAGAAAGTTAATCCGAACGGTTTCCGTGTAGGCGTCATCAGGGGCTGGAACACCCGTTGGTATGCCGACAAGAAGAACTTTGCAGACTACCTCGTCGAGGACGATAAGATCCGCAAGTACCTCAAGAAGAAGTACTACGAGACGGGCATCGCCAAGATTGAGATCGAGCGTGCCGCCAATAAGGCGACTGTCAGCATTTTCACCGCACGTCCCGGTATGCTCATCGGCAAGGGCGGCGTGGGCGTTGAGGCCATCAAGGCCGAGCTGGTCGCACTGGTGCAGCATCCCGTCAACGTCAACATCATGGAGGTTCGCAACCCGGACGCCAACGCTCAGCTCATTGCTGAGAACATCGCCGCAGCGCTGGAGAAGCGCACATCCTTCCGCCGTGCTATGAAGCAGGCGATGGGCAGGGCGATGAAGGCCGGTGTCAAGGGCGTCAGGATCACCTGCTCCGGCCGTCTCGGCGGCGCCGAGATCGCTCGCAGCGAGGATGTTCACGATGGTTCCATTCCCCGTCAGACCATCCGCGCCGATATCGAGTACGGCCTTGCAGAGGCCGCCACCACATACGGCCGCATCGGCGTAAAGGTTTGGATTTACAAGGGTGAGATTCTGGGCAAGAAGCAGCCCAAGAAAGCGTAAGGAGGGCGATACATATGTTGATGCCTAAGAGAGTTAAGCGCAGGAGAGTGCACAGGGGCCGTATGAAGGGCAGAGCCCTTCGCGGCAACACCATCACCTACGGCGAGTATGGTCTTGTAGCGCTTGAGCCCGCATGGGTCACAAGCAACCAGATAGAGGCGGCTCGTATTGCCATGACCCGTTTCATCAAGAGGAACGGTAAGGTCTGGGTCAAGATATTCCCCGATAAGCCCGTCACAGAGAAGCCGGCAGAGACCCGAATGGGCTCCGGTAAGGGTTCCCCCGAGTACTGGGTAGCCGTCGTCAAGCCCGGTCGCATCATGTTCGAGATTGCCGGCGTCGACGAGGCGACCGCAAGGGAGGCGCTGCGCCTCGCAATGCACAAGCTTCCGCTCAAGTGCAAGATTATGAAGAAAGTGGAAGAAGTGGAGGAGACTAAGAATGAAGACTAAGGATCTGGCAAAGCTCAGGACGCTCTCCGTTGAGGAGCTTCAGGCGCATGAGGCAGAGCTCAAGGCTGAGCTCTTCAACCTTCGCTTCCAGCAGGCAACCGGTCAGCTTTCAAACCCCATGCGTCTGCGTGAGTGCAAGCGTGACATTGCGAGGGTCAAGACCATACTGAACGAGCGTGCTGCGGCAGCCAACTAATCAAGGGAGGATAGCAAGATGGAAAACAATAACGCTCCCGTAAGGGGCTATCGCAAGACCCGTACAGGCGTCGTGGTGAGCGACAGGATGGACAAGACGATCGTAGTTGCAGTCAAAACAAAGGTTCGTCATCCGCTCTATGGCAAGATGGTCAGCCGCACTGCAAAGTTCATGGCTCACGATGAGGAGAATTCCTGCGGCATCGGCGATACCGTCAGGATTATGGAGACCCGTCCGCTTTCCAAGAACAAGCGCTGGCGTCTCGTCGAGATTATTGAGAAGGCGAAATAACCTTAAAGGGAGGACAGCATGATTCAGCCACAGACAAGGTTAAAGGTTGCCGATAACAGCGGCGCCAAAGAGATTATGTGCATCAGGGTGCTCGGCGGCTCCAAGAGGAAGTTTGCGAGCATCGGTGATGTGATAGTGGCCTCCGTAAAGAGCGCATCCCCCGGCGGCGCGGTCAAAAAGAAGGATGTCGTTAAAGCAGTCGTGGTTCGCACAGTCACGGGCGTACAGCGCCCAGACGGCAGCCATATCCGCTTCGACGACAATGCGGCGGTCATAATAAACGATCAGAAGCAGCCCCGCGGCACCCGTATTTTCGGGCCGGTAGCAAGGGAGCTGCGCGAGAAGGACTACATGAAGATAGTCTCTCTCGCCCCCGAAGTTCTGTAAGAGGGAGGACCAAGTATGAACATTAAGACAGGCGATACCGTGATGGTAATAGCCGGCAATAGAATCAAGGACGTCGGCCGCACAGGTAAGGTCCTCAAGGTAATGCCCAAGGAAGAGCGTGTGGTCGTCCAGGGCAGGGCAATGGTCATCCGCCATACAAAGCCCCGTCAGCAGGGTCAGCAGGGCGGCAGGATCGAGAAGGAAGGCACCATCCACGTCTCCAACGTGATGCTCGTATGTCCCTCCTGCAAGCGTCCTACCCGTGTAGGCCACGATTTTGTCGATGGCAAGGACGGTAAGAAAATTAAGGTTCGTGTCTGCAAGAACTGCGGCAAGAAGATTGACTGAGGAGGAAACGGTTAATGGCTAAGAAGGAACAGGCACAGGCCCCCGCCAAGAAGAAGAAGGGCCAGGCAGAAGCCAAGGCTTTCACAGAGCCCGCCCGCCTCAGGGTTCGCTACAAGGAGGAGATCGTCCCTGCCATGCAGGAACGCTTCAACTACGCCAACCCCATGATGATTCCCAAGCTTGAGAAGATCGTTCTCAACATGGGTCTGGGCTCCGATAAGGACAATCCCAAGGGTCTCGACGCAGCCATAGAGCAGCTCGGCGCCATTGCCGGTCAGAAGCCCGTAATCACCAAGGCGAAGAAGTCCGTAGCAAACTTCAAGGTTCGTCAGGGCATGAACATCGGCGCCAAGGTCACCCTCCGCGGCGACAGGATGTACTACTTCATGGATAAGCTCATGAACATCGTACTTCCCCGCGTTCGTGACTTCCGCGGTATCTCAGATATCAGCTTTGACGGTCGCGGCAACTATGCCATGGGCGTTAAGGAGCAGCTCATATTCCCCGAGATCAACTATGATGACGTTGATAAGGTTCGTGGCATGGACATCGTGTTCGTTACCACCGCCAATACCGACGAGGAGGCAAAGGAGCTGCTCAGGCTCTTTGGCATGCCTTTCGTCACCAGCGATGCCCGATAAGGAGGATACTAACAGTGGCTAAACTATCAATGAAGCTCAAGCAGCAGCGTGAACCCAAGTATTCAACCAGGGCTTACACCCGTTGCCGCATCTGCGGCCGTCCCCACTCCGTCCTGCGCAAGTACGGCATCTGCCGCGTATGCTTCCGTGAACTGGCATACAAGGGCGAGATTCCCGGCGTGCGCAAGGCAAGCTGGTAATCTTTGAAAGGAGGAAACTACAATGCTCGTAACAGATCCCATTGCCGATATGCTTACACGCATCAGGAATGCGCTCGTAGCAAAGCACGAATCGGTTGAGGTGCCCGCTTCCAACATGAAGCTCGCCATCACCGAGATTCTCCTCAATGAAGGTTACATCAAGGGCTATACCGTCACCGAAGAGGGTGTTACAAAAATGATCAACATCACCCTCAAATACGGTCCTAACCGCCAGAGGGTTATCACCGGCCTCAAGCGTGTTTCAAAGCCCGGTCTGCGTGTGTATGCACGCAATGATAAGCTCCCCAAGGTGCTCAACGGACTCGGCATCGCCATCATCTCTACCTCTCGCGGCATCATGACCGACAAAGAGGCAAGGAAGCTCGGTGTCGGCGGCGAGGTACTCGCCTACGTCTGGTAAGCCCCTGATATAACATTATTATGGAGGTAAAGAAATGTCTCGAATCGGAAAACTTCCGATAACAGTCCCCGCCGGAGTGACAATCACGGTCGAGAATAACATAGTGACCGTCAAAGGGCCCAAGGGTGTGTTGTCGGAGAAGATCTCTGAGCGCATGAAGCTCACGGAGGAGAACGGTATACTTAAGGTCGAGCGTCCTACGGACAACAAGCAGGATCGCTCCCTGCACGGCCTCACCCGCACCCTCATCAACAATATGGTTACCGGCGTAACCGCCGGTTTCGAGAAGAAGCTCGAGATCGAAGGCACGGGTTACAAGGCCGCAAAGACCGGCAATAAGCTCGTGCTCAGCGTCGGCTACTCCCATAACGTTGAGTTTGAAGAGGGCAATGGCATCACCTATGACGTGCCCGCCCCCACAAAGATTACCGTCAAGGGTATCAACAAGCAGCAGGTCGGCCAGATAGCGGCTGACATCCGCGCCGTCCGTCCGCCTGAGCCTTATAAGGGCAAGGGCATCAGGTACGCCGGTGAGTTTGTCCGTCGTAAGGAAGGCAAGACGGGTAAGTAATTCGGGAGGAGTAATGATATGATAAGCAAGCTTGATAAGAACACGATCCGTAAGGCTCGTCATCACCGTCAGCGTCGTCACATTAACGGCACTCCGGAAAGGCCCCGCCTGAATGTTTACCGCAGCTTGAAGCACATCTATGCTCAGGTCATCGACGATGTTGCCGGCGTTACCATCGCCGCAGCAAGCACCGTTGAGCCGGAGATCGCCGCCAAGCTCGAGGGCAAAAACAAGAAGCAGGCCGCCGAGATAGTCGGTGAGACCGTCGCTCTCCGTGCCAAGGATAAGGGCGTTGAAAAGGTCGTTTTCGACCGTGGCGGTTATCTCTACACCGGCCGAGTGGCCGAGGTGGCAAACGGCGCCCGTAAGGGCGGCTTGGACTTTTAAGGGAGGTAGCACATGCAGCAGAAGCGTAACTTTACTCCGGAAGTACCGGAATTTCAGGAGCGTCTTGTAGCGGTCAACCGTGTTGCAAAGGTCGTCAAGGGCGGCCGTACATTCCGCTTCTCCGCCCTCATTGTCGTCGGTGACGGCAAGGGAAGGGTCGGCGTAGGAATGGGCAAGGCGGCGGAGATACCCGAGGCCGTAAGGAAGGGTGTAGAGGATGCAAAGCGTCACATCATCACCGTCCCCATCGTAGGCACTACCATTCCCCATGAGGTCGAAGGCCAGTTCTCCAAGGGTCACGTCAGGATGCTTCCTGCCGGCCCGGGTACCGGCGTTATCGCAGGCGGCCCCGTCCGTGCGGTTCTCGAGATGGTAGGCATCAAGGATATCCGTACCAAGAGCTACGGTTCCAACAATCCCGCTAACTGCGTAAAGGCCACCATCGACGGCCTCAAGCAGCTCAGGACGGCAGAGGAGATCGCCCGCCTGCGCGGCAAGTCCGTTGCCGAAATTACCGAGTAAGGGGGTTCGTACAATGGCAAACCTTAAGATAACATTGGTCAAGAGCACCATCGGCGCACTGCAGGATCAGAAGGACACCATCCGTGCCCTCGGTCTGCACAAGATGCACTCCTCGGTCATTAAGCCCGATAATGTGTGCGTGCGCGGTATGATTTTTAAAGTAAAGCACCTTGTCAAGGTGGAAGAAGAAGCGTAAGGAGGTGCAGTATGAAACTTCACGAGTTGCAGCCTGTTGAGGGTTCCACCACTTCCAAAAGGCGTGTCGGCCGCGGCACCGGTTCCGGTCTGGGCAAGACCTCCGGCTACGGCCACAAGGGTCAGAAGGCACGTTCCGGAAGCAAGAAGAACGGCTTCGAGGGTGGTCAGATGCCCCTTCCGCGCCGTCTCCCGAAGCGTGGGTTCCACAACAACTTTGCTAAGGAATACACCGTGATCAACATCGAGGAGCTCAACGGCCTCGATAATGGTACGGTTGTCACTGCGGAGCTGCTCAAGGACATGGGCATTATCCGCAAGATCGAAAAAGACGGACTCAAGGTTCTCGGCCGTGGCGAGCTTACAAAGAGTTTGACCGTAAAGGCGGCAAAGGCCTCTGAGTCGGCGCGTAACGCTATTGTTGCCGCCGGCGGAACTGTTGAGGTGGAGTGATGTTTAAGACGTTCATAAACGCATGGAAGGTCAAGGACATCCGTACAAAGATACTCTTCACCCTCCTGCTCATAGTCGTCTATCGTCTCGGCTCGTTCATCCCCGTCCCGGGGGTGAACGCCGCAGCACTTTCCGAGCTGATAGGCCAGTATGACCTCCTCAACTTCCTCAACCTGTTCAGCGGCGGCTCCCTCAGCCAGTTCTCACTGTTTGCAATGGGTATCTCGCCGTATATCACCGGCTCCATTATAATGCAGCTCCTCTGCATTGCCATCCCCGCTCTTGAGCGCCTCTCCAAGGAGGATGACGGTCGCAAGAAGATCGAGAAGATCACCCGCTATGTCGGCATCGGTCTTGCAGCAGTGCAGTCCATCAGCATAATCGTGAGCCTTGAGAACATGTCCGGTGGTCTGCTCAACCCCACCACCCTCTTTGGGACGAATGCTACCCTCAACAACATATTCACCTATGTCATGATAGCCGTATGTTGTACAGCGGGCACCGCATTCCTCATGTGGCTGGGTGAGCGCATCACCGAGCGCGGTGTCGGCAACGGCATCTCCATGCTGATATTTGCCTCCATCGTCGCTTCCGTTCCCGACGTCGTGGTCAAGCTGTTCTCCCATACGGAGTTCCTTCCCTGGGCATCCCCTGCCATCGATCCCGCTACAGGCAGTGTTGCAGGTCTGTATGAGTGGTGGGTACCCATCGTGGTCGTTCTGTTCGTTGCGGTTCTCATCGCAGGCATCGTTGCGGTCGATAAGGCGGTTCGTCGCATACCCGTTCAGTATGCAAAGCGTGTCGTCGGCCGCAAGCTCTATGGCGGTCAGTCCACCCACATCCCCATGAAGGCAAATGCAAACGGCGTTATGCCGCTGATCTTTGCCATGACGATACTGCAAGTTCCAGCAATGATCGCTCAGTTCTGGGCAAACCAGGATGCCGGATTCCCCAAGTTCGTCGCAACATACCTCAGCGCCAGCACCGATAACGTTGCCGGTATCATAATCTACTATGTGCTGTATGGTCTTTTGATCGTCGGTTTCGCATACTTCTATTCCTCTATTTCCTTCAATGCGGTCGACATCGCAAAGAACCTGCAGCAGAACGGAGGCTTCATCCCCGGCATCCGTCCGGGAAAGCCCACCAGCGACTATCTGAAGAAGAAGAGCAACCGCCTCACACTGTTCGGCGCTTTCTACCTCTGCCTTATAGCTATAATACCTTCGCTCATTATGTCGTTCCTCGATATATCGCTCCTCAGCGCATTCGGGCCCACGAGCATACTGATCATGGTAAGCGTAGCGCTCGAGACGTCGGATCAGCTCGATTCGCTTGTGCTCATGCGCCATTATAAGGGCTTCCTCGGATAATCAAGATGAAACTTGTTCTTTTAGGTCCGCCGGGTGCCGGAAAGGGCACCCAGGCGGAAAGAATAGCAGAACGCTACTCGCTCGCACATGTCTCCACCGGAGAGATGCTGCGAGCTGAGATTGCTTTTAAGACGCCGCTCGGCTTGAAGGCAAAGCTCCTTATAGACGAGGGGGAGCTTGTTCCCGATGAGGTTATCAACGAGATGGTCAAAAACCGTATCAAAAGGGATGACTGCATCGTCGGGTATATGCTGGACGGCTATCCTCGTACGCTTGCGCAGGCGGAGGCTCTTGCGAGCTTTGCCGATATAGACAGAGCTATATGCATAAATGTGCCTGCGGAGCTGATAGTGGAGCGCATGGCGTCACGCATGGTGTGCCCCAAGTGTAAGCTGTCATACAGCATACACGGCGAGGATACCCACTGTGTCGAGTGCGGCACTGAGCTGATATTTCGTGAGGACGATAAGCCCGAGACCGTGCGCCACAGGCTTGCCGTGTATGAGGAGCTAACCCATCCTCTGGTGGACTTCTATCGTGAACGTGGTATACTGAGCGAGATCGACGGCGTTGGCTCTGTCGATGAAGTGGCTGAGAGGATATTTGACACACTGGACGGCGTAAGGGAATGAACCGCATTACCATAAAATCTCCGGGACAAATCGAGAAAATGCGTGTTGCAGGCAGCCTTGTCGGCAGGACTTTGGAGTATGTTGGTTCGCTCATCTCCGTCGGGGTCTCGACCTATGAGCTCGATAGGGAGGCGGAGGAGTTCATCCGCAAAAACGGCGGCGAACCCTCATTTCTGGGGTATAACGGCTTTCCAGCAAGCATCTGCACCTCGGTGAATGACCAGGTCGTTCACGGCATACCATCGAAGAAGGTTCACCTGCGTGACGGCGACATAATCAGCATTGACTGCGGCGCCATAGTCGACGGCTTCCATGGCGACGCCGCACGGACGTTTCTTGTCGGCAATGTCGATGAGAGCACCCGCAAGCTGGTCGAGGTCACCAGGGAGTGCTTCTTCAAGGGTGCTGAGCAGGCTGTGGAGGGCAACCACATCGCCGACATCGCAAGGGCGGTCGAGGCGCACGCCCGCCAGCACGGCTACGGCGTAGTGCGCGATCTCGTCGGACATGGCATAGGCACTGATATGCACGAGCCGCCGGAGGTCCCGAATTTCACCGATCTGCGCATTGGCAGGGGAGTCAAGCTCTATGAGGGCATGACGTTGGCCATTGAGCCGATGATAAACCTCGGCACATGGAGGGTCGTGCTGGCCGATGACGGTTGGACCTGCTCCACCGCAGACGGCAGTCCGAGCGCTCATTATGAAAACACTGTTGTGGTAAAGAAAAACTCTTATGAGGTCTTGACAAATCCTCAATCATGAGGTATAATCAGAGGGTTGCGGCATGTCGATGGGAGGTGCGGTTGCCTGTGAGCGTCGAAAAACGTGAATTGCAGAGTGTTTCCCACGGTTTTTGTGCGGGTGAATGTCTCGGCATGTTTGCAATTTCGCTCGCAGGGCATGATTCGGGCGATATTTTCATAGTTGTCGGCACTGATTTGGATGGCTATGTGCTGCTCAGCGACGGCAAACGAAGAAATATATTTCATCCGAAGCGCAAAAAGCTGAAGCACGTTCGCTTCCTCGAAGGGCGCAGCGCCTCAATAGCGGAGGCGTTGACATCGGGGAGGCCGGTGGACGATGCATGGATCCGAAGGGCTCTGAAGGAATTTTCGGCCCTGACCTGAACTGCAAGGAGGCAGTATGTCAAAACAGGACATGATTGAAGTTGTGGGCGTGGTAACAAACACGTTCCCCAACACCATGTTTGAGGTAACGCTCGAGAACGGTCACAAGGTCATGGCGACCATATCGGGCAAGCTCCGCCAGAACTTTATACGAATACTCACCGGCGACAGGGTCAAGGTGGAGCTTTCACCATATGACCTCACCCGTGGACGTATAACCTGGAGGGACAAGAACTGACAGATATCTGTCTGTTGTTATTTGAAATCTATTAGGAGGGTATACTCATGAAAGTCAGACCGTCTGTGAAGCCCATGTGCGAAAAATGCAAGATAATCAAGCGCAAGGGTCATGTAATGGTAATCTGCGAGAATCCCCGTCACAAGCAGAAGCAGGGCTGACGCTTGGGGCATAGGGTCGTAAGGCCCGTGTTGTGAGCAAGGGGCGCTCACGGTTGAGCTCGTGCGGATCACTTCGCCGCACGAGGAGTGTATACCAAAGCTCGAACATTTCCTGCCCGATGCGGCTGCCGGGCTTCGACTCCCGCCGATAGTGTGGTTGTGCGGCGTGAGTTGAAACCCGGAATCGGCAGGTGATATACCCCCACCCGAGCGGTGGACGGCGGATGGTATCCGCTTTTGTGTCGCTCCGAAGGGACGGTTTTACGTTGCTTCGGAATAGTCCCCAATTACCAAATAATTTACGGAGGTAAAACAACAGTTATGGCGCGTATAAGCGGCGTAGACCTGCCCAGGGACAAGCGTGTTGAGATAGGCCTCACCTACATCTACGGTATCGGCCTTCCGACATCCAAGAAGATTTTAGCAGAAACAGGCGTCAACCCCGACATTCGTGTCAGGGATCTGACGGAGAGCGATGTCAACCTTCTCAGGGAGTACATCGATAAGCATCTCAAGGTAGAGGGTGATCTCAGGAGGGAGACCGCACTTAACATCAAGCGTCTCATCGAGATCGGCTGCTACCGTGGGGTTCGTCACCGCAAGGGCCTTCCCGTCCGCGGTCAGAGCACCAAGCAGAACGCAAGGACCCGCAAGGGACCCAAGCGTCAGGTTGGTAAGAGCAAGAAGTAAGGAGGAGACAGATCATGGCTAAACAGCAGAAGGCTAAGAGAATCACGAGCCGCAAGCGTCGCGAGAAGAAGAACATCGAGCGCGGCCAGGCTCACATTCGTTCCTCCTTCAATAACACACTGGTGACCATCACCGACCTGAACGGCAACGCCATCTCTTGGGCGTCTGCCGGTGGCTGCGGTTTTCGTGGTTCCAGAAAGAGCACGCCGTTTGCAGCACAGATGGCTGCCGAGCAGGCTGCGAAGGCATCCATGGAGCATGGTATGCGTGTGGTTGAAGTTTATGTCAAGGGTCCCGGCGCAGGTCGTGAGTCCGCAATCCGTTCCCTGCAGGCGGCAGGTCTTGAGATCAACATGATTAAGGACGTTACGCCCCTTCCGCATAACGGTTGCCGTCCCCCCAAGCGCAGGAGAGTTTAAGGAGGCAAACGACTATGGCAAGATATACTGATTCCGTTTGCAGGCAGTGCCGCAGGGAAGGCGCAAAGCTCTTCCTCAAGGGCGAGCGTTGCTACAGCGCCAAGTGCGCATTTGTAAAGCGCAGCACCCCTCCCGGACAGCACGGGCAGGCTCGTCAGCGCAAGCAGTCCAACTATGGTATACAGCTCCGTGAGAAGCAGAAGTGCCGCAGGGCGTATGGCATACAGGAGTCCCAGTTCAGGAAGTATTACGACATGGCGTCCAACATGCGCGGCGTAACGGGCGAGAATATGCTCGCACTGTGTGAGCGCCGTCTGGACAACGTAGTGTACCGTCTTGCATTTGGCGCAAGCCGCGCCATGGCAAGGCAGCTTGTTACCCACGGCCACATCACGGTTGACGGCAACAAGGTGGACATTCCCTCCTACATCGTAAAGCCCGGGCAGGTCATATCGGTTCGCAACAGCAGCCGTGATATGGAGTGCTTTAAGGCTCTGCGCGAGCAGGGCGCCGACGGGAAGATGCCCAAGTGGCTCTCCCTTGACGCTGACAACCTTAAGGGCACAGTCGAGGCTCTGCCCCAGAGGGACGACATCGACCTTAGCATTGAGGAGCACCTGATTGTTGAGTTCTACTCGAGGTAATGAGTCGATTCCCGAGGCATCCGCAGCGATGCATCAAAATGCTTAACTATGAGAGGGGAGAATTACGATGTTGGAAATTGAAAGACCGAAGATTGAATGTGTAGAAAAGACCGCAAGCTACGGCAAGTTCGTTGTGGAACCTCTTGAACGTGGCTTCGGCACGACTCTCGGCAATTGCCTGCGCCGTGTGCTGCTCAGTTCGCTTCCCGGTGTTGCGGCAACCTCCGTCAAGATTGACGGCGTACTCCACGAGTTCTCCACGATCGATGGTGTAAAGGAGGATGTCACGGAGATCATCCTCAATATTAAGGAGCTCCGTGCCAAGATATATGGCGAGGGCGTAAGGCGTGCTTCCATCAACGCTCACGGTGAGTGCGAAGTCACCGCCCGTGACATCATCACCGATGCCGACGTTGAGATAGTCAATCCCGATCTGCATATCGCAACCCTCGGGGAGAACGCTAGCCTTTGCATGGAGATCAACCTTGGCCAGGGCCGCGGCTATGTTTCTGCAGACAAGAACAAGCACCACGGCATGTCCATAGGCGAGATCGCCGTTGACTCCATTTACACTCCCATCAAGAAGGTCAATTTCTATGTTGAGGATACCCGTGTCGGCCAGATCACCGACTACGATATGCTCACACTGGAGGTATGGACCTCCGGCACAATCAGCCCAGAAGAGGCGGTCAGCAAAGCCGCTGGCATAATGACGGATCATCTGGCACTGTTCATCAACCTGACGGACGATACGCTCCACGATCCCATATTCGAGGAGAAGGGCACAGACGACAGGACAAGGCTGCTCGACACCCTTATAGAGGAGTTGGATCTGTCCGTGCGTTCCTACAACTGCCTCAAGCGTGCCGGCATCAACACGGTAGCAGAGCTGGTGGAGCGCAACGAGGAGGAGATGATGAAGGTCCGCAACCTCGGACGCAAGTCCCTGGAGGAGGTTCAGCAGAAGCTTGCCGCTCTGGGTCTTTCCCTCCGCGAAAGCGACGAATAATGACATGCACGCCGTCAATCGGCAACAATACAAGGAGGAAATTATATGCCTAACCGTAAGCTTAACAAAGCAACCGATCAGCGTGACGCCATGCTCCGCAACATGGTGACGGCTCTTCTCTGGAACGGCAAGCTCGTGACCACCGAGACGCGCGCCAAGGAGGTTCGCCCCATTGTGGAGAAGATTATCACGCTGGCCGTATCCGAGTATAAGAACAGCAAGACCGTAACCAAGCAGACATTCAACGATAAGCAGCAGCTCGTGGACGTTGAGAAGCACGTTGATAAGCCCTCCAAGCTCCATGCCAGGAGGCAGATCATGGCCTATCTGTATGATGTTACCGAGAAGCCCGAGCATAAGGAGAAGCGTCGTGACTTTAAGAAGCGCACCGCAGATCGTGAGCATCCCGTCGTTGAGAAGCTCTTCCGTGAGATCGCTCCCCATTGCGATGGCATGAAGGGCGGCTACACCCGCATCATGAAGCTCGGCCCCCGTCGCGGCGATGCGGCAGAGATGGCGATAATTGAGATACTCTGATAGTTGTCTCACAGCCACGCCGGTAGCTATTGATTGAATCATTTTGAACCGCCTTGTGCCTTATGTCGACAGGGCGGTTCGATTCTTGTCGGAATATTTTACATAATCTTCGAATTAGGTACACAGAATTGACAAACAAGGGTTTGAACATCGCTGTGTTTTGTGGTAGTATTATCGGGATAGAATGATGGTGATGCGTTTTGCTCAGTTCGCACACGCAAGGAGGTTCAGTTGAAAAGATTTCGCACAGTCTTGATATATATTGTGATCGCAGGCATGCTTATCGCCCTAATAGCGGGTGGGCAGAGCCTGTTCCGTTCAAAACCTGTTGAGTATAAGCTCTATGAGTTCACAGAGCTCGTCAAGGAGGGGCTTATCGCTGCGGTCGAGGAGAGCGATCCGCCCGAGGAGGGTCAGCCTGTGGTCGTTCCGCAGAACAAGTACATATACGCAGTGCAGCTCACCGGCGAAGAGCTCTACGGCATATTTACCGATGACTTTGCCGACAGCGATAAGGGCAAGGAGCTGGGTCTCGTGCCCCTCGGCGATGAGGATGCTTTCAGCAGGAAAGCGGAGGACTTTTACAACGGCAAGAATTATGACTTTGTAGTGACTGTGACTTCCAGTGAGGAGTTCCGTGATGAGATGACGAAGATCGTCAGCTCTGTGATGGGCATCGACGCCGACAAGGTCACTGTGAATGACTACAGCTTCTTATACCACCATAACCCAACGCCCCAGACGTCATGGTTCTGGGCCATATTTCCCAACCTGCTGCTCATCGCTGCACTTGTGTTAATATATGCAATGATCATAAAGTCGCAGAATGGCAAACAGGCGATGAACTTTGGAAGAAGCAATGCAAGAACCGGGGTCGATACCAAGAACAAAAAGACATTCGATGATGTGCAGGGCGCCGAGGAAGAGAAGCAGGAGCTTCAGGAGGTCGTGGACTTCCTTAAAAATCCGCAGCGCTTCGCTGCAATGGGCGCTCGCATACCCAAGGGCGTGCTGCTCGTTGGGCCTCCGGGCACGGGTAAAACGCTGCTTGCAAAGGCTGCGGCAGGCGAGGCGGACGTCCCGTTCTTCTCCATAAGCGGTTCGGACTTTGTCGAGCTGTATGTCGGCGTCGGTGCAAGCCGAGTCAGGGATCTGTTCCAGACAGCAAAGCGCAGTGCACCTGCAATAGTGTTTATCGACGAGATAGATGCGGTCGGCAGGCAGCGTGGCGCCGGTCTCGGCGGCGGCCATGACGAGCGTGAACAGACGCTAAATCAGCTTCTTGTCGAGATGGACGGCTTCAGCGAAAACTCGGGCATAATCGTAATCGCTGCGACCAACCGCCCGGATATACTCGATCCCGCGCTGCTGCGTCCCGGCAGATTTGACAGGCAGGTGACGGTAAACTATCCTGATATCAAGGGGCGTGAGGCGATACTGCGTGTCCACGCAAAGAACAAGCCCCTGGATAATGATGTTGACCTGGAAACTCTGGCAAAGCTGACGCCCGGCTTCACTGGTGCTGATCTGGAGAATGTGCTCAACGAGGCGGCAATACTCGCAGCAAGGGCAAGGTTGAAAAAGATCGGTATGCCTCAGGTCGAGGAGGCGATAAAGCGTGTGATAGCCGGCCCCGAAAAGAAGAGCAGGCTCGTCAGTGATGAGGATAAGCGCATCACCGCTAACCATGAGGTCGGCCATGCCATAGTCGCCCACTGCATGAAGTACAGTGATGCCGTGCATGAGCTCTCCATAATCCAGCGTGGTCGTGCGGCGGGATATACGATCACACTGCCAGAGGATGACATGGCGCACATGACCCGCAACAAGCTGTATGACAGCATTGCCATGCTGCTGGGCGGCCGGGTGGCAGAGAGCCTCAGGCTTGAAGATATCAGCACAGGCGCCGAGAACGACCTCAAGCGTGCGAGCGAGACCGCACGCCGCATGGTGGTGGAGTTCGGCATGTCCGACAAGATAGGCCCCGTATACCTTGCAGGTGAGACGGAGGTGTTCATCGCAAAGGAGTGGGGGCATCAGCGCAACTATTCCGAGCAGCTTGCCGCAACTATAGACGCCGAGGTGCGCCGCATACTGGAGGAGCAGTATGCCAGGGCTGAGCGTGCGATAAGGGAAAATGCGGAGGCGTTTGACCGTGTTGTAGAAGCCCTGATGGAGAACGAGCACATATCCGGCACGGAGTTTGTCCGTCTGTTCGATGGTGTTGGGGATTGGCAAGATGAGAAGGCGGCTCCGGCACCGGATGGCGAAGCGACTGAGGGGACAAAGGAGCCTGCTGCGGCTGACTAAACAGCCGGGCACAAGATATGTATGATCTGCACACACATTCAAACTATTCCGACGGAAGTCTGTCGCCGCAGGAACTCATAGGGGAGGCTCACGCAAGGGGGCTCTCCCTCTTTGCTATTACGGATCATAACACTGTCAGTGGGCAAACAGAGGCGGCGGAATATGCAAAAAGCATTGGGCAACCGTATATCTGCGGCGTGGAAATGGAGGCGGATCATGAGGAGGAGCTTCACCTGTTGGGACTTGGAGTGAATCCCAATGCAAAATCATTGACGGGGCTGTTCGATGGCATGCGCAGGGCGAGAGACGAGCGCAATACCCGTCTTTCAGAGCTTTTGAAGAAAAACGGAATGGATGTCTCAGATGCCCTTCAAGGCGGGCTTGACTGCACCAATCGTGCGCATTATGCTATGGCCCTCGTCCGCATGGGCTACGCCTCGTCGGTGAACGATGCATTCATGCGGCTTCTGGGCAGGGGGGCACCGTACTATGTCGAATCGGCCAAATACCCGTCGATCGAGGAAACCATGCAGGCCATACAGGATGCCGGCGGCGTGGCGGTGTTTGCACATCCCATGAATATGCATAACGGGGTGGAGGAGCTTACGGACAGGCTTTGCGCCCTTGGGCTCTGGGGGATCGAGGTCTACTACAGGCACTCAACAGCGGAGCAGATAGACCGGTTTGCCGCACTTGCAGTGAAGCATGGCCTGTTCATGACCTGCGGCAGCGACTTCCATGGCGAGGCTCGTCCCGAGGTACATATTGCCTGCTCGTGGAGGGATGAAAAGTGTCTGTGCGAGACAGAGACCAAACTGAAGAATATGTTCAATATATCAACAAAATAGACGCAATAGTGCAAAATATACTTTTAACCTGCGTCGACAGATATAGACAATATATTCAAAATGTGTTATCATCAGCCGTAGACCAACTGCATGTGGGGGAATACTATGGCTGATAGGAAGAAGCTTTGCACTGCATCCGTAGGCGCCGCCGTATGTCCTTCGGCCTGTTCAAACGGATAAGATCACCTGCTTAGGCATCCGTGCCTTTGCGGGTCTTATTTTTATCAGTAAGGGAGGAAATATAATGAAAAAGCTTAAAAGCATCATCTGCCTGCTGCTGACGGCAGTGCTCGCTGCAACGGCTTTTCCGGCATATGCCGGCATCAGCGACACAGTGGGCGGCGGCGAAAAGCTTCTCAACAACGGCGTGGTCATCGATACCGATGCGGCCGGCGGCTACGCCGGCGACTATGTCGTCATCTACAATCCGGAGGTATCCACATCCTGGTGGGGAGGCGGTACGTCAAACGGAGTATCTACCGGCTCTCTTGAAGGTCTTATCGAGACAACGATCGAGGCTGATGCTCAGCCCGTCCGCGATACATCCGAGTGGATCGTGGATGAGGATCGCCCCTACAGGATCGATGTCGACTCACAGTTCGGTTATGAGGATATCAACTCTCTGACCGATAACGAAACCAAGGCATCATACCCCGTCGGCACAACAAAGAATTTTACCATCTCCAACTACAGCCCCGGCGGTTCGAGCATACAGTTCCAAGTGCTCTATGTGGGCGATCATTGCCGCATCTGGACGGTAACGAACTCAAGCTATTATCCCCTTGACGCGATAGACTCAAGCTACGCTCAGACCGTTGCCGAAATGTTCGATGCCAAGTATGACCTTATGAATGTTTCATACGGCGACTTCCGTGATTCGAACAGCGACGGCAAGGTCAACCTGATGTTCTATAACATCGATGACGGTTGGGAGCCCGGTCAGGGCTATGTAGCAGGCTATTTCTGGAGCGGCGACTTCAGCTATAACAGTCTGCCCATGATACACATTGACACATACCCCGGCATCCAGTGGGAGACCACCTCGGGTGAGACCAAGGTCGACCTCGAGAGCTGCTACGGCACCATAGTGCACGAGTTCCAGCACCTCATAAACTATTCTGAAACGGGCGGCATGGACACATGGCTGAACGAGAGCTTCTCAGGTTCGGCGGAGGAGCTTTGCTTCCCGAGCAGCGGCCTGTTCTCACGCATACAGAGTTGGCACAATTACTACTTCAGTGCGGTTTCGGAGCTTGCGGATCCTCCCGCTGAGTATGAGTACAACTCCGCTTACGGTCTGCACACCGGCGGTGCGCTTGCGGAGTGGAACGACAGCGACGATGACATATATGCCCGCTATGCGGAGGTAATGCTCTTCTCGCAATATCTGTATACCTATACGGGCGGCACCACCGTGTATAAGACTATAATCGACAGCGTTGCAAACGGCACTGCAGAGGTCACCGCTGTTCGCAACGCCCTCGGCGTCACAGCCGAAGAGCTCTGGGGCGGTTTCTTCACCGCAATGGTCGCAAACGATCCCTACTCCACCGAGGGGACATACGGCTTCGATATGAGTGCGGGCTACGATCCTGCGGACTGCTACGATCTCGAGACGGTCTATCAGATACTCAGCCCCGTCATATACACAAGCACGAGTGCCGCTACCATATACGGCTCCGGCTTCATCACGGTAAAGCCCGTGAACAACGTGTACAATCCGCCATCCGATGCTTCGAGCACTCTGCGCTACGTTGGAATAACGCTGCCCACAGTGACGACAAATACCTATACCGTAACGTTTGAGGACTGGGATGGCACAGTGCTCTCCACACAGACGGTTGAGGAGGGCGGCAGTGCCACACCTCCGGCGGATCCGACTCGTGAGGGCTATGACTTCGCCGGTTGGAGCGGCAGCTACACCAATGTCACCGCCGATGTGACCATCACCGCCACATACACCATCAAGACATACACAGTCACGTTCTACGGCTACGACAACGCCGTGCTGTCCACACAGACGGTGGAGCACGGCGGCAATGCAGCGCCTCCCGCCGCACCGGAAGTCGAGGGCTATACCTT
>CALVLD010000009.1 GCA_944336475.1 uncultured Clostridia bacterium
CCCCCCACCGCGCCGGAGGTTGAGGGCTATACCTTCACGGGGTGGAGCGGCAGCTACACCAACATCACCGCCGATACCGTCATATACGCCATATATGAGGAGGACGCCGGCACTGTTACGCTTCTTGGCGATGTCAACTGCGACGGCAGGGTTGACTATGCGGATGTCTCCGTACTGTACTGCTATCTGCTCAATATCACCACCATCAGTGAACAGGGCGTTGCAAATGCTGATGTCGATGCCGACGGCAGCGTGAACTTCGCCGATGTGACCATACTGTACCGGATGCTTACGAACCTCACCTGATCCCAATGGCGTACCCCTGCGAACCCCGCCCTAAGGCGGGGTTCGCTTTATCATGGCATCCGTCATATGATTTAACGCACATCATACACTTCAATATGATGATGTGGGTATTCGGACTCATGCTGATATCGGGCTCTGTGCTTTTCCTTGCAGACGGCAGGGGAGCGGAGCTGATGTCATGCCTGCTCACGGGTGCGGACTCCGCCGTCACGCTGTCGCTAACGCTTGCAGGCTCTTACATACTGTGGATGGGTCTGCTCAACATAGCAAAGGAGGCAGGGCTCGTGGACGGTCTTGCACGCTTGCTCAAAAAGCCGCTGTCACTGCTCATGCCCTCCGCAGGTGAGGCAATAGCGCCTGCCGCACTCAACCTTGCCGCAAACTTCTTTGGGCTCGGCAATGCAGCGACGCCGTTCGGCATAGAGACGATGAAAAAGCTGAACACGGACAAAAGCGGCCGCGCCACGGATGATATGTGTATGTTCATAGCGCTCAACTCATCTGCGGTGGAGCTGCTCCCAACCACGGTGATAGCCATCCGCACCGCCTGCGGTTCGGCAGCTCCACAGGATATAATACTGCCAACCTTTGTATCTTCGCTCGTCGCCGCAGTTGTTGCGGTGGCAGCCTGTAAACTGCTTGCAAAGCTGTGACGGACTACATACTTCCCATTCTGATAGTGCTGCTCGTGGCATATGCCCTGATACGGAGGGTCAATGTCTACTCAGCGTTCGTGGAGGGTGCAAAGGATGCCCTTCCCATGCTCATAGAGGTCTTGCCGTACCTGGCCGCCATGCTCACCGCCATTGCCGTATTTCGCGAGTCGGGCGCACTGGGCTATGTCACCAAAGCCATATCGCCCGCGCTAAACGCCGTGGGCATCCAAGCGGAGCTTGCGCCGCTCATTGCACTGCGTCCGTTTTCGGGAAGCGCCTCTCTTGCACTTTTGCAGGATACGCTTCTGACATACGGTGCGGACACGGACGTAGGCAGAACCGCTTCCGTGCTCGTGGGATCGACGGAGACCATATTCTATACGCTTGCGGTCTATTTCGGCGCCGTTGGAATAACAAAAACCCGACACGCGCTCCCTGCCGCACTCATAAGCGGTGCAGCAGGGGTGCTGTCGGCGGTGATACTTTGTAAGATAATGTGATTTGTACCTATTCTTCGTTCAGCCAGCTCAGGTGCTGGTTGAACAGCTCATCCGAATAGCTCTCTATACGTTTTGAGTACTCCGCATAGTCGTGCATCAGCCTCTCCGCCTCGGACGTGAGGGTTGCTCCCCCGCCGTCCCTGCCGCCTGCGGAGGAGATCAGCAGGGGAAAGCCCAAGCACCGCTCCGCATTGCGCATCACCTTCCATGCCTTGCTGTATGACATGGAGAGCGCCGCCGCCGCAGAGCGCAAGGAATGACGTTCGCGAACCCCGCTGAGCAACATCGCTACGCCGGGGCCAAAGCACTTATCCTCCCCGTATATGCGGACGGTTATGACGGGATGCAGAGGCGCATCACTCATCGCCTCCAAGCCTCCTGTTCATGGTCTTTTCGACCGCATTGATTATGTTCTCATAGCCCGTGCAGCGGCACAGATGGCCCGAAAGCTGACGGCGTATCTCGTCACGGGTGTAGCGCTTGCCGCTCTCAAGTATCTCGACTGCGCTCATTATGAACCCGGGTGTGCAAAAACCGCACTGCACCGCACCCTCGTCGATGAACGCCTGCTGAATGTCGGAAAGCTCCCCGTTGGGCCCCGTCAGTCCCTCGACGGTGCGGATGCTCTTGCCGTCGGCCCAGACCGCAAGGTATATGCAGGAGTTGAAGCACTCGCCGTCTACAAGCACGTTGCAGGCTCCGCATTCGCCGACCCCACAGCCCTTTTTTACGGAGGTGAGGCGGAAGTTGTTTCTGAGCATGTCCGCAAGCGAAGCACGCACATCTACCACGGCCTCACAGCTCTTGCCGTTTATAGTACAGTGTACGACCTGATACTGTGTCATATTGTGGCACCTGCCCTTCTCATAGATTCGGTAAGTCCGCGAACCGCCAACTCGTGAGCGATATGTATGCGGAAAGCCTTGGAAGCCCTCCAGCTATCACGGGGATTTATGTCCCTTATGGCGGCGTCGGCAAATATATGCGCCGCATCCTCGCCGGCAGGCATGCCGCACACCGCTGCCTCGGCAGATCCGGCCCTCATGGGCACGGGGCCTGCCACTCCGTAGGCGATGCGGGCACGCTCGATGGCGCCGTCTGCATTTAGACGAACGTTTACGGAGCAGTTGAGCGTTGCGATATCCATTGCGTTGCGCATGGCGTACTTTTGATAGTGACCGAAGCAGTTTTCGTAGCTGTCACGGGGGATTATCACTGCGGTCTGTATCTCTGTCGGACGGATATCGACCTTTCCGGCACGGAGATAGAACCCCACAATGGGCACATGGCGTACCCCCTCTGAGCCCGTAAGCTCGATAATGGCATCGAGCGCAAAGCAGGTGGAGGCCGTGTCCGCCGAGGTAACGCCGTTGCAGGTGTTGCCGCCTATGGTGCCTATGTTTCTTATCTGAGGTCCTCCGACCGTGCCTGCCGCCTGGGACAGCACGGGTATGAGGCGGTTTACCGTCTCGTCATGCTCGATGTGCGAAAACGAGGTCAGGCTCCCTATGCGGATATCCCCGTTCGGCTCAAGGCGAATTCCCCGAAGCTCGTCAAGCCCGTATATGGAGACCACATCGACCTGCGACATGTCACGGGAGCGCATCTTGATGAGCACATCGCTGCCGCCCGCCATTATCACGGCATTGGGTTTCTCCGCCAGCAGACGCACGGCGTCCTCAACGCTCGCCGCCGCAGCATATGAACGAAAGTCGAACATGTCAGTTTACCTCCTTCGTATTAATCAGCCCTGCCTTGCAGAAAGCTTCAAACAGCCTGTGCGGATTCACGGGAATCGTGTTCATGGAGACCCCGGTTGCATTAAGTATGGCGTTGCGTATGGCAGGCGCACCGGGGCAGGCAGGGGGCTCGCCGAGCGCCTTTGTGCCGAACACGGATGTGGGCTCGGGGTTCTCAACAAAACCGGCAGTCAGGTCGGGATGATCAAGCGTTGTGGAGAGCTTGTAATCCAGCAGGTTATCGTTCAGCACACGGCCGGTTTTGGGATCGAACTGAAGCTGCTCGGAGAGGCCGTAGCCTATCGCCATGCTCATGCCGCCATGCACCTGAGCGCCGGCAAGCTGGGGATTTATAAGACTGCCGCAGTCATGCACATTTATCATGTCTATAAGGCGAACCTTGCATGCGGAGATATCAACCTCCACCTCGGCAAAGCAGCAGCCAAAGGAGTATGCGTTGGATTTCACCTGGTATGTGCTCTCGGCGGTGATATGCACGCTGTGGTCAAGGGAGTACAGAGCGGTGGTCGCAAGCTCCGCAAGGGTCATGAGCGCCTGATTGTCCGTCCTGCGTATTATGTTGCCGTCAACAAGGTCAAGTATCTCCACAGGCATACGGGTGAGCTCATGTGCATAACTGAGTATCTTTCCACGGAGTATGTCCGCAGTCTGCTTTATGGCAAAGCCTCCGACATATGTCTGTCGGGAGGCGTAGGCGCCCGTGCCGAACGGGGCAACGTCCGTATCCTGGCAGGAGACCACATGCACTCGTTCAAGCGGTATGCCCACGGCGTCGCTTGCCATCTGAGCAAATGCGGTGTCCGCACCCTGACCTATCTCCGTCTCGCCCAACTGCAACTGAATTGAGCCGTCCTGATTCAAAACCATGCGGCAGGATGAGGACTCGAGCGATATGGGCCACACGGCGGTGTTGTACCAGAATGCGGCACATCCCACACCACGGCGGATATTACCCTCCTGACGGGAGTATTCCTCATGCTTGCGGTAATAGTCGATGTACTCGGCGCCCTTGTCAAGGCACTGGTTGAAGCTGTCGTAGTAGTTGACATTGCGGCTGAATCCGTCTGTATATCCCACGGGCATGAGGTTCTTCTTCCTCAGCGCCATGGGCGTCATGCCGAGACGCAGGGCGATATCGTCGATATTGCTCTCGACCGCAAACATGGCCTGCGGTATGCCGTAGCCCCGCATTGCGCCAGCCACGGGACGGTTAGTAAACACCGTATATGCGTCGCACTCGACATTGGGGCAGGGATAGAGCTGGGGGAATGCGCCCATGCCCTTTGCGGCAACGCCGTGACCGTGGCTGGCATATGCCCCCTGGTTGGAGAAGCATTCCAGCTTTCTGGCGACGAATGTACCGTCGGGGCGAACATAGCTGATTATGTGATTGCGTATGGCATGACGCACACGGGTAGAGGTGAACGTCTCCTCCCTCGGCATATCGAGCTTGACGAGCACGCCGCCCAGCTCGCGGCAGATGTATGCGCAGAGCGGCTCATAGAGCACATCCTGCTTGTTGCCGAAGCCGCCGCCTATGTAGGGCTTTATAACACGCACATCGCCCCACGGGATGGACAATGCCTGTGCCACCACACGCCTTGCGATATGCGGTATCTGCGTGGAGGAGGTCACAACTATGCGCCCGTTCTCCATACGGGCGGTACAGATGAAGTTTTCTATATGGCAGTGCTGAACGGTTGGAGTGTCATACCAATCGTCAAAGCGGATGAGCCCCTCCTCCTTTATGGCCTCCTCATAGTTGCCTATGCGGATGGACGAGTGCCCAAGCACATTGTTGGGGAACTCTTCATGCAGAAGCGGAGCCCCGTCCTTCATGGCCTCCTGCGCATCAAGCACAAAGGGATATTCCTCATACTCCACCTCTATCAAACGGAGCGCCTGCATCGCTGCGACCTCATTCTCCGCAACGACAGCGCCTATGTCATCGCCGCAGAAGCGAGGACGATCCGTAAGCAGAAATCTGTCGGCAACATCCTGGTGAGCAGGATCCGTGCTCCACGGATGCCCCGCTGTGGGGAATGCCAACTTGGGCACGTCGAAGCAGGTGAATATCCTCACTACGCCTGGCACGGCCTGCGCTTTTGAAATGTCCATGGAAAGCACCCTGCCGTTTGCAACGGTGGAGCGCAGTACCCTTATGACGAGCGCATCGCCAGGACACAGGTCGTCCGTGTACTGCGTTCTGCCCGTCACCTTGTCGTACGCATCCACCCTCGGGACGCTCTTGCCGACGTTCATAATGCCAAACCTCCGTTTCAGTATACTATCACAGACGTATTATAGCACATAAACTCCGTTTTTCAAAGGGGAATATGAAATTATTATGGGGTATTTCCCGGGAAATTGTCAGATATCTTCATCGACAATGTGATAACGGTATACCAAAATGCCCCGTCGTGCGGAATGCGCTGAACTGATTGGAAAGATTTGATGATATGAAAAAGCTGATAGCAATGCTTCCGTCGTTCATGCTCTGCGTGGCACCTGCAGCCTGCGGCGGCACCGATGGTGACCCCGATTCCACTGCGGAGCCTACGGGGGAGCCGACCCCGGGTTCAACAAAGCCGGATGGCCGGAAGGCCGTCCGGATTCCTGATTACCGATCATCAGACAAAGGGAAGCGTGCGCCGACAGCGCACGCTTCCCTTTGTCTAAGTGGAGGCACCATCCAGAATCGAACTGGAGATGGCGATTTTGCAGACCGCTGCCTTACCGCTTGGCTATGGTGCCGCATATTCCATAATATTCGGGAAGACGTGAGGAGGTTTATGCTGCGCTCAGCCTTCCGCAAAATTTTACATGGGCGCCCGGACCCCACATAAAAACTGGAGCGGGAGACGGGGCTCGAACCCGCCACCTCCGCCTTGGCAAGGCGGCGCTCTACCAAATGAGCTACTCCCGCGGATGGTGCCTCAGAGTGGAGTCGAACCACCGACACAGGGATTTTCAGTCCCTTGCTCTACCAACTGAGCTACCGAGGCATGTATGGCGACCCGAAGGGGGCTCGAACCCCTGACCTCCAGCGTGACAGGCTGGCATTCTAACCAACTGAACTACCGGGCCAATGGTGGGAACAACAGGGCTCGAACCTGTGACACCCTGCTTGTAAGGCAGGTGCTCTCCCAGCTGAGCTATGCTCCCGAGGCGGTCTTGCGGCGTCGCCGTTTCGACAGCTTAGACATTTTACTTGAACTCCGCTGGATTGTCAATACCCTCTTTTTCGAAAAAACAGACTTTTTTGATATATAATACTGTGTGCGTATTTGTAAAACAATGCCGGGCAAGTTTGCTAAAAAACGAATAAAATTTTTTCAAATTGGCGTATTAGGTATTGCAATAAAATGAATAACGTGCTATAATTGTCCATAGTATGCTATGCCGCATGGCTTTGGTTAGAAAGGAGTTGCAAAAATGAACAATAGTGGAGGATTAAGACGCTTTTCACGCATGGTCGCCGGCATTCTGGCGGTTCTGTGCCTGGTTGGCGTGTTGCCGATGGCCGTCATTGCCGAGGGTGTTGTTTTCCCGGCAGCAAGCTACACCGTCGCTTTCTGGGTCACCGATGGCACAGACAGCGATGCTGACGGCCTCTATGATTATTCTCAATTTGGGGAGGAGCAGACGGTTGCCGAAAGCGGCAATCCAGCCGCACCCACGACAACGCCCGCCGGCTTTTCGGACGGCGGTAAGACCTACGTATTCTACGGTTGGGCGAAGAGCGTTGATAACGGAGTCACCTACGATACCGATAATCTGGTGCTGAATGCCGATATCCCGCAGGAGACGGTTACGGCCAACACGATCTATCGTGCTATGTATTCCAACTCTGCTCTGACGTCAACGCAATATGTTCTCGTTTCCGAGCCGGTAGACGGCGCCCCGCATATCGTTGTTGACACAAATTCCGGCGATTCCAAGGCGATGGGTAACACAAATCCCGTTATCGCAGATGCAGAATTGTATCCCTACTACCTTGTTCCCTATGATGTAGCTCTTTCCTCGGGCGAGGGTCTGGTTCTTACCCTTCCCACCGGTATGGAAGAAAATGCGGATGACATCCTTTGGACGTTTACCGCTTCCGGTACCGACTGGGTATTGCAGAATGTCGGAAACAACAAGTATCTCACGGTTGACGAAACAACAGGGCAGATAACGGTAAGCGATACGCAGACGAGCGTCGCATGGACCTATTCCGACTCAAAGTTCTTCTACAACGATACCTATCTGAGGTATAATGCGCTTGACGGCGGCACTCGCAGTGTTTCCGACGGCATGGAGGGCGTGCTTACCCCTGTTGAAACATACCATGTCCCCGAGGATATTCACAAGGTTTCGGACTCCGACAATTCTGCCGGTACGAATGTGGATCCGGGCAGGACTGATGCGACAAAGGGTACCATCACCTTGCAGTTCTCAGTTAACGGCGAGATCGTAAGCTACACGCAAGAGATTACGACCGGCACATCAACGGAGCAGAGCTATACTTTCCCCACCCTTGATGCAGTGGGGGCGGATCTCACAGCGCTCTGTGAAGGGCATATTCAGGATACGTTTATTGGCTGGTCTCCCGTCGAGTACGTCGATCCGACCAACACCGCTCCCTCCGTTCTGTACACTCCCGGTAACTATAATGGAACCTTTTCGAGCGATGTTACCGAAACTTGGACGTACTATGCCGTATTTGCAAGTTCCGCTCCGGCCAAAACGGAGCAGGTGTACAGGCAGGCTACGGCAACAGACGTTGCTCATCCCTTCGGCATGGGTTCCAAGCTCGTCATTCTCACCGGCGATACAGGCGGATATGCCCTCACATGGGATGGCGGCACGCCCAACTATCTGACGCAGGCGACGAGTCCGTTCACCGTCAATGAGGATAGCACTAACGGAAACTACATAATTGTTGACGAGACTGCGCAGACCGACTATATCTGGTGCTATGACGGTTGGGCGATGTACTCCGGCTTGCTGCTTGGCATGGCTAACGGAGCTTGGTATGTGGGCTCTGCGGGCGGATATGTTCAGGAATCGACGGAGAGCGAGTCGTATTTCTTATGATGCTCCCTTTGATACGCTCGGCACATATGGCCAGCAGTATGCGCTGTTTATCGAGAGCAGCGACACTTACTATTACCTCAGTTACAGTAGCTACTATGAGAGCTTTGGCCTCACATCAAGCTCAAGTTCCGCAACGGCATTCTACGTTTTCGTAGCCGAGACCGCTCCCTACAACAACTATATCACCCTGCTCGACCCCCCCGTGGTCTACGATGCGACTTTCTCCGTCGATGGGAACACGGCTTCCGCATACGCCCCTGCACAGCTCGGGGTGGAGACTGCCGTCATGCCCGATCTCACGGCTGAACAGGTGGCGGAGATCTGCGCCACCTGCGATCAGGACACATTCCTCGGCTGGATAACCTACGAGATTTCCGAAGCCACGGATACTGCGCCCACATCCACCATATACGCTCCGGGCGAAGAGGTGGCGCTCACTGCGGACACGACGTTCTATGCGCTGTTTGCAAAGGCGGAGGTAACGACTACAACGGGCGACGGCCAGATCTATAGGCCGGTTTCTGAGGTCACATTCGGTAATAAGTATGTTATTCTCAATGCCACCTATGAATACAATGCGGTCTATGCGTCGGGCGCCGATGCGTATTTGTCCCATGATGCGTCAAAGTACCAGATCCAGCAAGACGAGATTGGATACTATCTGCTTGTCAATGAGGAAACGGACACGAACTACATTTGGTATCTTGCGACCGACTCCGATGGCAATTACACAGTATACAGGGGTACATCAGCTGAAATAACGAACGGCTGTTGGTCTTATGATTCTACTTCTGCGGTGGTTAAGACATCATCAAGCAATGCTACTGCTACATACTTTGTAGCAACAGCAAGTCAAGACGCAACATATAACGCTGAGATTTTCAACATTAACTTTGGAACAGACTTAAACTTCAACTACTGGGAATCACAAGGCGGAGCATACTACTACTACGCTGACAGCTATTCTTCCAATGACTTTATCGTCTTTGGTTACGACAGCGAAGCTACCACCATAACAACGGTCTACACCCAATACGTCACCCTGCTCGGCAAGGCGCCGGACTGCTTCCTGCTGGACGATGAGCTCCGTGCGGGCAATATAAAGCTCTACACTCCGATCACATTCGAAACGCCCCATGTCATGCTTGACCCGATCTCGGTCACGCTGTATATGCTTGGGCAGAACCAGTATATCCCCGATTATCAGTCTTCCGCTCTCGTAACTCCATGGCTTTTTGCCATTGAAGAAAGCGACATTGTGACGCCTGAGGCGGAGCGCTGGTCGGTCACCGACAGGACGAAAGTCGACTATGTCATTAACGATAACGGTACGATCACCGTCACTCCGCTGTCGCTTGGGCGAACCACCATCCTCTACACCGTGACCGATAAGTTCGGCTTCACCTATACCGCAACCTGCGAGGTCACGGTAAGGTATGACCAGTCCGGCACAGGGCACCTGCCCGGCATAGGCGAACCGGGCTATGTCGCCGAAAAGAAGGTTGCCGAGGGCGTCGACTTCCTTGCAACCGGCGTTGGCCATGTGGACATTGCGACTTACGGCACGCCTCTGAGCCGTCCTCTTGATGTTGTGCTGGTGTTCGATGCTTCCACGAGTATGGAAGATGCTTTGAGCACGGACAGCTCAACGACCAAGATTGCTTCAGCAAAGGCTGCGGCGGTCAGCTTTGCTGAGATACTGCTCTCCGGCGAGGGCAATTTGAACAGCCTTGCCGTTGTCAGCTTCAACGACACTGCAACGATTGTTACCGGCACCGGCGCCGCAGCGGTGAGCAGCTTTATGGACAGCTCGCAGCTTTCTGCTGTGACTACTGCCATTGACGGCATCTCTCTTGCCGGCGGCACCGACTATGATGCGGCTCTTAGCGCGGCCTACGCCCTTATGTATGCTTCCGTTCAGGCGTACGGCGACGAGCATGACCGTGTTGTCGTCTTCATGACCGACGGCGCCCCCACAGACTACAGCAATGAAGACGTTTCGGTTTTGCTTGATACCATGCGAAATTACATAAGCTCATATTATAGCGCAGCAAGCGCAACCGAGCTGATGTGGAGGCAGTGGGTTCTCGGTGATGAATATGACGATGGTCTGAGTTATTCATTCTCAACAATGTTTGGCTCTGAAAATCTCAATGTTCGCTATGCCGACGGCCGCAACGTGTATGCGGAGGCAATCAAGGCGGCTACGCTCACCGATTTTAATACGGATCAGCAGGCTGCCGTCCTCGGTATAGGCGATCTGTACCCCATCGTTACCGAGGTTAAGCCCCTCAACGTACCCATCCATACCATAGGCTTCGATCTTGCCGGAGGTTCCACGATTATGACATCCGGCGACACCCCGCTAATTACCTTCACAGGCGAAGAGTGTTCGGTTGCTCTTAACAATATCTCCTCCGGCACGGGCTATGCTCACGATGCCGCCAGCAATATCGATACGGTTCTGCGCCGCATAGCTCAGTCCATCAAGATTGCGGCTGAAAACTGCGTCGTTACCGACTACATCAGCGAGTACTTCGAGCTTTGCGTACAGACGACGACCGATAGTGACGGCGTTGTACACTACACCAACACCATTACCGTCACCCGTTATCCGGTCGATGCGGACGGCAACCGTATTACCGACCCCGACTCCATTGAGGTCATCGAAGTCGTAACGCTTACGGGCACGAACGATCCCAACACGGGCGTCCCCACAATAACGGCTGCAAGCTCATCTCTTAAGGGCGAGTGCTATAATGCGACAGACAAGACTATTGAAGCGCAGTACTTCACCTTCTATGAGGCGGAGAAGAAATTCGTTTGGTATGTCGGCACGATCTCCGAGACCGAGATCGCACTCGACTTCTACGTCTACCTCAGGCCTGAGCACCGTCTTGCAAACGGTATGCAGACGTATCCGACAAACACCGAGTGTTCGCACACATACACGTCCGTTGACGGTAATGACGTAACGGAATACTATCCGGTCCCCACGCTTACATGGAACGGCGCATATGTCTACTATGAGCTGTACCTCGTTAACGAGAACGGCCAGCCCGTTGATATTAACGGCAACGTGCGTCTCTTCAAGGACAGGACGATCATTTACACGACTGCCCAAAACCCCGAAAGGCTGTACGCAGGCGAGAATCGGGAGTATATACTGGCCAATATACTGGCTGACCCGATGCTGTCCTCCTACGAGCCCTATGACTCCGTTTCGGCATACTCCGTCACGATCGGCGCCAACTATCAGGGCGGCGAGTATTCCATCACACAGGAGACCGGCAAAACGGCAACCGTTGCCAACGGCGTGCCTGCCGGCACGGGTACTACAGTGGGTAATGAAACTACCTACACCTTCACAAGCGGCAGCCTTTGCGCTACCTATGTATCTTTCCCGATTGTTCATAGGCTCACCATCAACCCGGATGTCATAGTCATTGACTATGGCCTCGGAGTATATGCTGACGTTACGGACAACGACCTGCTGCCGCAGTATGAGAGCGGCAAACAGCATCAGGCTCTTGTGGCAATGGGTAATGATGCGCCCGACTCCATAAATCAGATTGTGAATTCCTATGGCGGCTATTTGACCTATGAGCTTGACGCCTCCTATGTGACGCGTGGGAACGTACTCAACGTGACCAAGGACGGTGAAAACTACGGCACTCTTGAGATTGTCACCAATTCCGAAAACGAGAATGTTGTATCCTACACCCCAAGTGCGGCTATGCTCTCCAATCCCACTACGATCGACGTCTATTACGCTGTCTATGCCGAGGCATTGACCGCAGAGGGCACAAGGGACTGCTACCTGTACTCCACGCTCACGATTGTTCCCGCAACCGTCATGTACTATGATGACAGCTTCGGCGGCATCTTCTACAACAACGGTGCATACGCCTCCGGATGGGGCAACTGGTCGAGCGTCGCCGGCGCATCTGCTGATGCGGTTCAGCAGACCTCCTACGCCAACTCCAACGGTAAGGTTCATGTATTCGGCTATGATCCCTCATTCGTAGACTACGATACGCATTCGTTAAATTCCTACCATGGCGTTTCCGTCCGGAGCGCCGGTGAGAGCACCGAAGATTTGTGGCCGTCTGTTGAATTCAGCTTCAAGGGTACCGGCTTTGAGGTTATTAGCGATACGACGACTGAGTCCGGTCTCATCGTTGTCCAGGTGGAGGACTCTGCTGGCAACACCGTACTCAGCACCCTTGTCGATAACTACTTCGGCGATGGCGCTCTGTATCAGATACCCGTGATCTCACGTGATTTGGGCGCTTACGATGCTTACAGGGTGAAGCTGACATTCGTTTATAACGAATACTTCGCATCCATCCATGTGAATGACCCGGATAAGTCAGATATGTACTCGGTCATTGATGCTATACGCATATTCAATCCGATCGACGTCAACGACGGAACCGGTCAGGCTGCTACTGCTCTCGATGCGTATATAGCGAGCAACGAGGCGTATCCTGAGATCATCAATGTCAAGGATCTCGTCTCAAGTGCTCAGGATGTAACACGGTTTAATGACATAACCCTGTTTGCCGGCAGCGTCGCAGTTACGGAAGTGACCGACGGCAGCGCCTACCACATTGTAAGCGACGCCTCGAATATGGCGCTTAACGTTGAGGATGGCGCACTCAATGCGTCTGCTGACCGCATAACAGAGTGGACGTTTACCGAGACCGATGACGGCTATACGATTTCTGCCGGCGGCTACTACCTCACCGTCGAGAATGCGGCGCTTGCCGTTACAACCACTGAGCCGACCGTGGGCACCTACGGCTACATGTGGACGTATAATGCAAGTAAGGATCTGATTACCGGCCCGCTGCCGCTTGATCCTGCTGCGGAGGTAAGCTCGGAGCGCTACTATGCTCTCAGCTACTTTGAGGGCGTGACCGCTACCGACGGCTTTACAGTAGTTGCATCCAGCAGTCCCGACATTGATACGACTGCTATCAACGGTCTGCTCTACATGGATGGCGGTACCACGACAGATCCGTCTATCTATGACTACGAAGGCCCGAATAACGAGGTCTATGTCTACCCCGGATCTGCACTTGTGTTCCAGATCGTTGCGGAGGAGAAACCCGATAACGTGTACGTTGAGGTCAAGAGCCCGTTCGGCACGGACATCCCCGTGTACTTCCATGAGGATGGTGCGCCAATTGGCACTACGGCGAGCGAGACCGTCGGTACGGCAACGGGTATGTATTATAAGCTGACCGATTACATGGTTTCCGATTGGACCTTGACAGATGGTCAGTATTACTCTGCATTCTTTGCAATCTACAATGCTTCGCCCAACATCAGCAAGGAGCATTCGCTGTCGGTCTGCAACATTCGCCTAACCTATGCAAGGGATCCCGGCAGCAAATCTGCTTCGCCTGCATTCACGATTGCCGGCTATCAGTCGATCTCCGAGGATCTTGAACAGCTCGAGTGGAACACCTACAGTCCGCTGTTCGACCTTGACATCCACGGCATCAGGGCGGTTAACAGGTTCTCCACCGGCATCATAGGCAGGGTCAAGCTCAATCGCACTCAGCTCCTTGTGGAGACGTCCACTGATGTTGCTTCGCTGCTCATCAGGGATGTCAACGGGAATACTGTCGCACCGCTCAACGTCTCATACACAGATAACGACGGTGTTCGCAGCTGGACTGTAGTGCTTAGGCGGAGCTCCAACTGGTCGTATAGGCTCTATGTCACAACGGTGAGCGAGGTGTTTGACATGGTCAACCCGACAAGCATCACCGTAAGGATACCTGCCGTACCGGTGTTTATCCCGCCGATTATCGGTGGCAGACGTGAAGGGATATGCTGATCCCGGAGTTTCGCAAGGAGGATTGAAAGATGAAAAAATTGTATTCTAAGCCTACAATGATTATGGAAAGTTTTGCAATTTCGGAACATTTTGCGACGGGCGGCGGCGGATGCGACGAGCCTCTGCAAGCCACAAGCGATGCTTGCCTTGGGAACCTTTATATTCCCGGAATTGGCCAGCTTTTTCTGGACGAGACCATCTGCCAGGTGATTCCCGAAGACGGTGAGTACGGCGTGTGCTACCACATTTCGACCGCCGGCAATGTACTGATTTATTCATGAGCCTGTGTAGGCTTACAAGGGCGTGCCGAAAGGCACGCCCGATTTTAGGTTAGATGAGTGAGTACATCTACAAATACAATATTGCCGGAGTGGGGATCGAGTTGAACTCGGATTTTCCGATCAAGTCTTTGCAGAACATACCTCTGTTTGAAGCCGACCCCGACTCTTTTGCATCCGGTGCAGTTATAAGGGTGTGTGAGGCCGAAACTATCGTGAAGCCGCATGCTGCCCCCGCATTCAGCTCGAACTATGTGGAATCATTTCCGAATCCAAGTGGGTGCGTCATGATTCGTAAGCATCCACGCACGGGCGAAGCGTTTGCTGCGTTTGGCGAGGGCAACTCAGCAAACGAGTATGTCTTGGCCGTTAAGTCAAACGAGCTCGCAAACGAGGCTGTTATGCATCGGATACTCCTTTATGCAGGTCTGCCACACATACTGCTTCAAAAGGGCCGTTTGATGCTTCATGCCTCCTATATATCATCAGCATCGGGCGGCGTAGTTTTTGCTGCTGCCTCGGGTGTAGGAAAATCGACCCAGGCACGGCTCTGGGAGGAGTACGCCGGTGCCGAAACGGTCAACGGCGATAGAGCCGTGATGTGGCTGACAGATGACAAAAGCGAAGTTATGGTCGGCAGTATGCCGTTTTGCGGCACCTCTGCCGTATGCAAAAACATTGATACAAGACTTTGTGCCGTCGCTTTGCCCGTCCAGGCGAGTGAGAACAGGCTCGTGCGCCTCAATGGTGTTAAAGCTATAAAAGCTATCATCGAGAATGCGGTGATCGAAGACTGGCGAAGCGGCGAGGCCAATGCGGCTGCTGCGCTCGTATGTGAAATAGTCGAGCGAATACCCGTGTACCGCCTTTATTGCCGCATAGATGAGCAGGCGGTCAGAATACTTGAGGAGGCGCTCAAACATGAAACCCACAAGTAACGGCGAACCGCTGATATCAATGCTCCTTCAAGCAAAGGCTGCCAAACTGGGCGTTCCCATTGTAGGCAACTTTGAGATCACGCCAAGATGCAATCTTGCCTGCAGGATGTGCTATGTGAGGCTCAGTAAGGAGCAGGTCATGGAGCGAGGCGGAGAACTCTCGACCGAAACATGGAAGTCGTACATAGCGGATGCCATAGACCAGGGTATGCTGCTGATGCTTCTGACGGGCGGTGAGCCTATGCTGCGCCCGGACTTTTCCGATATCTACGAATTTTCGCATGAGCGCGGAGTCCTGATCTCAATCAATACGAACGGAACTATGCTGACCAAGGAGCATTTGGACCTCTTTGCCAAGATGCCCCCTCTGCGTATAAACATGTCGCTCTACGGAGCGTCCGAAACAACATACGGCGATCTCTGTGGAGATGGGGACGCATTTAATCGCGTTGTCTCTGCGATCAAGATGCTAAGGGGTATCGGCATAGATGTAAAGCTCAATCACACCGTCACGCCGTATAATGTGTGCGATATGGAGGCTGTTCACATGCTGGCAAAAGAGCTGGAGGTGCCCGTGCAGATGGCATCGTATATGTTCCCCCCGGCTCGCCGCGGTGTGAATGCCGACAGCCGCCTTTCTGCAGAGGAGTCTGCAAAGGCGTCGCTCAAGATTGCCAAGCTCGGAATGACCGAGGAGCATTATGCAATGAGACTGCGACAGCTTGCCAACTGTGAGGCAGGTATCGGCTCAAATGATGAGTGCATGGAGCTCCCGGTTGCGGATGATGCGGAGAACGACGTCGGTGAAAAAGTAAGGTGCCGTGCCGGGGTGTGCAATTTCTGGCTCGCATGGGACGGCAATATGCTTCCATGCGGCATAATGCCATACCCGAAGGTGAATATCGAGGAGGCAGGTGGCTTTGCAAATGCGTGGCGCATGGTTCGTGAATATGTTCGGCAAATGCGGATGCCTGCTAAGTGCAGGGATTGCGCCTTACGTTCCGTTTGCGACGTCTGTGTGGCAGGGTGCATATGCGAGACTGGAGCTGCAAACGGCGTTCCTGAGTATATGTGCAGACGCATCGAAACTATGGTACAGTGTGCCAAGCATGAACTAAACGACAGGGAGAAATAGAATGAAGATCAAGAAGGAATTCATAGTTCGCAATATAATGGGGGAGAACATACTTGTCCCAAGGGGCAGCACTGCCCTCGATTTTAACGGACTTATTACGCTTAACGAGGTTGCGCTTGACATTTGGACCATGCTGCCGGATGCGAAGGATGAGGCGGATGTGGTCAAACGCCTAATAGAAATATATGATGTTGACGAACAGACTGCAGCCAAGGACGTCAGCGGTTTGTTGGCGCAGCTCAGGGAGGCAGACATATTGGAGTGATGTCTCGGAAAGGCATTGTATATGGCAAAAGCCATAAAGAAACATGTTGACAAGCAGCATTCGCATATGCTACAATGAGGAAACACTATGTTGAAGGGAGGCAATTTTTTGGAAGACCCGCCATTGCGAAAGGCATTTCTCTACGTCACGGCTGTATTTCCCATACGCTTTATTGTACTGCATATCCGCCGATAGCTGTTGAGGACAATTCTTAACAGTCTCTTTTGTTCTTAAATTTCTATCGGAGGTAACATGACTATTTTCTGGCAGCTTATGCTGCAATTGGCACTTATAGCCCTCAACGCCGTCTTTGCCTGTGCGGAGATAGCCGTCCTGTCTGTGAACGAGGTCAAGATCGCAAAGCTCTCCGCAAACGGCGACAAACGAGCAAAGCGGCTTCAAAAAATGACCAATCAGCCTTCCCGCTTCCTTGCAACCATACAGGTTGCGATCACGCTGGCAGGCTTCCTTGGCAGCGCCTTTGCCGCCGACAACTTCTCGGATGAACTTGTTCACCTGGCCACGGAGATAGGTATCGGACTCGATGTGGAAACGCTTAATACTATCTGCGTTATACTCATTACGATAATCCTCTCCTATTTCACGCTGGTATTCGGCGAGCTTGTTCCCAAACGCATCGCCATGAAGAAGGCGGAGAAGCTCTCGCTCAGCATGAGCGGCTTTCTGCTGTTCATATCAAAGCTGTTCGCCCCTCTCGTATTCCTGCTCACCGCTTCCACAAACGGCGTGCTGCGCCTGTTCGGGATCGATCCCAATCAGGAGGAGGACAGCGTGACGGAGGAGGAGATCCGCATGATGGTCGACGCCGGTTCCGAAAAGGGTGCTATCGACAGCGACGAAAAGGAAATGATACAAAACGTTTTCGAGTTCGATAATGTTAATGCGGGCGAGATAGCGACTCACAGGACGCAGGTCGATTTTCTATGGATGGATGACGACGACGCAACGTGGAATGCCATAATCGATGAGAGCCGCCATACCCGGTATCCCGTCTGTGCAGACAGTGCGGATAATGTCGTAGGCGTGCTCGATGCAAAGGACTACTTCCGCCTTAAGGATCGCACCCGTGAGCATGTCATGGCGGAGGCCGTGCAGGAGCCATACTTTGTGCCTGAATCCATAAAGGCGGATGTCCTGTTCTCCTCCATGAAAAAGCGGCGCAACTACTTTGCCGTTGTGCTTGACGAATACGGCGGTACGGCAGGCATCGTCACCATGAAGGATCTGTTGGAGCAGATAGTAGGCGATCTCAACGACGAGGATGAGGAGCCTGAGTGCATCTGCGAAAAGATCGACGAAAACACCTGGCGCATGTCCGGCTCGGTGCCGCTCGATGTGATAACCGATGAGCTGCATGTCGAGATGCCGCATGACGAGTTCGACACGCTCGGAGGGCTTATATTCTCCACTCAGACCACCGTTCCCCAGGACGGCACGCAGTTTGAATGCGAGGTCGGAGGGCTTGCAATATCCGTCAAAAAGATATTTGAGCATCGCATTGTTGAGGCCATAGTCACGCCTATTCCGCGCACAACGCAGGAGGACGAGGAGTAAGCCTGAAAACGGCCGGACAAATTAATTGATACTTAATACGTTGCGGCGCCTGCCTTGCGGTAAGGCGCCGCAGTCCTGCATAAATGCAAATGAATTACAAATGCCCTTGCCATTTACAAAGAGAAAAAAATAGAGTATAATTCGCACATATAACAGGGGAGCATGACTCATGGAGCGTGAAATGACGGAAACTGAAATGGATATAAATGTGATCGCACCCCGGCAGAACTGCTCGGCTGCTGCGGAAGCTCGGAATGCAGGCTTTGACGTGCTTCGAGGGTTTGCGATTACATTGATGGTTATGGGGCATATAGGCTTCAGCCAACCCTTCCAGCACTATCTGCACGCATTCCATATGCCGGTGTTTTTCTTCGTTTCCGGCTACTTCTTTAACAGCAAGAAGCACAGAGGGTTTGGGCGCTACCTGTTAAAAAATCTCCGCACTCTAATGCTGCCATACACGATATTCTTTCTGCTCTGCCAGGTGCTTCATGTGTTGTACACAAAGCATTTCAGTTTGGGGTACTCCATACTCTCGTACTTTACAAGCAACCACAACAGGGTCGATGTTGCCGGTGCATACTGGTTTTTGCCGTGCATGTTCTCAATAAGGTTGCTGTTCTGGTTTATCGAAAAGATCAAGAGCGATTGGCTGAAGCTGCTGTGTGTCGTGCCCATATGCATACTCGGCCATATCCAGAATAATCAGATCCCATATTATCTGCCCTTTTGTATGGATAGCGCCATGACGTGCCTTCCAATTATGCTTGCAGGATATATGCTGCGCAAAAAGAAGGATACGCTCCTTGCAAAAAAACTGATGAGCCTTCCGCTGTGGGCAGCTCTTACCGGGCTCGTGCTGAATGCTGCGCTGATAATGATAAACCCCGATGTCAATATACGAACCAATCATCATGGATTCATCCCGCTGTACTGGTTAAACTGTTTTTTTGCAATCTGGCTGTGGCTGACGGTATCTCGGGCGGTGGCTGCCTCCGATAAAGGGGTGGTGAGGGCCGCCTCGTCAATGCTGGCATACTTCGGGAAAAACTCCATGACATTCCTCGTGTTTAACGAGCTGATGATATTTGCCGTGAGGACTGTATTGAACATGATACTGCCCGATGCGGTCATGAGCGCCTGCTACATCGGGGATATGCTGATCCTTATCATATCGATGTGCGGCCTTGTTATTACCAATATGGTGTGCAGCAGGACCAAGCTGAGGATACTGATTGGCAAATAAGCTGAAGGAGGAGACGGTATGATAAAGGTCAGCGTGATAATCCCGGTCTACAATGCGGAGCGGTATCTGGGGGACTGCCTTGGCAGCCTCTTTTTGCAAACGCTGCCGAAGGATGAGATCGAGCTCATTGCCGTCAATGACGGCTCTGTCGACGGCAGCTTGAGTCTGTTGGATGCCCTTGCTGAGAAGCATCCGAATCTTCGCGTCATAAGTAAGGAAAATGGCGGAGCAGCCTCTGCAAGGAACGCAGGTCTTGACATTGCCGCAGGGGAGTATGTAGGCTTCGTTGATTCGGACGACTGGGTTGAGCCCGACATGTACGAAGTGATGTACCGCAGCGCAAAGGACTGTGACGCCGATATAGTATTCTGCAACATAGTAAAGAACGAGAGCGAGAATATGCCTGCATATCTGGACACGCAGGCATATTCCGAGCAGGACATGAAAAAGCACATATATCCACGTTTGATAAGCGCCGCTCCGTCAGACGGCTCAACATTGAGAGGCGCTGTCTGGTGCAGGATATTCAAGCGTTCGCTTATTGAAGCTGAGGGGATACGCTTTCAAGAGGACTTAATATACAACGAGGACGGACTGTTTACAATTCAAGCTACGCTTGCGGCTAAGATGTATGTTTATCTGGGCGAATCCTATTTGTATCACAATCGTGTCAACTCAGGCTCCATCACAAAGCGATATATACCGGATCTGTGGCTGAGACAGAGGAAGATGCTGCCAATGCTAAGCCAAGTCGTTTCAAACAGCGAGTATCCGTTTGGCGAACAGATCCGAAGGAAGGCCTTGAACATTGCCGAATACTCCATTGAAAACGAAGTCAAACAAAAGAATCGGAACGGTTTGAGGCATAGGCTGAGAGCTATCCGCTTCATAATGTCAGACGAGCTGCTGCAAGAGACGATAGGGAAATTGGATAAGAACAGCTTGAAGAAGATCGACCGTGGCTACTTGATCTCGATTCGGTTAAAGCTTCCGCTGCTTGCGCTTATTATTGCAAAGCACAGGTACAGGAACAACAGATATTTCTGAGTTGGCTTAAAACAATTGCTTACAGACGGAAAGGAAAGCTATAAGCATGGCAAACATTTTGGTTATATCCGGCTCGTACTACCCCTATGCAACCGCAAATGCGGCCTGCATGAAGGAGTTTGAGAAAAAGCTGATCGCAGAAGGGCATACCGTCACCTATGCAATCCGTCAGCACGATATTGACACGGGCGAGCATACAAAGCAGGGAGATGTGGAGATATACCACATTCCGCGAAGCGTGGATAACTTTTACTCTACCTGTGAGAAGCTAAAGAAACAGCCTCTGCCGCAGCCGCTCAAGGGTATGTTCCGCTTTGGCCTCCTGCTGATAAAAGCGGTGATGAGGGTCTATACCAAGCTGTTCTTTGGGTTGCAGAGGAATTATGCCGAGCAGAATTATCTGAAGGAGTATTCGGAGCGTATTGCCGATATAGTTGACCAAAAACATATCGATGTCATAATCTCCGTATCCATGCCCTTTCTCTCCCACAAGGCGGTCATGTGTTATTTGGACAGGCCTGATGCCAAACGTGTGAAGTGGGTCGCATATATGATCGACGCTTATTCCCGAAAATATGCGACTGATGATAAGAAGGCAAAGGAGTGCGAAGAATTGGAGGTCATGCGCAGGGCGGACAGGATACTTATGCTGTCGGTGCTGGAAAAGGATTATTCCGATGAAGCGTTCCGAGGGTACACAAACAAGATGCAGTTTCTGCCGCTTCCCCTGCTGAACCTGGATGAAAAAGAAGAATGCATCGAGGGAATAGACACGGCAAGCGGCATCACCGATTGCATATTTGCAGGCGTGCTGTACGACGATACCAGCTCTCTCGAATTCTTCAAAAAGTTTCTGCTGAAAGCCAGGCTGCAGGACAAGATACGCTTTCACATCATGGGAAAGCGGTACGCAAAGAATCAGGAGATACTTGAAGAGCTAATCGAGGCCGGGTATGACATCACGCTTTATGGGAGAATGCCTTCCCGATTTGCAGAGGAATCCGTGCGCAGAGCCGATCTGGTCTTAAATATCGGCAACCTCAGTACGAATCAGATTACCTCAAAGGTGTTGCAATGCATACGGTTGGGCAAGCCGATAATGACGTTCTACCGTATACCCGACGATCCGGCTCTGCCATATCTGGAGAAGTACCCTTTGGCGCTCAATATCTATGAGCAGGACGATTCGTTGAAGGACGAAGCGATACTCCGGGCAACGGAATTTATAGTGTCGGCTGCCGGGCTTACGGCGGACAGGCAGGAGATCAAGAAGCTGTTTGCAGAGGATGCAAGCGATGTGGTCTGCGATCGGTTTATGGACTTTATGGCGGATATGCTGTAATATGGGGAGGATATGAACCGCACAAAGAGAGCTTTTCTGAATACCGTAGCCACTATCCTCCAAATGCTGGTGTCCCAGATTATTTCGCTGGTGGTCAGCCGAAAGGTTTTGGAGGTCTACGGATCCGATCTGAATGGAGTAAACGCAATCCTGTCAAACATGATGGAGTGGATACTGCTGTTGGAGAGCGGACTGACCACAGCATCCATAGTTGCACTGTTCAGGCCATATGTGGATCAGGACTATGAAAGATGCAATCGCATACTTTCGGCAACCAAGAAGAAATTTTTGGTCATAGGCCTTATTATTCTGGGATGCGGTCTGGCGTTGACCGTAGTTTACGTTCCTCTGATAAAAACTGACGTTGAAACGTGGGACATATTTTTGATGTTCACGATGATGAGCCTCTCGACATCGTTCTCAGTTGGGTTCACACGGAAGTATGCTCTGCTTTTCAATGTATCTCAGAGCGAATATATTAATACGCTGATCACCACTGCATTGAATATAGTCGGAAATGCAGCGGTTTACATCATCGCCATCTCCAATTTAAACTATCTGTATGTCAGACTGGCGTATCTGCTGACAACGATAGCAACGGGCATTGCCGTTTGGCTCATCGTAAAGAAACGCTACAAGTTTGCGAATTACAATGCGGTCCCGGACAACGACAGCATAAAGGGAACAAGGGACGTGGTATTTCAAAAGCTGACAGGACTTATCCGAAACTCCGCACCGTTGATATTTATATCCACATTTGTATCAACCACGTTTGCCAGCGTGTATTCGGTATACATATTCGTATACGGCTTCATACGCAAACTGGTCATGATGGTCATCAACGCAACGCAGAGCGGCATAGGCCAGCTCATAGCGCAAAAGTCCACTAAGGAGGTTTACAAGGTTTTCCGAGTGTTCGAGTATACCTCTACACTCTGCGTATGTCTGCTGATGTCGGTTGCCGTGCCGATGACCATGCCGTTCGTAAGGTTCTATACCAAGAATGTTGCGGACGTGCAGTATGTGGATTATTGGCTGCTTTTCTTTATAGCCTCCAACATATTCGTTCAGGCAATCCATATCCCGAGCGGAACCGTCATCAATATGTCGGGCAAGTTCAAAGAGGATCGCAACTTCCAAATCATCAGCATCTCGGTAATGTTGGCAGGCATATTCGGATTCAACCTCATCTGGAAAACATACGGGCTGCTGTTGGGCATATTGATAGCCGCAGTGGTTCTTGCCGTGCTTGAGATACACTACGCTCGCTCCGTCATTTTCAAGGAATCATATTGGGATTTCTTTAAGCCCCTCATCATTAACTTTGCCGTACTGGTACCCTGCGTATTCTTGCAGATGAAGCTCCTGCCGGAGCAGTTCACGATACTGACATTCGTGTTATACGGTCTGGCGCTGTTGGCTTTCAACGGCATAGTGCTTGCAGGGGCAAACTACCTGTTTGAGCGTGAACGCTTTGTTGCTCTGCTGAAGCGGAGCAAGAGCGTTTTTAGAAAGGGTTAGCCATATGAGAAGGATACTGTTCCATTACTCGGTGTTCAATCGAGGCGGCGCTGAAAAGTCCACGATGAGGCTGATGAACCTGTTTGTAAAGAACGGATGGGAGGTTTATTTTGTTCTGAATTTCAGAGGCGGCGATATGGAAGCGGAGCTACCAAAGGAGATCCATAAGGAATATTTGGCGCGGTATCCCATAAGCAGGTATCAGCGCAAAGGCGTTTCAATATACTTATATCGAGCGATAGATGCGCTGCATACCGCCTATAAATGCCTTGCGCTCAGGCGCATCAGGTTTGATGCCGCCTGTGTCGGCCTGCAGGGCCTCGATCCATTTTTCGTGTGCAAGGCTGTTAGGGCAAAAAAGCGCCTGCTGTTCATCCGAAATGATCTGTCAAAGCTGGCTCTCAAGGATAAGATCGTTTCCAACATTGAAAAATACAGGCAAAAATTAGACCATCTGATCTGCGTCAGTAAAACCGCAAAGGAGTCCGTAGACCAATGCGTCCCGTCAATGAAGGACAGATCTGTCGTGATCTACAATGTCCTCTGCAAGGAGGAGATGGAGGAGCGGCTGTGCTCCGCAGAGAACCCCTACCGTCCAACGGAGCTTCCAAAGCTCGTCACAGTATGCCGCATGAACGACAGTGCCAAAGCACTGTTCAGAAGCCTTGACATATGTGAAAAGCTGCTTGAGCAGGGCTATCGGTTTGAGTGGTACTTTGTGGGCGATGGTGCGGACTTGGACAGAATGAAGGAGTATGTCAGGGGCAGGCTGTGTGAAGATTTCGTATTCTTTGAGGGCGCAAAACAGAACCCGTTCCCGTACTATAAATACGCAACGCTCGTTGCGGTACTTTCATATCATGAGGGCCTGTGCGGGGTTGTTAACGAAGCAAAGGTTTCGGGCGCTGCGGTAATCGCCACAGAGTTCTCGGGTATTCATGAGCAGATCACGCACGGCAAAAACGGCTGGATCACCGCCAACAATGAGGCGGCCATACTGGATGGGCTGCGTACACTGCTGGATAATCCCAAACTAATCGAAAGGTTGAGAAACACGGATTATCCCGAAGCCATATTGAATGATCGGCTTAAATACGAGAAGTTTGTAAATCTGTTAGGTTGAGTGGAAAGTGGTTATAGACAAGCTATCAGACGAAAAACGAATCATGAATATCGCAGCCGTTGACATACTCAAGGTCATTGCGGTCTTAATGGTAGTGTTGGTTCATACCGGCAATAGTATACGATTTATTCCCGATGTGATAAAACGGAGCACAGAATTCGGCCAGATGGGCGTGCAGCTGCTCTTCATGCTTTCTGGCTATCTGGCGTGCTATACGGCAAAGAAAAGCATTGAACGGGACGGCTTGAAGCGGTACTACACCCAAAAGTATTTGCGCTTAGCTCCTGCCTATTACGTTGGAATCGTAGGGTATGTCTTGCTGTATCTCTTCGTTTCGAATGTCGGACTTCCGGTCAGGATAGAAACAAATACAAAGCCCATGGCCGTCCTCATCAATTTGCTGCTGCTGAATAATCTAAGCATGACTGCGATAAACAATGTCGTTCCCGGCGGCTGGTCTATAGGGTGCCTGTGGCTGTTTTACTGTCTGTTTCCTCTGATATATCGGCTGATCCGACGGCTTAATATAAAGGGCGTAAGCATATTTTGCGGCACGGCCTGTATTGTATGCATAGTCGGTTCATGGGGGATCTCTTACGCAGCGAATCTCGACGCCTGCAATAATTCATTTTGGTATTTCAACATAGTTAATCAGCTTCCTGCGTTTTTTGTCGGCATCGAATTGCATTATTTGCATAAGCACATAGGAAAGATGTCAAGAAAACAGGGCGGTATATGCTTGGCGTTTGCTCTGCTATGGACTATCATAGCCGTGTGTGTGTTCTACTGCGAGTTTGATGTTTCGTTCATACTAATGCCATTCATTATGGCGGTCGCAGGAGCATGCTGGTTCATGGCGATTGATTCAATCGGCTGCAAGCAGATAAAATCGATCCAAACAATAAGCGCATGCACGCTTGAGATGCTTATAGTTCACCCGTTCTTCGTTTATTACGGCATCAGTTACACATATAAGGCTTTCGCAAGGCTTGGAATAGAAATCAGCGGCCTAATAATGCTGCCTCTGTTTTTCGGCGCAGTTTCGCTCGTCTCGATCCTGCTGTCCGTACAACTGAAAAAGCTGACGGATGCTCCGCACAGGCTGTATAAAAAACGCTGTGATGCCCAAACCGGCGCCTGCCCAGACAAGTAACGCAAATGTATCCGACCTCAAATCCTATATATAGTACAATCAAATATTAGGCATTGCTTTATTATATGCAATGTTATATAATAAAATGAGGTGTTCTGTGACTATGCTTTGCATTTGCGCAGATGTCCTCTGCCTATCGGCAAGGGCATATATTGCCGAAACTAAAAGCAGTTGCGGCCACTCACGCATGGCTTGTGCGGTGTAGGTTCGGGTTGCTGTCAGACGGAGGGGCAAGCCGCACATTTTATGTGCGGGTGGCGAAGCTATGAACGAAAGCATATTATTGAGGGAACCGCAGTATGTGTACTGTGTGTTCTGCAAGGGAGGAGCCGAGACCCGAGCTGCGGCCGTTTATTCGGCGGCCGGATGCGAGGCTATAGTCCCCATGATAGAGAAGGATGTGCGCAAGCAGGGCGTATGGCAAAGACGCAGGCATAAAATGCTTCCGGGCTATACCTTTCTCTATTCTGACAGGAAACTCAACTACGATGAACTGCGCAGCGCCGGAGGCACTGCACGGGTGCTGCGATACGGCACGGGCGAATGCGAGCTGCGCGATACGGATCGTGAATTTGCACTATGGCTATATCGCAATAAGGGGTGCATCGGGGTGTCCGTCGCAGTAAAGGTCGGTACTCGGATACTCATAACGGGTGGGCCGCTGTTGGACTATGCAGGCCGCATTAAGGAGGTAAACCGTTCAAAGCGCATAGCCAAAGTTGAGGTGTCCATAGAAGACGCCGTACGCAACGTTTGGATGTCATTTGAAAGGTTGGAGTGACATACTCATACAGGGGGGCATTAATAGGCTTGAAAAGGAAAAGGGTTACTTTTGAAAGATGCGTCAATACCGTGGCGATGATCGTTTTGGATGCGGTTTTCTGCTTTTTCGCATTCGTTTTTGCGACATGGTTCATGAACTCTGCGATCAACGGAGCGTACGGCTTCCCGTTTACTGTGCGTGGGGAAGCATACTATACTATACCTCAGGTGATGGTCTTTACCGCACTCTACATAGTCTCGTTTGCGGTGTTCAGACTGTACAGCAGCCTTTGGAAGGTCGGAGGTATCAGTGAAGGCATGATGATGATCGCCGGCGTCGGCGTCGGCGCGCTTGCGACCCTGCTTGCCAACTGGGGGCTGTCCTTCTTTGAGTTTTTTTACAGTATAGGATTTACGAATAACCACAAGGCAGGAATGTGCGTTGCGGCGGTATTTATCTGCGCAATGCTCATTATCAGCAGATTCGGATTCAGAGTGGTGAGAAAGCTTATAAGGGATGCCAAACTTGAATGCGATAAGTCGGGTAAGAAGAGGACGTTGATAATCGGCGCAGGCTATTTCGGCGCATATCTGCTATCACAGATAAGAGCGGGGCAGAGCGCACAGGAATGTATCCCGATTGCATTCATCGATGATAATCCGATGAAGCTTCATAAGCGCATAGACGGAGTTAAAGTAGTTGGAACCTCGGCGGAAATACCGGAAGTGGTGCAGAAGCTGAGGATCAGCGAGATAATAATCGCCATTCCCTCAATTACGCCCGAAAAACAGGCGGAGCTGGTCACCATATGCCGTAGCACAAAATGCCATATTCGGCTCGTCCCCACTCTTAGGGAGCTGAATTCCGTGCCTACGATGCACGACATACGCGAAACCAACATAACAGATATTCTCTTCAGGCAGGAGGTACAGCTCGACAGGCGCAGCATAGCCGAGTATATAGAGCATAAGGTCGTGCTCGTGACCGGCGGAGGGGGGTCGATAGGTGCGGAGATATGCCGGCAGGTAGCCACATTTTACCCTTCGAAGCTGATAATATTCGACATATATGAGAATAGCGCCTATGAGCTTCAGTGCGAGCTTCGCCGCAAATACAACTGGCTGGATGTAAAGGTCTGCATCGGCTCCGTTAGGGACCGGGCAAGGCTTGACATGGTGATGAATGAGTTCAAACCTGATATAGTAATCCATGCCGCAGCGCATAAGCATGTGCCGCTCATGGAGGCGTGCCCTGCCGAGGCGGTCAAAAACAATGTGTTCGGCACCATCAATGTGCTGAGATCGGCGGAGGCTCATGGCGTGAAACGCTTTGTGCAGATATCAACCGATAAAGCGGTGAACCCGGCAAATGTCATGGGCGCAACGAAGCGCATAACGGAGATCGCGGTGCAGCTTGCCGCAAAAAAAGCGTAATGCGCTGTATGACGGTTCGATTCGGCAATGTCCTGGGCTCTCGAGGAAGCGTGATACCGCTGTTTGAAAGCCAGATCAAGGCCGGCGGTCCGGTACTTGTAACCGATAAAGAGATAACGAGATACTTCATGACCATACCGGAAGCGGCGCAGCTTGTGTTGCAGGCGGGCGCTTTGGGTGAGTCGGGTGCTATCTATGTGCTCGATATGGGCGAGCCTGTCAGGATATATGAGCTTGCCGAAAAGGTCATGCGGTTCCACGGCATCGAGCCGAACGTCGATATGCCTATAGAGATAGTCGGTCTGCGCCCGGGCGAAAAGATGTATGAGGAATTGCTTACGCCGGATGAGAACAACGCCATGGAAAAGACAGCTCACGGTCGAATATTCAAGGCGCATCCCGAAGAATTCGACGAGGAGAGGTTTGAACTGCAGCTGGATGAGCTGCGGCGACTGGCCGAGATAAACAGTAATTCCGTGGTTGAATGCATGAAGGAAATGATACCGACATTCAACCATCAAAACTGCACGGAGCGCAGGACTGCCTGAGCCGTACGGAGGGGTCAAGTGGAGAAATTTGAAAAGCGGATATGGCTTTCGTCGCCCACAATGCACGGCGACGAGCTGAAATACATGACGGAGGCGTTTGAAACAAACTGGATGTCCACCGTCGGCGCAAACATAAATGAAGTTGAAAAAGCCGTCTGCGAAAAGCTCGGCTGCAAAAATGCGGTTGCGCTCTCAAGCGGTACTGCTGCACTGCACCTTGCGGTTAAGCTTGCGGGTGTTAGGCCGGGCGACGCCGTGTTCTGCACCGATATGACATTTGCCGCAACGGTTAACCCCGTGTTGTATGAAAAGGCAACACCTGTTTTCATCGATACCGAGTACGACACATGGAACATGGATCCCGAAGCGCTTGAGGAGGCGTTTGAGCGGTATCCGGACACCAAGCTCGTAGTCGTTGCCAATCTGTACGGCACGCCTGCAAAACTTGATGAGATATGTTGCGTTGCAAAAAAGCATGGCGCAACGGTTATCGAGGATGCGGCAGAATCCCTCGGTGCAAGCTATCGAGGCAGACAGACCGGAACATTTGGCACATACAATGTCATCAGCTTTAACGGCAACAAGATCATCACAGGCTCGACAGGCGGAATGCTCCTGACGGACGATGGGGAAGCGGCGGACAGGGCTCGCAAATGGTCTACCCAGAGCAGGGAGAATGCCCCATGGTACCAGCATAAGGAAGTTGGCTACAACTACCGTATGAGCAACGTGGTCGCAGGCGTGGTTCGTGGGCAGTGGCCGTATCTTGATGAGCATATCGCACAGAAAAAAGCCATCTATGAAAGGTATAAAAACGGCTTCTGCGATCTGCCCGTCACCATGAATCCCTATCAGGTCGATGTGATGGAGCCCAACTTCTGGCTGTCCTGCATGCTTATAGATAGGGATGCCATGTGTGAACAGCATAGAAGCGACGGCAAAGCATGGTATGTTAGCGAGCACGGAAAGACATGTCCCACCGAGATATTGGAAGCGTTGGCCGGCTGCAATGCGGAGGGCAGGCCAATATGGAAGCCCATGCATATGCAGCCGATATTCAAGGGGTTCCCGTTTGTTACAGGCCCACAGGGGAACGGCGTCGACGTTGGCGCAGATATATTTGAGCGTGGGCTGTGCCTGCCCAGCGATAATAAAATGTTGCCGAGCGAGCAGGACGGTATAATTGAGATCGTCCGCCGCTGTTTTGATTGAGGAGGTTTCGTGTACGCCAGGTTTTTCAAGCGAGTTCTGGATATTTTCCTTTCTTTCACTGCGCTGGCAGTGCTTCTGCCGCTTATGCTGATACTTACGGTCGTGGGAGCGGCTGTAATGGGAGGCAACCCATTCTTCACGCAGCTCCGTCCGGGCAAGGATGAGAAGGTGTTCAGACTTATAAAGTTCCGCACCATGACAAACAAAAAAGGTGCAGGAGGAGAGCTGCTTCCCGATGAGCAACGCCTTGTTAAATACGGCAAATTTCTTAGGAGTACAAGCCTTGACGAGCTGCCGGAGCTTATCAACATACTCAAGGGGGATATGTCCATAGTGGGGCCAAGACCCCTGCTTGTGAAATACCTCCCCCTGTATAATGACGAGCAGCGCCGCCGCCATGATGTGCGCCCGGGGCTTACGGGCTACGCTCAGACGCACGGCCGCAATTTGCTGACGTGGGAGGAGAAATTTGAGATGGACGTCTATTATGTCAACAACATATCGTTTGTCGGAGATATGAAAATAATATTGAGAACGGTGATATGCGCCCTAAAGCGTGACGGCATAAGCGGAAAATCGAGCGTCACCATGGAGGAGTTTCACGGGACTCCGTTGAGGGAGAGGCTCGATGCGTAACAGGCTCATAATAATCGGCGCAGGCGGACACGGCAAGGTTATTGCGGACATCGCCATGAAAAACGGCTATACAAACATTGGATTCGTCGATGACAGGGCATCGGGCATGTGCATGGGATTTCCCATAGTGGGGATATGTGCAGATATGGCCGCACTCAATGACGGAAATACCGATTTTGTGATAGCGGTCGGAAACAACCGCATACGAAGGAGCATTGCCGAGCGTTTCGATGTAAGCTGGGCGAAGCTCATACATCCTTCGGCGCAGATAGGCTACGGCGTTACCATAGGCGTGGGAACGGTGATAATGGCAGGCGCCGTGGTGAATCCGGATGCCTCAATAGGCAGGCACTGCATAATCAACACTGCTGCGGTCATAGAGCATGACAATATGCTCGGCAATTATGTCCATGTTTCCCCAAACGCCGCGCTCGGCGGAACGGTGGCGGTAGGGGAGTGTACGCATATAGGCGTCGGCGCTGCGGTCAGGAACAATATAAGCATCTGCGAGGACTGCGTGATCGGCGCAGGCGCAGCGGTCGTCAGGAACATCACGGAGGCCGGGACATATATGGGAGCTCCCGCAAAAAAGAAGGAGTAACAGCTGCCCAACAGTGAAGGTACTTGTTCTTGCAAATCTTGATATAGGGCTGTATCGCTTCCGTAAGGAGCTGTTGGAGCGTCTTTTAGCTGACGGCAATACGGTCTATATCTCACTGCCGAAGGGAGATCTGATACCGGAGCTGGAGAAGCTCGGATGCGTATACATCCGCACGGAATTCAACCGACGGGGCATGAACCCGTTTGCGGATATCAAGCTCATGAAAAAATATGCAAGCATCGTAAAAAGCGTCAAGCCCGATGTAGTGCTGACCTATACCATCAAGCCCAATATCTACGGCGGCATGGTCTGCGCCTCAAAGAGAGTGCCGTATATCTGCAATGTGACGGGGATAGGCGCCTCCATATCCAACGGCGGCATACTTTCCGGAGTCTGTCTGGAGTTGTACAAGCGAGGGCTCAGGGGCGCAGCGTGCGTATTCTTCCAGAACGAGAGCAACAGGGAGCTGTTTATCAACAGCGGTATAGTAAAGGGCCGCCGCCGCCTCATCCCCGGCTCGGGTGTCAATCTGTCCGACAATCGCTTTGAGGAGTATCCCGATGACAGGGACGGCATCACGATACTGTTTGTAGGTCGTGTCATGAGGGACAAGGGCATATGCGAGCTGACAGAGGCTGCGGAAATGGTAAAGGCAAAGCACCCGAATGTAAAATTCAAAGCGATAGGCTTTGTTGAAAAAGAATACGAGGCTGAAATCAGGGATACGCACAATGGCGCAGTGGAGTTTCTGGGGCACAGGGACAATGTCCACGACTATATGAAAAGCTGTCATGCGGTGATACTTCCCTCCTATCACGAGGGGATTTCAAACGTACTGCTCGAGGCTGCGGCAACGGGCAGGCCGATACTTGCTTCCGACATCCCCGGCTGCAGGGAAACGTTTGACGAGGTCGTAAGCGGAATTGGGTTTGAGAGAAAAAATGCAAAGTCCGCCGCCGACTGCATCGAAAGATTCCTGGAGCTCTCAAACGAACAGCGTGCGGAAATGGGGCTTGCCGGAAGGCGAAAGATGGAGCAATGCTATGACAGACAGATCGTCATAGAAGCATATATACAAGAAATAAACAGATGTGCAAGGGGAATTTGATATGCTGTATTCCAAAATAGCTGCAAAGGAAGAAAAGATATCACTGGTCGGCCTGGGCTATGTAGGCATGCCCATAGCGGTTGCGTTTGCAAAAAAAGTAAACGTCATAGGATATGACCTGAATGAAAAAAAGATAGAATTGTACAGATCGGGCATTGACCCGACCCGGGAGGTGGGTGATGAGGCCATCAGGAATACTACAGTCGAATTTACCGCGGATGAAACAAGATTGCGTGAGGCCAAGTTCCACATCGTGGCGGTTCCCACGCCGGTAAACGATGACCATACTCCCGATCTCTCGTCTGTCGAGGGCGCAAGCCGCATACTCGGCCGCAACCTGGCAGGGGGCAGCATAGTCGTGTTTGAGTCCACGGTGTATCCGGGGGTAACGGAGGAGGTCTGCGTGCCCATACTGGAAAGGGAGTCCGGCTTGAAATGCGGAGTGGACTTCAAGGTCGGTTATTCGCCCGAAAGGATAAACCCCGGCGACAAGATTCACAGGCTGGAGACCATCAAGAAGATAGTCTCAGGCATGGATGCCGAGACACTGGAGGAGGTCGCCCGTGTCTATGAGCTCGTGGTCGATGCAGGCGTCCACCGTGCTCCGTCCATAAAGGTTGCAGAGGCTGCCAAGGTGATAGAAAACAGCCAAAGGGATATCAACATAGCCTTTATGAACGAGCTGTCGATAATATTCAACAGGATTGGCATCGATACCCGGTCTGTTCTTGAGGCGGCGGGGACGAAATGGAACTTCCTCAAGTTCTATCCGGGGCTTGTGGGCGGCCATTGCATAGGGGTTGACCCCTACTACCTCACCTACAAGGCCGAGATGCTCGGCTATCACAGCCAGGTGATACTGGCAGGACGCCGCATAAACGATGCTATGGGCAAATATGTTGCCGAAAACTGCGTTAAGAGCCTCATCAGGGCGGAACGGCAGGTCAAATGCGCAAGGGTGGCTATATTGGGCTTTACGTTTAAGGAGAACTGCCCGGATACGCGCAACAGCAAGGTGTTCGATATAGTAAAGGAACTGCATGAATACGGCATTGAGCCGGTGATAGCTGACCCGATCGCGGATGCGGACGAGGCCAGGCGGCTTTACGGCATTGAATTTGTGGACATTGATTCGATCTGCGGCATGGATGCGGTGATACTTGCAGTCGCGCACACCGAGTTTTCCGCATTTACCACGCAACAGATGGACGCATTCTTCAGCGACGGCACAAAGGTGCTGCTTGACATAAAGGGCCTGCTCAACAGGGACGAGTACGAAAACGCCGGATACAGCTACTGGAGGCTCTGATATGGGCTATAGACACCTGACATTCCAAAAGGGATCGCTTTTCCTCGTTACAGGCGGAGCCGGCTTCATCGGCTCAAATCTGTGCGAGGCAATACTCGATATGGGGTACAGGGTCAGATGCCTTGACGATCTCTCGACCGGCAAGCAGGCCAATGTCGACCTCTTTGCATCCGACCCCAACTATGAATTTATCAAGGGCGACATAAATGAGTTTGATGTCTGCCTGAGAGCGGCAGAGGGTGTAGACTATGTGCTCAACCAGGCGGCATGGGGCAGCGTACCCCGTTCGCTCGAGATGCCGCTGTTTTATTGCCAAAACAATATAACGGGCACGCTCAATATGTTGGAGGCAAGCAGGCAGAACGGAGTGAAGAAGTTTGTGTATGCATCAAGCTCCTCGGTGTATGGCGACGAGCCGAATCTGCCCAAAATGGAGGGGCGCGAGGGCAGACTGCTGTCCCCATATGCGCTCACAAAACGCTGCGATGAGGAGTGGGCAAAGCAGTATACCATGCATTATGGCCTCGATACCTATGGACTTAGGTATTTCAATGTGTTCGGCCGCAGGCAGGATCCCAACGGTGCGTATGCTGCGGTGATACCAAAGTTCATAAAGCAGTTGCTCAATGACGAACAGCCCACGATAAACGGCGACGGCAGACAGAGCCGCGACTTTACCTATATCGAAAATGTGATCGAGGCAAATCTAAAGGCCTGCCTGGCCTCGCATGAGGCGGCGGGCGAGGCGTATAATATCGCCTACGGCGGCAGGGAGTATCTGATAGATATCTACCATGCACTGACCCACTCTCTCGGCAAGGATATAGAGCCCAAATTCGGGCCGGACAGACGGGGGGACATAAAGCACTCAAATGCCGATATCTCAAAGGCAAGAACCATGCTCGGCTACGAGCCGGAGTATGATTTTGCTCGTGGGCTCCATGAGGCGATAGAGTGGTATCGGGAGAATCTGGAATGAGCAATGGCACAATAATCTACATAGGCGGCTTCGAGCTGCCGGACAAAAATGCTGCGGCGCATCGCGTGCTCGGCAACGGCAAGGTGTTCAGGGAGTTGGGCTATAATGTTGTGTTTATAGGCATATCCCACTCCTGTGATGAACTGACCGTAAGGAACCATGACGGCTTTGAATGCTGGTTCATACCGTATCCAAGGACAACGGTAGGGTGGCTCAATTATCTTACGGACATCTCCGTAATAAAAACCGTGGCGTCAAACCATAAGGACGTATGCGCCATGGTATTCTATAACTACCAGGCGGGTGCGCTTTGGCGTGCCATGAGGTATTGCAGAAAGCATCATAAAAAGTGCATAGCGGATGTCACCGAATGGTATGTTGCAAATCACGACAGCAGGGTGCAAAGGCTCGTAAAAAACATGGATACGGCCATCCGAATGAAGCTGCTGCACAAAAAAACGGACGGCGTCATCGTTATCTGCAGATTTCTGCATGAATATTACAGGAATTGTGCCAATGTGGTCGAGATACCGCCGTTGACGGATAACAGGGAGCCCAAGTGGCAGGTCGGGGCCGAAAAGGACGGCCGCTTCACTCTCGTCTACGCTGGTTCGCCCAGTGCGTTGAAGGAAAGGATCGATAGGATAATCGAGGCCGTGGACGGCTGCGATATGGATTGCAGGCTGATCGTGGTGGGCATAACGAAGGAGGGGTACGAAGCAGCGTATCAAACACGCTGCACGAGCAGCCGTGTCGAGTTTATGGGCAGGCTCTCCAACAGCGAGACCATTCGCACGCTGAAACGGGCGCATTACAGCATAATTATTCGGGATAACAATCTTGTGGTAAGGGCAGGCTTCCCCACCAAGCTCGCCGAGAGCATATCCGCAGGGGTGCCGGTCATCGTAAACCCATTCAGCAACATCCAGGACTATCTTGATGACAGCAACTCTGTGATCGTCACCGACGATAACATAAAGGATGCAATAAACAGGGCAGCACAAAAACAGAGAACTCCCGATACGGGCCTGTTTGATTACCGCTCGTGGATCAAAGAGATGAAAGAATTTATGATAAGGGTTATGGAGCCTGAGGAATGAATACCGTAAAGCGACCCAAAATCGTAAATAAGGACTGCAAAGCATGAGCAGGAAGCTGTTCAAGCTCGCACTGATGTATATACTGGCATGGTGCATATCACCGCCTTTGAGTTATGGCACGCTATACCGCTTGTTGGCGCTGCTCTTTGTCGGCGGCTTTATACTGTACGAGTGCATGAGGGGTGTGTCAAAAAAACAGGCGGCTATCGTCGGCTTGATGGCGTATGTGATAGTGATAGCGTTTGTATCGGGGGATTCGTTGTCATATGTAACAACCCCCGTAATACTATTAGCATTCGCGCTGTTCGGGGACATGGTCGTAGACCGATATGCAGCGGAGGATGATCTGTCCTGGCTTATCACATTTGCATTTGCACTATTTATCGTCTGGAATATATGCACATTGATAAACCTGCAGATATCGCCTAACATAATGCGGGTTCTTGCCAAAAACTCGGATGTCAGCTTTGACTATGCGATGAGGGGTGTCGGCGGATACGGATACATGTATACGTGCCTTGCCGCACTGCCGCTGGGGCTTGCCCACACGTTTGACAGGCAAAAGGGGCTGATCTCTCGCTTGACGGCGCTTGCCTTTAGCGTGACCACATTCATACTTGCTCTGGAGTCCCAGTACCTGATGGCTGCATTGGTAGCCATATTGATGCCAATATTATTTGGCATATTTTCAATACGGAACATCAAGGTCAAGGCAGTGTTGATAATGGTTGCATTGGTCGGTTTTACGCTGCTATACCTGAACATTGAGAAACTGCTGACATGGCTTATAGGACTCACAGACCAGACGGGAGCTATTGCGAGGAAGCTGCAGGATCTGTTGGATCTAATAAGAGGCGAGTCTGTAGAGGATTCGGACTTTGCAACGAGAATTGAACGGTATGCCAACTCTTTGAATATGATTGTGAAATATCCTGTTACAGGCACACTGACATATATGAGGGTGGGCAAGCACTCCACAATTCTCGACCTGCTGGCGCAATACGGGCTGATATTCGGAATGTTGATTGCAAAAGTACAGCTGGTAGATCCGCTCAGAACGCATTTGGGGGAAGCATCAGCCAAGGCGGTGGCTTTCGTTGCAATTTTGCTGATAGGCACATTCAACGTCATCCCGTTTGCCATGGGTGCGATACTGTTTATACTCTATCGAATATATGACTTCGAGAGAGGATGGGAATAGAATGAGGATACTGTTCATACACCATTCAGGGCTTCTGGGCGGAGCGGGGGTAAGCCTGCTGAATGTTATCGACTCAGTCCGAAGCGAGGGCCATGAGGCGATATTGAGCGTCTCGCCTTCGCCGGCAGACATGTTGGAGCTTGCAAATAAGCGTGGGATAAACACCCTCGTGTCCGACAGGCGGATAGGCGCCATCACATATGTCAGCGGCATCGACGGGGCATTTTCACCCCGATTTATGTACCGTCTGATGCTCATATTCATGCAAGCTCGCAGGTGGAACAAAACCATCCGCAATACAGATCCGGATCTTGTAGTCGTAAACTCCAAAACGCTCTGCTGGATGAGCAGGCTCTCGGAGGTCAAAAAACGCAGGAGCATATGCTTTGTGAGGGAGACCATGCGCGGTGATCGCAATAATCTGCTCAACCGCCGTATCGCAAAGGCGTTGGACGAGTTTTCCGCAGTGTCGTTCATCTCCGATTACGACAGGAGACTTGAGGGTCTGCAAAAAGCCCAGACAAGCGTGATTTATAATTATGTCGAAGATGTGCCGATGCCCAACACGGAGGCGGTGCTGCAAAAAGCGGATGTATGGGGACTAAAAGAGGGCAGGTTCAGGGTGCTCTATGCTGGCGGAGTAAACGAGATGAAGGGATTCCACATAGCGGTAAGAGCGGTGCTGGCAATGGGTGAGGATGTCGATCTCATAGCCGCAGGGGCCGATTTCGATGATGTGATAAAGCTCGGCAACCGCAAAGCGACGGCATTTGCCGGGGAAATGAGGGCATATATCCAGGCAAATGATCAGCATGGGCAGATCCATCTCATAGGCAAGCAAACCGACATGGCTTCGTGCTACGCCGCCTGTGACGTCTTGATATTCCCCATGCAGTCGCCCCATCAGGCGCGGCCTGTATTCGAGGCAGGGTATTTCGGTAAGCCCGTCGTGATATCCGATTTTGAAAACATAAGGGAATTCGTGCGTGATGGAGACAATGGGCTGACCGCCAAGGCCGGCAGTGAAGACGATTTTGCACAAAAGCTGACACTGCTGAAGCAGGACAAGGCATTGAAAAATGAACTGGGAGAGAACAACAGGCGGCGCGCGTTGGCAAAGCACAGCCGCGCCGCCAATCGAGCGGCGGTAAGCAAGCTTATAAACGAGGTGTGCCGATGAAGATAGTTAACATATGCATGAACGCACCCTTCACCGAGGGCTACAGCTACCAGGACAATCTGCTGAGCGAATATCAGCAAAAGCTTGGGCACGATGTCACTGTGATAAGCTCCGTCCGCTGCCGTGGGGAAAATGGCAGCGTCACGGCTGACAAGCCGGGGGAAAGCACGCTTGCAAACGGCGTAAGGCTCATACGGCTCGGACGCACCGGCAAGATAAGGGAGTTCTTCGGGTACTATCCGGAGATATACGGCCTCCTGCGGAGCATACAGCCCGATTTTGTATTCGTACACGGCCTGTGCTCGCTCGTGCCGCGGTATGCGGTCAGGTATAAGAGGAGGGCCTGCGATAGGGATGTGCATATAGTTGCCGACAATCATCAGGACAGGGGTACCACAAAGACTGAAGAGTTTTTACACAAAGAGCGTATCAGGTTGTTTAGATGTTTGTGGAAACGATGGATCAAATACGTTGAAAAGGTGTACGGTACGACAAGTTGGCGCAAGACGTTTGCGGCTGAGATTTACGGGATACCGGAAGATAAGCTGGACACGCTTATTATGGGCGTTGATTCTGAAAAGTTACCGAAGGATCATAGCGCAACCCGGGATAAAATCAGAAGGAAGCTTGGCATTCCCGAGCGAGCCTTCATGCTCGTCACGGGCGGGAAGCTGGATTCAAAAAAGTGCATAATCGAGATGATGGAGGCTTTTTCCCACATAGACGATCCGGATGCCGTATTCCTGGTGTTCGGCTCGGTCTGCTCGGATGTAAGAGAACGATTTGACGAACTTACGGCTTCGGACAAGCGAATTAAGTACATAGGCTATCTAAAATCAGACGCTGTTAAAGAATACTTTATTGCTTCTGACTTTGGTGTGTTTGCGGGACGCCATTCCGTCCTCTGGGAGGAGGCGATAGGCTGCGGCCTGCCCTGCCTGTTCCGCAGGTATGAGGAGGTTGACCATGTAGAGGTCTGCGGCAACTGTATCAGCATACGCGAGCCGAATGCTGATACGATCAAACGCGCAATGGAGCGTGTTATGACCGACAGGGAATACTATGCGGCCATGAAAGCCGCCGCAGAGGCGGCGGCGGAGACATTCTCCTATTGGAGCATCGCTGAAAAATCATTGGAAACCGCTCCGAAAGAGCTTAACAAAAACGTCTGAGTGAGGTACGAAATGTTTATCGGAAAGACCTTAATGATCACGGGTGGAACGGGCAGCTTCGGCAATGCGGTGCTGAACCGCTTTCTGAGGACGGACATAGGCGAGGTACGCATATTCTCCCGTGATGAAAAAAAGCAGGACGATATGCGGCACGAGTTTCAAGCAAAGATGCCCGAGGTATCCGACAAGATCAAGTTCCATATCGGCGATGTGCGGGATTTGAATGCCGTGCGAGAGGCTGCGATGGGAGTGGACTACATATTCCATGCGGCCGCACTGAAGCAGGTGCCATCCTGCGAGTTCTTCCCGATGGAGGCGGTACGCACAAATGTCATAGGCACCGATAATGTGCTGACCGCAGCCATCGATGCTGGAGTAAAGTCGGTCATATGCCTGTCCACCGATAAGGCGGCGTACCCGATCAATGCCATGGGTATCTCAAAGGCGATGGAGGAACGAATTGCCGTTGCAAAATCACGATCTTCGGGGAAAACAAAGATATGCTGCACCCGCTACGGCAACGTCATGTGCAGCCGCGGAAGCGTGATACCGCTTTGGATAGAACAGATAAAGAACGGTCAGCCCATCACCATCACTGAACCCCGCATGACACGCTTTATAATGTCGCTTGAGGAGGCGGTCGATCTGGTGCTGTTTGCCTTTGAACACGGGCAAAACGGAGACCTGCTCATTCAAAAGGCGCCGGCCTGCACCATTCAGACCCAAGCAGAGGCGGTTATAGAGCTGTTCGGCGGCAGGAAGGAGGACATCAAGGTGATCGGCATCCGTCATGGAGAGAAGATGTACGAGACCCTGCTCACCAACGAGGAGTGCGCCAAAGCGGTCGATATGGGCAATTTCTACCGTGTGCCGGCGGACAATCGGGGGCTGAACTATGACAAATATTTCAAAGAGGGCGATGAGGAGCGCAACACGCTGACGGAGTTCAACTCCAACAACACCAGGATGCTGAATGTCGAAGAGACCAAGGCTCGGATCGCCGCGCTCGACTACATACGACAAGAGCTGGCAAAGCGAGGCAGATGATATGAAGATACTTGTTACCGGTGCGAAGGGCTTTGTTGGCAAAAACCTGTGCTATGCGCTGAAAAATCTGCGTGACGGCAAGGAGTGCGCCCGTCCCGATCTGCGGATAGACGAGGTGTTCGAGTTCGACATCGATACGGACGAGAGCTTGCTTCGCAGGTTTTGCGCCGAGGCCGATTTTGTGTTCAATCTTGCCGGCGTCAACCGCCCCAAGGAAGCTTCGGAGTTTATGGAGGGGAATTTCACATTCGCTTCCAAACTGCTTGAGCTTCTGAAGGAGCATAAAAACAGGTGTCCGGTAATGTTTTCCTCCTCCATACAGGCAACCTGCATCGGCCGCTATGATAACGCTTACGGGCGGAGCAAAAGGGCGGGGGAGGAGCTTGCGTTTGCATACGGAGAGGAGAGCGGGGCAAAGGTGCTCGTGTATCGTTTCCCGAATCTGTTCGGCAAGTGGTGCAGACCGAACTATAACAGCGCCGTTGCCACATTTTGTTACAATACCGCAAACGATCTGCCTATCACGGTGAGCGACCCCAATATGAGGCTGGAGCTTCTCTACATAGATGACCTTGTTGCGGAGATGCTCGATGCGGTTTCTGGCAGGGAGCATCGCTGCGAGTTTGACGGTATAAACACCTGTTTGACCGAAAATGGCAGATACTGTGCCGTGCCGGTGACGCACAAGGTCATGCTCCGGGAGATCGTCGATCTGTTGGAGGAGTTCAAAAAGCAGCCGCAGACGCTCGTTATGCCGGAGATACCCGACGGCAGCTTCGCAAAGAAGCTGTACAGCACATATCTGTCGTATCTGCCCAAGGAGAAGGCGAGCTTCCCGCTGAAGATGAATATCGACGATCGGGGCAGTTTTACCGAACTGCTTAAGACGCAAAACTGCGGACAGTTCAGCGTGAACATCTCTAAGCCCGGCGTCACGAAGGGCGAGCATTGGCACAACACAAAATGGGAATTCTTCATCGTTGTAAGCGGCCGCGGTCTGATAAGGCAGCGCAGGCTCGGCACGGACGAGGTGCTTGACTTTGAAGTATCGGGCGACAGAATCGAGGCGGTACATATGCTGCCGGGCTATACGCACAATATAATAAACCTCTCCGAAACCGAAAATCTTGTTACCGTGATGTGGGCAAACGAAATGTTCGATTCCAAGCATCCCGATACATTCTTTGAACCCGTAGAGCAGAGGAGGATCCTATGACTTCGTTCAAAAACAACGGTAAACTGAAACTGCTGATAATCGTCGGCACAAGGCCGGAGATAATCCGCCTGGCGGAGGTTATCAAAAAATGCCGAAAATATTTTGACTGCCTTCTGGCGCATACAGGGCAGAACTATGACTACGCCCTGAACGGCATATTCTTCAGGGATCTGGAGCTTAACGCCCCAGATATCTACCTTGACGCCGTCGGCGACACGCTTGGTCAGACCATGGGAAACATAATTGCCAAGTCGTATGACCTCATGGCGGAGGTCATGCCAGATGCCGTACTGGTGCTGGGCGATACGAACTCGTGCCTGTCGGTGATAGGTGCAAAGCGCCTGCATATCCCTATATTCCACATGGAGGCCGGCAATCGCTGCAAGGACGAGTGTCTTCCTGAGGAGACTAATCGAAGAATAGTTGACATAATCTCCGACGTCAATCTTGCCTATTCCGAGCATGCTCGCCGATATCTGGCGGAGTGCGGACTGCCCAAGGAGCGAACATATGTGACGGGCAGCCCCATGGCAGAGGTGCTGTATAAGAATCTCCCCAAAATCCAGGCAAGCGACATCCACGTCCGTCTGGGGCTTGAAAAGGACAAATACATACTCCTCTCGGCACATAGGGAGGAGAACATCGATAACGAAAAGAATTTTACAAGCCTGTTTACCGCAATCAACGGAATGGCGGAGAAGTATGGCATGCCCGTTCTGTACTCTTGCCATCCCCGCAGCCGCAAGCGCTTTGAGACAAGCGGCTTCAATCTGGACGACAGGGTGATAAGGCATGAGCCGATGGGCTTTCATGACTATAACTGTTTACAGTCGAACGCCTTTTGCGTGGTGTCCGACAGCGGAACATTGCCCGAGGAGAGCAGCTTCTTTACGAGCATAGGCAGGCCGTTCCCGGCGGTGTGCATACGCACCTCCACCGAGCGGCCGGAGGCGCTCGATAAGGGCTGCTTTGTGCTCGCCGGCATCGACGAAAAGTCTCTGCTGCAGGCCGTTGCCCTGGCGGTCGAAATGAACCGATGCGGCGATCATGGCATACCCGTTCCTGACTATGCCGACATGAACGTATCTGCCAAAGTCGTGGACATTATCCAAAGCTGCACCAATATTGTCAATAGGATGGTGTGGAGAAAATGCTGACGGAAAATGTTTGTCTGAGCGGCAAAACGGTGCTTGTAACGGGTGTTGCCGGCTTTATAGGCGCCGCCCTGGCAGAAAGGCTTCTTGAATCTGTGGAGGAAATAGGCATCATAGGTGTCGACAATATGAACGATTACTACGATGTGTCGCTGAAGGAATATCGGCTGGAAGCGCTGAAAAGGCACGGTAGCTTCACCTTTGTGAAAGGCAGCATTGCCGACAAGGCGCTTATGGAGGCGATATTCAAAGAATATAACCCATCTGTAGTCGTCAACCTTGCAGCACAGGCAGGGGTAAGATACAGCATAACCGATCCGGACGTCTACATCGAAAGCAATCTGCTGGGTTTCTATAATATTCTTCAGGCCTGCCGAAACCATCCTGTGGAGCACCTTGTGTACGCTTCTTCATCATCGGTCTATGGCGCCAATGAAAAAATACCGTACAGCACTGATGATAAAGCGGACAAGCCGGTAAGCCTGTATGCGGCTACAAAGAAGAGCAATGAGCTCATGGCGCACTGCTACTCAAAACTTTACAATATTCCAACCACAGGGCTCCGTTTCTTTACGGTGTACGGCCCTGCCGGCCGTCCCGATATGGCTTACTTTAGTTTTGCCGACAAGCTGAGATCCGGCAATACGATACAGATATTCAATTATGGCAACTGTAAACGTGATTTCACATATGTGGATGACATAGTTACCGGCGTTGTTAATGTTATGATGCGTGCTCCGGAGAAAAAGAACGGCGAGGACGGACTCCCGATACCGCCGTACAGGTTGTACAATATCGGCAATAATCGGCCCGAGAACCTGCTTGACTTTGTTACGATACTGCAGGAGGAGCTGATCCGAGCCGGAGTGCTGCCGGAGGACTATGATTTCGAAGCGCACAAGCAGCTCGTGCCGATGCAGGCGGGAGATGTTCCCGTGACATATGCGGACATCAGCCAATTGGAGGAGGACTTCGGATTTAAGCCCAATACCGACCTGCGCGATGGCTTGCGCAGGTTTGCGGAGTGGTATAAGGAGTTCTATAATGCTTGAGTATGTGATAAACGGAGGTGCAAAATGAAGATAGCAGTGGCCGGAATGGGCTATGTCGGCCTATCCATGGCGGTGCTGCTGGCACAGCACAATAGTGTTACTGCGGTTGACATTATTCCCAAGAAGGTGGAAATGTTAAACCGCAGACAGCCGCCCATTCAGGATGAGGACATTGAAGAATACCTTTTAAGCAACCGCCTTGACCTCAGGGCAACGCTTGAAGCTGAGGAGGCCTATAGGGATGCTGATTTTGTTGTTATCGCCACGCCGACCGATTATGACTCCAAAAAGAATTACTTTGATACCTCTGCGGTCGAGTCGGTGATACAACAGGTGCTCAAAGTCAATACTAGCGCTGTCATGGTCATCAAGTCGACCGTGCCGGTAGGCTTTACGGCATCTGCAAGAGAAAGGTATGGCTGCGAAAACATTATCTTCAGTCCGGAATTTTTGAGGGAAAGCAAGGCTCTGTATGACAACCTGTATCCATCTCGTATAATCATAGGCACGGATATGGGTAGCGAAAGACTGGTGCAAGCCGCACGGAAATTTGCGGTTCTTCTGCAGGAGGGGGCGATCAAGAAGGAAATACGAACGCTGATAATGGGATACACCGAGGCGGAGGCGGTGAAGCTGTTTGCAAACACATATCTTGCTCTGCGAGTTTCGTACTTTAACGAGCTTGATACATATGCCGAGCTGAAAGGGCTGGATTCAAGAAAAATAATCGAAGGCGTCTGCCTTGATCCGCGTATAGGCGATCATTACAATAATCCTTCATTCGGATATGGCGGCTATTGTCTGCCGAAGGATACAAAACAGTTGCTTGCCAACTATTCGGATGTGCCCGAAAACTTGATAGGAGCAATAGTGGAGAGCAACCGCACCCGTAAGGACTTTATTGCCGAACGAGTATTGGAGCTTGCGGGTGCATATACGGCAAGCGAGGATTACAATCCCGAAAAGGAGAGGGAGGTGGTAATCGGCGTGTATCGCCTGACGATGAAGAGCAATAGCGACAACTTCCGCCATAGCAGCATACAGGGTGTGATGAAGCGCATCAAGGCAAAGGGAGCAACGGTCATAGTCTATGAGCCGACACTGGAGGATAATACCACATTCTTCGGAAATCCCATAGTTAACGATCTGGATGAGTTCAAACGGAGAAGCAGGGCAATCATTGCCAATCGCTATGACCGCTGCTTGGACGATGTTCGATGCAAGGTCTATACACGCGATCTGTTCATGCGCGACTGAGCGGCCAAAGAAGCATGAAAGCTAAACGGCACAAGCAGTACAGGACGATTAAAGAGCGCATAGAGGCCGTGCCCGAGGCGACAAAGCGGAGATGGCTTGCATGGATGCTTGCCATTTTGATGATCGCCGTCCTTATAACAACGGAGGCTCTGCGCTGCGCCAAGAGCTTTACGGTGACGCATTATGAGGTCAGCTATGCCGCACTCGATTCCAAAGTGCGAATAGCTATGTTGTCCGATCTGCACGGCAGCGAGTTCGGAAAGTGCAATGAGCGGCTTATCGATGCCGTGGCTCAGATCGAACCCGACGTCATACTCTGCGTGGGAGATATGATAAGCCAGAACGACACGAGAGAAAAGCTCAATATCGGTATCAACTTGATAAAGGAGCTGACGCAAATAGCGCCCGTATATGTTTCCATGGGCAACCATGAGCAAACCTATGATATTGATCATCCGTCAACGGATATTGGGCGACTCTACGCCGAAACCGGCGCCGTGGTGCTGGATGAGGAGTATGCGGACATCACCGTCAACGGCAACGATATACGCATAGGCGGCATATTGGATCACACATGGAATTTCGAGATGAGCCATGAGCGGTTTGCTGCTTCGGAGGAGTACGCTTTCCTGAGCGATTTTTGCGATACAGATTCTCTGAAGATACTCATGTGCCATCGTCCGTCCTGCTATTTTACACAGGGCGAAGGCGCGGTCTATGAGGATTGGGATATAGATCTGGTATTGGCAGGGCACACCCACGGCGGCCTATTGCGTCTGCCGGGCATAGGGAGCATATATCTGCCTGCGGAGGGCTTTTTCCCCAAATATGACAAGGGGCTTTTTGACATGGGCAATGCAGACATGATAATAGGAGGCGGCCTGGGCCACGGAGGTATACTGTTCAGGCTGTTTAATCAGTGCGAACTGCTTTCAATAGAGATCGGAGCAAGGGAATGAGAGAGTATAATGGAGAGCAGAACAGAGAGCTATCAAAAGCCGAGCGGCAGCTGCTTGAGTGCTTAAGGGCATATTCCCACGGCGACGACGCCCAAAACCTGATGGGAGATGCCGCTTCCGAAGACTGGTTGCAGCTTCATGCACTGAGCTTTCATCATAAGTTGGTAGCCGTAGTGTATGACGGAATAAAGGCCTTCAAAGGCTTTTGCGGCACGGCGTTTGCAAGCAAATGGTGCGCTGATGCACGCAAACAGGCGATACTCCAGTCCTATGCTACGGACAGCTTCCTGCAGAAAATGCAAAGGATATATGCCCAGGGCATAGAAGCGGTTGTGCTCAAGGGCATAGTGTGCAGATCGCTCTATAAAAATCCCGAATACAGGCCAAGCTGTGACGAGGATGTCTACTATCCCAAGTATGACTTTGAAAGGGCAATATCGGCGTTCAGGGCAAACGGCTATACGCTTGAGATAGAGGATAACGAGGGCGTCTATAACCTCAAGGGCGAGGATAACACCTCGGTCGAGCTCCATAAGCATCTGTTCAGCAGAACGGGAGCATTCGCTTCGCTGAACGACTATTTTGAACGGGAGTTTGACAATGCGGTCTATACAGAGGCGGACGGTCTGCGTTTGCGTGTGTTCGAGCCCACAACGGGTCTGTTCTATCTGATAGTTCATGCAGCGAAGCATTTTGTGTCGTGCGGCTTTGGGGTGCGCACCATTGCCGACATTGCACGCTATGCAGACGCTCACTCCCATGAAATAGATCGCTCAAAGCTGGCAAAGCTAACAGAGGACGGAGGACTGTTCCCGTTTGCCCTCAATCTGTTTGCAATAGCTCAGATATACCTGGGATTCGATGCCGCCTGCGTGGGGCTGACCTGTGCACAGCTTGATGAAGCCGACCCCATGCCAATGCTTCTGGACTGTCTGGACGGCGGATTGTACGGCAAAAGCTCCCTGGAAAGAATCAGAAGCCACAGGTACACCAAGGGCGTTGCGGCAGGAAAGGGTGCGAGACGTCCCGTGTGGGAGTGGATGTTTCCAAGCCGTGAATTCCTTGCCATACACCATCCGTATGTCAAAAAAAGCCGTCTGCTCGTTCCTGTGGCATGGGCGGAAAGACTGCTGAAATATCTGCTTTCGGGCAGGAGGGATGCCCAAGCAGGCGTCACCGTTGGAATGGAACGCGCCAAACTGATAAGGAAGTATGGGATAGGCGCAAGATGAGCGAGCTAATAAGAAAAAAATTCAGTGCCGAGGTGCTCATGCCGGAGTACATTGCGGCAATGCAAAGGGACGGAGCCGTGACATTCCCAATATCTGGGTGGAGCATGGCGCCGTTTGTGGCGCACGGCAGAGATACAGTGACGATAGTGCCGGCGGATGTTAAGAAGCTGCGAAGGGGGGATATCATACTTTATCGCCGTAAAAACGGGCAGTATGTGCTGCACCGCATAGTGGGTAAAAAAGGCGGCGGAGCGAGTTTTTCAACCTGTGGGGATGCTCAGACGGAGGTTGAGCATGGCGTTCTGCCGGAAAGCATACTTGCGAAGGCTACGGCGGTATGTAGGCGCAGCATTCGCTACGACGAGAAAACAGCGCTTTGGCGATTTTACAGCTGCGTTTGGAGGGTGTTGCGTCCTTTTCGCAACATAGCATTCGGACTGCATGCCGCATTGCACAAAAAACGGCGCAAGGTATAGACATATTACGGCCTTTGTGATACAATGACCCGATATGATTTGGCTTCAACATGCCGTGCTTTTGCGGGTATGTTGCAGAGGTGAAGATGAAAAGAACCAGAAAACGCATATTGATAACGTTGTGTGCCATGCTGGCCGTTGTTACGGTCGTTTTCCTTTTATACCGTTGGAATGAGCAGGAGAACGGAAACGATCGCATGCCGGTCATCAGCTGCACCTCCGATACGCTGGTGATAGACGTTGCAAATCTGTCCAACGATGAGCTGCTGCTGACCGGCGTGGTTGCGTATGACGCCGAGGATGGCGATATTACGGACGATCTGGTGGTGGAAAGCGTTTCCAAATTTGTGGATGTGGAGGAGCGTCACTGTATAATCACATATGCGGTGGTCGACTCGAGCAATAATGTGTCAAAAGTGACCAGGCATCTTTACATAAAGAACTATATCTCGCCCCGGTTTGAGATAATTGCCCCGTTGGAATTCAGTTATTCGTCCGTATTTGACCCGACGGAGCATGTGACCGCATACGACTGTATCGACGGCGACATTTCAAATAAAGTCAGGATAGAGCTGCTTAACAGCGAGGATACGCTCACCGCAATGGGCGCGCATCGTGTGGAATTCAGCGTTACAAACAGCCTTGGGGACACGCAAAGGTTTGAAACGGAGATAGTCGTGCATAACCGCACATATCTGGACGGACGCTCCATACCGTCGGTCAAGCTCACGGATTATCTTGTGTATATAGACCCGTATTCCTGCAACTTCGATGCCGCAAGCTATATAGAGTACATAAGCGTCTACGATAAGCAGTATTCGCTTGAGGAGTATGACCTCGGCGGCTATAACATCGACTATGGCGAAATGGATCCCAATGACCTCAAGGAGGGCGAGGTATACCGGATACTGTATGTGTTTGACAACGGCGACTATGTGGGCTCATCAGTGCTTGTGGTCATAGTAAGAGGGGGGACGACCTGATGGCAGACACATCCCCTGTAAAATCAAATAAAACAAACAAAAAAAGTGAGAACCGCATCGACCTGGAGGTCGTGGTGTTCGACATTCTTCGCGGATGGTGGGCCATCGTCATATGTGCCCTGATCGCCGCTATGGCAACGTACATATTTGTGACGGAAAGGTACACGCCCACCTATTATGCTAATGCGACGCTCGTCGTGTCGAGCAAGGATACGGCAAACGGTACGGTGTATTCAAATCTCAGGGAGGCAAACAGGCTTGCCGATTCGTTCAGCTATGTGCTTGGCAGCCAGGTTATGAAGGAAAAGATAGCCGAGGTGCTTGGGATGGATGAGTTTGACGGTACGGTCAGTACCAATCTCATAGAGCAGACCAATTTGATAGAGGTCTCCGTTACCGCGTCATCTCCCCAGACTGCGTTTGCAGAGGTAACTGCGCTGATAGAGCATCACAATATAGTGACGGATAAGGCGATGCAGGGTGCGGTGCTGAATGTTTTGCAGATGCCCACCGTGCCAACCGCACCCAAAACCGCTATGAACAGGTGGGACTCGGTGCTGCAGGCGGCGGGTCTGGCTGCGCTTGGGGCAATAGCAATGCTGGCGTTCATATCGATAGTCAGCGATACCGTGATGACCGAGAACGACCTTGTATACAAGGTGGACTGCAAACCGCTCACGACCATATATCACGAGCGAAAGAATCTTTCGTTCAGGGCAAGGCTGCAGGGCGCAAAATGCAGCATGCTGATCACCAATCCGACAACAAGCTTCCGCTTTGCGGAAACATACAGGCTGTTCAGGACACGTCTTGAATACATCACCAAAAAGAATGGCGATAAGGTCATAATGGTTGCCTCGGTTCTTGAGAACGAGGGCAAATCCACGACCGCTGCGAACATTGCGCTCATGCTCGCATTGAACGGCAAAAAGGTGCTTTTGATGGATGCTGATATGCTTAAGCCTGCACAGTACAAACTGTTCGGCACAAGGGTGCGCAGGGGCGCCGGCATAAACGAAGTGGTGATGTCGAAGACATATGACATGGGCGGCATCGCCAAACAGGAGGGGCTGCCGACTCTCAGCCTGCTGCTGTGCAGGGATTCGGTGCCGAACTCCACCGAGATACTTGGCTCAGGTGAGATGAGCTCGTTTATCAAGGCTGCAAAAGCCTATTTCGACTATGTGATAATAGATACTCCTCCCATTGCATATTCGACCGATGCGGAGTGTGTGGCGGAGCAGGCCGATGCTACGATACTCGTCATCAGGCAGGGCGTTGCAAGCGCTCACCGCATAAATAACTGCCTGGATGCTATAAAGCAGAGCGGCACGAATGTGCTTGGCTGCGTGTTCAACAATGTCAGGACGTTCGATCTGTTCGGCACCGCAACTTCGGGAGCCAGGTATGACAGCAACTTCCGCCAGAGCGGCGGTAACAAAAAGCGCAAGGAATCCGGCTACGGTTACGGCGGATCGTCGGGCGGCTCCGGGTACGGCTATGGCTACGGCAAACAGTCCGGCTATGGTTACGGCTACGGCGGCGAGAGGAGCATCCCTGCGATCACGCCCATAGAAGAAACGGAGGTTGAAGACGATGATGAGTAATTTCAGGTCTTGCTCCGTGACAGGAGGTGAAGCTGCGTGAGCGAAGAATACGACCGTTCGGGCATAAGCTCCGGCAGCTCGACCTCTGAAAACGAAAGGAAGCAGGGCTCGCACAGGTACTCGCACTCGCAGAGCAAGGAGCGATCGGAGTCCGGCGAGGATATCTTTGTGAATGATGACGGCGATACCGCCGGCGGCTCCAAGTCCGCAAGCATAACGGAAATCGCAAGGGAAATGGGCAGGTCGATCAGGCGGCTCTTCCTGCTGCCGGTGATACTCTCCGCTGTGCTCAGCCTTGTATTATGCTACGGCGCCAAGGCGAAATTTAATCCCATATATCAGGCTTCCGCAACATTTACCGTCCAGGTGAACAACGTCAATATTGCGGCAAGCTCATACTACTCTGCCGCTACCGCAGAGCAGCTTTCGCTCACATTCCCATACATATTTACAAGCGGCGCGCTTACCAACCTGATAATGCAGGATCTTGGTCTGACCTCGCTGCCCGCTACCATACAGGCAGGGGTGGAGGGGGCGACGAGCCTGTTTACGATCACGGTCTCGTCCAGAACCCCGGATATGTCATACAATGTACTGCAATCCGTTATGAAAAACTATCCCGAGATAGCGGACTTTGTCGTTGGCAACACCACGCTCACGCTGCTGAGCGAATCCGGTATGCCTACAGAACCGATAAACAGCATATCCTACCAGACACAGGTGCTGTTGGGTGTTGCGTGGGGCTGCGGACTGTCACTGTTGGTGATGGTGCTCATGGCGTTCACAAAGACAACGGTGCGTGACGCGGACGATCTCAAGTCAATGCTCAATCTCCGCAACATAGGCAACGTGCCGTTTATAACAGGCAAGCAGCGCAGTAAGGAGGCTCACGGCCTCTCGCTGCTGAGCGGAGACGTACCAAAGGAATTCGCCGATTCGATAAGGCTTGTGCGCTCACGAGTCGAGAAGGCGTGCAGGGAGGGCGATCATCATGTTCTGCTCATAGCCAGCTCCATGCCGGGCGAGGGCAAGACGACCGTCTCCACCAATCTCGCCATATCGCTTGCCATGACGGGAATAAAGACGGCTCTCGTAGACTGCGATATACGCAAGCCCTCCTCGCTTGGGGAGCTTACCTCACAGAAGCAATCCGGCATCGTGGAGTATCTCAACGGGCTCGTCAGCATCGAAGACATAATAAATACCCCTGCCGATAACCTCATAGTGATAAACGGAAAGACCCCCTCAGACGAGGCGGCGGAGCTGCTCGGCACCCCTCGTATGAAGGAGCTAATAGATGAGCTCCTTGTGCGGGTAGATATGGTGATACTTGACTCGCCGCCTGCCGCCGTCATAGCGGATGCCGTGGTGCTTGCAAACCATGCCGACTGCATACTCTATGTGATACGTCAGGAGTTTACAAGGAAGAACCGAATAATGGACGGCCTTGCACACCTCTCGCGGAGCAATGCAGCGTTCCTGGGCTATGTGCTCAACGGTGCGAGCGAGGCGGGCACGGGCTATGGCTATGGCGGCTACGGACGCTATGGCAGATACGGCCGCTACGGCAGGTATTCTCGGTACGACCGTTATGGCGGCTATTCCCGCTATGGGGGGTATCGCAGGTATGGCAACTACGGCCGCTATTCGCTTTACGGCAAAAACGGCTACTCACGATATGCCTACGGAAAAAAGAAGAAATAACTGAAGGGTCTCCGACGGTAAAAATGAGCGTCTGCGGCATCGACTCACCGCAGACGCTCATGCTGCATATAGGATCAACAGCGATCTAAAAACTCTATGATTGTCCTGCCGGCAGCCGGCAGCCGTCCCTCCGTGTATGATACCACTCCCGATGCGTCTATCACTGTGGTCGCAGTCATACGAGACGCTCCTATCACGGCTCTGTATTCGCCGCACTGCGGCAAAAGCCCTGCAATGCCGCAGGCGGCTCCGTGCCGCACGCAGAACGGAGCGGTATCAGAAACGGACAGCACCGGTGCCTGCACCGAGTGCGGCCTTCCAAGCAGAGCGCTTGCAAGCCTTATATCGCCGGCTGCAAGCGCAGCTCGCACGCGTGTGGAACTGATCTTTTCACCCCCGTACGCAACCGGCGGCACAACTATCACCCTGACCCCAAGCTCTCCGCATACGGACTCCAGAAGCGCAGTATCGCCCCTACCGCCTGCGCCAAAGCGGTGATCGTCACCGCAGACTACGATGTGTGCGTTCATGTTTTTCACGAGCACGGTTTCAATAAAAACACGGGCGTCCAGACCGCTCAGCTCCGCCGCAAAATGCGGACATATCACAAGCCCTACGCCAAGGCTTTGCATGAGCCCGAGCCGCTCATCCACACCGCATATCATGGGTACACGCCTGTCGGCAGGGAGGAATGCGTTCCTCGGCAGACTGTCGAATGTAAACACGGCAGGCAGCAGCCCGTATGTGCGCGCAGCGTCCACGGCGGCGTCTATGACCGCCCTGTGACCCAAATGCATGCCGTCAAACGTGCCGAGAGCTACAGCGGTAGGATGTTTTGATACATAGACTTCCGAACAGGATACGATCAAGCTCAAACTCTCCTGAATGATTATGCTGGTATTATAGCATGCTTTATGCTGACGGGCAATATGGCTTGACACGGTCAAATTGTGAGATATAATTGAACCGTAATACAAAAACGGCAGCGGCGTTATCCGCCGTATGCAAAAAGGAGATTTAATTATGAGCGACAACTGCACGCATGACTGCTCCACCTGTGGGGAGAATTGCACATCACGCAACAAATCGAGCTTTCTGGAAAAGCCGCATGATCTCTCCAGCGTCAAAAAGGTCATTGCCGTAATAAGCGGCAAGGGCGGCGTGGGAAAGAGTCTCGTTACAAGCCTCTTGGCAACCATAATGCAGAGGGCAGGCTACAAGGCGGCTGTGCTGGACGCCGATATAACAGGGCCCTCCATTCCAAAGGCGTTCGGCATAAATAACGAAGGTGCAACATCCGACGGATTTGGCATATACCCCGTAAGGACAAAGACCGGCATCGATGTGATGTCGATAAATTTGCTTCTGGAGGATCCCTCCGATCCCGTCGTGTGGAGGGGGCCCATAATCGCAGGCACGGTAAAGCAGTTCTGGACGGACGTCATATGGCGCGATATCGACTTCATGTTTGTCGATATGCCTCCGGGAACGGGCGATGTTCCACTCACGGTGTTCCAGTCACTGCCCGTTGACGGCATAATCGTGGTCACCTCTCCGCAGGAGCTGGTATCCATGATAGTCGAGAAGGCGGTCAAGATGGCAGGCATGATGGAGGTGCCCATACTGGGCATAGTCGAGAATATGAGCTATTTCGAGTGTCCCGACTGCAAAAAATGCTATCCCATATTCGGCGAGAGCCATGTCGATGCCATTGCAAAGCAGTACGGCATACCCAGTGTTGCCAAGCTCCCCATAAATCCCAAGCTCGCTGCCGCATGCGATGCAGGGCTTATAGAGCTCTTCGAGGGCGATTGGCTTGATGGCCTTGCAAGGGAGCTCTGCGGTACGGAGGTCAGAAATGGCTGAGGCTTCTCCCCGTGTCTGCGGTGCTGTTGAGCTCTTTGGCAGCGGATACAACTGCGCACAAGCCGTGTTTGCCGCATTTGCGGATGAGATGGGCATGGACGAGCTTACAGCCTGCCGCATCGCCTCCGCATTTGGCGGCGGCATGTGCGGCAGCCGGAATGTGTGCGGTGCAATAACCGGCATGCTCATGGCGGTGGGTGCGGTGTGCGGATACGACGATCCCAAGGCGACCATCGAAAAGAAGGAACTCTACGCCGAGGGCAGGGCGCCGGTGGAGAAATTCACACACAGATATGGCTCCTTAAAGTGTGTCGAGCTCATCCAAGCACTGAAGGACGACCCGGAGCTGGCGGAGCTTCCGTACGGCATGACCGCCTCCCGTCCCTGTGCGGTGCTCGTGGCGTTGGGCGCAGAGCTTGCGGAGGAGTTTATAAACAGGTCAAAGGAGAATGTCCATGCTTAACACCACCCCTGCAATGGCAGGTTGGTTCGGCTACCCAATAGAGCTCAATGACCGCCTTCGGCTGATAAGGCAGGCAGGCTTTCGCTCTGTGCTGCTCTGGTGGGGCGATAATGAGCTTTATGAGCCTCCCATCAGCAAAAAGGTGGAGAGTGCGCTGAGAGCCGGCCTCTCGGTGGAGAATGCCCATATGCCGTATTCAAACATGAACTGCATGTGGGAGGATGGCGCTGAGGGTGACGACTACTGCGAAATGCTCTGCCGCCGTGTTGAGGATGCCAAAACATACGGCGTCTCAACGCTCGTCATCCATCTTACAAGGACAAAAACGCCGCCTCCATCCTCTGATGTCGGCTGGTCACGCTTCATGCGTGTCGCCGATGTTGCGGAGAGGGAGGGGATCAACCTGGCGTTTGAGAATCTGAAGGCGTATGACCGCCTCTATGAGTGTATGCCAAGGTTCGATTCGCAACGCATAGGGGTGTGCTTCGACAGCGGTCACAACAACTGCCACTGCCCCAAAAGACGGGTGGCGGTCGATTTTGCCGAAAGGATACTTGCCGTGCATCTCCACGATAATGACGGCACGAGGGACGCTCACCTGATGCCGTTCGATGGCACCACCGATTGGGTTCAGGTCAAGCGTGAGATTATGGCGTCGAGCTACACCGGCGCATGGTCGATGGAGATAGAGTACGATTCAATGGGCATATTCAGTGCAAGAAAGGCGGATTCCGCAAAGAAGTTTTACAGCACGATGTCCGCAGAGGAATATCTTGCCCGTGCAATGGAGCGATTCGACCGCCTGATGTCGCTACCGACGGAATGAGGACGATCGCAAAAATCTGCATATGGATATCCGCAATGCTGCTGCTCCTGCTGGCGATGGTGTTTGCGGTTGATATAGTCTCGGCCGATCATGCCTGGGTCGAGAGGGAGTTTGATCGTATCGAGACCCCGGATACCGATATGTCTGCGGAGGATAAGGCAAGGGTTTTTAACCGTATGCTCGCCTACTCCCGTGGGGAGGCGGATTCCCTCGACATGACCGTAACGGAGTTTGGCAAGGAGGTCACCATGTTCAATGAGAGGGAGCTCTCCCACATGGTCGACGTCCGAGTCCTGCTCACGTCCGTACTGAGCTTGAGGTGGATATTCCCGTTAGCGATGGCTGCACTGCTTGCGTTTGCGATTGCGGTACTGAAACGCCAGAGTGTGCGCACACTCTGCAAGGCATACATCGTATGCCTTGCAATGGTTGCTCTTATAGTTGCCGTGCTCGGCATATGGGCGGCGGCCGATTTCGACTCGTTCTGGAGGGTGTTTCACATGGTATTCCTCGATTTGGAGAGCTCGACATTTGATGTTTCCGAGAGCCGAATGATACGCATATGCACCGCTGAGCTGTTCTTTGATATGGTCGTCCGCTTCTTTGTGTTTGCAGTCGTATTGGCGGCAATACCTGCCGTAGCCGCAGGAGTCTACATGGCTATTCGCAGGAGGAGGCAAATATGAGCTATGCCGAGTCAGCCGCCGCAAAGGCCGCCGCATACAGGGAGGGCGGCAGCCGAACTATACTTGCAATAGAGAGCTCCTGTGATGAGACCGCCGCCGCCGTTGTGAGGGACGGCAGGGAGGTATCAGGCTCCGCAGTCCATACCCAGATACCCATACACAGGCTGTACGGCGGCGTGGTGCCCGAGATAGCGTCAAGGAACCATACCGAGCGTATCGGCGCCGTTGTCAGGGCTGCGCTTGCCGATGCAAACACCGAGCTCTCGCAGGTGGACGCCGTTGCTGTGACATACAGGCCGGGGCTGATAGGCGCACTGCTCGTGGGCGTGGGCTATGCGAAGGGGTTGGCTTATTCTCTGGGACTGCCGCTGATTGCGGTCGATCACATAACGGGCCACATTGCCGCCAACTATCTCACCTATCCCGAGCTTGAGCCCCCGTTCATATGTCTTGTTGCATCCGGGGGGCATTCCCACATAGTTAGAGTAAACGATTATACAGACTTCACACTCATCGGCAGGACTCGTGACGATGCCGCAGGCGAAGCGTTTGACAAGGTGGCCCGTGCGCTCGGGCTTCCGTATCCCGGCGGCCCCGAGTTGGAGCGTATTGCACGGGAGGGCAACAGGGAAGCATACCGCCTCCACACTGCATTCAACGAGGGGGAGGGGTTCGACTTCTCGTTCTCCGGCATAAAAACCGCAGTCGTGAATATCATCCACAATACCGAGCAGAAGGGGGAGACGGTGGATCGCGCCGGTGTCGCCGCATCCTTCCAGAAATGCGTGGTGGACGCTCTTACAAAAAAATCCGTCCGTGCTGCCGTGCAGAGCGGCCTCTCCGTGCTTGCCCTTGCGGGCGGCGTTTCCGCAAACCAAAGCCTGAGGGAGAGCATGCAGTCCGCCTGTGACCATGCAGGCATTCGCTTCTGTCGGCCGGATATGCGCTTCTGCACCGACAATGCCTCTATGATAGGCTGTCAGGCGCATTATGAGCTCATGGCAGGCAATGTTGCAGGGCTCGACATAGATGCTTCTGCGGCGTCGTTCCTCAATCAGTGACACATGACGCTCCCTGCCGAAAAGAACTTGAAAAATATTTGATAATTGCATTTTTTCTGTTGCAATATATGAAAAAGTGTTGTATCATCGTTGCGAAGGAGGTACTTTGGGGCTTTGTCTCGAAAGTACCCGATTTAGTATTTAATAGATGAAGGAGAGTACCATGATAGAGCTTCACAACAAGGGCGTATATCTGGTGGACGGAGTTCCTACTGCGGCTCCCGTGGAGGGCGTTACCCCCGATGATGGGCGTGAGAGGACGATTGCGTACCAGATACTGAGGGCGCACAACCATTCCGATGATCCCAAAAAGCTCCGCATTCGTTTCGACTGCCTGATGAGCCACGACATCACATACGTCGGCATCATCCAGACCGCTCGCGCAAGCGGTTTGAAGGAGTTTCCCATCCCCTATGCGATGACGAACTGCCACAACAGCCTCTGTGCGGTTGGCGGAACCATCAATGAGGATGACCATGTGTTCGGTCTGTCCGCCGCAAAGAAGTACGGCGGTATCTATGTTCCCGTCAATCAGAGCGTTATTCACAGCTACGCTCGTGAGGCCATGGCCGCCTGCGGCAACATGATACTCGGCTCCGACTCCCACACCCGCTACGGTGCGCTTGGCACCATGGGCGTTGGCGAGGGCGGCCCCGAGCTTGTCAAGCAGCTCCTCAAGAACACATATGATGTCAACGCTCCCGAAGTAGTGCTGGTGTATGTCACGGGTGAGCCCCGCCGCGGCGTAGGCCCACACGATGTTGCGCTTGCGCTGGTCAAGGCCACGTTTGCAAACGGATTCGTAAAGAACAAGGTCATGGAGTTTGTCGGCCCGGGCATAAAGAGCCTGCCCTACGACTTCCGCAACGGCATCGATGTCATGACGACGGAGACCACTTGCCTGTCCTCCATCTGGGAGACCGACGACGAGATCGAGAAATACTACGAGATCCACGGTCGTCCCCAGGCGTTTGAGCGTCTTGCTCCCAAGAACGGCGCATATTACGACAGTATGATCACCATCGATCTCTCCAAGGTCGAGTGTATGATTGCGCTGCCCTTCCATCCCTCGAATGCCTATACAATCCATGAGTTCCTTGAGAATCCCATTGAGCTCCTCAAGAAGGTCGAGGAGGATGCCGAGAAGAAGTTTGGCGGCAAGGTTCACCTCAAACTCACCGACAAGGTCATAGACGGTAAGGTCCATGCAGACCAGGGCGTCGTGGCAGGTTGCTCCGGCGGAACGTTCGACAACTGCGTCGCAGCCGCTCAGATACTCGACGGCCATGATGTCGGCGACGGCTACTTCGGCTTCTCCGTATATCCCACAAGCGTTCCCACCAGCCTCGAGCTCACTCGTATCGGCATGACTGAGAAGCTGCTTGAGAGCGGCACCATAATCAAGCAGAGCTTCTGTGGCCCGTGCTTCGGTGCAGGCGACGTCCCTGCCAACAACGGTCTGTCCCTCCGTCACACCACGAGGAACTTCCCCAACCGTGAGGGTTCCAAGCCCGGCGAAGGTCAGATATCCACCGTTGCACTCATGGACTCCCGTTCCATCGCCGCAACCGCTCGCAACCACGGCGTTATCACCGCCGCAACGGATATCGACTACGACGATACACACTATGAGTATCACTTCGACAAGTCTGTCTATGACAGGCGTGTTTACAATGGCTTCGGCAAGGCAGATCCCTCCGTTGAGCTTAAGCTGGGGCCCAACATCACCGATTGGCCCGCCATGTTTGCCCTTACGGACAATGTTCTGTTGGAGCTCGACGCCGTCATCCGTGATCCCGTCACCACAACGGATGAGCTCATACCCAGCGGTGAGACGTCCTCCTATCGCTCCAATCCCCTCCGCCTGGCAGAGTTTGCACTCTCCCGCCGTGTACCCGAGTATGTCGGCAGGAGCAAGCAGGTCATGGCAATGGATTTTGAGCGTCGTGACGGCAAAAAGCCCGAGCGCATAATGAACGCCCTTGCACAGGTCGGCAATGCCGATGAGCTCATCGCAAACACCGGCTTCGGTTCCTGCGTGTTTGCCAACAAGCCCGGCGACGGCTCCGCCCGCGAGCAGGCCGCAAGCTGTCAGCGTGTTCTCGGCGGCTTCGCCAACATCTGCTATGAGTACGCCACAAAGCGTTATCGCAGCAACTGCATCAACTGGGGCATACTGCCCTTCACCCTTGCGCCCGATGCGGAGTTCCCCTATGAGGCGGGCGACTTCGTGTTCGTGCCCAATGTGCGTGAGGCTGTTGCAAACGGCGTTGAGACGATCCCTGCAAAGGTCATCACCAAGGACGGCGTGAAGGACATCACCCTCTACATAAAGGGTCTTACCGACGATGAAAAGGAAATACTCCTTGAGGGTAACCTGATGAATTACTACCGCGCTCACCTTGAGGACTGAGCAAACCAATTTTTACCGCCCCATTTTGGGGCGGTCAGACTGACGACAAAGCAGGTTGTATCAAGCGAAGCAACCTGCTTTTCTCGTCGTCAAATTCAAGTTTTTGAAAAATAGTGTGAAAATCAGCAAAAAATCCTTTGGAGCAGGGGGATTTCCATCCCTCTGGTCGAGTATTTTTGCGAGTCTTTTGAGATTCAGGCACGCAAAAGTAAGCGAGACCTTCATTTCCATTTTGGCCTTGCCTTTCATTTGTGTATATCTGAAACCGTGATGCTCTTTCGCTGTTCCGAAAAGCCGCTCTATGGTTTCTTTTTTTCTTTCGTACAGTTCTTTGTTGCCGTCCGTATGCCGTATGTCCTCACATTGCTCCATGTAATTCTCCCATATATGCCGTGCAACTGTTTTTATGTGATTTTTACTTTCGGTGCATCGGCTTAAATACGGGCATTTTTCGCATTCCTGCGGGCAACTCCTGTATTCTCTGTATCCGTTTCTGTTCGTTGTTGAGTATTACAATATCCTGTTATTCGGACAAATGTAGCAGTCATAATATTCGTCATACACATATTCATATTTTTTAAAGAATCCGTCTTTTGTCATCGGTCGCTTGTAGGGAAACACGGGATCTATCCCGTCATCTATGAGAAGCTTTGCTATTGCCGGCGTTCTGTAGCCCGCGTCTGCTATTATCTTTTCGGGGGCATATCCTTTAATCTTGTCATACAGACCTTTAAATGTTCTGCTGTCGTGCAAATTGCCTTTGTTTACCGTATAGCCGAGTATCCAACCGTGCCTGTCACAAGCAGTTTGTACCGAATACACAAATACTTCCCTGTGCTCTCCCTTGTGAAACCAGCCGCTTTCGGGGTCGATCGTGCTGCACTTTTCCTCCTTTGCTTCTCCTGCCGACGGGGCGCCGTCATCGTCGTCCTTCTTGTCTTTTAACGGTTTCTTGCCGTGCGCTTCTCTGTCTTCTCCTATTTCCTTATCCAATTGTTCCGCATAAAACAACGCTTCCTTTTCCACCGCTTCTTTACTGAACTTTTTGTTGTTTGCGCAAGCCTTTACGTGTGTTGAATCCACAAATATTTCTTTTGGCTTTACAAGCTTGTTCTTTATGCATTCCTCAAGTATTCTTGAAAATATCCGCTCGAATATGTCTGTTCCTTCAAATCTGCGTTTGTAGTTCTTTCCAAAGGTTGAAAAATGCGGTACTTCATCTGTTAAACCCAATCCCGGAAACCATCTGTACGCTACGTTTACTTCTATTTCCTTTACCGTCTGTCGCATACTCTCTATTCCGTAAAGATATTGCAGTATCGGCATCTTAATTAAGGTTACGGGATCTATGCTCGGTCCGCCGGTATCTTTACTGTACTTATCTTCTGCCAATTCGTAGATGAAGCTCCAATCTATTGCTTTTTCTATCCTTCTGAGCAAATGATTTTTCGGCACCAAGTCATCTATGCACAACATCTGTATTTGCTTCAATTTGTCTTCGTTTGTTCCCAGCATTTTCATCCCTCTTTTCTTGCTTCTGTTTTACCATATTTCCTCTCTTTTTTCAATTTGTTTCTACATTATTACCCCAAAAACAAAGCCCTCCAAAGAGGACTTTGTAGACAGTCTGACTTCGAGACAACTTGGAGCTGTTGACAAAGTACCCTGCGAAGGTTCTCATAGGCAGTATATAGGCAGTATGAGGAAAAAATGACGCCC
>CALVLD010000010.1 GCA_944336475.1 uncultured Clostridia bacterium
CTCTACTACGACATAGAGTTCTGCACCGACACGCATGAGTATGAGTACGAGATCAACGCCTTCACCGGCGAGATACTTGACAAGGAGGTTGACGAGCTTGAGCCCGACGAGACCCAGCAGCCCACCAACGGGCAGCTCATCGGCGTGGAGAATGCCAAGCAGATCGCCGTTGCGCACGCAGGGCTCAGCATCGAGCAGGTGACTTTCTCAAAGGCCGAGCTTGATGAGGAAGACGATATAAGGGTCTATGAAATTGAATTCATCCACAACGGAGTTGAGTATGAGTACACCATAAATGCCTGCACGGGCGAGATAATGGACTGGGAGATCGACGACTGAGGGCTTTGAAGCGAGTATATACGTCAGGCTGACCGCAGGTGACCCCTGCGGTTTTCGCCGCCTTGGGCCTCTTGGAATAAATAAAGGGCGCACCCACCGCAACAGATGGGCGCACCCTTCCCTCGCATAGGAGTCCCTGTGCACAATCTAAAACGTTGCCGAACGTTTGCTCAGCTCATGAGCTCCCTAAAGTCAATGTTCAACACTGCGGCAAGCCTCTTTGCCGTTTTCTCCGACAAGGGCCTATCATTTGACATGTACTTGTAAATCGTACTACAACTCAGGTTGCTCATCGCAGCAAATTCCTTGCCCGAGATCCCCTTGGAAATCAGCACGCTTTTCAGCTTTGTCATGCCGTTTTCGCCCCCTTTCCGCAGATCCTCCTCAATTAATATACCATATCAAAAGATGTATTGCAAGTACAAAAGCCATAATTTTTTCACATTTGTTGAAAATTTACAAATTACGACTCAGAAGGGAGAAATGGTTGCGGCCTGCGAACGAAATTAAACACATCGCCCACCGTGCTCACTACGACATTGTTTTCGCCGTTTGAGCAGTGGGCAAACACGGGCTCGCCGTCAAAAAAGCCTATGCAGATGCCAATATGGTTTCCGGAGTTGCCGGGATAGCGATACTGAAATGCAAAGTCGCCGACCCGCACATCACCCCATCTAATCTCGGCGGAGTTCATCCACTGGTTGTATGTGCCGTGACCAATGACCTCGGCCGCCTCCTCGGGAGAGAGGCCGATCTGTACGAACGCCCATGTGACATAGCCGGAGCAGTCCAAGCCGAACGGACGCACGGTGCCTGTGGTCTCGCTGCCTGCGCTTGTGACCTCCGCAGGGTAATTCCACCGCTCGTCCCAACCGAGAGCAGTGCTCTTGCCGCCCCAGAAGTAGGGCACCCTGCCCACAAGCGACACACAGGCATCAACCAGCATGCTCTGCTCGTCGGTCAACCCCTCGTTTGCAGCGACTACCTCAAGTACCTCCTCCGATGTGAGTATGCGGTACTCGTCCCCACCGCACAGTGCAACAATAACGGCGGCAACGCCGCCTGCGACCAACAGCAGTGCTATACAGAGTATTGCAAGCCTCGGTTTTGATCTCATGTCATAATTGTATCACATGATTAAGCACGGGTCAAGCCGGCTTTGACACGCCGGGAATAGTATGATAGAATGTCGGAAACATTTTATCGGGAGGAAATGTCCCATGAGAAAAAGCCTTTTAGCTTTGATCTGTGCCGCGCTTCTTGCATTGCTCTGCGCATGCGGCGCGCAGACCGATGCCGACCCGACGCCGGCTCCCAATTCTGCGGACGGTATACTTACGTCCGATCAGCAGACGATAGTGCTGCGCCTTGCAAGCGCATTCCGCATGTTCGGCACCTATGATGTCGATATCGGCACCACCAACCTCATGGAGCAGGAGTTCTTCATATTCTGCTATTATACCGACCATCTTGCCGAGTGCGAGGTGGATGGCTTTGGGCGTGTGCCCATTTCCGACGCCGACAGGCTTTTGAACGATACCTTCGGCCCGTATGAGATAACCGACCTGCTCCGCACAAAGTTTGATCCCTCCAAGGAGCAGACCTACTACACGCTTGACGACAACTACTACGTGCTCATCACTGACGGCTCGGCATATGATTTTGAGATAAAGTCCGCCGAGACAACCGAAAGGGGCGTAAGTGTCATAGTTACCGTGTACAAGGACGGTGCAGGCGAGTGCGACATAACGCTCGTGCTCGACTCGAACGAGGATACAAGCTGGGGATATGTCGTTCGCAGCGCAACCATAAAGATGTGGTATTGAGGTGATAATATGGGTAGGATGCGTCTGCTTTCAAACTGTATCAGCAATGTTTCGGGTCAGGTGGAGGGCTTTTGCCTGATAAAGTCCGTGCTTGTAAAGAGCAATGTCAAGGGTGCGGACTACCTCGACATGATAATATCCGACGTTGACGGTGAGATAAACGCCAAGCTGTGGGATTACAGTCCCTCCCTGCACGGAATGTATTCCATGGGCGATATAATAAAGGTTAGAGGAACCATCAATATGTGGAAGGATACCGAGCAGCTCAGAATCGACCGCATCCGCCACAAGCGTGATGATGACATGGTAGATATGTCATCCCTTGTGCCCTCCGCACCCGTGGATTGTGAGGCAGCCTTCTCCACCCTCTATGATTTTGCCGGGAGCTTTGGCGACGGCGAGCTCACCCGTCTTACGCAGTACATACTTCGCACCCATAAGGAGGCTATACTGAGCCATCCTGCGGCACTGAAACTGCACCACGCCACACGAGGCGGGCTTCTGCATCATACCACGACAATGCTCGAGGTGGCAAAACATATAGTCGGAGTCTACAAAAAAATCTATCCGGAGCTTTCGAGCGATCTCGTATATGCCGGCATAATACTGCACGACGTCGCCAAGACGGAGGAGCTGTTGGTGGGTGAATTCGGCCTTGCCACCGCATACAGCACGAGGGGCCAGCTCATAGGGCACATAAACCTCGGAGTAGCAATGGTCGAAAAGGCTGCGGCCGAGCTCTCCGTATCCGAGGAGACGGCAACCCTCATATCGCACATACTGCTCTCCCACCACGGTCAGCCCGATTTTGGCTCGCCTAAGCAGCCCATGTTCCCCGAGGCAGAGATAGTGGCCGACGTCGATATGCTCGATGCCCGTATGTTTGAGATGTTCGATGCGCTCTCATCGGTGGAGGTAGGCGCCTTTACCGATAGGCAGTGGGCGCTTGACAACCGACAGCTCTATCGCCACGGTCATGTACTCAAGACCTCGGATGCGGAGTAAGCGCAGCCCTGCCGCCCCTGCGATTCGGGCACTATTTTTGGGGCGCTATCCTTACCCAGTAGCCCACGCCGTTTGATGCGGTGATATAGCGATTGAAGCCTCGTAGGTGTCGCGGCGGTCGCGGCGACCATTTTCCCTCTACCGCAACGGCTTCGAACCGCTGTCTGCCGTTTGTTATCTCCCCGTACAGTGTCCCTCCCTCGTTATGCCAACGGGAGTTTGGAAACAGCTTTGGGAAAGGGTTAAACGGCTTCTCTATGCGGGGCGTGTCCTCTTCTGCCGCAGGGACGGAGAACAGCCTGTGCGCACGGCTGAGTATGTCCTCTGCTACGGCGCTTTCGGGCCTTCTTGCAGCCGTGCCCGTGGGCTTTTTTTCAGTCGTGCCCGTGGGCTGTGTTGCGGCGCTGCCGGTTGGCTTTTTTTCAGTCGTGCCCGTGGGCTGTGTTGCGGCGCTGCCGGTTGGCTTTTTTTCAGCCGTGCCCGTGGGCTGTGTTGCGGCGCTGCCGGTTGGCTTTTTTTCAGCCGTGCTCATGGACTTTGCTGCAGCCGTGCCCGTGGGCTTTTTTTCAGCCGTGCCCGTGGGCTGTGTTGCGGCGCTGCCGGTTGGCTTTTTTTCAGCCGTGCCCGTGGGCCGTGTTGCGGCGCTGCCGGTATTCTGTACCTGTGCGGGCGTATACGCCGCCGATGCAGGCTTGACCTCCACAGCGGATACGGGCCTTTTCCTTGCATCCTGCTGTGCGTATGCAAGCGCCTCGCACCGTGCTCTCTCCCTTGCCGCATTGTTCAGTTCGACATAGCCCTCGCACGCCGTTTTGCCATCTGATATACCTATTATGCCGTACACATTCTCTGCGCACTCAAAGCAGCTCTGCCGCACTTGTCTGAGCCTTACAACGCCGCCCTCGGCCGTGACAGCAAAATAGTGCATTCCCGTCGCCCTGCTCCTGAGTTTTATACATATCTGTGTACTTGCCCCGCTCCGTATCTCAGCCGAGCCGCTTAACGCACCCCGAAGGGGTATCAGCCTCACCTTCGTCATGGTTTACACTCCTTGTCAATTTGGTTCATTATATGCTCACGCCCGGGCATTTCTTACACAGGGATTGTTACATATGAGCTTATTTTGTCGAATCCAAGGAATTTTTACCTCTGCTATTCAATTAATTGCGCAAATGTGTTATACTTTTATCGAATCAAGGCGATGCCTAACGAAATCGAGAGAGGTGTGCATAATGGCTGCTAAAAAGAATGACAACTGTGCCGGGGCTGCGATCCGTGCTGCAGCAGAGCTCTATGCCAGGCAGGGAGTTGCGGGGACAAGCCTTGGCGACATTGCCGCACTTGCAGGCATAAGCAAGGGAACGCTGTACTATTACTATCCCGTTAAGCAGAGCATCACCGATGCCGTTGCCGAGGTGACCCTTGCCGAGATAGGAGACCGCATATTCTCCTGGGTAGACGGTGTGAATAAAGAACGTCCTGTTGAAAGCGTGCTCGACGACCTTTGCGATGCGCTCCTCGATGACGGCAGCCTCCTTCGTGTATACCTTGCAGTAAACGGCGTTTCCGCCGATGAGCCCAACCTTACTCTCATGCTCGACCGCGCCCTGCGAGAGTGGACGGTCATGCTCGAGGTAGGTATACTCCGCATGGCGTCCGATGCCATCGACCGAATGAGGAGCATATGTCCTGCTATAATCCCCTTTATGTGTGGGCTTGCCGCCATGAATGCCGATCTCGAATACTCAAAGCGGGCATTCCGTGCCATTGCGATGAGCTGACGGGCACATTCTCTGCCGCGACTGCTGCACAGCCCTTGGCCGTGCGGTTTTATGATGTCGCAGATGCCAATGACTGCGGAGGATCATCTGTTTTTTCGTACATCCTGCCAGTATTCATTTTTCGACAGCTCTGCGTTTTCTCCCACGAATGCCTTTGCCGCTTCCTCATCTCCCTTAAGCTGCCACATGAACCATGCAGTCATGTACCCATCGCCGTAGTAGAGGGTGTGCGCATGGTCGGCATCGTTGCGGCGGGCCATAAATTTTGCTACCATATCGGGTACGGCGTTGTAAATGGCGGTAAGCCCATCCAGGGAGACCACAAGCCTCTCATCCCCATCGCCGGTGGCAGATATCAGAAAAACGGGTGCATTGATCTTTGAAGGTTCATACGGCCATTCCATGGCCTGCGCCAGCTCCTGGCCGGTGGGACTTGCACAGTAAACCGCTTTTATCATATGGGCATACGCCGAGTCAGTTGCGGCATTGATAGCGCCTACACCGCCTTGGGAATGTCCGGCGATGCCCACATTGTCAATGTCGATGTGTTGATAGAATGGGTTGGTTTCAAGGCCCTGCACCGCTTCGTTATCGTTCAAAAGCATTATGCGGCGAATGCACATCTCTGCGGAAAAGCCGTTCCAGGAGTATTCCTCCTCAGTCGCTGCCACCACAAAGCCCCATGAGGCCAGATGCTCAAGAACGGCCGTGTATTTGGAGCCCGTCACGCCAGTACCGTTGCAGAATACCACAACGGGATATTTCCTGTCCGTGGTCATCATCTCCGCAGGGTAGTAAAACAGGTATTTTTTATAGCTCTGCATTGCTCCGATTTCCAAGCGGGCGACCTCGAAGCCGCCCATTTGGAGGTATTTGCCCTCGACCGGGCCCCCTGTTTTCATATGGTCTGCATAGTCATTCGGCACGGCAGGACGGCTTGATATGTAGCTCAACAGGGCTACCACAAGTACGATGACCGCCAGTATTATCCCGGCTGTTATTAAAAAGCCCTTCATTTTTCTCCTCCTTTGCTGCATATCTCCGTTTGAATTCCACCATGGCGCAAAGAATATCGTTTGAGTAGATACCCACAAAGTGCCCGGCATCCGTTCGTGCATATCTCGCCGTTACCTCGTCCGCCTTGGTTATGGGCCTTATATATGCTATTTGTATCTCCGAATAATCGGCTTCTGCATATACCTCCAGCGGCAGAACCTCCAGTGCAAGAACGATATGCCTTGTGTTATGGACATGGGCATTAAAATCGACGTCGCTTCTGCGCAGAGGGATGCTCTTTTCCGTTGTATATGACGACGGTGTGTGCAGACGTGGAACAGCGTCATCAAACGCCCGTCTGTCCTCCGGCGAGTATGCCCCGAGCAGCTCCTCTCCAATGCGGATGAGCTTGCCGGTGTTCGTATCCAGAAGGCAAAATTTGGCCTCCGCACGCATTACCTCGGAACCGTTTTTATCCGTCAGAATGAAATCACGGTATACAGAGGGAACCCCGGCCTTTCCACGCACCCATGTGGTTATTCCGAGCTTCTCCATACCGTCTATCCGCCTCAGCAGGTGCAATCTCCAATTCGTCAATATCCATGCTATGCCACGGCGGCTGCCCGAAACAACCGTGTCTCCTGCCAGATCGGAGTGATGTCCACCTGCCGTTTCAAGCAGCTGCAGCATGGCCTCATACGACACCATGCCCTTTTCATCGAGATCCGAGAGTCTCGGACTGTATGTTTCGCTGTGATACATACTGCTTCCCCGTGTTGCTTTCAAAATTACTATGGCGTATAATTATAAGAACACCTGTTCCTTTCAAGGGGTATTTTATATCGCCTATAAACCGCTGTCAACCGGATCAGGCGCGGAAGGCGTCGCCGCACCCTTAATCGGAACAAAAAGCGAGGTTATGTACCTAAAATGAGAAGAGCGAATTTGACAAAAGAGTTCATCATGGAGGATATTTGTGTTGCTTTGGTGCGCCTCATGAAGCAAAAGGAATACCTGAGCATCACCGTCTCGGATATTTGCAGGGAGGCGGGCTACGGCAGAACGACCTATTACCGCTATTTCAGCAATGACAAGGATGAGCTGATACTTTACCTGACCGCTTTGAGATTCAAGCAAAACTACAAGGATAGATTCCCCGACGAGCTTAGGGAGGATGAAGCGATGCTTATGCTCAAAAGCGTATACGAGCATAGGGACTTCTACCTGCTTTTAGCGAAGCATAAGCTGAATCACCTTCTTTTCAAGGTGTTCTTTCAGGAATACAGAAGGAAGGATGATGAGGACGAACTGCTCAAATATGTAAAGTCATTTTCGGCAGGCGCATACTTCGGCGTTGTTTATCAGTGGATATTGGACGGATGTACGGACACGCCTTCCGAGATAGCAGATAAATTCAGGCGGGGGCTTATGCTTGCGGCGTCTCAAGTGCAGAAACCCAGCGCCCCCGTGTGAGGCTCACATGGGGCGCTGGGTTGTGATTAAGCTCACTCCTCGCTCATGTAGGGGTACTCTATGGCTGCGGAGGGGACAAAGGTCTCCTTTATGCAGCGGGGGCTCACCCAGCGATAGAGGTTGAGAGCGCTGCCGGCCTTGTCATTCGTGCCGGATGCCCTTGCGCCGCCAAAGGGCTGCTGACCGACCACTGCGCCCGTGGGCTTGTCGTTGATGTAGAAGTTGCCTGCCGCCTGGGAAAGGGCCTTCTCCATATGGACGAGCACCTCACGGTCGTTCGACCAGATCGCACCCGTGAGCGCATAGCCCGTTGCGGTGTCGCAGAGCTCGAGCGTCTCATCAAACCTGTCATCCTCATATACATACACGGTGAGCACCGGCCCGAAGAGCTCGGTGGTCATCGTGACGAAATCGGGCTTCTTTGCTACTATGACCGTCGGCTTTATGAAGTAGCCCTTGCTGCCGTCGTAGCCGCCGCATATGACCTCCGCATCAGGAGACTCATTGGCGACATCGATGTAGTGGGCGATGGAATCAAAGGAGTTCTTGTCGATAACGGCGGAGAGGAATGTGGTGAAGTCACGTACATCTCCCTGCTTCAGCGTGGCGATGACATCGAGGAGTTTCCCCTTTACGGCGCCCCATATGGAGGCAGGTATGTACGCACGGGAAGCGGCGGAGCACTTCTGTCCCTGATACTCGAAAGCGCCCCTCACCATTGCCGCAACTAGCCCGTCTATATCGGCGGTGTTGTGGGCAAATATGAAGTCCTTGCCGCCCGTTTCGCCAACAAGACGGGGATAGGAGCGGTATGTATCGATATTGTCACCCACGGTCTTCCACACGCCCTTGAACACTGCGGTGGAGCCTGTGAAGTGAAAGCCTGCCATGTCCGGATCGGTCAGGACGTACTTCGACACATCCGTGCCGCGGCTGGGTACAAAGTTGATTACGCCTGCGGGCAGGCCCGCATCCATGAGCAGCCGCATGACATAGTAGTTGGAGAGCACCGCCGTGGAGGAGGGCTTCCACAGCGCCACATTGCCCATGAGCGCCGGTGCGGTTGGCAGATTGCCGCCTATAGAGGTGAAGTTGAACGGGGTGATTGCCATCACAAAGCCGTCAAGAGGACGATACTCAAGGCGGTTCCATACGCCATCGACATTGTTGGGCTGCTCTTTATATATCTCGCCCGCATAGTAGGTGTTGAAGCGGAAGAAGTCCGCAAGCTCACACGCCGAGTCTATCTCCGCCTGGAACACCGTCTTACTCTGGCCGAGCATGGTTGCGGCGTTTATCTTTGCGCGATACGGCCCTGCAAGCATATCCGCAGCCTTGAGGAATATGGACGCCCTGTGCTCAAAGGGCACATCATTCCACGCCTTGCGTGCATCCATTGCCGCATGGATGGCCAGCTTCAGCTCCTTCTCGCCTGCGATGCAGTAGCGAGCCAGCACATGCTGGTGATCATGGGGCATTACCACAGTGCCGTAGTTGTCGGTATAGACCTCCCTGCCGCCTATTATAAGGGGGATGGTCACTATCTGCTCTGCCTGACGGTCAAGCTCCGCCTTCAGTGCGGCACGCTCCGCCGAGCCGGGAAGATAGCTGTGGATGGGCTCATTATACGGCTTGGGGATGGAAAAAACTGCATTGCTCATATCTGTTGCTCCTTTTCAAATAGTATGGCTCCGCCCGCACTCTATGGAGAGGGCTGAAATTATCCGTATAAAGTATAATTCCGTATCAGCAAATTGTCAATAACTCGCTTGCCTTTCACTCTCAGGAACGAGCATGCCGCCCGTTGCCCAAGCTATGTGGGTGACGTGACTGCCGTCGACGATGTCGGGGATATGACCCATGCCGCCGAATGCGGCGCAGGCGGAGGGCTCCACAAATATGCGCTCCGTCTCCCAAAGTAGCCTTTGCCACGGTATGAGCCTTTTGTCATCCACGGTGTACTCGCCGTCGAGCAGATGCCGCATCTGCAAATACACCAGCTCCGATGCACAGCCCACGGCAAGCCCGTCTGCGATCGTCCTGCCCGACAGCCCAAGCTCCGTCACGGGTACAGGCCCTCCCATGAGCAGTGCGGCCAGCATGCACGGAGCCTCCACGGGCTCCGCAAAATAGCAGCGCACGGCAGAGCCGAACTCCGTCTTGAGTCCAAAGCATATGCCGCCCGGTGCGCCGCCTACCCCACAGGGGAGATAGACGTTCAGCGGATGATCGTCATCCACCGCAATGCCCATGCAGTCGAGCTGCGCCTTGAGCCTCCTTGCAGCCACCGAGTAGCCCAGAAACAGCTCCTTTGAGCTTTCATCATCCACAAAATAGCTCATGGGATCGGCAGCAGACAGCTCCCTGCCCCGTTTTACCGCAAGGCTGTAGTCCCCATCGTACTCCTTTACACGGACGCCTTTTTCCCTGAGGAGGGTCTTTTTCCACCCACGGGCATCTGCAGACATATGAACCACGGCGTTGTAGCCCAGCGCAGCGCTCATTATGCCTATGGAGAGCCCCAGATTGCCCGTTGAGCCCACCTGCACGGTGTAGGAGGCAAGCTGCTGTCGCAGATGGGCTATCGAGGCCTCGGTCACCTCCCCATGGAGAAGCTCCTCAAAGCCCTGGGCACGGGCAATGTCCTCGGTGTGTTTGAGCACCTCGTATATGCCGCCCCTGGCCTTTACCGAGCCTGCTATGGGAAGGTCAGAGTCACGCTTGAGCAGCAGGCAACCCTGTATTGAGAATGCTTTGGCGATATCAGGTATCTCGGTGATGGGGGATTCTATTATGCCGTCTGACTCCTGCGTTTCGGGGAACAGTGCGGCAATGAGCGGAGCAAGGCGCGAGAGCCTCATCTGTGCGTCCGTAATATCATCCGAAGTGAAGTCGAGCAGGGAGAGGGCGTCGCTCCGCAGATACGGATTCAGCCAGAGCTGCTCCTCCCCCCTCTTTAATGCCTGAAGTGCATCAGTCGGCATAGTTGGTGAAGTAGTCCTGCACTAACACAATGGGGGTGCCCTTGTCGCCGCTGCCCGATGTCAGATCGCACAGCGAGCCTATGAGATCGGTGAGCATACGCGGAGTCGTTCCCTGCGAGAGCATACTGCCCTTAAGGTCGGCATTTTTCTCACGGATACGCTCCCTTATGCGCTCGGCAAGCGCAGCACCGGAAAGCTCGGAATAGTCGTTGTCGGCGAGGAATTTGAGCTTGAGCTCATTGGGCAGGCCGTAAAGACCGTCCGTATAGCCGGGGGATACAACAGGATCCGCAAGCTCCCATATCTTGCCCACGGGATCCTTGAATGCACCGTCGCCGTATACCATGGCCTCCACATGCACGCCCGTGCGGCGAAGCACCTCCGCCTGTATGGCATATGCCACCTCACGGGAGTTCTTGGGAAAGAGCTTTACAACATCCTCCGTAGCCTTGTTGGAGCCGAGAAGTCCATACTCGGGATTGAAGCCGCTCCCGTTTACGGGGGCGTCCATTATGTTGCACAGTGCGAGCACTCCCTTGCCGCCATGACGGACTATCCTGTTGCGGGTGCGCTCCCTCGTGTGGGTATCGCAGCAGAGCACACGGTCGGTGTATTTGAGTATGGTTTCGGGACGGTTGGCGAATATCACCTCAACCTCGGTGCCCTCGGCCCGGATCAGCTCCTGATAGAACTCGATATAATCCACTCCCGTAAAGGGATGGCGGCAGTCACCGCATATCTCATAGAACTGCTCGCAGGTGAGCACGTCCGTCCAAGGATTTACGCCCTTCTCCTCCAGCAAATCCGGATCGACAAGGTGATTGCCCACCTCGTCAGAGGGATAGCCCAGGAGCAGCGTGACCCTGGATGCCCCCTTCGCAATACCACGCAGGCATATGGAGAAGCGGTTGCGGCTCAGTATGGGGAACACAAGCCCAATATGGCCGCCGCCAAGCTTTGTACGGACATCCTCCGCAATGTGGTCTACGGAAGCATAGTTGCCGTCGGCGCGGGCGACAACAGCCTCTGTAACGGCGATGACGTCCCTGTCGTGCAGAGTGAAACCCTCATCGGCAGACGCTTTGAGAACGGAGTCTACGGTGATACTCACAATGTCGTCGCCCTTGCGGATTATGGGTGCGCGGATTCCTCTTGAAACAGTAGCCATATTTACCTCTTAGAAAACGAAGTAGGCAACCCCGAAAAGGGGTTGCCCTTGGTTTATGCTATCATATCTGCGTCTTCGTGTAAATAGTATTCAAATATATATTATCACCAATTAAGCATGTAGCCCATGCATATGCCTATCGCCGCTGATGATCCTATTATGTAGAGCGGATGCAGCTTTTTCAGCCTCTTTATGTTTGTGACGATCAGCAGTACGGCAAAGAGCAGGAGCTCCGGCAGATGCACGACGTCGAGCAGGGAGGCAAATCCCTGCCATGCGGCGAAATCGAACAGCGTGACCTTTATCACCGACCATGCGGCGGCGGCGATTAGCCCCGCTACGGCAGGACGCAGGCCGGAGAATGCGCTCTCCACCAGGACACTGCTGCGGTACTTGTCGAGCATGCGGCTGACTATCAGTATCACTATGAACGATGGCGCGACAAGAGCTGTCGTTGCGGTAAGTGCAGTCGTTATGGCGAGCACCTGACCCAATGTGCCGTTGCCAAACTCGCCTATGCCCGCCATGTAGCCTGCATATGTGGCCATGTTCACGCCGAGGGGCCCGGGGGTGGCTTCGGACACCGCCACCATTTCACTCAGCATTTCGCTTGTGAGCCAAGGATATTTGTCCGCCAAATCGGTAAGGAAGGGTAGCGTCGCCAATCCGCCGCCGATGGCAAAGAGCCCGATTTTGAAAAATTCGTATATCAGCGTAAGGTAGATCATACTCCATTTCCCCCTTTCCTGCCCGCTATGAGGAAACGTACTACCCCCACGAGCGCCGCGCCTATCACCACGAACACGGGCGAAACGTCAAGGAACGCCACCAGTGCAAACGCCAGTGCGCAGAGGACATAGCCCAGCCAGTCCTTGAGCTTTTCACGGATGAGCTTTACGACGGTGTTGATTATCAATACTCCGACCGCCACCCGAATGCCCCTCAGGGCATACTGCACAGGCTTTATCTCTGCAAAGTTCTGGAGCAGTGCGGCGATCAGGCAGATTATTACAAACGAGGGAAACACCACCCCTGCCGTTGCAACGAATGCGCCGAGTACGCCTCGTTTCTTTTTGCCAACGAATGTCGCAGTGTTCACCGCAATAACGCCGGGGGTACACTGGCCTATGGCGAAGTAGTCAAGCAGCTCCTCCTTGGTTATCCAGCCCGTCTTTTCAACACACTCGGTCTCAAGCATGGGCAGCATCGCATAGCCGCCTCCAAATGTAAACGCCCCTATCCGCATGAATGCGGTAAACAGCTTCCACAGAGGAACCTTTCCCTCAGCCCTGTTGATCGATTCCATTTTCCCGTCCTTTCAGATACGTCAGATATCCCTCCATGCCGTCGGAACAGCTCACTTTCATATCGGAGATATTGAGCAGATCCATCAGCTTTGCAAGTATATATGCCCCATAGAGTATCACATCATGCCTTTGCCTGAGCATGGGATGCTCCCTCCTGCGGCTCCCCATTGCGATGAGCTCGGATATGAGCTTTTCAACATCCCAACGGGTCATGCGCATACCATGGACTGCAGCCGCATCGAAGCTATCGAGCCCTAAATCCATCGCCCCAAGCGTGGTTATGGTTCCGCCGACGCCGGTGAAGCCGTTCACCCGTATTCTCGGGGCGGCTATGAGTCCCGCCATATGCCGCTCCACCGCAAGCCTCTGTGCGGCAGGGTCATCGTCACAGTCCACAGCGCCGGTTGCCTGCCTCGCTATATCGCCGCCTCGCACGCAGCCCATGGGGTAGCTCCTCTTAAACGAGCTCGTCGCTACCTGGCAGGATGCTCCGCCTATGTCAATGAGCCCCCCGTCAGCATCGCTGCCGAGAGCGCCGATAAAGGCATACTTCGCCTCACGTTCGCCGGAGATTATGTCGACAGGAACATTGCACTCCCTCTCCACCCGAAGCGCAAACTCCGCACCGTTTGCGGCGTCCCTGACGGCGCTTGTGGCATATGCCATCGGCACAAGCCCCTTTGCCCGTGCCGCCTGCGCAAGCCCACGGATGCAGGCAATGCTCATCTCCATTGGGGCATCGCCAAGCCTGCCCGTCTCCGCAAGGCCGCTGCCCAGACGCGTGGTGTATACGCCCTTTTCAAAGGGAACATCCGCCTCCATATAGCGGACTGAATTGCTCCCTATGTCGATAATTGCAAATGCCATAGCCCTCCTAAGTAATAAAATATCGCCTAATCACCGTTGATTAAGCGATAGATAGCAAACATTCGGCATCAATCGCCCGGGTCGACTATCTTATCGCCCGGGTTGACAGCACCCAGCTCGTCCATTGCGTACTGCTTGAGGCCCTCGTTGGTCTTTACATACTGGGTCTTGTATTCAATCAACTCAAGCTGCCTTTCAAGGCTGTGGAGCTGCTCCTCCAGACGGGCTCGCTCCGCCTCCTGTCTGGCAAGCATATCCTCCTGCTCACGCAATACGAGCAACACCGCCACGGCAAACGCCACGGCAAGCACAGCGGCGGCAATGCCCAGTAACCTGCGCATGCGCTTCTGTGCGAAGAACGCCTTTATAGCGCCCTTATTGATTCCTGAATTGCGTCTACCATCCGTGAACTCCATCTGAAAGACCTCCTGCCAGACTTGTATTTGATTATAACCCGAATTGGATATAATTGCAAGGGGAATCGGCAGAAAATAGGTCGTTCACGACAACAATCTCAGTCAACCGGCCATTTCCCCGTCCATGCGCTGCATACGCTTCTTTAAGAGCATACCGAAGAGTATGGACATCACAAGTATTACAACATATGCCACGACCGAGATTATGAATGTAGGCGACGATACATCATCGGCACTCTCCCCCAACACGGTACGCACTATTAGCGTGGGCAGGCTGCCCAATATGCTCCCAAGCAGAAATTTGAGATACGGTGCGCCCGACGCCCCAAAGTACATGCTCGGTGGATCGAGCGGCAGGAGTATGACCCCCCTAACGCTAAGCGAGGCCATGAAGGTGTCGTTCTTGCCCAGGCGCATGAGCTTGTCCAGGAATGAGCTCTGCTCGGCAGTGGTGCTCAAAGCACTGTGCCCCTTGGCTCTGCCAAACAAATAGGGTATGGTAAACGTAATGACAAGCCCCACGACATTGATGAGCAATGCCCACTGCAGGGGGAACATTATGCCCACCGCTATCTGCAACAGTCGAACGCTCGTTATAACGGTGACGCTTTTGAGCAGGTACAGCGCAAGCAGTACGCCGAGCGCCGCAAGCGTGTTGTTCGGAGTAAAGGATACTATGTCCTGCGCGCTTATATCGCAGCATATCAGACAGGCTACTATTGCCCCCAGGACTATTGCGGCGATCGCCGTGCGCCAGTCATCCCTGAATCTGCTAAGCGGCTTTTTATTTGCATTTAGCAGCAGTATCTCGGTGTATCGTGCGGTGTACATTATAAATGAAGCGATTATCACGGCAATGCAGACGCCCGCTATGGTCGATGCTGCCCACTCCGGCATCGTCGGCATCACAAGACAGAGCGCCATACCCACATATAGCACCCATGTGCACGCCTTGCCGTACCACTTTGCGCTGTTGACTGTTCCCGTCTTCTTCAACACGATAAGCCCGAACACTATCATCAGGAACTCCTTGACTACATGCGTTATGAGTGCGTACAGCATGGGCTTAAACGTGAACGATATGCACAGGAGCACCGCCCCCTGCGTCAGCTTGTCCGCAACGGGGTCAAGCACCTTGCCGATATCGGACTCGGCATTGAAATGCCTTGCGATGTAGCCGTCCACCGTGTCGGTAAGCCCCGATAAGATGAGCATCAGAAGCGCAAGATTATACCGCTTACATCCAACATAGAGCCAGACTATTATCGGTATCAGCAGTATTCTTATAATGGATAACAGATTCGGCACCGTAAAAATGCGGCGTCGAAAAGGGATGCGGCTGTCGGCTTGTTCTTGCATCTGTGGCTCCTTCAGGGCTTCATTTTAGTTGTGTATATGGCGTTGAAGAGGTTCTGCACGCCATCGATTATCAGCAGTATGCCGAGGAATGTTATGAGCACGCTCTCCGCAGAGAAGGGGAACAGCGCTATAAATACCCCACAGAGCATCATAAACACCGCAGCGGTCAGTATGAGCCACCATAGGCGCAACCCAAACCACCTTGCGTCAAGAGCAGTGCGGATTCTGAACGCACCCTCTACAAATATAAACACTCCGAACACTATACCCAGAATGCTCGCCATTGTCTGTGGGATCAGGAGGAATAGCAGACCAATCACGCACAAAACGACCCCTGCCACGATGTCAAAGCGGAATGCCGGAGAGCTGTGCGAAGCAAAGTTTGCGATCTTGACTATCCCGCCGACGAGCAGAACTATGCCCGTGACTATACACAGCATATCTATCGTAACGGACGGATGAACCACCATCACGATGCCAAGGATCGTCATAGCAATGGAGACGATCACATACCATATCTTTGCATGTCCTGCAAAACGCATTGTTCCCCTCCTCTAAAAAGCTGACATTAGTATAACTTGTGACGCCTGTGTTGTCAATTTCCGCACAGATATAATACACAAATTTTACAATGCAGCCTTATTTCGACCCACATTGGGCAGGCTTGCAATATTCATATGCAGCGGTTATAATTATGAACACACTATGTGCGGAGGCAATACTTGATGAAACTCACCATGCGGATACTGTTTGCGCTTGCCGCTGCGTCATGTCTGGGACTTGCCGCATGCGGGCCTGTTACGGAGGCTCCTGTGGATACCGCCATGCCCACGCTCACATTTGAGACGCCCGATCCATCGGCGTTTGAACTCGGCGAGGGTGGTCGGCTCGATACTGAGTACATCATGCTCGATCTCCCTGATTTTTTCAGCCTTCTTGGGGTGACATCTGTCAACAGCGCCCTGTACGACGGCTATGATGAGAACGGCAGCCGCTATTGCATGTCCTACACGGCCGATATGGGCGGCAGCTATGCGGACGAGATCGGCGGTTTTGACAGGAGCTCATACCAGGAATTTCTCAATTCCAACAATTCGGACGGTGTCGAAACCTACTTCGTTGACGGCTTTGAGCATATCTCCATTGCAGGACATGAGGCGGTGGCGGCACGGTACAGTTATGATAACGGCTCCGACCATGTTGAGCTTTTGCAGTATACGTTCAACGTCAACGGTTGGATACTCAACATCTGCTTTACCTCCTCAAGCGACTTCTTCCCGGATTCATTTGAGGAGAGCATATACACAATACAGTTTAAGGACGGTTATTGATGAAAAGATTTGTTTCATGCCTCGTTGTGATGTTTACGCTCGTATGCCTTGCCGCCTGCGGCGGCGGCAATGATGCCGTCCCCACGCCGACACCGGCGCCGACGGTAGTGCCGTCACTTATGAAGATGGGCTATGACGGTGCTTTTGAGGACGTCTATCTCACCGCAACATTCCCCACAGGTCTTGTGTACCAGTACTCACCCGAGTACAACTGTGCGGTGTATCAGGATCTCATATCCTCACACACATTCACATTCTCATATCTGCCCGAGGAGTATCTCGACTATGAGGAGGAGTTCGGCCATCACAACCGTACCTCCTACGCAGATTTCGTATGGGAAACATGGGGCGGTGCTCTTGAAGCCTTCAAGTATACCGAGGTAGACGGGCACGAGGCCATCCGCACTCTTTTCACCTACACGAGCGACAGCGGCATCACAATGACCACTCTGGCATATCACATAAATGTAGACGGATGGTCGCTTACGCTCTTCTTCACGACCGACAACACGGACATGCTGACGGACTGCGATAAGGCCGTTAAGACCATCCGTTTTAAGGACGGATACTGATCTTCAAGCCATAAAAAAGCCTCGCTTATCGCAAGATAAACGGGGCTTTGGGTTTCTGCCAGCCCGTTTTGATTATGGGATAGAACTTTCGTTCCTAAAAGGTTTTGTTGACCGGACAATGATTGCAATTCCGCACTTAGCGCACCCGTTTCGCAGAAGATCAAGCCAAAAGCGACCAACTTATTACTGTCGATCGCCTTTGGTTTGGTCATTATGAAACAGTTACTTTCGATACTCCTTTAATTCTTCTAAAAATTCGTGATAATCGTCCTCTGACCAATAAAAAGTCAGTTCCTCTTCCGTGTAATCCTCCGGCTTATCACGCATAAAGTTTCTGCCAATATCATAGTCAAATTTGTGTAAAACAGCTTCCGCAAATTCTCTAAAGAACATCCCGATTGCCGTGATAATATTCCCATCGATCACAATACCTTTATGAGTAAAGTTCTCTTTTTCTACAAAGGGGAATGTATCAGCCATCTGCATAAAAAATCCTGATGTGAATTTCTTCCCCTTTAAGACTTCTGCTTTTGCTAATAATATGGGGGAGGATGAAATTGCGGCATAGACAACTTTGCTGTCTTTTCCTCTTTTTAAGAACTCAATCAGCCTGTCATCAAACAGAGCGGGAAGCGGATTGATTGTTCCTGGTAAGATAACACAATCATAATCGGTTATATCTACATCTGCCGTGATCGCAGTAGGAAAAGCTCGCAAACCTTCTTCGCTCATGTACTCTTTGCTTTCGCTTGCGATAAAATCAATTTTCTCACCAAACCAAATCGTTAGAACGCTTGTTAGGCAAGTGATTTCCTGTAATGAAAAACAGGGATAAAGCATAACCGCAAACTTACTCATATCTGTTGCCTCCTCAATCACAATTTGTTGTTTCTATCAATGGTGGCAGCGATTCGGCGGTTTGCACCATCTCACAACTACACGCTAATCATTCTATATCAATAGAATGCCAAACGCAAGGGGAGTTTGTGAAAATTTAATGATTACAAGGTTTTTTCAATAGCTGCTATGCCATAAGCCTGTGCGCATGGGTGAGCTTTTTGTATGGCTGCGCCGTGACGGAGGGATTGTGAAGCAACGTCAGCCAAAAAGCAACTTAGAACATTGGCAAGCTGCTTTTTCTTTCGTTTTCCGCTGGCTTGTTGGCTTGCCAGAAAATATACTGCAATAGTTTTTTCAATCCCATGGTCAGCTTCACCGACAGCTCCCTGTGCACCTTTATACAAAGGAGCCTTGGGGGTATGCTGACGGCTCCCATTTACACAAGGGAGCCTTTTCGGGGTGCTGCTATGCCACCGTCCTTTGCGCAATCGTGTCTTTTTGGGTATTGGGTTGATAGAAGGCTCATGTGTGATGGGCAGCATTTTGCTTTGGTCAGGGGGTTCGTGTGGGTGATCTCCCTACCAGCTTCACTTGCAATCGCGGAGGCGCAACGCCAGCTTGACGGACAAAAAATGCAGCTGCGCACGTCAATTCCCTGGCAAATTTGGCAGAGCCGTAAAAAATTTTTAAAAATTACTGTACAAATTAGTTGAAATGTGTTACCACACTTCTGTTGCACATATGTGGCTCTCTTGATTGGGCCCCTCTTGTGTTGCCGTGTGGGGATGTGCGGCACAGTGCGGTTTGTATCCTTCTGCATTGAAAGATGCTGAAGCTGCAATAAAGAATAAAAGGAGGAACTTCAACCCATGAAACGTTTACTGGCACTGTTGGTATGCCTGATGATGGCGTTTGCCCTCGTCGCCTGTGTTGATGATCCCACCGGTGGCGAAGACCCCGTCGGTGCGGATGATCTCAAGATCGGCGTCATACTCATTGGTGACGAGAATGAGGGCTATACCTATGCCCACATCGAAGGCATCAGGACTGCGGCTGCAAACCTTGGCATCAAGGATGAACAGATCATCTGGAAGTACGTCATCCCCGAGGATGCGACTTGCTACAACACCGCTGTCGAGCTTGCAAAGCAGGGCTGCGACATCATCTTCTCCAACAGCTACGGTCACCAGTCCCATATGGTGCTGGCTGCAGAGGAGTACCCCGACATCATCTTCTGCCCTGCGACGGGCGACACCGCAAATGTCTGCGGTCTTCCCAATGTCGTCAATTTCTTCCCCCAGACCTACCAGTCTCGCTACGTTTCGGGCGTGGTCGCCGGCATGAAGCTCAAGGAGCTGCTTGACAACGGCACCATCACCGATCCATATGTGGGCTATGTCGGTGCATTCCCCTATGCAGAGGTCGTTTCCGGCTACACCGCATTCTTCCTCGGCATCAAGTCCATCGTTCCCGATGCGCACATGGATGTTCAGTATACCAGCTCATGGTTCGATCTCACCAAGGAGGCTGAGGCGGCAAAGGCTCTCATGGCCCGCGGCTGCGTCATAATCGGTCAGCATGCCGATTCCACGGGCGCTCCCTCCGCTGTGGAGGCCGCACTTGCCGAGGGTACCGTGGCATACAGCGTAGGCTACAACATCGATATGCTGAGCGTCGCACCTAATGCCGCTCTGACCTCCGCTCAGAACAACTGGTCCGTGCTGTACACCCAGATACTGACCGACGTCATTGAGGGCAACGAGATCAAGCACGACTACACTGCCGGCTATGAGACGGACGGCGTAATGATCTCCGCTCTCGGTCCCTCCTGCGCCCCCGGCACCGCCGAGAAGGTAGAGGAAGTCATCGCAGGTCTTAAGGACGGCACAATCCATCCCTTTGACATCACCACATTCACCGTGAACGGCGAACAGGTAACCACCAGCGTGTTCGACTTCTCCACCATGAACTCCGACTTCTCCGCCGTTCTGTATGAAGGCGAGAAGATAGAGTGCATTTCCGACGGGTACTTCAATGAATCCCAGTACCGCAGCGCGCCCTACTTTGAGCTCCGCATCGACGGCATCACCGAACTAAACAAATAACATCAACTCATCTGGCGGAAGGGCCGTTGAACCCTTCCGCCTTACTTTATTTGAGAGGGGGGACTTGTTTTGGAATCGACGATCCAATTCAACAGCGGCGCACCTGCCGTTCAAATGATCGACATCACCAAGACATTCGGCACGGTTGTCGCCAACAACAAGGTCAGCTTGGAGATCAGACGAGGCGAGATACTTTCCCTGCTCGGTGAGAACGGCAGCGGAAAGACCACTCTGATGAATATGCTCTCGGGCATTTACTATCCCGACAGCGGCACGATAATGGTGGATGGCCGACCCGTGTCCATCCGCTCTCCCAAGGATGCATTCGACCTGCGCATTGGCATGATCCACCAACACTTCAAGCTGGTGGACGTTCTTACGGCGGCGGAGAACATCATACTTGGACTTAACGAAAAATTTGTACTGGATCTGAAGAACGTACGAAAGACAGTCGAGGAGATCTGCGGCCGGTACGGCTTTACGGTGGATCCCAACAAAAAGGTCTATAACATGTCCGTTTCGGAAAAGCAGACCCTTGAGATAGTCAAGGTGCTGTACAGGGGGGCGGACATTCTTATACTGGACGAGCCCACTGCGGTGCTGACTCCGCAGGAGACTCAAAAGCTCTTTGCGGTCATGCGCAACATGAAGGAGGATGGCAAGTCCATAGTCATTATCACGCACAAGCTGCATGAGGTCATGGAGATATCCGACAGGGTCGCCGTTTTGAGAAAGGGCGAGTACATAGGGGATATCGCCACAAAGGACACCGATCCGCAGCAGCTCACCGACATGATGGTCGGCAGAGCCGTGAGCTTGAACATCGACAGACCCGATCCCGTAAATCCGGTACGGCGTCTGACCGTTACCGGTCTTACCGTGATCGACGATGACGGCGTAAAGAAGCTCCATAACGTATCCTTTGCGGCAATGGGCGGAGAGATACTCGGCGTTGCCGGAATATCCGGCAGCGGCCAGAAGGAGCTGTTGGAGGCGATAGCCGGCCTCAGAATCATCGAGAGCGGTGACATCACCTACTACGAGCCCCATACAGGCAAGGCTGTGTCCCTGCTTGGCATGAACCCCAGGGACATAAAGCGCTTGGGCGTAAGGTTAGCATTCGTGCCGGAGGACAGGCTCGGCATGGGTCTGGTCGGCAGCATGGATCTTGCGGACAACATGATGCTCAAAAGCTACAAAAAGGGGCGTCTCCCCCTGACGGAGCGCAAGAGCCCGAAGCAGCTTGCCGAAAAGGTCGTGCAGGATCTGGAGGTAGTCACCCCCAGCATAAGCACCCCCGTCAGAAAGCTCTCCGGAGGCAATGTACAGAAGGTGCTGGTCGGCAGAGAGGTGGAGGGCGATCCGACTCTGCTCCTGTCTGCATATGCGGTGCGTGGGCTTGATATCAACACATCGTACACCATCTACAGGCTTATGACCGAGCAGAAGCAGAGGGGCGCCGCAGTCGTGTATGTGGGTGAGGATCTGGATGTGCTTCTGGAGCTTGCCGACAGGATACTGGTGCTCTGCTCAGGGCAGGTCAGCGGCATCGTTGACGCCAGAACCACCACCAAGGAGGAGGTCGGTCTCCTTATGACTCATCTGGGGGCTATGCAAACCGAACCGGCCGATGATAAGGAGGTGGAAGCATGAGCAATATTAGAAAGAGCTTGGTCAGAGAGCCCATCATCCACATCAGCAGGCGTACAGACATACCAAGGTGGCATGGCTGGCTGATACGGTGCGGCGGCGTGCTTGCCGGCCTGCTGCTCAGCGGTCTGATAATATTCCTGTTCTTTAAGGTCAATCCCATCAGCGCATACGGCTCCATGATAAACGGCGTATTTGGTGAAAAGTGGGCGGGCAAGACATTCTATGACGGGTTCGCCTATTCCTTTGCCTGGATACGGGATACCATGATATTGCTGCTCATCGCCGTGGGGCTTGCGCCTGCATTCAAGATGCGCTTCTGGAACATCGGTGCGGAGGGTCAGATACTCGTCGGCGCCATCGCCGCCGCTGCCTGCATGATATTCCTTGGGGCAAGGGTACCATCGGGGCTGCTCCTCGTAATCATGGCGGTCGCCGCAGTTGCGGCAGGCGCTGTATGGGGCTTGCTGCCGGCGCTTGCCAAATCCTTCTGGAAAACCAACGAGACCCTGTTCACCCTCATGATGAACTACATAGCGCTGCTGCTCATGGAGTTCTTTGTTGCCAAGTGGGAGGATCCTCCCGGAAGCAACAGCATAAGCATAATCAACAGGGTGGACAAGACCGGATGGATACCACCTGTTATAGAGGGTGAGACGTTCGGGACGAGCTTTCTGGTGATAACCGTACTCGTGCTCATATTTACCACACTGATGTATGTGTACCTCAAGCACAGCAAGCAGGGTTATGAGATTGCTGTCGTGGGCGAGAGCGAGAACACAGCAAGATATTCGGGTATAAGCGTCAAAAAGGTCGTCGTTCGCTCCATGACGCTCTCCAGCGCCATATGCGGACTTGCCGGATTTTTCATCGTTGCCGGCAGGGATCATACCATATCCGATACCACCGCAGGCGGCCGTGGCTTTACCGCCATCATAGTAGCATGGCTCGCCAAGTTCAATCCCTTCGTCATGATACTCATCGCCGCATTCCTGACTTTCATGGATTACGGCGCGAAGAATATCGCCACAAGATTCAACGTTCCCAATGACTTTTCGCAGATAATCACGGGCATATTGCTCTTTTGCATACTAGGATGCGAGTTCTTTATCAACTACAGTGTAAAGCTTGATTTCGGCAGGAAAGGGGGAAAAGAGTAATGGATCAGCTTATCAGTCTCTTCACCACGGCAGTAACATTCGGCACGGTCATAATGTACGGCGCCATGGGCGAGATACTTACCGAGAAGTCGGGCAACCTCAATCTCGGCGTTCCCGGCATAATGTACATAGGCGGCATTGCCGGTCTTATAGGCTCCTTCTTCTATGAAAACGGTAACCCCAACGCCATACCCTTCGTGGGCATGCTCATCGCCCTGGTCTGCGCCTTTGCCGCTGCGGCTCTGGCAGGGCTGCTGTACAGCTTCCTGACCATAACGCTGAGGGCCAACCAGAACGTTACCGGCCTTACCCTTACCATATTCGGCGCAGGCTTTGCCAACTACTTCGGCGGCTCGCTGAATACCATGGCAGGCGGCGTCGGCCAGATCTCCGTTGCGCTGACCTCCGGCGTGTTCCGCTATTCCGTTCCGGCTCTCAAGACCATCCCCGTGGCAGGACAGCTGTTCTTCTCCTACGGCTACATGGTCTATCTTGCCATAATACTTGCAATAGTCCTGAACTGGGTCATCAGCCGCACGAGCGTGGGGCTCAACCTCCGTGCGGTCGGCGAGAATGCCGCCACTGCGGACGCCGCAGGCATCAATGTTACCAGGTACAAGTACCTTGCTACCTGCATAGGCGCAGGCATATCCGGCCTCGGCGGTCTGTACTACGTCATGGACTATATCAAGGGCACTTGGGCAAACGACGGCAATATCGAGGCTCTCGGCTGGCTTGCCGTTGCACTGGTGATTTTTGCGACTTGGAAGTCCGTTCGTGCCATATGGGGTGCATATCTCTTCGGCGCACTCTACTGGCTATACAACTTTGTACCCAGCTTCATAGAGCTGCTCAACAACACCTTCGGCTGGAGCATACCGCCCATGACCCGCGCCATGCAGCAGATAATTCAGATGCTGCCCTATGTCGTCACCATAATCGTGCTGCTGTTCGTGTCCTTCAGAAAGCGTAAGGAGGATCAACCGCCCGCCTCCCTCGGCATACCGTATTTCCGAGAGGAGCGCTGACCTGCAAACCAATTCCGGCCCCTCCCACGGGGCCGGAATTTCAGCAGCGATGCAATGATGATAAAAGGGCTCTCCGCGGGGAGCCCTTTTGCTTTGCTTATTTGAGGTTTTCGGGGTTGAGGCATTCCAGCTCGGCGAGCACGAAGCGGCCGTCCTTGCGGATGAGCACATCGTCAAACCACATCTCGCCTCCGCCGTATTCGGGCGTTTGTATGCAGACCAGATCCCAGTGCAGTGCGGATTTGTTGCCGTTGGGGCACTCGTCATAGCAACTGCCGGGGGTGAAGTGGAAGCTGCCCATTATTTTTTCGTCAAAGAGAGTGTCCTTCATGGGGAACGTTATGAAGGGGTTCACGCCTATGGCAAACTCGCCCACGCCTCGCGCACCGTGGTCCACATCAAATACCTTGTTGATGCGCTCGGTATCGTTGCACTCCGCCTTGACTATTCTGCCGTTTTCAAATGTGAGCACTATGTTCTCAAACGTGAAGCCGTCATGCAGGGAGGGGGTATTGTAGGATATGACGCCCTTTATGCTCCCGTTGACGGGTGCGGTATACACCTCGCCGTCGGGGATGTTGCAGAAGCCTGCGCACTTTATGGCGGGCATGCCCTTTATGGAGAACGTGAGGTCGGTGCCTACGCCCTTTATATGCACCCTGTCCGTCCTCTCCATAAGCGCCTTAAGAGAATCCATCGCCCTGTCCATCTTTGAATAGTCCAGGCAGCAGACGTTGAAATAGAAGTCCTCAAACGCCTCGGTGCTCATGTTTGCGGCCTGAGCCATGGATGCGGTGGGGTAGCGCAGCACCACCCACTTTGTCTTGGGAACGCGGATATTGCCGTGGACGGGCTGCCAGTAGTGCTTGCCCTCCACCGCAAGGCATGCCTCGGGCACGTCGCTCATCTCTGCGGAGTTATCGCCGCCTCGAACGCCTATGTATGCATGCATCCTCGACATCATCTCGCCGTCTATCTCCGCACGGAGCTTTGCCTGCTCCTCGTTTGCGCCCATGCCGAGCGCACGGTTTACGGACGGCCTGCGGAGCCATACAAAGGGGTTTGCTCCTGCGGTATACGCCGCCTTGACGCACTCGATAACAAGGGCGTCGCAGTCGCCCGTGCTCTCAATCAGTATGTTCTCCCCCTTCTGCACACGGCAGGAGAAGTTGACAAGCGTCGATGCCAGCTTTTTGATCCTTTCGTCAGTCATGGTATTTTCCTCCGAATGATTTAATATTGCAAGCACGGACGACAATATGCCGTCCGTGAAGGTTTGATGGATCAGTTGTCGACTCAGTCGTCTACGAACCAGACGAATACATTGGGTATGCCGTCGGCATTGAGGCCATAGGTGCGACCGTATATCTGCGAGTAGTGCTGACCTACGACCAGCTCGCCGGCACTGCCGTAGTGATCGTAATAGGTGAGGAGTATCTCGTTGCCATCGTCCAGCTCAAACTTGACAACTATGCACTCACCGTCGGACACTATCTCCTTCACGGTGCCGCTCAGCCTGTAGGGCTGACTGTGGTCGGTCGTGAGCAGGCTGTAGGAGCCCTCTATGGCCCTGTTCTTGTACGGGGTATACTCAGGCGCACGCTGAACGTGTATGTCACGGGTGGTAACGGTGCCATCGGGTGCGGTCGCCGTGAGAGTGATGGTATAATCACCCGCAATTTCGTTGTGGAATGCGACCTTGAAACGGAATATACCGTCCTCCGTCACGGTGGGCTGGGATTCAAAGCTCATGTTTGGGGTGTTGTTGGTGTTGGTAGCCGTAAGGGTATAGCCCACGGGCACCTTGCCCCAGACGTCGATATAGACCGCGCTGAACACGACGCGCTGAGAGAATGTTTCGTCACCATACTCCCAGGGCATCTGGATTATGTCGGACACAACCGGAGGCGCAGGAACGGTGACCACCACCGTATGCTCGCTTTTTGAGATCACATAGCCGCCGAGCTGTGCGGTGATGGTGACCTGATACGTCCCCTCCGCCTCGAATGCGGCGTCATATGCAAAGGTGCCGTCCTCATTTACGGTGAGCGTCTCGTTAAACACCTCATCGCCCGTTTCAGTCAGCACGCCGACTATCGTAACGGCGGTGTTGACCTGCATGACGGAGCCGGAGAAGCCGACGCTGCCGTCCTCACTGGTAATGGAAGCCTCGTTGTTGAATGTTATGTCGAGCGCGGGAGCCTCAACGGATACAGTGGGCATATCCAACTGCGTCTCCGTACCGTCGGCATTCTTTATAAACACGGTCGGGGCCACCACGCACGGGCTCGTCTCGATGGGTGTGAGGGGAATAAGCGTGCTCTTGGGTACGTTGAACTTGACATAACCCTTGGCATCGACGGTGACCTCGCTCCTTGTGCCGTCATTGGTGACATAAACCAGCACCGACCCCTCAGGCGCATAAACGGTGACAAAGAGATAGGAGGCGTCGGAGGGGTTGGGCTCTATCTTGCCCTGCTCGTTCTCACCCGTGTCGGGCTCCTGTGATGCGACGGGAGACTCAGAACCGTCGGGGGTGCCGCCGTTACCGTCGCCCGAGCTCAGCACAATGGCAAGAACTATCGCAATTATCGCCGCAACGGCGATGAATGCGAACAGTATTATGAGGTTTTTGAGATTCTTGGGCGAATTGGCTCCGCCGGGCTTGGATCTGCCGGACTTTTTTATACGCCTGGGCTCGTCGTCGGGCTCATACTCGTCGTCATCCTCATAGTCACCACCGATGTCCTCGTCATACTCATCATCCTCATAAAGCTTGCCCTCTGCATCATCAGCATCGAGGGAAGCGGGAAATTCGATATCCTCATCGGCATCATCCTCGGTGAACAGGACGTCGGCATGGTCGCCGTCATGCGCATTGTCATCCTCTTTGACACGCTCCGAGGCAAAAAAAGCATCGTCCGGAATATCCGCTTCGCTCACCGTTTCTGCGGAAAAATCCGGCTCCGGCCAACGGGGCGCCTTTACGAACCCCCATGAGGGTTCCGCCGAGCCCGCCCGGCTCTTTGCCTCGACAGGCTCGCCGCAGTTACTGCAATACTCGGCATAGTCGGGGTTGTCATAACCGCATTTGCTGCATTTCATAGCTTATAATATCCTCCAAACACGCCCGAAGGCGTTGCTCATTGCTACCAATTATATCAACCATAGGGACTTATTTCAACGGGTTTTTTAAAACTTATTATTAACAAACTGTAAATCATGAAAAATGCTATGGAAAAGAGATGCCGCTTGTGTTATAATTTAGGTTGTTGTGTTGTGCGCATCAAAAAACCATATCGGCGCACACGGAGGTGTACTGTGAAAACAAGTGTTAAGCACAACGGCTGGGCGGTATGCGCCCTTGTCATCGTCGCCTTGTGTATGGCGGCGGCGTTCCTGCCCTGGCACGATTCCGCCGTTAAGGCGACCGTGGGTGAGGAATCCACCGTTATAATAAGCGAGACGGCCGATCTGTTCGGAACAAGCATAAAGTATCTCGATGCCGTTACGGTGTTCAGCGGAGCCTGTCTCGCATTCCTTTTATTCGGCCTGCTTACCGGAAGCAAGAACATCATTCGTGTTTTTGCGGCGGTATTTTCAATCGCAGTGCTTCTCGTCGTTACCGTATTCGTCTGCGGCATGGAGGACTATACGTCCGCCCGCTATGCGGCGGAGGAGTATACCGTCCTTTTCCCCGCCGATGCGCAGATACAGCTGACAACCGACGTCGGCATGGGCATATTCGTGCTCCCGCTGCTTACCGTTATGCTCTGCCTGTGCTGCTTTAAGGCGGCCTCCGACAAGGAGGAGCTCAGGCAGCCTGACCTGCGCAGGCTCTGCATCTGCGCAATGCTCGTGGCGATAGGCGTCGTGCTGAGCGGCGTGCTCAACATCCCCAGCTTCTCCGTGGGCATATACAGCATGAAGATAGGCTTGGGCTCCCTTGCGGCGATACTTGCAGGCGTTCTCTACGGCCCGTTCTACGGCGGCGTGGTGGGCGCTTTGGTGGATCTGCTCCAGGCTACGCTTTTCCCCAAGGGCGCGTTCGTGCCGTGGTTCACGCTGGTTGCGCTGTTCAGCGGCCTTATACCCGGTCTGTTCTTTACCCACAGAAAGAAGGCTCCCGGGTTGCTCCGCATAGGGCTTGCAACGCTTGTGGGACAGTTGGCTTGCAGCGTGCTTGCAAACACGTTCCTCATCCACTGGCTCTACGGCGCACCGCTTGAGGTGCTTATAGTCCCCCGTCTTATCAATCAGGCGATTATGATACCCGTTTACACGCTTCTCATCTGGGCGCTCGTGCTCGTGCTTTCCAGAACTAAGCTGCTGTACCGATTTACCGACTACGAGCGGCAGGAGATAACCCCTGTCGCAAATGAATAAGGAGAGATAGATATTATGGGTTGCACCATTCGAGACATTTCCCTTGCTCCGCTCGGCCGCAGGCGCATCGACTGGGTGCGCAGCTACATGCCCGTTTTGAACGAGCTCGAGCGTCGCTTTGCCGAGGAAAAGCCCTTTGCAGGGCTGAGGGTCGCTGTAAGCGTACATCTTGAGGCCAAGACCGCCTATTTAGGCGAGCTGCTTCGTACCGGCGGCGCAGAGGTCGCCATAACTGGCAGCAATCCCCTTTCCACCAAGGACGATGTCTGCGCTGCGCTCGCCGCAGAGGGGATGGATGTCCACGCATGGTTCGGCGCGACCGACGAGGAGTTCCATGAGCATATCCGCAGAACTCTGGAGTTTAAGCCCCACATAATAATCGACGACGGCGGCGAGTTCGTCACGATGCTGACGGAAGAGCATCCCGAGTATTCCGAGCATCTAATAGGCGGCTGCGAGGAGACCACCACGGGGATACTCCGCCTCCGCGCGCGGGTGAAGAACGGCACGCTGCCCTTCCCCATGATGGCTGTGAACGACGCCAACTGCAAGCATCTGTTTGATAATGTTCACGGCACGGGGCAGAGCGCATGGGACGGCATAATGTACTCCACAAACAATATGATAACAGGCCGCACGGTGGTGGTTGCCGGGTACGGCTTCTGCTCACGGGGAATAGCCCGAAGGGCAGCCGGCCTCGGGGCAAACGTGATCGTGACCGAGATAAACCCGTTCCGTGCGCTTGAGGCGGCGATGGACGGCTTCCGTGTGATGGCCATGGACGACGCCGCGCCCCTGGGCGACATATTCGTCACCGCAACGGGCTGCAAGGATGTGATAGTCGGCCGTCACTTCCGCATTATGAAGCACAATGTCATACTTGCCAATGCCGGCCATTTCGACGTGGAGATATCCAAGACCGACCTTAAGGCGCTTGCCGTGAACGTCACCGAGCGCAAGCCCTTCATAGACGGCTATGTGATGGCGGACGGCCGCATCATTAACCTCATTGCGGACGGCAGGCTTGTGAACATAGTCGCCGGCAACGGACATCCTGCGGAGATAATGGATCTTAGCTTTGCGATACAGGCGCTCTCCGCAAGGTATATTGCACAGCACGGCAGGGGGCTTCCCCCCGACCTCTACAACGTGCCGGAGGAGATTGACCGCGAGGTCGCCATGATAAAGCTCCGCTCAATGGGGCTGGGGCTCGACGTACTCACGCCCGAGCAGGAGGAATACCTCTCCGCAGAATGAAAAGGCTCTCTCAAAGATCCATATCCGTAATGCTCTGCCTGGCCGCCGCAGCCGCACTTCTGTGCCTGCCGGCGGCGGCTGATCTGCCCTCCGAGCTTTCGGCCGGGGATACGGGCGAGCCCGTCGCCGCACTCCAGGCCGAGTTGGCGGAATACTCGCTCTATTCGGGGGAGATAAGCGGCGTATTCGATGAGGCGACCGAGGCCGCCGTAATGAGGCTTCAGCTCCTTCTGGGGCTGTGTCCCGACGGCGTTTTCGACGCCGAAGCACGCCTTGCATTCGACGCCTCCGTTGAAACGGGGGAGTTCATTCCCGTGATGCCCGGGCTGCTCCTTCTGAGTGGGCTTGTGATAGGTCTCGACCCCGGCCATCAGGTGGAGGAGGATCTTGAGCTTGAGCCAAACTCTCCGTTCAAGGATGTGCAGAAGGTGCGCATGACCGCCGGCGGCGTTGGCGTGCGCACGGGAGTTGAGGAATACTATGTCAACCTTTCTGTCGCAGCGGAGCTTCGGAGGTGTCTGGAGCTGCTCGGCGCAACCGTCGTAATGTCTCGCACGGAGAACGGCGTCTCCGTTTCCAATCTCGAACGTGCGCAGATAATGAACGAGGCGGATGTGGACTTCTGGCTCCGCATACACTGCAACTCCTGCGATGATGAGAGCGTCTGCGGCGCAAGGGTGCTTACTCCATGCGGCCTTGTGGGCTCAGACGTGGCGGCGGAGAGCCGCAGGCTTGGCTTCTGCGTGATAAGCGCATTCTGCGAACGCACCGATATGCCCATGCTCATAACGCATTCGCTCACCGATCAGACGGGCTTCAACTGGTCATGCTCGCCCGTCATCGCCATCGAGATGGGCTATCTCTCCAATGCGGTCTCTGATCTGAGGCTCTCACGCACATCTTACCAGAACGAGTGTGCTCTGGGTATACTCTACGGCATTGCCGATTATGCAAACGGGGTAGATATCCCCACTGCCGGCGGTGAATGATATGCGCTCTCGCCTTCCGATAGGCAGAATACTTGCTGCTTTGATGTCAGCAGGGCTCGTTCTGCTCACGGGCTGCGTTTGGTTCATGTCGGATGCGCCGCTGTCCACGCAGTATGCAGACAGCCCCACGGCCGGGCCCGTTACGCCTGCCCCTGCCACACCGGAGCCGCAGAACCCCGTGTATCTTTTTTTGAGCGGCTACCACGAGGCATTTAATGCGGCCGCCAAGGGCATTGCGTCCGCTTCGGCGTCGGATCGCACGGCAGCGTCCATGGCGCTGAGCCTTATGGGGTGCAACGCCAGGCTCGCATCCGTATCAGGCTCTGCGGGCATGCCGTACGATATCTCGAGCGACGGATGGACAGTTGGACTCGCAGAGGGCAGCGGCAGCGTGGAGCCCGTGGATGGCGGGTGGGAGTTTCTTTTTACATTTGCTTCGGGCAGAGTCCTCTCCGGCAGGCTGTGCGGCAGCGTGCTTACCTGCACCCTGGCAGAGACAGGCAGCACGCTTTGGCAGGCTGAGCTCGTGCGATTCGGCACGGTCTATACACTGCTCATGTATGACGGCGAATACAGTGCCGCAGAGGTCTCCAGCGGCATACGGTTCGTCTGCGGCCTGGTGGAGCTGCCCGCAGACTATGACGTTCAAATGGGCATAACGGGGCTCTTCGGCACTGCGGAGGTGTGCCTTACATATATTGACGGCGATGCGGAGGTCGTCGCCGTATCCGCTCCGCAGTAATATTCGGAGCCTATGTGCAAATAAACTCTGTATAATTCTTCCAATCCTCTCCATAATTATCAATATATGGTAACGGAGGTGTTATATGGAAGATATGGTTTTATCGGGTTCGCTGCTCGAGGAGGTCAGGGAGGCTCATACGCTGTGGCTGGAGGCTCTCACGCTGTTTGACGACGCCGAGGGGCAGGCGCAGACGGAGTTCACCGTGATGCAGGCTGAGGCTGCCCGTATGCGGTATGACTACCTGCTTCGCCGCTGCAAGCTGATTGCCGATCCGATCGAAAAGTAGATCTGACTGGAGGTATGGGGCATGGTCTGTCCTGCGGTATTTTCGTTGGCATTGTACACACCGCTGCTTGCGATACTGGCGGTGCTGCTGATACTGTTTGTGATATTCAAGGTGTTCAAGGTGTCGGTAAAGATACTCTGGAAGCTCCTTATAAACGGGCTCGTGGGTGCGGGGCTGCTGTTTCTGTTCAACCTTGTGCTCGCCGATTTGTTGAGTTTGGAGTTCTTCCGCATAGGCATAAGCTGGCTTTCTGCGCTTGTGGCGGGCATATTGGGCATACCCGGTGTGCTGCTTATGCTCATACTGAAATTCATACTTTGAGCAACCATGGAAAAGCTGAAAAATATCCGCCTGAGCGACTCCGGCGACTCCATCATAATAATCGACCAGACACTGCTGCCCTCCGAGCTGCGCTATATCGAGCTGCGCACAAGAGAGCAGCTTTTTGAAGCCATACGCAGCCTTCGGGTGCGGGGTGCGCCCGCTATAGGCATTGCCGCCGCATACGGGTATTACCTCTGTGCAAGGGAGGATGCCCACCGCAAGGACTTTTTCGACCGCATGGAGGGGGCTGTGGACTATCTTTCCGCCGCACGACCCACTGCGGTGAATCTCTCCTGGGCGCTGTCGGTTATGCACGGAGCGCTGAAGCGGAACATTGCTCTGCCCCGCGCAGAGCTTGTGGAGCTGCTGCGCAGGGAGGCTCTGCGCATCCATGAGGACGATATCAGCTCCAACCGTCGCATTGCGGAATACGGTCTGACGCTGCTCAGAGACGGCTCCGGGGTCATCACCCACTGCAACGCAGGGCCGCTTGCCACATCCGAGTATGGCACGGCACTCGGCCCACTGCTTTTGAGCGTGGAGCGAGGTATGCACATCCGCGTGTTCGCCGATGAGACCCGTCCGCTGCTGCAGGGGGCAAGGCTCACGGCGTATGAGCTTATGAGGGGTGGCGTGGACGTCACGCTGATATGCGACAATATGGCGTCCATAGTGATGAAGAACGGCCTTGTCAACGCCGTATTCACCGGCTGCGACAGGATAGCCGCAAACGGCGACGCCGCCAACAAGATAGGCACGAGCGGCCTTGCGGTGTTGGCGCATCACTACGGCATACCGTTCTATATGCTTGGGCCTCTCTCCACCGTGGACATGAACACTCCGTCGGGCGGCGGCATACGGATAGAGCTTCGCTCCGCAGACGAGGTCACGGAGATGCACTATGCGCATCGAATGGCTCCGGAGGGCGTGAAGGTCTATAACCCTGCGTTCGACGTCACCGACCATTCGCTCATAGCCGGGTTTGTCACCGAGGCGGGAATCATTACCGCACCGTTCGAATACAACTTCAAAAAAGCCATGGAAAGGAAGGAAAACGGACTATGCTGACAATGGAACAATACCGTGAGGGCGCACAGGCGCTTGAGGAGAGGCTCGGGGGGCTCCGTCCCGAGGTGCTCATAATACTGGGCTCCGGCCTCGGCAAACTCGGGGAATATGTCTCCGACCCCATATACATCCCCTACGGTGAGGTACCGTATATGCGCACGAGCACCGCTCTGGGACATGCAGGCAGATTCATCGGAGGTATGCTCGGCGGTAAGCGTGTGCTTCTCATGCAGGGCAGGCTCCACATATATGAGGGTTGGCAGGCATACGAGGTGGTCTACCCCGTGCGCCTTGCAAAGCTGATAGGCATTGGAAGCATGATAGTCACCAATGCCGCAGGCGGCATAAACTTGGACTTCAATGTGGGCGATCTGATGCTGATAAACGACTTTATAAAGCTCAATGCCGTGAATCCGCTCATCGGGCAGAACATCGACGAATTTGGTCTCCGTTTCCCCGATATGAGCAAGGTGTTTGACCGTGAGTATATGCGCCTGTTCCGTGATGTGGTTACGGATGCCGGAGACGTCGTGCGCGAGGGCGTGTACTTCTACTGCACGGGGCCCCAGTATGAGACCCCTGCGGAGATACGTGCCATGCGTATACTGGGCGCAGACGCCGTGGGCATGAGCACCGTGCCCGAGTGCATCGCTGCACGTCACTGCGAAATGCGCATACTCGGCATAACGCTCGTTACCAATATGGCCTCGGGCATACTGGATCAGCGCCTCTCGGGCGAAGATGTCAACGCCGCAGGCGAGGTCGCCTCTGAGCGGTTAGCACCCTATGTGATCGAGTTCCTGAGAAGGATGTAATGATGGACATACTCATCAAAGATGCCGTCGTGCTGACCATGCAGGGCGGCAGTGTCGTCCGTGGATACGTTGGCATCAATGGCGGCAGCATAGCGTATTTGGGGGCGGACGCTCCGAATTGCCCTGTGCGGCGCACCATCGACGCCAAAGGCCGCATAGTGATGCCGGGGCTTGTAAATGCCCATGCGCACACGGCAATGTGCGTGATGAGGGGTTATGCGGACGACTATGCGCTTGAGGAATGGCTGTACAAAAAGGTTTTCCCAGTGGAGGCAAGGCTGAACGAGGCCGCCATAGTGGCAGGCGTACGCCTCGGCATGGCGGAGATGATAGCCACGGGCACGACGTCCTTCTCCGATATGTACTTCTATCAGCCTGCGGTGGCTGAGGCGGTGATAGAAGCAGGCATGCGCGCAAACCTGTGCAATGCCATCATTGCGCTTGGCGACGATTATTCCTTTGAGGATGACCGTGCGGTTATCGAAACGAGGCGGCTCATTGCCGACTATCACAATGCCGCAGGGGGGCGCATACGGGCGGATGTGTCCATACACGCAGAATACACCTCCTCCCCTCATATCTGGGAGAGGGTGCACGCCCTTGCGGCGGAGCACGGGCTCATAACCCATGTGCACGTCTCCGAGACCCGAGCCGAGCATGAGGGGAGTATCGCACGCCACGGGCTGACGCCTACGATGGCGCTTGCCCGATACGGCGTGTTCGACACGCCTGTGCTGGCGGCTCACGGCGTGTGGCTGAGCGAGGAGGATATGGAGCTTATGGCGGCCCGCAGGGCGTCGGTCGCCCACTGCCCCGTATCCAACTTAAAGCTTGGCAGCGGCATCGCAGATGTCTGCGGTATGCTCGCACACGGGGTGAACGTCTGCCTCGGCACGGACGGGGTATGCTCAAACAACTCCCTTGACCTGTTTGAGGAGCTGAAGCTCGCCGCACTGCTGGCAAAGGGCAGCAGGCTCGACCCGACTGCCGTTACAGCGCAGCAGGCGCTTGAGCTTGCTACCGTACGCGGCGCCATAGCGCAGGGCAGGCAGGGGCAGACAGGCATCATTGCCCCGGGCTATGACGCCGATATAATAATGCTTGCGAGCGATTCTGTGTCCATGCAGCCCCTGTATAACGAAATGGGCGGCGTGGTTTACTCTGCAAGTGGACATGACGTTGTCATGACTATGGTGCAGGGGCGTATACTTTACGAAAATGGCGAATGGACCACCATTGATGTGGAAAGGGCCGTCAACGATGTAAAGCGGCTTGCCGTGCCGCTGGTGGTTCAGGGTAGCTGATAGGCTATCCTGGGGGTGCCATCAGCTACATGGATGGTTCCGCAGCGCACGAAGCCTGCGGACTCGAGTATATGCTGCATAGGCAGGTTAGCCTCATGCGTATCGGCACGGAGACCAATTCCGAGCTCTTTGCACCTGCTCTTGCAGAAATCTATGCAGGCACGGGCAGCGCCTCTCCCCTCAGAATAGGAGGCGAGGCGGTGTATGGTGCCGTAGGGGGCGTCGTCCAACCATGCTCCGTTTTCTATTATGGTATAGGTTGGCTCATTGCCCGTAATAAATACAAACGACGCCACACAGCGGCCTGACGCCCTTATCACATAGAGGCGCCGGGCTCTTATATCCTTCAGCAGGAGTTCTTCACTTGGGTAGCCCGACCTCCCCCACTGATCGGGGTTGCCGTTTTCCGCCATGAATCCCCTTGCGTGGGAGTATATGTCGAGAACGGCGGTCATGTCGTCCATGACCGCCTTTTCGATCGCAAGTGCTTTATCAGTCGTATTCAATGGTGTATGGCGGCGTCTGCGGTTTGGCTGTATCGTTTGCGGAGGTCTCCGCGGGTTCCGTATCCTCCATATCCTCCTTCGGCGGTTCGGGAGCCTGCCCCTCGTCTTTTGCCCATTCGTTAACGGCGTTTATGCCGTGCTTTACCGTCTGCACCACCGTTTTGCCAAGATCGGTGCCGACCTTCTCCAAATCCTTGCCTATCTGCTTCCATGAATCCTTAATCGACATAACGATCCTCCTTTCCGATAATTTATTATGATACTATTATATCCAATTTTTTAGTCTCGGTCAACGGAGAACAGGATAACCATATATGAAATTTTTGTAAAATCTCCGTGTCAGAATAGCCTGCCTCACTCGAGGGAATAATCTTTGGTGAGAATTATTTCAAAGCGAGGTACGGTGCTGTGAACAAGGTGGACATAAGCGGTATCGACACTGGAAAGCTGCCCAGGATAAGCCATAAGCGGAGCATGGAGCTCATGGAGCTGATAAAAGGGGGAGATACGGACGCTCGAGAGGAGTTCATATATGCGAATCTGCGCCTTGTGCTCTCCGTCATACAGCGATTTGCCAACCGAGGTGAGACCCCCGATGATCTGTTTCAGGTAGGATGCGTGGGACTGATAAAGGCCATAGATAACTTTGACACCTCACACGGAGTACGATTCTCCACCTATGCCGTACCCATGATAATAGGCGAGGTGCGTCGGTATCTGCGTGACAACAGCAGCATCCGTGTCAGCCGTTCCATACGAGACACCGCCTATCGAGCCCTGCAGATGCGCAACCGTCTTGTCGATGAGCTCGGGCGTGAGCCGAAGCTCTCCGAGATTGCCGAAAAGCTCTCCCTCAAGGAGGAGGATGTCATGTTCGCTCTCGATGCCATAGCCGATCCGGTATCCCTGCACGAGCCCATATTCCGCGACGACAGCGATGCAGTTGCCATAGTGGATCAGGTGAAGGATGAAACCACAGGTGAGGACATATGGCTCAACGGCGTTGCGCTCGAATACGGTATGAGCCGCCTGTCCGAGCGTGAGAGGAACATAATAAATATGCGATTCTTCCTGGGGCGCACCCAGATGGAGGTGGCATCGGAGATAGGCATAAGTCAGGCCCAGGTCAGCCGTCTTGAAAAGCATGCGCTTGCATCCATGAAAAAATATGTTTGAATACGGTCAGCCCATCACGGGGCGGCCGTCGCCCATGCTCCGCACGGCGTCAAAATCAAAGCCCGTGAAGCTCTGCATGCTTCCCATGTCATCATCGGAGAGCGCAGTGCCGTAACCGCTGCCCTCTGCGCAGCTTCCAAGCAGATAGTAGCAGTTTTCAACCGTGCCGCCGTAGCTGTCGCCCGTTATGCCCCCGACATAGGACGTTTCGGCGGCAACGCTGCCGCAGCTCACGTAGCGCAGCACGACACCGCCGTGGTTATAGCCCACAATACCCCCGACCCCTCCCGGAGGGGAACAGCACCCTATAAGCCCCTCATCGTCGTTTTCGGTCGCCTCGCTTAATTCCGATATGCCGCAAACCGTACCTGTGTTAAGGCAATCCGCAAGGATGCCGTAGTTAAAGCCCGCTATGCCGCCTGCATTGCCCACATAGAACAGGCTCGTTACCGTGCCTTCGCTGCTACACGCCTCTGCCTTACCGTTTGGGTCATTCAGACCGACGATTCCGCCTACATCACGATTACCCCGCACCACGGCATTGCCGACACAGCCGTACACCATACCGTCATTGCTGCCGACTATGCTCCCTACATGGTAGCCGCCGCATATAAACAACTCTGCGATAGTCACGTTTTTTACAGCGCCCACGGAGCTTCCAAACAGCCCCACACAGTTCTGCTCCGAATCTATATACACGCCGAACACCGTACAGCCGTTCCCGTCAAAGCTGTCTGCAAACGGGGAATCCGCATTGCCTATGGGGATCCACTCATTATCAGGAGCATCGGGCATGCGGTATCCGTCCTCCGCAGAGCCGTTGAGCGCAATGCTCCGCATAAGCACTATAAACTGCCCCTCGAACGATGTGCCGCCGTTGACGGCCTCGGCAAGATATGCGAGCTGTTCGGCGGTCGCTATCACAAACGGATCCTGCTCTGTGCCCGTGCCGCTTTCAAAACCGTCGGCGATGCCGCCCGTCCAGACGGGCGATGTCTCGGAGATCGGTTTAGCCTCCTCCATGTCACCATGGATGCAGGCGGCGGCAAGTATAAGAGCTGCCGCAAGCAGAATTACTGCAAAGTGTTTCACGGGGCGTCTCCTTGTTGATAAAAACAGGCGGCGGAGTCCGTTTATTTGGCTTCGCCGCTTAGATAGTATCATACAAATATGTTTGCCGTAAGCCTTATGCGACAACAAACGTGTTCAGGAGCTCCACAGTCTCATTATAGTCAAAGCCGCTGATGTGGATGAGGAAGTACTGATTCGCATTGACCCTCCAATACACTACGAAGCTCGATGCGGAACGAAACTCCACCTCTGCATATCCTATATCCGTCTCATACGGCGAGAAGCCTATTACTGTGCAGTCATAGCATACCACGCCGCCCTTAGCGGAGGCACGTACTCGGAGAATGCGTCCATATTCCTCATAGTTGCCGACAGCTGCACAAATGCCGTCGGTTATGAGCTGGCTGTTCTGCGTGATCACGCCAAGCTCGGTTAGTCTCACCGTCTCCACATGGCCGTTGAACCTTACGGGGACGGCCGTGGGAACGGGATCATCGACGCCGCCGGAGACTTTGGGAGTATCGGTACCTACCGCAAAGGGCCCCTCCGTGCCGTCGATCTGCTCCCAAGCACTGGGACTGCTGATGGGCTCGGCGGTCGTTAAGGCATCGCTTTGGGGAGTTATATCGGGAAGGTTGGCAGTGCGATCACCCACATCCGATCCCGACTTTGACACAAGCGCAGCAACGCCCAGGCCGACCACACATGCTGCGGCAATGCCCATGGCGATGTGCGAAAGTCGCTTCATCAGCCGTGAGGGAGCGCTCTTCTGTCTTTTCTCCTCAGGTGAGAAAACCAAAAGCCCATCCTCCGACGCCTTCCGCTTTATGGCTGCAAGCATGGCGTCATAGTCAACCTCGGCATTGCGCTCGTCCGCCGCCTGCGTCAGCATGGCGTCTATTCGGGCGTCCTCTTCGGGAGTGAGCAGCTCCTCATTCTTGATTTCTTCAAAGTCATCCATCATATTCAAATCCCTCTTTGCTCAATACACGGGCGAGCTGAGTCCTGCCTCGCGCCAGTCGTGATTTCACCGTGCCTACCGTTATTTTCAGAGCCTCCGCAATATCTGCATGGCTCATGTTTGAAAAGTAATGCAGAGTAAGCACCTCACGGTATTTCGCATCGATCCTTTCCATTGCAGAGACGACCGTGCTGCTGTTGAGCCTGCGCTCCGCCGCCGCCTCCACATCGGTCGTCGCATCGGCAACATTGACTGCGATGGGCTCATCCGACAGCATCTCATGCTTGACCCGACGCTTGGAATCCAGCGCCGCATTGATAGCGGTACGATACAGCCAGCTCTTTAGCTGCGAATCGTTGAACCCTGCCAATGTGTCCAGGTGCCTGAGAGCATTCAGAAAAACATTCTGCATTATGTCCTCGGCCTGCTCACGGTTGTGAACTACGCCGAAGGCCGTCCAATATACCAGCCTGGAGAAATTCCTGTATATGCTATCAAAGTCACGCTCGGGCATTTCCTCCTCGATCGTTGCGCATAATGCGCCCCGTTTTTCCTCCTGTTAATATAACGTGCAAACCCTATTTGGGGTTCCCGACTTTTGAAATATATTTTATTTCAGAGCCTCCGGCTCCATTATACAGCAACAGCGCCCCGTTTTCAATGCCGTATCCGCATTAAGAGGACGTCATGCGGTCGGCGCAGCTCTTGTGCGGACATATTTTTCGTGGTGGGCCGCCAGCTTTTCAGCCGGCATGGTATCGCATCCGGCGAATCGTGTCTCATCCGAATTATGGGCAGGGTCTGCGAGCTTTACCGTGACCGCAACGGGTTTTGTACAGACGGCACAAAAATATTGGAAGCAGTTCACGCTCGGGTCATGGGTAAGCATATGCACCGCCTCGGTGACATCGGGAGAAAGCTCCCTCTCCAGCGCTTTTATCGTGACCTCGGTATCCTCCGCCACATCGTGCAACAGCGCAACGCAGGCGTCTATCTGGTTGGTCATCTGCTCTGCCAGGCGATACGGGCGGAATATGTACGGCATACCCTCATTATCCGGCTGCACGATGCGGGCAAAGCAGGCTGTGTCGAGCGCTTTTTTGTCAGCGGCGTGTGGATCACGCGATCCCCTAGCCCGTTGGTTGGAATAGATGCGTCAACCGTAACGTAACTCTGTCAAAATCACCTCAGGACGGTTATTTATGCGGAACGGAAACAGGCTGTTGCCAATGCCTCGGCTTACGAGCATATGGGTGCCGTTCCGTATATAAAGACCCGAATCGTATTTGGGGAATATGCCCTGATCTGGTGCGATGAGCCCCCCAACAAACGGAAGGCGTATCTGGCCTCCGTGAGCGTGGCCTGCAAGTACCAAATCTATGCCGAAGCTTTCATATACGTCGAACAGCTCGGGGCGGTGCGTGAGCAGCACCGTATATCCGTTTGGTCTGATGCTTCGCAGCTTTTCCTCCGTAACGGCTGCGTCGTTGTCAAACATATAGTTCGTCTGAAAACTCGGGTCGTCAATTCCCATAACTGTTATGCTACAGCCCGATAGCTCAATGCTTATGCTCGTGTTCGTCAGCACGGTCACGCCGAGGTCGGTCAAGCCCTCCGCCAGCTCGGCATATTCCGACGTTCTGGCCTCATGGTTGCCCGGGACATAGCAGCAGGGTGCGATACCCACCGCCTCCGCAGCAAACCGCAGGGCTATGCCGATGTCGGTATGCCTTGAGTCTATGAGGTCACCTGTTATTGCGATCAGGTCGGGCTCGGCCTCACGCAACACATTCAGGAGCCTTTCGTTGCCATCGCCCATTTCGGCATTGTGCAGATCCGAAACATGGGCTATGCGGAAGCCCGAAAAGCCCTTTGGTGCGCCGCAGACTGTGTATTCGCTCAGGCCCACAGTCGTGTTGCCCCACCAGATCCATAGCGTCAGGGCGACAAGCAGCGCAGCGATCACGGGTATCAGTACCACGGCGGTTCGTTTTGAGTTCTTTTTCAATGCGGACATTCCCTCCCATAGGTCAAACTATATCACCGAACGGCCTGCATTGCAACGTTCGTTGTGGGAAAGGGGGGTTCTCCCATATCCGGCGTATGAAAGACCCCACGGAGTTCCCTTCTCCGTGGGGCCGGCGTTACCGATCATGATGATCTATTCCTCCTGCGAACCATCGAATCGATGCTTTAAGAGCTCATCAAGCCTTATACAGATCTCATAGTCCTCCACATTAGCAATATGCGTTACCTTGCGCACTGCCTCTTCATCCACGAATGTGAATGTCAGCAGGTAGCCCCCGGCAAATGCCGCCGCCCGCTCCAGGCGGTAATCGGTTATGCACGATATCGGCAATATGGAGGTCACGACGCTGCCGCTATACGGGAATATGCAGCGAAATGTGCCGTTCTCCTCATCAAACGACAGGGTATCGCTCACCGTAAGCGTGCGGTTGAATCCACCTGCAAGGAGCCTTTCATCCTCCCTTCTTCGCCGTCTGTCAGAGCGGTTCTCATAGCTGCGCCGCATAATGCTGCGCAGCGCCCATACTACAAGGGCGATCACCCCTGAGAGCACAGCAGCAGCTCCGATGAAAAAGAGCATGAATATGAGGAAGCTGCCTCCACTGCTCGGCAAAAGCTCTTTCAGCGTTTCCATGAATACCTCCTCCATGCGGCGTCGAATCAATTACATATTATCATGTTCGGTCTGCAATTTCAACAAAAATCCGCATGAATTTGAATATTTGCGATTTAATCCCGTGCAGCGGCGTCCCTGGCTGCAGGGCGTGTGCTCCTGCCATCTTCAAGTATCAGCTTGTCCGCAACAAGAGCTATGAACTCGCCGTTGGTAGGCTTGTCATTTTTGCCGTACACGGTGAACCCGAACAGCTCATTTATGTTCTCTATCCTGCCTCTCGTCCAGCTCACCTCTATGGCGTGGCGTATCGCCCTCTCCACCTTGGATGCGCTCGTGTCGAATCGCTTTGCTATGCCCGGGTATAGCTCCTTGGTGATGCTACCTATGAGCTCGGGTCGGTAGTACACCATGCGTATCGCCTCACGCAGGTAATGATAGCCCTTTATATGCGCAGGTATGCCCGTGGAGAGAAATATCGATGTTATCTTCTCGTCGAGTGTGCGAAGATGAGGCTCGTCCTGCACGGCTTTGGGCAGGGGCGTGCTTTCGAGTAAATCATGCATCCTACGATGCAGAAACTCCGGCTCGACAGGTTTAAGCATTATGTAATTTACTCCCCTTGCAAGCGCACGTTGGAGCAGTGCCTCGTTGTTCATGCATGACACCATTATTATGGTGGACGGCTTATTCTGCGGCTTGGATGATATTGCATCCAGCAGATCCAGCCCGTCCATCTTGGGCATCACAAGCTCGGTTATAAGCACGTCGAACCGCTCCTGCTCCAGCTTTTCCAGCGCAGAAGCTCCATCCGCAACCTCCTCCAAGCGTATGATGTCCCTGTCGCACGCAAGGCAGCGTGCAACAGCTCGTCTGAAGCCTGCGTTCCCGTCCGCAATGAGTACTCTGATTTCTGACATATTCTTCTCCTCAAATTGGTTTTTCCCACTATGTTGCTTCGTGGATGCCTATAAGAACATTATTTATCGGTATTTGTGACCTGCGGAATATGCAATATTTGGTATGATATTACGAGATTTGCAGTATATTAAACTTCATTGCCGAACAGCTTGTCGGCGGCCGTATGTCAGGCATGATTTTCGTCAATCGGTGTTGAGTATGCCTGCCGAGTCCAGCGTCTGCATGCCGTACAGATACAGCACGTCGCCGTCCTCTCTTATGTCCGTAAACTCTGCCAACGTCGATGTGCGTGTGTAGCGTATATCTATTATCACCACCTGCGAATACCCGTGGAGGAGCAGAGGCGCTATGGAGAGCGAGTACGAATCCCCGAACAGGTACAGCGTCCTGTCATCCGCCGTGTAGAGGGGATTGTACACAGTTATAACGGTGCAGGCTCCGCCGAGGTACACGTCATACGGCTCTTTGGAGTTGATATTCTCGGGATAATAGAGCTGTGCGGCTTCAAACCCCCTCTCTCCCTCTATTGCGCGCCTCACTATGGCAGAGTCGGTGACGTCATCCGTCAGGCAAACGATGGTATCGTCCTTAAGGGGCAGCGGTACAGAGCCGTACACGCCTATGAATCCTCCCACCTCCTGCTCCTGCATATCGAACGGAGCGTACTCCCTTCCCATTTCGTCAAGTATGAGCTCGGCGGTGGGGATAAGGCACTCCTGCCGCCAGTGATGATCGGTATTGTAATAGTCGTCCGAATCGAGCGTTGTAAGCGGTATGACCGTTCCTCCCGTTTGAGTCATAAGCGTATCGCATATGACCTCATAGTCGGGCGCGGGCACGATGGCGGAAAAGAAGCATGCCTTATCGGGGGCTATCGCTATATACACAGGTGAATCAGAAAACCACATATCCGTCACTGCATTGAGCTTTGCGGCCAGTCGCTCAGCCTCTGCCCTGCCTGCCGTGCCTATGGGAACCGCCATGCCGTCATACACATACACGCCATGACTGTCCCTCTGCCCCAGTACGAGCCTTGCCATGCCTGCGGCGGTAATAAACCCCCTGCGCAGGGGAAACTGATCCTTGAGATACTCCTCCGTATCCTCAAACAGCTCTCCGGACATCACTGAGTCGGCGGACAGCTCCGGCGCCTGCATAAGCCTCCGTCTCTCCTCCACGGAATAGGTATCCGGCGTCCGCACCAGAGCGGCAATGCCCAACACGATGAGCATCACAGAAAAAACCACGGTCTGTATTATGCTTTTTGCCCGATCAGGCATGGATCTCCTATATCAGGGGGCTGTCCGACCAGTCATTTTCACGGTCGAAGCGCGCCGATGGCAGTTCCGACAGCTCCTCAAATGCTGCATATACCGCATCGCAGCCTGTGTCGCTCGTTGCGGCAAGCACTATGTAGCTGCCCGAGCAGCCCACGGTTATGGCCTCCACCCTCAGGCAGCCGAATCGTGACGGGCTTGTGCCGCCGAGTATCCTCTCGGCAAGCTCCTGCGTATCAACACCCTCAACCGCCTCTACAAGCACCACTGAATGGGGCTGCCATGAATCCTCCGGCTTGGACTCCACCGCCTCAACAATGTATTGGGTGAACTCCTCCGGCGTCAGCCCGAGTATCTCGACACAGTTCGTTTCGTCCACCGCCCTTGTGTAGCAGTCGATCTCGGCAATGGAATACTCCGAATCGGCGTCAAGCTCTATGGCGCGACCGATCACAGAGCTCAATATCTGTTCTGCACTGCCAAGAAATGCCGCACGAGGCCGGCTTTCCCCGTCGTCATGCGTGGTTTTGCCGCAGCCGCAGAGCGCAAGCGCGGCGAAAACGAATACTGCCAATAATCGTTTCATAGCATCCTCCGAATTTGAATATCAGTTTAGCTCCATATTGTATATGGGCTTTACATAGCGTGAGTTACGGACGAATATCGCAAACACGCAGACGATATTCACCGCCATTGCGCCAACTGCGATGAGGCGCAGATCCGCTACAAACTCGCCCAGTATGCCGCCTATGAGATTGCCCATGAGCGAGCCCGCCATGTTTATCATCATAAATATGCCGTTGAACCTGCCCCGTTTCGAATCTGCGACATAGTTCTGCGTTGCGGATATGCGGATATTGTATGAGTTTACCGCAAGGAAGCCGCAAGTAAACATCATCAGCAGCATTATCTCATACGGCACATAGAGATAGGCGCAGTCAAGCACGCCGGCTACGAGGTATACCATCACGGCTATGCCGTACTTCTTCTGCGTGGGATACCTCACCACATACTGCAAAAGGCCGCCGATCAGTCTGCCCACAGTGTTTAAGCTGCTAAGGAGCGAATATGCCAGCACACCCAAAGCCTCCCCCGTTTTGAAGAAGCTGAGCTCAAACAGCCCGGGGAATATGGGGTTGAGCGCCTCTACGGTGCTGATTCCCTTAAAGTACGGAAGTGTGACGGTGCCGACCACCGCTCCCGTGAGCATGGACACAAGGAAGTATGCCGTTATGGTGGCAAGCCCCCTCTCCTGCCTGAGATATTCTATGCCCTCTCGAAAGTCCTCCCTGTACGCACGCAGATCCATATGCCGGCGCTCCGCCTTGATGTGCGTCTCGTTGCCAACTATGCGTGTCTCCATCACCGCTGCGACAAAAAAGGTCGCAGAGTTCATTACAAACAGCGGCGCAAGCCCCACAGTGGTGTAGAACACCGCCGTCACCGGCACCATTATCATGCTTGCTATCGGGTACATGAGCGATGAGACCGAGTACGCCCTTCGATAGTTGCCCTCGGTTATGAGGGAGGGGTAGAAGCTCTCATATGCAGTCTGGTACACGGCGTCTATGGTACCTGCAACGGCTGCAAACGCCGTGACCACCACATAGTTGTACCAGTTCTTGTACATGAGCAGCGACAGCAGAAGATAGAGTCCGCAGGAGGTAAAATCAAGCGTGTATATGACCTTTCTGCGTGAGAATCGGTCGAGGAAGGGCCCTATCAGGAGCGGCGTGACGACCTTTGGCAGTGAGTATATGACCATAACGAGGGAGAACAGCAGCACCGAATCCGTTGAATCGAGCGTAAGCAACCCCATGGCATACCCTGCCACGGAGTTGCCGAAATAGCTGATTATGCTCCCTATGGTTATTATCGTGAAGTCCTTTGTCCAAAGACGGCTGCGTTTCTTTTCCATGATCCGGTTCAGTCCGCCAGCCTTATCACGAGTTTGATAGGGGCATGGTCGGAATAGACAAAGTCGGTGTCGAGTGTTTCAACGCTCATCACCTCGATATTGGATGAGACTATGAAGCCGTCGATTATGTAATACTGTGGGTCAGGGTTGCCCACATACGGCCTGTCGAGCAGGCGGCTGGTTGGAAGAGAATCATCCACCGCAAAGGCGTAGCCCTCTGGCAGCTCCTCGGGCATGGTTCCCGGCATCCACACGCCCTCGGCAATGGGCTCATAGTAATGGGCTCCCGGGAACGTCTGGTTGAAGTCGCCTCCGGCTATACAATAGTTGCCCTTTGCCGCCTCCTCCTCCAGAAGTGAAAATAGCTCTTCGGTCTGCGCTGCTTTGCCCTCGCCGTCGTCATACGCCTCGATATGGAGGTTTATCACAACGAGCTCCCTGTCCGAGCCCTGAACAGGTATCCTCGTAACAAGCAGGCAGCGCTTCAGGTTGAACAGCCTTACCGGCCATGCAAACGGCACAGGCAGAGACATACGGTACGCCTCCGATGCGCCTATGTTGGTGTATGTGGCTATCCCGCTGTTGACATGTCCTATCATGTCGTTGAAGGGATACGGCACAAACCCTGCGCTGTAGTTGAGGGCATACGCATACGGCATGCCAAGCATATCGGAATAATATGCCGTTTGATCGACAGAGTAGGTGCGCTTCGCATCGCTGTCCACCTCCTGAAGCAGATATATGTCCGCATCAATATCGACAAGCTCACAAACGATGCCTTCCATATTGGCAAGCACCTCCTGCTCCGAGCCCATGCGAACCATCTCGCCGCCGTCCATGAAAAAGTCGCTTGTCTCCCCCAATGAGGCAAAGCCGGTGTTGTAGCTGACTATGGTCAGCTCAGAGCCTGCGGCGACGGTACGGGAACCGTTCGGGACATTGACAGCCTCTATCTCGTCGGGCGAATATTCCTTTGCCGTGCAATAGAGCAATGCGCCTCCAAGCGCAAGCACGAGTAAGCCAATTAGTGCAAGCATCGCTATGAGTATCTTCTTGAAAGCCTTCATCTCTATGCCTCCTGCGCCTACGCTTCAGCCTATGAACGTCCCCCCTGCGAAATCAGCGCAGTGCGCGGGGACCATATGCCTGCATTGTATTTTGCCATGAGTATGCGGTATATGCTGGCGTTGAGCCTGTCCTCGGATATGGTACCGTTGCCGACGGCCTCATAAAGCGCCTGCATTATGCTCTCCTGAAGCTCATAGTGAGGACCGCAGAGTATCATATCGCCGCCTGCGAGTATGAATTTGACCGCCGCCTCGCCAACGCTATAGCGTGCGGTGAGACCGCGCATACGGAAATCGTCGGATATCACCACGCCGTCAAACCCCATCTCGCCCCTGAGTATGCCGCTGATTATGGGATTGGACATGCTTGCGATGTTGTTGGAGTCGAGCGCAGGGTAGCTTATATGCGCCACGAGCACAAAGTCCACGCCTGCCTCTACCGCCGAGCGGAAGGGTACAAGGTCATATGCGTACAGCTCCGATGTGGACTTGTCCACCACGGGAGTGACCTCGTGGGAGTCATCGTTCGTTCCGCCGTGCCCGGGAAAGTGCTTTGCCGCCGCAAGGCAGCCGCCGTCATGGAGCCCCGATATCATGGCGCAGCCTATCTCCGACACTGTATCCGCATCGGAGGAGATTATCCTGTCCTCAAGAAAGGTCATGAGCGGAGACTCCGAAACATCCAGCACGGGGGCAAGGTCGAGATTTATGCCTATGGAGGCAAGCTCTCTGCCCACATAGCTGAACTGGTCGTACGCCGACTCTGCATCGGAGAAGCCGAGACTATACGCCGATTCAAGCTCCCTCTCCCATGTGAAGCGGCACACGCTCCCGCCTTCGACGTCTATGGAGTAGAATCGGGGTATGTAGGAGGGGTTCAGGCCGTTGAGCTTTTGTATGAGCGTCTTTGCCCCCTCGAAGCCGCCGTCGGGGGCGTTACGGTCTATGTTGAAGCCGTAGAGTATCATGTTGCCGACATGATACCGCTCAACTATGTCCGAAAATTCCTGCGGAGGCGCATCCATGCCCCTGAAGCCGAACATAGCAAGCTGGCCTATCTTCTCCTCGACCGTCATGCCGTCTATGTAGTCCCATATCATGCTCTCAAGCGTGGGCGTGGGCTCGGGCGTGGGCGCCACGGTGACCACCGGCGTCGGGGTGGCGGTCGGCCTCGGCGTGGGTGTGGACACGGGCGTTATCTGCGGAGGCATGGTGCCGTTCAGGATACTGCGCGTGCCGGAACATCCGCAAAACGCAGTCATGGCGGAAAGGAACAGTATGAACGCCGTTTTTGCTAAACGCCTCACAGTCTGCGCCTCCCACCAAGACTTATGCTGTTGTGGAGCCTGGGAGCTTTGTTGATTATCGCCACGCCCGAATATTGGTATGCGGAGAGTATGTCCACATCAGATGCGCTCACGAATCCGCATGCGCCGGAAGCGGTCTGTACATAGTACCAGCTCCCTATCGTCGCCCAGACGGTCAGCTCGGTATCTGCGGCAAGTATCGCAAGCGACGGCGAGGCGGAAAACGGTGCGCTGCGCAGCGTAGTGCTTGCGTTCGTTATGCCGTCGTAGACCGTGAACACCGAGTCCGCAGGTGCGGGGAACATGGTTATGTCTACGTAATCCCTGTGTATATAGCCGAAGTGCCCGTCCCAGATCGCCTGATACCATGTGCCCGACGTACCTATTATGTCGATATGCTCGCCTGCGGACAGCGTGCCGAGGGAGTTGTATGAGGTGGAGGGGCCCACACGGAAGTTTGTTCCGTTTGATGTACACTCGCCGTAGGCGACTATCTCATCGCTCGCAGTTAGGGGAAGCTCGGGGTTTGCCTCCTCTATCGTTATCAAATCGAAATTGGCATAGTAAAACTCGAGTATGCTGCGGTAGTCCCAACCGCATATGGAGGGGTCGGCATAGACGTTTGCGCCCATCTGGGACAGACCGATGCCGTGGCCGTGCCGCGCAAAGAAGAGGTCGTACCCCTCACGCATCTCCACGCCGTCGTCGGTCTGCACCTCGGTCATGGTCTCCCTTCCCCAGTACATCTCATAGTTCCGCGTGAACACATTGTTGTTGCTCGATGTGTAGGAATCGCCGCTGTAGTCCCAATCGGTAAGGTCGTATGTGTTGAGGTCGGTCGCTTCAAAGTCGATCTCATGCTGCGCCACGGTGTCATCCCAATAGCGGACGGTGGCCTTTACATAGACCCTCTGCATATTGCGCTCCGTACCCTCCACGGGGTCATATGCATACATCTCGTCTACACTCACCACCGCAGCGGGGGCATAGCCCGTGTTGTCGCGCACCTTGCCAAGTATAAAATCACGGAATTTGCTGTCGCTCGGAGTTTCACCGAACATTATGTTGAGCTCCTGCCGCCTGTCCACGACATACTCAAACTCGATATCGTCTATCCTCACGCCGTAAGCGGCGTCATAATTTGAGCCGCCGAATATGTGCGACGGCAGCGCTGTCTCTCCTCCGTTTGTCGCCCCGTAGAAGGTCGGGATCACCCTGCCATCATAGGCAAGGGCCGTCCCCACCACATCTATGCAGTACTGCATCGTGGTCAGGCGGTTGGCGTTTGTGGAATAGCCCCTGTAGCCCTGACAGGATGTGGCGCTGCCGAAGCCGTCCTGAGTATCATAGTATACATTGCTGTCGGAGATATAGCTTGCGCCGTAGCACTTGGCGGCGACCGCCTGCGCACGGAGCGCATCGGGCTCAAAAGCATAGTTCATCTCCCACGAGATTATGCCGAATGCGTAGTGTGCAAGCGGCACACGGTTCACCATGCGGAGGTTGCCGTTGCTGTACGACGAGAATATGAAGTTGCCGAGATAGAGCTTACCCTCCGTCGACGAGGAGGCGCAATCGTAGAGCTTTGCATAGCCGGCCTCATGGTTGAGGTACACACGGGTCAGCTCCAGTCTGTCGGCATGGGCGATCTGGCCGCCGGAGCTGTTTAGGGCGTATGCCTCCCCCTGATACGCCGTTATGGTGAGGGTATAGGGGTTGGACTCTGTGCCGTTTACGGATATCTTCTCCGGCCCGACATAGTAATTGCCGTGCAGCTTGAGCGTGATAGTGGCAGTGCTGCCGGTGGTTATGAGTACGTCAATAAAGCTGAAGTCCGTGCTTTCCGCATTGGGGACCTTGTATCCGCAGGACTCCGCAGGCAGCTTTTGACCTGCGGCAATCGCCGAGACCGGCACAAACGCCATGAACATCAGCATGGCGAGAGCTGCGGCAAATATTCCCATTCCCTTAAAGATACGCTTGGTCATGTTTTACCTTCTCCGTTCCTGATTGTAGTTGAGCAGCAGCTCTATCGCCTCCGCCGCCAGCGCCATGCCGAATGCGGCGGGCACGAACGGGCTGCTTGCGGGGGCGTTCGCCTTCATCTCCGGATCTGGCGCCGCCATCTTCGGCGCAGCCGGCTGCTCTGTGGAGCAGACCACCCTGAGAGAGGCTACGTTGCGTTTTCTAAGCTCCCTGCGCATGATGCGGGAGAGTGGGTCGACGCACGTCCGATATATGTCGCACGTCCTCACGGCGGTGGGATCCCTGCGGTTGCCTGCACCCATGCTGGAAATAACGGGTATGCCCCTTTCCTGCGCACTGCATATGAGGGCGATCTTCGCCGTGACATTATCCACGGCATCTATCACCACGGAGGCATCCTGCGGTATGAGCTCACCGGCATTGTCCGTCGTGATAAACTCCGTAACGGCGTTCACTTCGCAGTCGGAAACGGCCTCTATCCTCCGCTTGAGGGCGATACTCTTTTCCATGCCCACGGTGCGCTTCTCTGCACAGACCTGGCGGTTGAGGTTGCTGCGCTTTACCACGGCTGCATCGACCAACGTCAGCCGCCCCACACCGCAACGTGCAAGCGCCACGGCAGCATGGCCGCCCACACCGCCGCAGCCGAACACGCATATGTGCGCCGAGTCAAACACCGCTTCAGCCTCAGCGCCGTATATCATTGCGGTTCGATAGAAGCTCTCCTTCACGCAGTCCCCCAAGATGGATTCGCCAAATATGTCTCCAAACGGTAAACTCCCACATATGCTATTATAGCAAAAACATCGTACTATTGCAAGCAAAACGGCGCAGGCCCCGATCGCCGTGCGCCGCATGCGAAAGCATCGATATTGCGTTCGCTCAGATCTCAATGGCGCCGATCACCCTCTCAAACGCCCTGTCGCATACGGAAAAGTCCATTGCGGATGTATAGAACCGCTCTATCTGCGAGTGAAGCTCCCTTGCCCTTGCAAGCTGTTCGCAGGCTGCGGCAATTGCATCGGCATACATGCGGCGCGCTCTTTCACGTGAGGCTGCGTTCAGGCAATCGGAATCGACGGCAAACAGCCTCTCTTCCGCTATAGGTTCATCCCGCACCAGCACGGGGATGTCATCCACTATCAGCCCTTCCAGGCGGCAGGCGTTCACGGGATTTACCGCCTCCTGCACATCATGCCCCTCCCGTGTAAGGCGTGCTGCGAGGCGGCGCAGATGCCTTGTAAGGTCTGCACACCACGGGGCTTCTATCCTCACGGCAGGCGCAAACTCCCGTGCGTCCAAAAGGCTCCTCAGCCCATCCGGAGTGACCGCTGACAGGAACAGCCTGCGGCCGCCGCTTTTCCCCTTTGATGCTGCCGGAATGGCGGCGGCTATGCCTTCAAAAACCTCCTCCGTCTGATATTCGTCCATACTTATGAGTGCTCCTGCAGCGCAGTACGCGCCCTCTGCCGCAGCCACAAAGCCGTGCGCCGCCTTAAACTGACGCTGCATGGACGCAGTGAGCTCCGATATACGCCCTCTGTTAGCGCCAAGTCCCGCGGCATCGAGGCCGTCACCCAGCGATATGAGCGTGTCCGCCGCACCCGGCATCACGGGATCGACTATATGCGGTGCGGTGCCGTCCGCCACGGCAAAACGTCCGTCCACTATGATACCGTCAAGGCTGTCCGGGTCGCTTGAGCAGTGAAAGCACTCGACACTGCTCCCTCGCTCATCGAGATATGCGGCTATGCGCTTCATAAGGCTGCTCTTGCCCACGCCCGGGCCGCCTTTCAGGACAAACAGATGCTTTAGCTTTCCCGTGTCAAATATGCTCTCAAACGCTCCCGCAAAGCCCGTGCAGGTGTTGCTTCCGGCAAAATAGTGTTTCATATCATGTCTCCGATCCGCCCGGTAGGGCAAAAGTCTAACGGGGAGCATCCCCGAATAGTATTAGTGTATTCCCATTGATATGGATTTTTTACAATGAAAGGAGTGGTTTTGTGAAGTTTGCAGTGGAGGGCGACGACCGCCGCATGCGATATGCTGCGGAGGAACTGGCAGCCATGGGGTGCGAGGTATGCGAGCGGAATGATCTGTTCGACATCCCTTCGGAAGGGGTTCTTGCAGTGTCGCCCGGTATGCGCCCGGACGGGCTGACGGAGCTAATTATGGAGCTGCCGGAGGGGCTTACGCTCATCGGAGGGCAGCATGCCGAAGCCGTGTACCGCAGGGCGCAGGAGCGTGGCGTGCGCTATGTGTGCGTAACGGACGACGAGGCGTTTGCTCAGGCGAACGCGGTCGCCACTGCGGAGGGTGCGGCGGAGCTCATACTTCGCCTTACCGAGGAGCTTCTGTGCGGCATGCGCATGGGCATAGTGGGCTTTGGGCGTGTGGGCTCCGCGCTTGCTGTGCGGCTTGCAGCGCTTGGCGCACGGGTGAGGGTGTTTGCAAGGAGCAGCGCTGCAAGAGCCTGCGCCATGATGTACGATACGGCTCACACGGATGATATACAGGCGTACGCCCCCGAATGCAGGGTGCTCGTGAACACCGTTCCGGCACGGATAATCCCACAGTCATGCATAGACGTCCTGCCCAAGGATGCGCTGCTCATAGAGCTGGCATCGCCGCCCTACGGATACGATGCCGAGTACGCCGTATCCACGGGCAGGGTCTCAGTATTGGCTGCCGGCCTGCCCTCCGTCGCCGCTCCGAGGAGTGCGGCGCACTTTCTTGCGGAAGCAATAGTCCGCATATCTACCGAAAGGAGCTTTTGAATATGTTTGAAGGAAAGACCATAGGCTTTGCACTCACCGGTTCGTTCTGCACGCTTGCGGATGCCATCGATCGCATGGAGGAGCTGAAACGCACGGGCTGCGGCATAATGCCCATAGTATCGCCTGCAGTGATGAACACGGATACCCGTTTCGGCAGCGCAGCCGATTTTATTGAGAGGATAGAAGCCATATGCGGCAGAAGGGTCATATCGACCATAGCCGAGGCCGAGCCCATAGGCCCGAAAAAGCTGCTCGACGCCCTTGTGGTGATGCCCTGTACGGGCAATACGCTGGCAAAGCTCTATCACGGCATAACCGACACCGCCGTTACAATGGCATGCAAGTCGCATCTCAGAAACTCCCGGCCGCTGCTCATAGCCGTAGCTACCAACGACGGTCTTGCGATGAATGCACGCAATATAGGCGGCCTGCTCAATCTGAAAAACGTGTACCTCGTGCCGCTTGCGCAGGACGACGCCGTAAACAAGCCCAACTCGATCATCGCACGCTACGATCTGCTGATACCCTCGCTCGCATCCGCATTCAACGAGGAAAAGCCCCGTCCGCAGCTTGGATAGGCAAAGGCTCTTGCGATTGTGAGAGCTTTATCGTATAATGGGGTGAAATAATCGTTTGGAGTGAGTTCTATGTTAAGTATACTGCTCAACGGCAGCCTCGGTATTACCGAAAAGCTCTACCTGATAGCATTCCAACTTATTGCGGTCGTTCTTGCAATAACCGTGCATGAGTGGGCGCATGCCTTTGCCGCATACAAAATGGGCGATCCTACCGCAAGGAATCTCGGCAGGATGACGCTCAACCCCTTTGCGCACCTCGACTGGATGGGATTTTTGATGCTCATGCTAGTCGGCTTCGGCTGGGCAAGGCCCGTCCCCGTGAACGAGCGAAATTTCCGCAACCCGCACAGGGGTGGGCTTGTGGTCGCAAGCGCAGGCATTATTGCCAACCTTATAATGGCGTCTGTGGGCATACTCGTAATGCTGACGCTCAAGTGGACGAACAACGTGTACTTCCTTGCCGATTCGGGCAATATATTCACTCAGATGGATATTTCATACTTCATCTCCTCATCGGTGTCCATAGACTGGCTCATGCTCTTTTTGTGGATATTCGTTTCCATCAACTGCAGCCTTTTCGTGTTCAACCTTCTGCCCATTGCGCCACTCGACGGTTCGCACATATTAGAGCTGCTGCTCATCAAAAAGACGGGGCCTGCCCCCTGGCTGTGGCTCCGTCAGAAGGGCAGCATGGTGCTTGTCGCATTCATGTTCGTCTGCATATTCCTGGAGCGGTCGTTCAGCTTCTCGCCTATAGGCTTCCTTTCGGACAGCCTTATGAACGGCATCTACACGGTGTTCAACGCCATAGGTGATTTGGGGGCCATGATCGGTGGCTGATATGAGCGTGCCATCGGAGGGATACCGGGTTCATATAAGTCAGTTTGAGGGGCCTTTGGATCTTCTCCTCTACTTGATAGAGAAGGCGGAGGTCGACATCCGCGACATATATGTTTCGGAGATAACCTCCGAGTTTCTTGCGTATCTCTCGCAGCTGGATGAGCTTGATATGGAGCAGGCAAGCTCATTCATAACCGTGGCGGCAACGCTCGTCTACATGAAGTCCCGTTCCCTAATGCCCCGACCCAAGGCGGAGGGGGATCTCGCCCCCGAGGAGGACGACGGCGAGGCGCTCATACGCCGGCTGAGGGAATACAAGGCGTTTAAGGAGGTCTCACGTACTCTGCGTGAGCTGAGTGCAGAGGCAAGCCTTTCGCACTCCCGTCTGCCGGAGGAGTTCCCCGTGCCCCCTGCGGAGATAATACTCAAAGATACCGATGTGGACGGGCTCTATTCCGCATTCCTTACGGCGCTCAAGCGTCTGCCCCACGACGAGGAGGTGCAGACGTCCCACAGCGTTGCCGCAGACAGGTACACCATCCGCTCCTGCGCAGGCAAGGTGCGAAGCGCGCTTAGGGCGGGCGGCGGCAGTGTGAGCTTTCTCGAACTCGTTCGGGATGCGGAGCGCATGGAGCTTATTGTCACGTTCATGGCTCTTTTGGAGATGCTGCGTCGTGGCGAGGTGAAGCTCGCTCAGCACAGGCTCTACGGCGACATTTCCATAGTCGAGGCGCAGCTTTTGAATGATGACGACGTAGATTACGACGACGAGGTGAACAATGGATAAAAACGAGCTTTTCGGCGCTATAGAGAGCGTGCTGTTCGTTTCGGGCGAGCCACTGCCCAAGGCAGAGCTTGCACGGGTGTTCGACATGACTCCTATAGAGCTTGAGGCAGCGCTTGCCAATATGGAATCGGAGCTTGCCGCAGCCTCCCGCGGGATACGCCTCTACTCTACGGACGGCACCGTGCAGCTCGTCACCGCTCCCGAGTACAACGATTACCTTATAAAGCTGCTCGCTCCGCCGGAGGAGCGCGAGCTTTCCGATTCCATGATGGAAACGCTGTCTGTGATAGCATACCGCCAGCCCGTCACCCGCGCTGATGTCGAGGCGGTCAGGGGCGTGCGCTGCGACTACGCCGTGACGCAGCTCCTGAAGCAGGGCTTTATAAAGGAGCTCGGCCGTAAGAACGTCGTGGGGCGCCCAATGCTCTTTGGCACCACGGACGCCTTCCTGCGGCGTTTCGGATTAAAGTCCATAGCCGACCTCCCCCCCCTTCCGCAGATGGAGGAGGACGATGCCGAATAGGCATATCGTCCCGTTATCATTGAATTATTTGCTAATATATTATTGTTTTCCGGCAAAATGCGATTGACATGAGCCCTCCGATATGATAAAGTTTTGCGGTGCCCCCGGACGGGGGTATTATTTAGCTTGTATATCGGAGAGATCCTTTGGGTTTCGCCGTGCGCGTTCCGTGCGGATGTGCTCCGCACAAATATCAAGGAGGATGTTACCATGCGCGTTAAGATCACATTGGCTTGCACCGAGTGCAAGCAGAGGAACTACGATACCATGAAGAACAAGAAGAACGATCCCGATCGTCTCGAGTTCAACAAGTATTGCCGTTTCTGCCGTAAGCACACCCTGCATAGGGAATCCAAGTAAGGCACGGGTGAAGGTTATGGCTAACGAAGTTGTAAAGGAAAAGAAGCCGAACATTTTCAAGAGGTTCGGTAAGTTCTGCAAGGAGGTCGCCGCCGAGGTAAAGCAGCTCACATGGCCCACCAAGAAGGAGCTTGTCAATTACTCCCTCGCCGTCGTCTGCTTCTGCGCTGTTATGGCGCTCATCATCGGCCTGCTCGACCTCGGTTTCCTCAAGGGCATTGAGGCTCTGGGCAATCTCGGCAATTAATTTACGATGGCTGACGATTTGAACAACAACAATATCGATGAGGTCGCAAAAAAGCCCTCTGCGGACGAGCTGAGGACGCACTACGGCGACGATACGCCCATCGAGCCCCGATGGTATGTTGTGCATACCTATTCAGGCTACGAAAACAAGGTCAAGGAGGATCTTGAAAAGACCATCGAAAACCGGGGCCTTCAGGATCTCATACTTGAGGTGAAGTATCCGACGGAGACCGTTACGGAGGTCAGAGAGGTCGCCTCAAGATCCAAGTCCGGCAGATCTTCAAGGAACGACGAGTATGAAGAGGTCTCGGATGACGGCGTCAAAGGGGGCGGAAGGAAGTCCAAGGTGACAAAGACCGTCGTGCGCAAGGTATACCCCGGCTATGTCATGGTCAAGATGGTCATGACGGATCGCACATGGTATGTCGTCCGCAACACCCGCGGCGTCACCGGCTTTGTCGGCCCCGGAAGCAAGCCCATCCCCCTCACCGATGAGGAGGTCACAGCAATGGGCGTTGAGCGTATGCACCTTAAGATCAACATCGAGGTTGGCGAGAGCGTGCGTGTGGTGTCCGGTCCGTTTGAGAACTTTATCGGCGTTGTTCAGTCTGTCGATCCCGAGGCGCAGCGTGTCAAGCTGCTGATGTCCCTGTTTGGCAAGGATACGCCCATGGAGCTCGACTTTATTGAGGTCCAGAAGCTCTGATCCTGCTCGCACACCCGTATGTTTCCCTTCGTTTTCGGAGGGTTTGCATAGTGGGAGGATGCGCCGTAGGCGCTCCGCTCGCACCACATCATATCTAGGAGGAATTTCAAAATGGCAAAGAAGATCACAGGCTTTGTCAAGCTGCAGATCCCTGCCGGTAAAGCTACACCGGCACCGCCCGTAGGCCCTGCTCTGGGTCAGCATGGCGTCAACATCATGGGCTTCTGTAAGGAGTTCAACGAGCGTACCGCAAAGCAGGCGGGTCTTATTATCCCCGTCGTTATCACGGTCTACCAGGATCGCTCGTTCACCTTCATCACAAAGACCCCGCCCGCATCCGTCCTCATCAAGAAGGCTTGCGGCATCGAGAGCGGCTCCGGCGTCCCCAACAAGACGAAGGTCGCCACTATCACAAAGGCTCAGGTTCGTGAGATCGCTGAGACCAAGATGCCCGACCTCAACGCCGCTTCCATCGAGGCAGCAATGAGCATGGTAGCCGGCACAGCTCGCAGCATGGGCGTTGCTGTTGTTGACTAACAGGGAGGGAAGGATTTATGAAGCACGGTAAGAAGTATCTTGATAGCGTAAAGACTATCGACAAGCAGAAGCTCTATGATCCCGCAGAGGGCATCGCAGCCGTCATCGGCACTGCAAAGGCCAAGTTCGATGAAACCGTTGAGGCTCACATTCGCCTGGGCGTTGACTCCCGTCACGCAGACCAGCAGGTTCGCGGTGCGGTCGTTCTTCCCCACGGCACAGGTCGTACCGTCCGTGTCCTCGTGTTTGCCAAGGGCGATAAGGCTCGTGAGGCTCAGGAGGCAGGCGCCGATTTCGTTGGCGATGAAGAAATGGTCAAGAAGATCCAGACAGAGAACTGGTTTGGTTTTGACGTCTGCGTAGCCACCCCCGACATGATGGGCGTCGTCGGCCGCATCGGTCGCGTGCTCGGTCCGAAGGGCTTGATGCCTAACCCAAAGAGCGGTACCGTCACAATGGACGTTGCAAAGGCCATCCACGATATCAAGGCCGGTAAGGTAGAGTATCGTGTTGACAAGACCAATATCTGCCACTGCCCCATCGGCAAGGTTTCCTTCGGCCCCGAGAAGCTGCAGGAGAACCTCAACACCCTGATGGATGCCATCATCAAGGCAAAGCCCGCCGCCGCAAAGGGTACCTACATCAAGAGCTTGGTACTCTCCACCACAATGGGTCCCGGCGTCCGCTTCAACGGCACCAAGTTCGGCAACTGATAAGCTAACCAAACGGGTAAGAACAGCCGTCCACTGTGGGCGGCTGCTTTTTTGTTGCCGTGCTTTTGCATTCCCGTATCATGTCCGCAGATATACCGCAATGATAAGTTGGCGGCAAGAAATTTGCACAAGAGCCTTGACAAGTAAACTTGGCATGGATATAATATGTCCGTGCACAGAAAACTTGGCAAAGCCGGTCTGTGTGCAGAGATTTTATAGGGAGGTCTTTTGTGAACAAGGAGGATGTGTTGAATATAAGCCGTAAGGAGAACAAGGGGCGGTATGACGAGCGTGAGATGCTGGCGTTTTACAGGGCGTCCAGGGTCGGTATGCTCGTCGGCGGAGCGCTATGCGTCATTCTGATACTTGTCAGTGAATTCATTTTGAAAATGCCCCAAATAGCTCTGGTCGGATGGATGGTCTACTTTGCCATGCAGGGCAGCGCCGATATCGTTCTGTATGTCCGCCTGAAAACAGGTTGGAAGCTCACCTGCGGCATCGCTGAGATCGTGTTTGCCGCCGCTTTCGCCGTACTGCTCATGACCGGAACGGTGGTATAGGTATGGATGACAGGCTTATTTTGCGGAACTATTTGAAGGAGGCTCGCACCGAAAAGGGGCTGTCTCAGCAGCAGCTTGCCGAAACGGTCGGGGTATCCCGCAATACCATCAGCTCCATCGAGACGGGGCAATTCAACCCAACCGCAAAGCTGGCCCTTATACTGTGCATCGCCCTCGATAAGCGGTTTGAGGAGCTGTTCTATTTTTAGTCATCCCTCAAAGCGGTCTCCGCCGCAGGCGCCGCCCTGCCGATATTTGCGGCAGGCTGTTCACCTGCAATGTTAAAATGCGTTGCTTGTGCAAAGGACTGCCCAACAACAAAACCCTGCGTCTGCAGGGTTTTAAATTTGGGATTTTGAGCGGATGTGGTATGATAGAGATACAAAAATGCAGATAGGAAGGGGAAAATTTATGCTTTGCAGGCGCAGTAAGCAGTCATCGTTTTCGGTGGTGATGATAGAGGCTCTGGCGCTAAAGAATCATCTGCTGAGGAAGATCGACGCCGCAGTGGACTTCAGCTTCATACATGACCTCTGTAAGCCGCCATACTGCAAGGACAACGGCCGTCCGGCAGTAAACTTCCGTATGATGAGATACGCCGGAACATGGGATACCGGTGGTTCTGCGGCCTGGATGTCACGGACAAGGTTCCCGATCAAGCCACG
>CALVLD010000011.1 GCA_944336475.1 uncultured Clostridia bacterium
CTGCAAGGATGGAAGGATGGGTGGACGGCTCCCTCTGCACCGGGGGGCATGGCCGACGGAGGCAATGAAAGAAAAAGGAGCAGGGACAGCTCCCATCTGCACAAGGGAGCCATTTGGGGCGTTGCACTGACAACTCCATTTACACAAGGGAGCCTTTCGGAGAACGCTGTTCGTGCAGGCAGTCATTTTCGAATGAAACCTTCTAAGAATGTTTTTATCGTGTGAAATTGCAACAGGATAAAACCCTCCGATGCTGCTCGCCATTTTTTGCATTATTTGCCATAACCCGCACTATCATACAGTGTGAAGCTTTGGTCTAAGAACTCGCTCGCATATAAAACGGCTGTGCTCACCTGCTCCAACCTTATATTGCAGGCGATGGGCTTCGTCTACCGAATGGCGCTTACCGCATATGCGGGCGCGGAGGCGTTGGGGCTCAATGCGCTTGTCATGCAGGTTTATCAAGTGGCGGTATCCGTCTGTATGTCGGGGCTATGCGTTGCGGTAACGTCAGTTGCGGCGGAGGCGGACAGTCCTGCGGCCATCCGCAGCCTGTTGAAACGGTCTGCAGTCATATTCATCGTACTCTGGACGGCAATGGCGGCGCCGATATTCCTGCTTCGCCGCAACATAGCGGCGGGTGCGCTCGGCGACGAAAGCGCACATTCGACGCTGGCGCTCATGCTCGTCTGCATTCTCATGACGGGGTTTGAGAACATATTGAAGTCCATCCACATGGGTGCAGGCCGCGTTCGACAGTGTGCGGCATCCGAGCTGTTCGAGCAGGGCATACGCTTCATATTAGTAATACTCCTGCTTAAAAACGTGCAGAGGGACGTCGTATCGCAGACCGTATTCCTTATAATGCTCGGCATGGTTTTCAGCGAGTTTTTCAGCGTGAGCTTCCTGCTGTCGTCGTTTTGCCTGTGCTTTATACGGGGCAAAATGGGCGGCCGCCGTGACGTGCGGTATTCCTCCATACTGAGGATAGCCCTTCCCTCGACTATCACTGCGCTCTCCGGCACGGTGTTTGCCTCCGCAGGCTCGCTCCTGCTGCCGTCAAGGCTCATGCTTGCAGGACTCACAAGGACGGACGCCCTCTCCATAATCGGCATACTCTCCACCGTCGCAGTACCAATAACCCTCCTACCGATGGCTGCGGTGTCGGCGCTATCGTCGGTGTCGATGCCGGCTATCACCAAATGCCATTTTTCGGGCGACAGCGCAAGGACGGTGCGTATCGCCCACAGAATGACGGAGATCACGGGCATGGGTGCGGTGACGGCCACTGCGGCGGTGATACCCTTTGCACCTTTGATATCGCAGACGCTGTTCGGCATGACGACAGAGCCGGTCGTGTTCCTGCTTCTCGGCGTAAAGGCGATGGTGGTCTACTATCAGGTGGCGTCGGTTGCGATACTCAACGGAATAATGCGTCAGCGCACCGTGCTGACGTTTGCGGCGGCAGGAGAGGCTTTTCAGCTTGTGTTGATAGTGCTGCTGAGCTCGGTGCCGGCGCTGAACATATACGGCTATCTGATCGCCATGATAACAGGAGAGCTGCTTCGCCTCGTCTGCAACCTTGCGGCAATAGATGAAGGGCTGGGAGTCCCTGCAATTACACCGAAAACAGCGCTCAAAACGGCGTTCGCCGCCGCAACGGCATATTCTGCCTCGCAAATCTGTCTGATCGCAGTGGAAAAAATTCTTGAGATATGATAGTATAGTATGCGGAAGAAAAAGCAAAGGAGTATTTACCGTGGCTAGAGAGAAAACTACCCGTTCCGCATACGATACGGCGCTTAGTTACCTCACCGACAGGGCAAGGACGGTGAGGGAGGTCGAGCTGAAGCTCGACGAGGGCAACTATTCCGAGGGAGAGATAATGCAGACCATAGAGCGACTCGCCGCCGCAGGACTGCTGGACGACAGAAGGTTTGCCCATGAGTTTGTCGAGACCCGCCTGAACACCAAGCCCGTGAGCCGCGCCCGTTTGGAGCAGCAGCTAAGGGGGCACCATGTGGACGCCCCCGTGATAGATGCTGCGCTTGAGCGTGTCACCGATGAGGTCGAGCTTGCAAATGCAGTGGCTGTGGTCGAAAAATTTCTGCGTCAGTTTGAAAAGCTGGACGATGAGACTCGGCGCAGACGGATATTTTCACGCCTGCAGACACGGGGCTACTCCCGCGATACTACAAAGCTCGCAATGGAGCGGTGCGGAGTATGAGCAAGCCCGTATCGAGCCGCAGCCACGGCGCATACCGAGTGCTGCGCTTTGACGAAGTCGGTTCCACCAACACCGTTGCAAAGGCGTATTTATCGGACAGGACTGTATTGACCGCACGCCGCCAGACCGAAGGCAGGGGCAGACGTGGCAGAGCATGGCTCAACACCGAGGACGCTCTGCTCATGAGCATAGTGCTGAGGTCAACGCTTCCTGCGGAGCGCATGCCGCTGTACAGCCTTATGGCGTCCGTTGCCGTCCGCAATGCGCTCGGCGGCATTGCCAGGCTGCACGTCAAGTGGCCAAACGACGTCGTCACGGCGCAAGGCCGCAAGCTCTGCGGAATACTCTCGGAGTGCGTAGTTTTCCCCAATGCCTATGTCATACTCGGTATAGGAATAAATCTCAATGCCGAGGCCATGCCGGAGGGGCTCCTGACCCCGGCGACGTCGCTTTTTATCGAGAGCGGACTAATGACGGATGCGGACGCTGTGCTCGATTCGGTGCTGGACGAGCTCGATGCAGTGCTTTGCATGGACACGGGGCGTATGCTTGAGGAATACAGGCGCTGCTGCGCCACGATAGGCAGCCGTGTATCCGTCGTCGAGGGCGGCAGCACCTGCTATGGATATGCCGAGGATGTCGATGACGAGGGGCGGCTCATCGTAAAATTCAATGACGGAACGACACGGGCTTTATGCGCCGCAGACGTTTCCATAAGGAGGGCGAAATGATAAACGTCTGTACCGTCGATAATATGCGCAGGTATGAAGCGCACATGATAGACGAGCTGGGCATACCGGGCTCGATACTGATGGAGAATGCGGCGAACGCCGTGATAAACGCCGTCATCCGTGCCTCCGGGGAGCGTGGTGCTGCAACCCCCCGTGTGGTGATACTCTGCGGAGGCGGCAACAACGGCGGCGACGGCCTTGCGGTGCTGCGCGGGCTTGTAAGCCGAGGCATGGATGCGGAGGCTGTGCTGATATGCGACCCTGCCTGCTATCGGGGCGATGCGCGGCTGAACTATGACATCGCAGTGAAGACCGGGATGAAGCTTCATTCGGACATGAACCGCATACGGGATGCAGACATAATAGTGGACGCTGTTTTCGGCACGGGGCTTAACAGGCCCGTAACAGGGGCGGCATACGATGCGATAACGCTTGCAAATACACGGAGCGCCTATCGCATTGCGGTAGACGTCCCATCGGGAATGAACGGCGACGACGGCAGCGTACAGGGCTGTGTTTTCAATGCGGACGAGACGATCACGTTCCATGCGATAAAGCGAGGGCTTCTGCTTACAAGGGAGCGCAGTGCGGTGGGCAAGCTTACCGTTGCCCCGATAGGCGTAATGGCTCCGGAGCAGGAGACTGCCGCAAACCGTGAGGTGCTTGCCGACAGGGACTTTGTTTCGACCCTGCTGCCAAAGCGCAGGGAGTTCTCAAACAAGGGCGATCACGGCAGGGCAGGGCTTATAGTTGGCTCGTACGGTATGGCAGGCGCAGCGCTGCTTGCCTCCCGTGCGGCGCTGAGGGTGGGCAGCGGGCTCACTAAAAGCCTCATTCCTGCGGAAATACTCCCATCGTTCGCCGCGATACCCGAGGTTATGACACTGCCGGATGACTCCCGCGCGGGGGAGCTTATCGAGTGGGCGACTGCGCTCTGCATAGGCTGCGGCATGGGCGTATCCGAAAGGACTGCGAGATTTACAGAGGCGGTGCTGAGGTCGAAAAAGCCCGCCGTGATAGATGCCGATGCTCTCAACTGCATTTCAAGGGAGGAAAGGCTCTTGGAGCTCCTGCATGAGAACATAGTGATAACCCCTCATCCTGCGGAGATGGCAAGGCTCATCGGGGTAAAGACCTCCGAAGTGACCGGCGATCTTGCCGGCACGGCGCTGCGCTTCTCCGACAGGCATGGCTGTACGGTGCTCTTAAAATCCGCTGTAAGCGTGATAGCTTCCCCAGACGGACGGCTTCGTTGGAATACCACAGGTAACAGCGGCCTTGCAAAGGGCGGCAGCGGAGATGTGCTTGCGGGGCTTGTTACTGGGCTTATGGCACAGGGGGTGAAGCCCTGTGATGCGGCGACCGCTGGGGCGTATCTGCTCGGAGCCTCTGCGGACGCAGCGCTGGAAATTCTGTATGAAAGGGCGCTTACGGCAGGCGACGCTGCCGAGACTGCGGCCTTAGTCATAAATGAACTCAAAAAGGAGGAATAAAATATGCTGATACTTAAAGGCGCAAGGGTCATCCCCATGGAGGGGCAGGAGTTTGTGGGCGACGTAGCGGTTGAAAACGGCAAGATCGCCGCAATGGGGGAGAGCCTCCCCTGTGACAACGCAGAGGTGATGGATGTCACGGGCTGTACCGTGATGCCGGGCATCGTGGATGCCCACTGCCACATCGGCATGTGGGAGGACGGCATGGGCTTTGAGGGCAACGACGGCAACGAGTATTCCAATCCGACAACGCCCGAGCTTCGTGCTATAGACGCCATAAATCCGTTCGACAGGTGCTTTGTCGAGGCGCGCGAGGCGGGCGTTACGACCTGCGTAACGGGCCCAGGCAGTGCAAATGTCATTGGCGGTCAGTTCGTTGCGCTTAAGACACACGGCAACTGTGTCGAGGATATGATACTCAAAAACCCCATCGCCATGAAGGCCGCATTCGGCGAGAATCCCAAACGTGTCTATCATGCGGATAAAAAGATGCATACCCGTATGGCGGTCGCCGCAACGCTGCGCAAGACGCTTGCCAAGGCGGTGGAATACGATCGCAAGCTCCGCCTTGCCGACGGCGATGAGACAAAGCTGCCCGAGAGCGATCTCGGCATGGAGGCGCTGCTTCCCGTCATCCGCAGGGAGCTGCCCCTAAAGATACACGCCCACAGGGCGGACGACATACTGACCGCTATAAGGATAGCAAAGGAGTTTAATCTGCGAATAACCCTCGATCACTGCACCGAGGGCTATATGATAACCGACCTGCTCAAGCAGGGCATTTCGGACACGGGCGCAGGCATAATAATAGGGCCTCTGTTCAGCGACAGGAGCAAGATCGAGCTTCGCAATCTCAGCTTCAAAGCTCCAAAAAAGCTCTATGACAGCGGCATCGAGTTTGCCATGATGACGGATCATCCCGTCATTCCGGAGCAGTATCTGCCCGTCTGCGCCGCCATTGCCGTAAGGGAAGGCTTGCCCGAGTATGAGGCGCTGAAATCGATAACTATCAATGCTGCGAGGATAACGGGCATAGATGACCGTGTGGGCAGCCTTGCTGTGGGCAAGGACGCCGACATAGCCGTGTTCAACGGACACCCCCTTGATTTCAGAACAAGGTGCGTTATGACGCTTATAAACGGCGTCGTGTGCCACAGCGAGCTATGAGCATAGCGGAGGAAAAGGCTGCGCTCCGCTCCGTGATAAGGGCTGCAAGGCGAGCCATAGGCGATGACGAGCGCAGAAGCGCCGCCCTTGCCGTGGCGAAGAGTCTGGGACATGTTCTCTCTTTCGGAGACGTCAATACGGTGCTGGGCTACATGCCCATGCGCTATGAACTGGACATCACCCCTGCGCTAGAGCTACTCAAGGGCAGAGGAGTACGCATCGCATATCCCCTCTGCACAGACGAGGGCGGTCTCAGGCTCTTTGCGCCGGACTCCGATGAGAGCTTCACCTCGGGGGCATACGGCATATCGGAGCCCGTGCCGGAGCGCTCAACGGAGATAACGGCAGACGAGCTCGATGCGATAATATTGCCGGCGATAGGCTTTGACCCTGCCTGCCGCAGGCTTGGGCAGGGCGGCGGCTACTATGATCGTCTGCTTGCAAGATCAAGCTGCATGACGGTTGCGGTGGGCTTTGACTGTCAGCTCGTCGAGTTTATACCCACCGAGCGTACGGACAGGCCCGTTGATGTCGTGGTCACCCCGACAGTGGTCTATCACCGTGCTGTGCCCGTAGTCAAACCGTAATGTCGTGGGCAGAGTACACGAAATATTCACAAAATCAAGCCGATTTTCTTGCATCGACTATTGAATGGTGTCGTGATTGATGCTACAATAACTGCAAAGTGGGAGGTGGCCATGCGTGTCATAGCAGGCACTGCCAAGGGCAGGGAGATAATTGCTCCAAAGGGCAGGGATACTCGCCCAACGCTCGCAAAAGTGAGGGAAGCCATGTTCGGCATGGTGCAGTTCGATGTCCCCGACGCGGTGGTGCTCGATCTGTTTGCAGGGAGCGGCGCCCTGGGCATTGAGGCTCTGTCGCGTGGTGCGGCAAGGGCGGTGTTATGCGACATAGACAGGCAGGCGGCATCGGCGGCAAAGGTCAATCTCGAGCGGCTTGGGTTTCAGGATAGAGCAAGTGTCATATGCCGTGATTCCATTGCTGCGCTCGATGGGCTTGCCGCCGCAGGGGAGCGATTCTCGCTCGTGCTGATAGATCCCCCGTATGCAGCCGGCCTCACGGACAGAGCGTTGGAAAGGCTCGTTGAGCTGGATCTTCTGGAGGATGGTGCGCTTATACTGTGCGAGCATTCTACGGAAACGCAGCCAAGGCTGCCGCAGTGCATGCACGCAAGGGCTCCCAAACGTTACGGCGACACCGCACTGACACTCATCAGCTACAGCCGAACGGAGGCAAATGTATGATCGCTGTTTTTCCGGGCAGCTTTGACCCGATAACCGTTGGGCACATGGATATAATCACCCGTGCGGCAGCCATGTTCGACAGGCTCTATGTGTGCGTGTCTGCCAACCCGGGCAAGAGTGCGCTGTTTTCTGCCGAGGAAAGGCTCGAGCTTGTCCGTGACGCCATAAACGGTTTGCCCAATGTGACCGCAGAGGCGGACCCCGGCATAATGGTAGAGTATTGCCGCCGTGTCGGCGCAGGGTGCGTCATTCGCGGAATAAGGAATGGCGATGATATAGCCTACGAGGCTTCGCTCGAGGCCGTGAACCGCAGGCTTGCGCCGGAGGTGCAGACGGTGTATCTGCTTGCCAGACCCGAGCATACCTACATCAGCTCCAAGCTCGTACGTCAACTTATAGGAATTGAAATTGGCATCGAAGGGCTCGTGCCCAATGCTGACCATAGATTATTCAGAAAGGGAGAGTGAACATGGAGACCCAGGAGAGGACAATGCAGATTTTTCGCAAGATAAACGAGCTGGAGCAGCTCATCCACAACAGCCCCAGCCCACGCTTCGGCGGCGGGCAGAGGCGTCTTATCGATCCGGATGAGCTTCTTGACATATTGGGAGACATAAAGATTACCATCCCGGAGGATATCCGCAGGGCTAACAGTGTGCTCGTTGAGGCAGAGACCATAACGTCCAATGCCGAGGCATATGCCAACGAAACGGTCGAAGCTGCGCAGGCTCGTGCAGACAAGATAGATGAGGAAGCTGCGGCAAATGGCGCACAGATAGTCGACGAGGCAAAGGCGAGGGCTGCTGCAATGATAGCAGAGGCAGAGCAAAAGCGTGAGTTGATGCTCAGCGAACATGAGGTTACGCTCGAGGCGCAGAGGCGTGCCGAGCTGCTCTGCCGCAAAGCGGAGTATAATGCAAGGCTCGTCTACGAGAATGCGAAGCAGTATGCCGACGGCATACTGGACAACATCATGCGCTTCATGGAGGAGTTCTACGACGTAATAAAGGAAAACCGCCGGAACCTTGGGGCAATACCGCGCCCGTCGTTCGACAGACCGCCGGAGGAGGTTCAGCCGCAGGCGGTGGAGACTGCTCGGCAGAACGAGTCCGACAACGTCGAGGATGAGGACGAAGGCCCAACGTCATTGTTCGACCTTCTCCGCATTAAAAAGAAGAAAAAGGCCGTCCAGACCGCCGATGATGAGGAATAACTAAAAAACTGCATTTAACACGAAGCCGCAATATGCAGCGGCTTCTTTCATATACGTCTGCCCGTTCGGCGAGATACGAATGCAGCATACATCAGTATCGCCGCAAGTGAGAGAGCTGTGCATGCGGCAAGTCCCATGAGCGGAAGCGCCCGCTCTGAAATTTCGCCGCCCGTTAGACCTGTGATCTCTCCAAACACGGTGGTATCATGCCCAAATACGGGGAATAACACATAACAAAGACCAAAGCTGAGCAAGCCGTGCAGGAGCTTTGCAGAAAAATACGGCAGCGGCAGGAGCTTTAATGTCTGCGTGGATTGGGTGAATATGCACAATCCTCCAAACGACATAATACCCGTACACAGCGCACAGCATATGCGGGGAGGAATATCGGCGTCTGCTATCAGGGATATGCCGTTTGTAAACTCAAGCAGACCGTACAGGGCGTATTCTGCCGATGGCGGCAGTGCGGAAAAGATGCCGATACGGGATATGACTGCACATAGCACCCTGAAGAACACTATTGTTCCGCCTATACGCAGTATTGCAAGGGTGGCGTCGGATATGGCGCCCGTCAGCGATGACGGTGCGGAATTTTGAATTGGCTGAACGGAGGATGGCGGAGCCGATACGAATGCCGAGACAAGCAGCGTGAGCATGAGAGAGGGCAGGTAGTGCGATATGGCAAGCAGATGCCCCAGACTGATATTTCCGAGCATTGCAGATGCCAGTGAACCGTATACGAACATAGGGCCCGCATTGTTCCATAAGCCGCATAGTATGGATGCTCCCGAAGCGGAAACGGAGCCCTGCTCATACAGATCTTCGGCGCAGACCGCACCCGTTGGTGTTCCGCACACGCACGAAACAAACCACGAGGTGATCAGCGAAAACATCCGTCCGCCTCTCGGCCGCAGTATCCCCGTGGAGACTATGAAGCGGCTGCCGACCAGAAACGGAAATAGGGAGGGGAATATGCTCTGCCCGAACAGCCTAAGCCCGTCCGCTGCGGCAAGCATTGCGGAGTCGTTGAAAACGACCATGAGCCCCGACAGCAGGAGCATGAGTGCGGCAAACAGATATTTCATATCGATATGCTATTATCAATGGCCGGAGTATAGTACAAAAACAGAGTCGGCCAAGCGGCTGACTACAGTAAGCCGAATGACCTATATTACGATTAGCTTCTCCGACACATCTGCAGCGCACACCTTTTCATACGGCTGACCAAGGGCGCGCACGATATGCGCTCGGCTGCTGATTTTTTCAACAATTGAGGCATTTTTCGACAGTTGCTCTCTGTCCTTTGCTCTCAATATCACGGGTATGGAAGCCATTTTGCAAAGCGAGCTTATAAGCCCATCTGCGCCCTTGCGCATTCCCAGAACACGAGCGTAGAGTGCCGAGTCATCCGCAAACGCCATATTCTGCACCTCTGCGGTCACTCCAATGAGCATATTCATGCATATGCGCTTGAGCCTTGCCATAGTGTACCTCTTTGACTTTACACGGGAGAGCAGCTCGGCATATTCGCTGCACTGCGTTGAATGGAGCAGCAGCAGGTTTTCCAGGCCCTCGGCCACCTCGGGCAGCTCTGCAATCTCCCCGTTCGATGAGCATCTGAGCTTATACAGCACCGCATCGGAAAGGTCGATATCGGAGGCAGGGAATGCGCCCCTCTTTATGAGCTGCGTGATATCATCCATAACATATCGGGGCATGGATGAGCCGAGCAGATCAAGTGTTGTACTGCCAAGCCGCATGCCTGCCGAACACTGCGCAAGCGCATTTCGTATTGCCTTTGCCGAGGCAAAGCCCTCGGACAGAGCATCGCTGTTGTAGCCGCCGTCCGTACGCTTTATCGCATGAACCCCAAGCTGAGGGGCATGTCTTTCGACCGCACGGATGTATTCCGCGCCCAGTATGTCGTTCGGCCCCGGACGCACACCGAGGGCCTCTGCTACGGCACGGGGATAGGACGTGCCTGTGGAGAGCATATCGGCAATGGCAGGAGAGCTCATATCCGCATCCGCCAAACGCCTGAGCGCAGCAATGTCTGCGCTCTCGCTGCCAAAGCATATCGAGTCTACTATGCCCGTTTTACCGAGTATGCGTACCGCACCGGATGCAAACCGCTCAGCGCAGGAGAGGGCGAACACATCGGGAAGCTCTATCACGATGTCGGCGCCCCCATTCAGCGCCCAGCGTGTGCGTATAAACTTGTCTGCAACCGCCGGCTCTCCACGCTGTACAAAGCTTGCACTCATTACAACGACGGCGAACTCACAGCCCAATATGCGCTTTGCCTCGGCAATGTGGTACTCGTGCCCGTTATGAAAGGGATTATACTCTGCGACTATCCCAACAGCGTTCAAATCCAAAAAACCTCAACACAATTTATATTATTTTAGCCATGCAAATCACTGGCTAAATATGTTATAATGCAATTTGGTTGAATCGTCAACAACTTTTATCAAAGGAGAAACATTATGCCTATTATCGACAGCATAAAAGCCAAGGCAAGGGCAGAGAAGAAGCACATACTTCTTCCCGAAGGCACGGAGGAACGCACTGTTCAGGCTGCGGAGCGCATTATCCGTGAGGGCGTTGCAAACATCTCCCTCCTGGGCAACGAGAATGAGATCCGCACGGTCGCAGCAAAGTTCAATGTAGATCTTACCGGTGTCGGCATAATCGACCCACTCAAGTCACCGGACTTCGGCACATATGTCGAGCGCTTCTATGAGATGCGTAAGGCCAAGGGTGTCGATATGGAAAAGGCCGAAAAGATGATGCGTGATCCCCTGTTCTTTGCCTGCATGATGATAAAGGACGGTAAGGCAGACGGAATGGTAGCCGGCGCCATAAACACAACCGGCAACACGCTTCGTCCCGGACTCCAGATAATCAAAATGGCAAAGGGCATCAATGTCGTTTCCTCCTGCTTCATAATGGAGGTGCCCAACAGGGCATACGGCGAGGATGGCGTTCTGATATTTGCCGACTGTGCCGTAAATCCAAATCCCACTGCGGAGCAGCTTGCCGCTATCGCCATATCCTCTGCGGATTCCGCAAGGAGCCTTGTGGGTATGGTGCCCCGCGTTGCCATGCTCAGCTTCTCCACAAAGGGCAGCGCCAAGCATGAGAATGTCGACAAAGTCGTTGCCGCAACCGTCATGGTTCGTGAGCAGGCTCCCGAGCTCATGGTCGACGGTGAGCTTCAGGCCGATGCCGCTCTCGTTGAAAAGGTCGGTCAGCTCAAGAGCCCGGGCAGCCCGGTTGCAGGCAAGGCCAACGTGCTCGTGTTTCCCGACCTGCAGGCCGGCAACATCGGTTACAAGCTCGTGCAGAGGCTTGCAGGCGCAGAGGCCATCGGCCCCATCTGCCAGGGCTTTGCAAAGCCCATCAACGATCTGTCCCGTGGATGCAGCATTGAGGATGTCGTCAGTGTAGTAGCGATCACCGCCGTGCAGGCGCAGAATATGCAAAAAGAGAGGTCATAACATGAAAGTTCTCGTAATAAACGCAGGTAGCTCCTCCTTGAAGTATCAGCTCATACAGGTCGATACGGGCGATGTCATTGCAAAGGGCATCTGCGAACGCATCGGCATAAAGGATTCCAAGCTGACCTACAAGCCTGCCGGCAAGACCCCGTTTGAGCTTGTACAGGACATGAAGGATCATATCGATGCCATGAAGCTCGTGCTCGACGCCCTTATCGATAAGGAGCATGGCGTCATCGCCGACATGAGAGAGATCGATGCCGTAGGTCATCGTGTGGTTCACGGCGGCGAGAGGTTTGCCGAGTCCATCGTGCTTGATGACGATGTCATTGCAGAGATCGAGGCGCTGTCCGATCTCGCTCCCCTGCACAACCCCGCAAATCTCATGGGCATTCGCGCCTGTATGCAGATAATGCCCAATACGCCGATGGTTGCGGTGTTCGACACGGCGTTCCATCAGACCATGCCGGAGAAGGCGTTCATGTACGGTCTGCCCTATGAGGCGTATACCGAGTATAAGATACGCCGCTACGGCTTCCATGGCACATCGCACGCCTATGTGAGCGGCAGGGCGCTTGAATACATCGACAAGCCCGTGGAGGAGACCAAGATTATCACCTGCCACTTGGGCAACGGCTCCTCCATCTCCGCCGTAAAGGGCGGCAAGTGTATTGACACGAGCATGGGCTTCACGCCTCTTGAGGGCGTTCCCATGGGCACCCGCTGCGGAGATATGGATCCTGCGATCGTCACCTACCTTATGGAAAAGCTCGGGCTTGACCGCAAGGGCATCGATGCATACATGAACAAGAAGAGCGGCATGCTCGGTCTCTCCGGCGTTTCGAGCGACTTCCGTGATCTTGACACCGCCGCCAGGGAGGGCAACGCAAGGGCAAGGTTGGCGCTCGACACGTTTGCCTACAAGTGCAAGCGCTACATTGGCGCATACGCCGCCGCCATGAACGGCGCAGACGCCATTGTGTTCACCGCAGGCGTGGGCGAGAATGATCGTGCAATGCGTTATGAGATTACCCGCGGTCTTGAGTATCTCGGCGTTGAACTCGATGAGGAGTACAACATGACCTGTCCCCGTGGCGAGGAGGTAATTATTTCCAAGCCGACGAGCCGCGTCAAGGTCATCGTCATCCCCACGGATGAGGAGATGATGATAGCAAAGGATACCGCAAGGCTCGTCAGGTAAGCGGCTGCATTCGCTGGTGAATATATTTAGAATCACGGTTGACAACACCGGAGAATGCGTATAAAATGTGCAAGGTTATCTTGCAGAATCAAGATATTGTGGGGTATTCTGTGGAACTCAATGTTGCAAGGGAGCTGAAGCTCGCCGGCGCCGTCGGGACAAAGCATATTGAACAGCCGCTGGAGGCGTTTGAGTATGCCGGTCGTGTGCTCAACTTTACCCGTCCTGCGGTTGTTGATGTCGAATACTCTTTCGATGGCGGAGGCTTTACGGTGAACGGCATGTTAACGTGCGCCGTTCTCCAGAACTGCACCAAGTGCAATGATGAGTTTGAGCAGCCGTTCTCAATTCGCTTTTCGGAGCGATTTCTGCACGTCTCCGAGGAGGAAGCGAGCGAGCTGGAGTGTTACCCGTTTGTTGGAGAGACGCTCGAGCTTGACCGGATGTTGGAAGATCTTATAATCTTGGAGGCCCCTCATTACGGTCTCTGCAAGCCGGATTGCCGTGGGCTCTGTCGGAGCTGCGGCGCAAATTTGAACAATACGCAGTGTTCGTGTTCGTCTGCGGTGGAGAATGAATCTTTCACCTCCTTAAAAGAACTCGCGCAACTGCTCAAGCAAGATTAGGAGGTTAAGACTATGGCAGTCCCGAAAAGGAAAACATCTAAGGCAAGGCGTGATCAGCGCCGCGCTAACTGGAAGATTTCTGCGCCCACAACAACTGAGTGCAGCCAGTGCCACAAGATGAAGCTTGCTCACAGGGTTTGCAAACACTGCGGCTATTACGATGGCAAGCAGGTTATTGTAATGGACGCTGACGAAGCCAAGTAATTCAGCAGTTTCCTCTTTCACATGAACGATTTAGGCACACCCCTGTAGTGGGGCGTGCCTGTGTTCGTCTGCCTCAAAAACACTGAATGTGAAATAGCGATTGCCATAATTGCCCTTCCCATGGTATAATGACGGGAAGGGGTTTGCTATGCAGATAAAAGCTACCGTCAATCGAATACGCTTCCGCAATGATAATGGGTGGTCCGTCATCGATTTCGTCGATGAAACAAATCAACGCTTTGCTGGCGTGGGTATGCTTCCTTCTGCTTATGAGGGCGAGCTCCTGGAGCTTACCGGTGAATGGACGGTTCACAGGACATACGGCAAACAGTTCGGCGTTACTGCATACGCTTCCGTCGCTCCGTCAACGCTCGATGGGATATTCAAGTATCTGTCAAGCGGTCTCATACGAGGAGTGGGAGAGTCCACTGCAAGGGCGATAATTGCAGAATTTGGAGAGGAGTCCCTAAGCACGATTGCAAACGAGCCCGAAAAGCTCAAGCTCATATCAGGCATAGGTGACATCAGATCCAGGACGATACACGACTCCTACATGGAAAAGCGAGGTATGCAGGAGATAATAATGGGCCTGCAGGAGCTGGGCATAACCGTCAATCAGGCTATCAAGATTTACAAGCTCTATGGCGAAGGCTGTGTTGCCCGTGTGCGGAGCAACCCGTACAAGCTGATAGAGGATATCGACTCCATAGGCTTCAAAACAGCAGATAAAATAGCATATGGCGCAGGCGTGGAACAGGACTCGCCATTTAGGATACAGGCTGGTATATTCCATGTGATGAAGCTCGCAGCTGCGGATGGCAACACCTGCGTCCCAAGAGAGCTGCTCGTAATGCGTGCCGCAAACAACATACTCGGCGTGGACGTAGTTCCGGTGGAGGACGAGCTGGAGCGCATGATAATTTCAAACCAACTCGTCGAAAAGGATATAGGCGGCGAGACCTGCCTGTTTTTGCCCTATCTGCACTTCAGGGAGGCGGAGAGTGCGGTTCGCCTCATACACCTCAGCCAAAGCGTTGCGATACTGCCGATGCTCGATATCGATGGCGATATAGATAATCTACAGGAGCGGATAGGTATTGAGCTTGCACCCATGCAGAGAAAGGCGGTCAAACTCGCACTAAACGAGGGGGTCATGGTGATAACCGGCGGCCCCGGCACGGGCAAAACCACCATACTGACATTTATAATAGAGCTCATGGAGCAAATGGGGCTTAAGCTTGAGCTGGCCGCGCCAACGGGACGTGCCTCAAAGCGCATGAGCGATACGACAGGCAGGGAAGCACGCACCATACATCGCCTGCTCGAGTATGGATACGGCTCGGATGAGTTCGGCCGTAACAGCGATTTTCCCATAGAGGCCGATGCCATAATCGTGGACGAGATGTCCATGGTGGACATATCATTATTCTACTGCCTGCTGAGGGCAATAAAAGACGGCACAAGGCTTATAATGGTCGGCGACTTTGATCAGCTCCCTCCGGTCGGCCCCGGAAACGTGTTGAGGGACATTGTATCGACGGAGGCCGTACCGGTTATAAGGCTTACCGACATATACCGGCAGGCAGGCAGAAGCATGATAGTAACGAATGCCCACAGGATCAACAGGGGCAGCATGCCTGCACTCGATACCGACGGCTCCGATTTCCTGTTTGTAAGGCGCTGCGGACAGCAGGAGGTGCTCGACACCTTGACTGAGATGACCATGAGCTTTGCCGCAAGCGGAGCCGCAGGGGAGTTTCAGGTGCTTGCTCCCATGAAAGCAGGGCTGATAGGCGTGAACAACCTAAATCTTTGTCTGCAGAGGGCAATAAACCCTCCGGCTCGGGACAAGTTCGAATATCACTATGGCGAAACGGTGTTTCGTGTCGGAGACAGAGTGATGCAGGTAAAAAACAACTACCATCTGGAGTGGAAAAGGACTCAATATGGACGGCTTGCGGAAGAAGGGGCGGGCGTGTTCAACGGTGATATAGGCACCGTCATGGCAATAGACAAGCAGAGGGACACCCTCAAGGTGCTGTTCGATGACGAACGCTGTGCCGAGTATACGTCTATGGAGATGGAAGAACTTGAGCTTGCCTACTGCATATCTGTGCATAAGAGTCAGGGCAGCGAGTTTTCCACCGTGATACTTCCGCTGCTGTACGGAGCACAGATGCTCATGAACAGGAATATACTCTACACCGCCGTTACAAGGGCAAAAAACCGTGTGATAATAATCGGAACTGCGGAGTGCGTGGAGCGCATGGTGCAGAACGGCTATACGCAGACACGCTACAGTGCACTCAAGTGGTTCCTAAAGCAGTTGAACGAGGGTATATGAGCATATGGAGCAGAATACTTGACATACTGTTTCCACCGGATGTCGCCTGTGCATTCTGCAACAGGGAGGCGCTGACCGATGAAAGCTGTCTATGTGAGGACTGCCGCCGGGACGTGATCAGGTTTTACAGCGCACCGAAGATAGACTATATTGATGGCTATACCGCAGGGTTGGTCTATAACGATGTCGTGGCAAACGGCGTGAAAAGGCTTAAGTATGGCGGCAATAAGTACGTCGCAGGCTATCTTGCACGGTTCATAGAGCTCGATCCGGAGTGGCACATAGATGCGGTTGTGCCGGTTCCGCTGCATAGCGTACGCATAAAGGAGCGTGGCTTCAACCAGAGCTGTCTTATTGCAGCTGAGCTCTGTAAAAGATATTCCCTGACGCTCAACGATAATCTGCTGGTCAGAGTAAGGGATACCAAACCGCAGACAGGGTATGATACCGAACTGCGCATGCGGAATGTCAAGTCTGCGTTTCGTACCATTTCGGAATGCAGGGGGATCAATGTGCTTCTAGTTGATGATGTACGCACCACAGGCGCAACGCTTCACGCCTGTGCCAAAGCACTAAAAAAGGCCGGCTGCTGCAGGGTATATGCTGCAACCGCATGCTACGCTGACACAAGAGGGGGATGAACTGATGGATGGTTTGACGATACGCCGTATGCTCCACGAGGATGTTCCGAGGGTGGCAGAGCTTGAACGCATGTGCTTTCGCACGCCGTGGAGCGCAAATGCGCTTGCGGGCGAGCTTGATAATGCCGTGGCAACATACATAGTCGCATTGATAGACGGCGTGATAGTCGGCTATGCCGGCATGTGGGTGCTGTTTGACGAGGCGCATATGAACAACATTGCGGTGGCTCCAGAGTATCGGGGAAGGGGCATAGGCAGGAGCATGATACTCAGGCTCATGCGGATTGCATTGAAAAAGGGCGCAGAGCGCATGACGCTTGAGGTGAGAGAGAGCAACCACAGTGCACAGCGGCTCTATGCGGCATTGGGGTTTGCATACGCCGGCATACGCAAAGGCTATTACACGGATACGGGCGAAAATGCGCTTATACTGTGGAATGACTGTATAATCCAAACTTATGAAAAAAACATCGCGCACGATGCGGCGAAATATTAACCGTTTAGGAGGAAAATATGCTTAAACAATCCGTAACTGCAACAAATGCGCCCGAGGCGATAGGCCCGTACAGCCATGCGGTCAAGGTCGGCAAAATGGTGTTTACATCGGGTCAGCTCGGCATCAATCCCGAGGATGGCAAACTCGCCGACGGCGTTGAAGCACAGACGATTCAGGCGCTCAACAATCTCAAAGCAGTGCTTGAGGCGGCCGGCTCCGGCATGGAGTGCATCGTAAAGACAACCGTGTTCGTCAGGAATATGGAGGACTTCCCACGTGTGAACAAGCTATATGGCATGCTCGTGCCCATGCCGTTTCCAGCTCGCTCCTGCGTTGAGGTCGCAAAGCTCCCGGCAGGCGGTCTTGTCGAGATAGAGGCAATGGCAACCTTGAGAGATTGATCTCAAGGTGCCCGAAGAAGCGCGAAAAAACAAGAGATTCATCAACCATCGTCCGCTTCTGTTCACTGCCGTCGGGCTTGCGCTTGGCGTTGCGCTCTGTGGTATCGGGGGCGGGCTTGACGAGCTCTCGGGTGTATCAACTTCAACGATAGCTGCAATAGTCGTAGCGTCTGCCGTGTCGCTTGCCCTGCTTGCGCTATCGCTCATAAGGCGGAGCACGGGGCTTACCATATTTGCCGCCGCAGTGCTGGTTGGCATACTCAGGACATACCTTGCAACGCCAACACCGGTTGTAAACGGGCAGTATGAGCTTACAGGGGTGGTTGTAAAGGTCGAGGATAATTGCGCATTAAAGTTGAGCGATGCTGAGCTAGACGGCAAAAGCCTCGATTATGACGTGCGCCTTAGAGCCGGGAATGTCGATGTACAGGTGGGCGACGTCATTCGCGCACATTGCAACGCATGGACGCCCCAAAATACGGGCAAGGGGTATAATGTCCGCAGAGCAATGCTTGCAAGCGGCATATCCGTGATGGCAGAAGCAGACTCGGTGGAGGTTGTAGCACATGACGGAGCGCCTGTACACAAGAAGCTTGACAGCATAAGAAACGGCGTAAACCAAACCATCCACAGCGCATTCGGCAGTAGTGCGCCTGCCATGAGCGCATTTCTGCTTGGAGACCGTTCAGAACTGACGGATGATTATAACGCCCTCATGCGTGACTCAGGGGTCGCACATCTGTTGGCGCTGTCGGGCTACAATGTCGGACTGCTTACGGGTATAATACTGCTGCTTATACCGAAACGCAGACCGGTAGCAAGATTTGTAGTATCTGCGCTGTTTCTTGCGGCATATTGCGCTATAGCCGCATTTGAGGCATCTCTGGTCAGGGCGTCCATAATGTGCGTGTGTATGCTTGCAGCACAGCTATTCAACAGGCGGCCGGATCCTCTTTCATCCATATCTCTTGCCGCCGTGATACTCCTGCTGTCAAACCCATATAGCCTGTATTCTTTGGGAGCACAACTATCATTTGCCGCAACGCTCGGCATACTGTTCATGGGTGTGGGCAGGCTGCGTCTTAAGTTTAAGACCATTGAGTATATAGTAAACGCCCTGCTGCTCTCCGTCGCCGGAACGGTTGCGACAATGCTCATCACAGCCCATAGCTTTGGCCAACTGCCGCTATATACACTGCTCTCAAATATAGTGGCGGTTCCGATATTTACGCTTGCGATAGTGACCGGGGCGATCATAACCGCACTTGCGTTTATCCTTCCAACAGGGCTGATAACAATTGCGGGCTCTGCAGTAGGTTCGCTGCTCGAGCTCTCCAACGGGATGCTCGCAAGGATAGCGAGTCTGCCCAATGCAGTATTGGAGGTCAGAAAACCGCCTATGCTTGCCTGTGTTATAGCGCTCGGCATGCTGTTTATGATGTCCTGCTTTGTGCTGCGTCCGCTTAAACAGCGGCTGATGTATACGTCTGCACTGTTTATAGTGTTTACAGCGGTGATGATAGCGGATATAATCACAATATGAATCATACGGAATTTTTCAAACTGATAAAGGATGGCTCACTTGCCGGCGCATATGTGCTCCACGGGGACGAGGAGTATGTTAAGGAACAGGCGGTACAGCGTGCTGTAGAGACGATACCGGGGGACGTAAGGGATTTTAACGTCACCATGCTTGACCATCCCGAACTGCCCAGGCTCATTGAGGCATGTGAAACGCTGCCTCTGTTCTGCGAGAGCAGACTCGTTGTATGCAGCGAGGTGGACTCCTCCGTAGACGACAAAAAACTCGTCGACTATTTTGCCTCCGTTCCGCAGGAAACGATACTGCTTATGGTGTACCGGGGTAAGCTGGCTGCAAACCTTGTGGTGAGCAAGTATGCCGCAAAGGCAAACCGCGAGGTGCTGTTTGACACGCTTTCGGCGTATGAGTGTGCGAAGTGGATAATGAGCTATGTCAACAGGGCAGGCGCAGTCATCGACAGCCGCACGGCGCAGACGATAATACAGCTCTCCGGCACAAAGATAGCCCCTCTTTTGAGTGATCTGAATAAGCTGATCGATCTTGTCGGTGCAGGCGGCGTGATAACTCCGCAGGCAGTGTCGTATGTAATAAAGCCCAACATGGAGATCCGGGTGTTCGACATGCTTGACTTCTTTACGGCGGGCAAGCTGAACGATGGGGTGCGCTCCCTGCATGCCCTTTTAGAGGGAGGGGAAGAGGCGCTTGGGCTCTCGGCGTTTCTGACAAGTCGCTTCAAGGTGATGCTTGAGGTGCGAAGGGGCATAGACAAGGGGCTTGGCAAGCGTGAGGTCTGTGCAGCCATGGACGGGAGCCGTTTTGCCAACGAAAGGGCTTACGATGCCGCCAGACGCTTTACGCAGGCGGAGCTTGCGGAGCTCATTGCGGAGCTTTCAGATACCGCATATCAGAAGATGAGCGGCAGCATGAAGGAGGACAGGTATGTTGAGCTTGTGCTCCTCAAGCACAAGTGGCGTTCGCAGCCGATCTGACCAAGCAAAAAATAACGGACAAAACCAAAAGGCCGACATAGTATCGGCCTTAAAGTGTTTTATCACCAATGATAAACCTTATTTGGCAGCAAGCTTCTTGGCAAGCTGAGCCTTTTTACGATTGGCGGCGTTCCTGTGGATAACGCCCTTGCTGGCAGATATATCGGCCATGCTGACTGCATTGGTGTAAGCCTCTTGAATGAGCGCCTCATCGTTAGACTCCAACGCCTTGTCAAACTTTTTGAGAGCGGTCTTGTACTGAGAAGTAGCCATGCGGTTGCGCAGATTCTGCTTCTCAGTTACCTTGATGCGCTTGATAGCTGACTTAATGTTTGCCAAATCGGTTCACCTCCTCATCAAATATCGAACGGAGGCAATTATAACACCATGACGGGGTCAATGCAAGCTTTTTTTTTCAATATATAGCGAAAATATGAGATATATTGTTGCTGACAAGAGGACATACTAACCCTGCAAACAGCTGTTTTGCAGCACGAATTATTCAGGAGGTGTTTTCAATGGGACTGTATACCGATCTTGCATGCGAAGCACGGGAGATGAACCCAAGCATCGAAGGAGTGACGGAGGAGACGGAGAATTTTACCGATATAAGCATAACACGCATACGCATAAGCGGCGAAGCTGCGGCCAGAAAGCTAGAAAAGAGCATTGGCACATACATCACGATAGACGCTCCACAGCTTGCGTCCCGTCCGCTCGACCTGTTTTCAAACGTGTCGGGCAGGCTGTCTCAGGAACTGAAAAAACTAATGGCAAATATTCCGCAGAATGCGCAAATACTCGTGGTGGGGCTGGGCAACCGCAGCATAACGCCCGACTCGCTCGGCCCAAAGGTAGCAGAGAGGGTATTTGTTACACGCCATGTAAAGCAGCATATGCCGGAGGCATTTGATTATCCGCTTGCATCCGTGGCGTCGGCGGCGCCGGGGGTGCTGGGCTCGACGGGGATAGAAACATTCGAGGTGGTAAGGGGCATAGTTGAGAGAATATCGCCGGATTTGATAATTGCAGTCGATTCATTAGCATCACGACGTGCAGCGAGGATAAGCACCACTATACAGCTCTCCGACACGGGTATAAGCCCGGGCTCAGGGGTCGGCAACCTCCGCGCAGGGCTAAACAGGGAGAGCCTCGGCATACCCGTGATAGCGATAGGCGTGCCGCTTGTGGTTCATGCCGCCACCATAACGCAGGATACAATATCCATGATGGCAGATGAGACGGGACTGCACAGCGATGAGGAAAAGCTCAAAGAACTTGCCGAAAAGGTAATAAACGAAAAATTGGGCGCAATGATAGTCACGCCCAAGGATATCGATACAATAGTCAAGGATATGTCGGGGATAATTGCGGATGGCATCAACACGGCGCTATACGGCGAGCACTATGAGGATGTCCGAATGCTGATCGCCTGATCATCTCCGCAGGGACTCCGCATACTCCTGTGATGGAGTGACATAGACCGTCCTCTGGTGCGTGTAGACGACCATACCCGGCCGTGCACCGGAGGGCTTTTTTACATACTTGACCCGTGTGTAGTCAACTGGTACATTCGATGATCCCCGTGCTTTGGAGTAGTATGCGGCAAGCATTGCGGCGTCATAGAGAGACGCATCAGGGATATCGCCCCTGCTGCGGATTATTACATGGGAGCCGTGTATGTCTTTGGTATGCAGCCACATCTCCTCCGGCAGAGCCATCTTGAGCGTCAGCCGATCGTTCTGCTGATTGTTTTTGCCGACAAGTATGGCAATACCGTCACGGGACACAAACTCATAGGGCTTAGATGCGAGCTGCTTCATGCGAGCTGCCGAACGTCCACTCTGAGGAGTTTCATGCAGATATCCGCCGGATATGAGCTCGCTTCTCAGCTCATTAAGCTCGGCATCACCATCACAGCAGGAGAGCGTGTACAGCAGATCTTCAAGATAATCCAGCTCCGAGGCGGCCTCCGCTCTCATCTTGACCGCCATCGCCTGTGCCTGCTTTGCCTTGCGGCTCTTTTGAAAGTATCGCTGTGCGTTGTCCGCAGGGGATATGAGGGGATCGAGCGGTATCTCTATCATCTCAATCGGGTCGGCGTGGTAGTTAATGACGACAGCGGATGAAGCTCTGCGAGGAAGCGTATGCAGATTTGCGGTAATAAGCTCCCCAAAAAGCCTCAGCCTCTCGATATCCTCATCGCCCGATATGGCGTCTGCATATATGGACAGCTTGCGCTCCAGCTTGCCCATGGCATTCTTTATAACACGTTCATAGGCGGCGGTGCGCCTGCGCACATTCTCCTGTGCAGCACGTTGGGAGTAGAAGCTCTCAACCGCCTGCGACATGGATGCGTACTCCGTAAAGTCCTCTCCGACGGGAATAAATGGAAGAGTGCAGATGGCTCTCCCGTCATCGGCATTGACGATGACGGGGCGGAACACCCCCTCGGCCAGATCACGGTAAAACGACTCAAGACGAACGCCTGCGGCATCCGCACCGTCTGCGGGATAGCCCACGCTCGTCAACAGTAGGCCGGCAATGGCAGGGGAGAGGCCGTAGACCGCATCGGCAAGAGCTGAAGCCGGCTTCACGGCACCCTTCAACAACGCAGAGAACCGTTCTGCGTCCACCGAAACAGGGTCGAGCTTTGCCTTGGACGGGGCATATTCATAGCGAACCTTTGGAAGCACGAGTCTCGCAGACGAAACGGAGGGGGATACCCTGCGTATGGCATCCACTACGGCTCCGTCCTCGTCTACGAGTATTATGTTGGAATGCCTGCCCATTATCTCGCATACGAGCCGATATCTGGTCTGCTCAAAGAGCTCCGTGTAGGAATCGAACTCTATCTCTATGACCCTGTCCGTATTGGGCTGCCTGACGGAAGCGATCCTTGCACCAGATATGCATTTGCGCAGAAGCATAAGAAAAACGGGCGCATCAATGGGGGAGGTCTTGCGTTCATCCGTGAGCAATACCCTGCAATTCTCGGGCGAAGCGGAGATGAGCAGACGATAGTTGTTGCCGCCGGAGTAGACGCCTATCAGCAACTCGTCCCTCTCGGGCTGCTGCAGTTTATCGACCTTTCCACCGACGAGCGTCTGCAGCTCCCTGCAAACGGCGGCAAGCGAGAGCCCGTCCATCAGACAATGCGGTTGCGAAGCACGCCTATGCCGCCGATCTCAACCTCAACGACATCGCCTCGCTGCATTGAACCAATGCCCTCAGGAGTACCCGTGGCGATGATATCGCCGGGAAGCAGCGTCATTACCTGCGTTATGTAGCAGATAAGGGCGTCTATGCCGTGGGTCATGAGGCTTGTCGTGGAGCGCTGACGCACCTCTCCGTTCAGACGGGTCTCAATGGAAACGTTCATGGCATCAAGCTCGGTCTCGATATGGGGGCCGATGGGACAGAATGTGTCAAAGCCCTTACCCCTTGTCCACTGCATATCCGACTTCTGAATGTCACGAGCGGTAACATCATTGAGGCAGGTGTAGCCGAATATCACCGAAGCCGACTCGCCGCTCTTGACATTGCGGCAGAGCTTGCCTATGACCACGCCCAGCTCGCCCTCATAATCGAGCCTGTGACTGATATCGGGATAAACGACATCATCGCCGAACCCGATCACGCATGTGGAGGGCTTGAGGAAGAGCAGAGGTTCAGGAGGCTGTCCCTCGCCCATTTCATCGGCATGTGCGCGATAGTTTTTGCCTATTGCCACTATCTTGGTGGGCTCGGCAGGCGCAAGCAGACGAACCAACGCAAGGGGATATTCCCTCCCGTCGTAAACTATGCCGCTATACGGAGAGTGGGCAAGCCGCTTGACGGTCTGCCCACACAGCTCTCCGTAGAACGAATCGTCAGCATACATCGCTCTTACGAATTTCATTATTTTACTCCGATCTTTAGGATGCGTCCGCCTCTGCAAGAAGCGGAGCATCGGACTTCAGTATCAGAATGGGAGGACACTCCTTGCGCACGGAGGCCGCAGTGATTAGCACCTTGGCAATATCCGTGCGTGAGGGCAGCTCGTACATTACGGGCAGCATCACGTCCTCAAGTATGGCTCGCAGCCCTCGTGCGCCGGTGTTGCGTGCAATGGAAATCCTTGCAACCTCAAGCAAAGCGTCGCGCTCGATTTCAAGCTCAACATCGTCCATTTCAAACAGACGCCTGTACTGCTTGGCAAGGGCATTCTTGGGCTCGGTGAGTATGGCGAGCATCGCTTCCTCATCCAACTGCTCCAGAGTTACGATTATGGGCACACGCCCAATAAACTCGGGTATGAGGCCGTACTTGAGCAGATCCTCAGGAAGTATGTCCTTGAGTATCGCACCTATGTCCTTTTGTACGTTTGACTGAACATCCGCACCGAACCCCATGGACTTTTTGCCCGTGCGCTTGGATATTATGTCCTCAATACCGGCGAACGCACCGCCGCAGATGAACAGCACGTTAGTGGTGTCAAACTGTATGAACTCCTGATGCGGATGCTTGCGTCCGCCCTGGGGAGGAACGCTTGCGACAGTACCCTCGAGTATCTTAAGAAGCGCCTGCTGAACCCCCTCGCCGGACACGTCGCGGGTAATGGAGGGATTCTCACTCTTGCGGGCGATCTTGTCGATCTCGTCTATGTAGATTATTCCCTTCTGGGCGCGCTCAACATCATAATCGGCAGCCTGAAGGAGCTTGAGAAGTATGTTCTCGACATCCTCGCCGACGTATCCGGCCTCCGTGAGCGAAGTCGCATCTGCGACTGCAAACGGAACCTTGAGTATGCGAGCAAGGGTCTCCGCAAGCAGAGTCTTACCGCAGCCGGTTGGCCCCAGCATGACTATATTGCTCTTGGAAAGCTCAACTTCGGTGTCTGAGGGTGCTGCAGCGATGCGCTTGTAATGGTTGTAAACGGCAACGGCAAGGCATTTCTTTGCATGCTCCTGTCCGACAACATACTCATCGAGGATCTTGACTATATCGACCGGCTTTGGAAGCTCGGTGATTTCATCGTCATACTCGACCTTATCATCCTCGATGATTTCACGGCAAAGCTCGATGCACTCATTGCAGATGAACACACCGGGCCCCATTACTATCCTGTTTACCATATCCTGGGTCTTACCACAGAATGAGCACTTTACCGTGTCCTTTTCGTCATATTTTGCCATAGATTCTCCTGTAACGATTTAAAAATAGATGCGTGGCGGAGTTTACCTCCTCGGGGGAACTATTTCATCGATTATCCCGTACTCCAGCGCCTCCTGTGCAGTCATGTAGTTGTCGCGGTCGGTATCCTCCGCAATACGCTCCAAGGGCTGACCCGTGCGCTCCGCCAGTATCTCATTCAAAGTACGGCGAATCTTCAATATCTGTTCCGCCTGGATGGCAATATCGCTCGCCTGCCCCCTTGCACCGCCGGAGGGCTGATGTATCATTATTTCACTGTGGGGCAGAGCACGACGCTTGCCCTTTGCGCCTGCGGCAAGCAGGAATGCACCCATCGATGCGGCAAGACCGATGCAGATGGTGGATACCTCGCACTTGATGTACTGCATGGTGTCGTATATCGCCATGCCTGCGGAAACGGAACCTCCGGGGCTGTTGATGTAGAGGTATATGTCCTTATCGGGATCATCGGCCTCCAAAAAGAGCATCTGCGCAACAACGAGATTCGCCTCGTCGTCATCGATCTCCGAGCCGAGAAAAATGATCCTGTCCTTCAGAAGGCGGGAGTATATGTCGTACGAACGCTCACCCTTATTGGTCTGCTCTACTACAACGGGAATTAAGCTCATGCTTCCTCCTTGTTAACGATTGAGGCGTTTTCCTTAAGAAGCCTTACGACCGCCTCATACAGGGCAGCCTGTGCATACCTGGTGCGGTTTTCGGGCTTGAGCTGCTCCTCGATCTTTGCCTCGTCCCAATCATTCTGCTTCTCGGCATAGGAACGGATGGAGCGCTCATAGTCGGCATCGGTGGGCTCGAGCTTCTCGGCGTCGATTATAGCCTGTATGACATAGCGAGCACGAAGCTGGCTATCCGCCATGTCATGATACCTCTTGTGGAGCTCCTCGCTGGTGATGCCCATGTACTGAGCGTAGCCCTCAATATCGGCGCCGATGCTCTTCAACTGCTCCTCAAGGGAATGCAGCTCTTCATGAGCCTCGGCTGAGATGATGTCGGGATGCATATCTATCTTGGCGTTGCCAATTGCCTTCTGCAGCACCGCAGACTCGAAAGCGGCGGCCTTATCCTTCTCCGCCTGCTCTTCAAGCCCCCTGCGGATGTCTGCGCACAGCTCGGCAATGGTATCGAAGTCGGATGTATCGGCGGCGAAGTCATCGTCGGCTTCGGGAAGCTCCTCTACAGAGACCTCGTGGACCTTCACCTTGAATACGGCAGGCTTCCCTGCAAGGTTCTCCGCATGATAATCCTCGGGGAATGTAACGTTCACGTCCCTCTCCTCACCGATGACCATGCCGACCATCTGCTCTTCAAAGCCGGGAATGAACTGGTGGGAGCCAATGACCATAGAGTAATTTTTGGCGCTGCCGCCCTCAAAGGCCTCGCCGTCGATGAAGCCCGCAAAATCGAACTTGACGGTGTCGCCCTCCTCGATGGGACGCTCAACGGCAACGAGCCTTGCCATCTCATGGCGGCGCCTGTCGAGCTCTTTCTCGACATCCTCATCCGTAACATTATACTCACGCATGGGAACTTCTATACCCTTGTACTGGCCGAGCTCGACCGTGGGATGCAGAACGACGAAAACATCAAGCTCAACGCCCTCCTCCTCGGAGACCTTAGTAAATGTAACCTCGGGGGGAAGCTCGGGGGTGAGCCCATGCTCCTGAATGGCATCTGAGTATTTGCGGTCGATAAGGGCGTCGAACTCGTTGTCCCAGAATATGTTCTTGCCGTAGGTAGCCTCGATCACCCTGCGAGGAACCTTGCCCTTGCGGAACCCTGGTAAGGGATACTTGCCGCTGAGCCGACGATATGCGCTGTCGAGCGCCTTGCGGAAATCCTCTGCGCTGATGCTGAGAGCAAGCTTGACCTTGCCGTTCTCAATGGTGCTTATCTCTGACATAATATTCCTCCGTAACGGGGCGTTTTGCCCCTTCCTTGCATACGAAACATGCTGACACACATTCCACATCATTCTATTATACCACAACAGGAAGGACTTGTAAATTGGCAAGTCTGCGGTTCTACAATATAATTTCATGGTTTTATTACTTATATCAGCCAAGGGGGGAGGGGTAATATATTTGCAATGGAGCCATGGGCGTATTATAATACCAAATCGCAGGTTTTAAGGAAAGGGATAAAAATGCTGTCGGTAAAGGACGTAAGCTATTCATATGAGGATTCGCAGCGCAAAGCGCTCGACGGCGTATCACTTGATGTTGCCGACGGCGAGTTTGTGTGCATCGTGGGTCATAACGGGAGCGGAAAGAGTACGCTTGCCAAGATGCTCAACGCGCTGCTACTGCCCACTTCCGGCACCGTCTCTGTGAACGGGCTCGAGACCCATGATGAGGATAGCGTGCTTGCCATACGGCAGCAGGTCGGGATGGTGTTCCAAAACCCCGACAACCAGATAGTCACCACCGTCGTGCGTGAGGATGTTGCGTTTGGCCCGGAGAACCTCGGCGTACCCACCGAAGAGATGGCGGAGCGTGTGGACAGAGCCCTGCGTGCCGTTGGCATGGAGCGATATGCCTCGTCTGCGCCGCACATGCTCTCCGGAGGTCAAAAGCAGAGGGTCGCCATTGCAGGCATGCTTGCGATGGAGCCAAGCATACTCGTGCTGGACGAGGCCACGGCTATGCTCGATCCTATAGGCCGAAGGGATGTCCTGGGTATAGTCAGACGGCTGCACGACGAGAGCGGCATTACGGTCGTTATGATAACCCAGTATATGGAGGAGGCCATCGGCGCTGACAGGGTCGTTGTTATGAACGACGGCAAGATTGCGATGACGGGCGCTCCGGCTGAGATATTCCGCAGAGGCGATGAGCTCAGGGAGATAGGCCTTGACGTGCCGCTTGCGGTGGAACTTCGTGAGGAGCTTGCGAAAAAGGGAGTATGCGATTGCGGCGATGCCCTGACGCTTGAGGATATGGCTGATAAATTATGCCCATTGTTCTTGAAAAACTGACATACACATACCAGAATGGGAGCATCAACGCCTTCACTGCCCTGAATGATATCGACCTTACGATAAACGACGGCGAATTTGTGGGGCTTATCGGCCATACCGGAAGCGGCAAATCCACACTAATACAGCATCTTAACGGCCTCATGCAGCCGACATCGGGCAAGGTGTACGTGGACGGCATCGACATGAGCGACAAAAAGGTCAGGAAGCTGGGCCGCCAAAGGATAGGCATGGCGTTCCAATACCCCGACTATCAGCTCTTTGCCGAAACGGTCGCAAAGGATATTGCGTTCGGGCCGAAAAACATGGGTCTCACGGATGAAGAGGTAGATCGCCGAGTGCGTGAAGCCATGCGAATAGTAGGCCTTAACGAGACCGTGTTTGCCGACAAGTCGCCGTTTGAGCTGTCCGGCGGCGAAAAGCGCCGTGCCGCTCTTGCGGGTATAATCGCAATGTATCCCAAATACCTTGTTCTGGATGAACCCATGGCAGGTCTTGATCCATCCGGCAGACGAGGCGTACTGGAGACGATAGAGCGTTTCCGTGAGGAGCTCAACAGCACCGTCATAATGGTGAGCCATTCAATGGACGATGTTGCAAAGTCCGCAGAGCGAGTCATAGTTCTGCAGGACGGCCGCATCTACAGGGACGGAGCCCCTGCCGACGTGTTCTGTGATGCCGAAGAGCTTAACCGGCTCGGGCTTGATGCCCCGTTTGCGGCTCGATTGGCTGCGGAGCTGAGGCGGCGTGGTTGTAACGTACCCTCCGATATCTACACTAACGAGGCGCTTGCCTGCTTTATAGAACACCTGGTAAAGGGGGAGGTTTAAGTGTTAAACGACATAACACTCGGCCAATATTTCCCCGTGGATTCGGTGGTGCACAGGCTCGACCCGAGAACCAAGCTCGTGCTGCTCATAATGTATATCGTTGCGGTGTTTTTGGTGAAGGAGCTCTGGGTCTTTCCGATCGTGATAGCTTGTATGCTCATATTCACCGTACTGTCAAGGGTGCCGCTTAGCTATGTGCTCAAGGCGGTAAAGCCAATGCGTTGGCTGCTGCCGATAATGTTCATAATAAACCTCTTTATGATCCACACGGGAACTATCCTGTTCGAGTGGAAGTTTTTGAAGATCACGACGGGCGGCATCGAACAGGCATTCTTCATTGTGCTTCGCCTTGTTACTCTCGTTACGGGCACTTCGCTTCTAACGCTTACGACCACCCCAATATCCCTCACCGAGGGCATGGAGAGCATGATGTCGCCGCTTAAGGTGGTGCGCTTTCCTGCGCATGAGATAGCCATGATGATGACGATAGCGCTGCGCTTCATACCCACGCTGCTTGAGGAAGCGGACAAGATAATGAAGGCGCAGCTCGCACGGGGAGCGGATCTTGAGAGCGGCAACATATTCAAACGCGCAAAGGCCATGATACCCATACTGATACCGCTGTTCGTAAACTCGTTCCGCCGTGCAGACGATCTTGCGCTTGCGATGGAGAGCAGATGCTACCATGGTGGAGAGGGGCGCACACGTCTGCGTGTGCTTCGCTTTGCCTGGAGGGATCTCTGGGCGGTGCTCGTGATGAGTGCTCTTATTGCGGCAATAGTGCTCATACAGAGGTTCGTATCGTTTGCCCCCTTACACGCATGGTTCCTCGGGCTGCTTGTATGAATGATTCACGCTCAAAACGCAACATGCTGATAGCTGCAGGCGTACTGCTCGCAGTTGCCGTTATATGGCTGGTCGTGCTCGAGCTCACAAGTTCTGTTCGTGACGTCTGTGACAGTATCAACAGATTTGGCTATTCTGTCACGCCGAACGACTTTTATTCCCAGGGTTACGGTACGGATACCTCCATAGACGAGCTTCTGGATGAGGACATTTCGACCGTAGTGGAGCAATCCCGTGAATGCGGCTTTCCTGCGGATACGGAGCGTATAGGCAAGGTGGAGCTCCTCCTCTGGAACATGGATGACGAGCGGGTGATGTTCGTGTATACCGTGGATGGCGAGGCGGAGCTTGTTTTCATACAGGAGATAGACACTCAAAACACCTACCCGATAGGCTGATATGAGAAGGATAGCACTCATAATCGAATACGACGGAACGAATTATGTGGGCTGGCAGATTCAACCCAATGGCATTGCCGTACAGCAGGCGATAGGCGACGCCTTCTTCAAGCTGATTGGGGATAGGCCGACTCTCCAAGCATCCGGCCGCACCGACAGCGGAGTTCATGCCTACGCACAGGTGGCTCATTTCGATACGGATTGCCGCATACCTGCGGACAAGTTCTGCTATGCGCTCAACACCCGTCTGCCCTCAGACATACGCATAAAGGCTTCATTTGAGGTGCCGGAGGACTTCCACAGCCGTTTTTCGGTGAGGGAAAAGCACTATCTCTATACCGTCAACAATGCGCCCCATGCATGCGCATTCACAAGGGATACTGCGCTGCACGTTCACCATCCGCTCGATGTCGGCCGCATGAACGAGGCGGCAGGTATGTTTATGGGCACCCATGACTTCAATGCGTTCAAGGCGGCAGGCAGCAACGCAGGCGCCACGGAGCGAACCATATTCCGATCCGAATGGACAAGGGATGGGAGCTATCTCAGCTATCATGTTGCGGGGAGCGGCTTTCTGTACAACATGGTTCGCATAATGGTGGGAACCATGCTCAGGATAGGCATGGGCTTTGACGATCCTTCCGCTGTAGCAAACGCTCTCAGCGACCCACGGCGCACCAACGCGGGGGATACCGCACCTGCCCACGGACTTATGCTCAGGCGTGTGAAGTACGATCTTTTCGATACCGAAGACTTTTCATAGAGCTTGCTTTTCTATCCGTTCTCCGTTATACTATCGGAAGAATAATGTGCGGAGGCCGCTATGCGTCTATCCGAATGGCTTGATACACGGCAGGGAACGACTGCGATCATCGGCAGCGGCGGCAAGACCACGCTGATGCATAAGCTCGGCGCAGAGCTGGCTGAACATTCGCGGGTGATACTCTGCACATCGACCCACATACGTCCATCGCCCACGGTACTCAACATGGTGTCACCGACCGAGGTAGAGCTTGAGTCCGCCCTTGCGGAGCACGGCATTGTCTGCATCGGATCCTGTACTGCGGATGGCAAATTTACAGCCCCAGAGCTCTCGTTTGAAATACTCTGCCGCCATGCAGACTATGTGCTGTGCGAGGCCGACGGCAGCCGGGGTCTGCCGCTCAAGGCACATCTTTTGAATGAGCCTGTTATACCGTCCGTAGCAAACAATGTTATAGCGGTGATAGGTCTGTCGGGCTTGGGCAGACCCGTGCGTGTTGCGGCACACAGGGCAGAGCGGTATGCCATGCTTGCAGGCATGGGCATCGATGAAGCGGTGGAACCGTATCATGCGGCGAGGGTGCTCAACAAAGAGGCGCTGCATGACATGGTTTTTATTAACCAAGCCGATGAGGCAGAGCGCATTGTACAGGCAAAACAGCTCCAAGCGGAGCTTGATACACGATGCGTGATAGGCTCTCTAAAGGAGGGGATATTGTATGCTTGTTCTGATTAAGGGAGCGGGGGATATAGCAAGCGGCATTGCGATGCGCCTGCATAATGCCGGCATGGGCGTTGCCATGACGGAGCTTGCCCAGCCCACTGCCATACGGCGAACCGTCTGCTTTTCACAGGCGGCGCTTGATGGCGAGACCACCGTCGAGGGGATATCTGCACGCCTCTGCCGAAGTGCTGCCGAGGCGGAAGCCGTGCTCGAGCAGGGCATAATACCGATAATGGTAGATGAGTCCGCTGTTTCTGCGGCAAAGCTCAAGCCCGATGCCCTGGTCGACGCAATACTTGCCAAGCGCAATACCGGCACATCCATTGCGGACGCTCCAATAGTCATAGGAGTAGGGCCCGGATTCACTGCCGGCGTTGATTGCCATGCCGCCGTTGAAACACAGCGAGGTCACAGCCTCGGCCGTGCGCTATACAGCGGAACCCCGGAAAGGAACACGGGGATACCGGGCAGCATAGGCGGATTCACGGTGGAGCGTGTGATACGCTCGCCGCACGACGGAGTATTCAAGCCCGTCCGTGCCATAGGAGATATCGTAAAAGCAGGGGATACCGTTGCAACGGTAATATCCGATGACGGAGAGTATCCCGTCACTGCAAGAATAGACGGGGTGCTCAGGGGCCTGCTGCCCAACGGCATAAGGGTGCATCACGGCATGAAGAGCGGCGATGTCGACCCACGCTGCAAAAGGGAGCACTGCTACGTCGTTTCCGACAAGGCGCTTGCCGTGGGAGGCGGCGTGTTGGAGGCGATACTGCATTTTACAGTAAAAAACAGAGACCTGATATGGAAAATGACATCAAATTGACAAAGCTCTCAAACTGCTCGGGCTGTGCAGCTAAGGTGGGCGCAGGTACGCTCTCAAAGTTGCTTGACGGCATATCTGCCAATTCCGACCCAAACCTGTTGGTGGGATTCGACCGGAGCGACGACGCCTGCGTATACAGACTCGACGATACCCGTTCGCTGGTTCAGACGGTGGACTTCTTTCCGCCCATGGTGGACGATCCATACACATTCGGGCAGATCGCCGCAGCAAACGCCCTGTCCGACATATATGCCATGGGGGGTGAGCCCAAAGTTGCACTCAATCTGCTATGCATACCCAAGGATATGCCGAGCTCCGCCGTCCACGCCATGCTCAAGGGAGGACTTGACAAGACGACGGAGGCGGGAGCAGTCATAGCAGGCGGCCATAGCATATATGACGATGTTCCCAAATACGGCCTCTGCGTGACCGGTTTTGTGGATACCGGCCGCATACTCACCAACTCGGGCGCACATGAGGGGGACGTGCTGATACTCACAAAACCCATCGGCGTTGGCATACTCAACACTGCGGTAAAAGCCGGTTTCGCCTCCGATGCCCAGATAGGGTATGCGGTCAACGTGATGACAACCCTCAACCGCACGGCAAGGGATATTATGGTAAAATACCGTGTTCACGCCTGCACCGATGTTACGGGCTTCGGCCTTATGGGACATCTGTATGAGATGTGTGCAGGGGCAGATCTCACCGCAGAGGTGGAGCTGGAGCGGGTAGTATTCATGAATGGGGCGATAGACTTCGCACGCATGGGCGTACTGCCCGAGGGGATGTACCGCAACCGCAGCTATGCCGAGGCGGCGATAGAAGCAAAGGACATCCCGGTCGAATACATGGATGCCCTATTCGATCCCCAGACATCGGGAGGACTGCTGATGGCAGTAGACCCATCCGATGCCGAGACGCTCTTTAACGAAATGCGGTCTGCCGTACCGGCCTGCCAACGCATAGGCAGGCTAACTGCGGCAGTGGAGAAGCGCATTATCGTGAGGTGACTGATCCTCTGTGATTCTGCCGTCCACCATGCGCACCACGACGTCGGCACGCTCGGCGATGCTCAGGTCATGCGTGACAATGACAACACAATAACCCATATCGTGGGAGAGATCCGAGAGGATGCCCACGATATTTTTTGTGTTCTCAACATCAAGATTTCCCGTCGGCTCATCAGCCAGTATCACCTGCGATTCCGAGGCAAGCGCCCTTGCAATGGCGACACGCTGCTGCTCGCCGCCGGATAGCATGAACGGCAGACGCTTAGACTGCTGTTCGCTTATGCCCACAAGCTCCAGCTTCTCAGACGCACACCTGAGAGCGTCCTTCTTGCGTATACCCCGAAGCCGTGAGGGGTACATAACATTTTCCTTCACCGTCATCAGGGGAAATAGATTGAAGCTCTGGTAGATTACGGCAACATTCTCACGACGGTATCTGTCACGGTTGAGCGTACTTGTGGGCTTGCCGTCGAACAGCACCCTTCCCTCGGTAGGAAGGTCAAGACCGGCAAGCATCGACAGCATGGTGGTCTTGCCGCTTCCCGATTTGCCGACAACGGCATACACATGGCCAAGCTCAAACTCATAGGACACATTGCAGACGGCATTGACCGTCTGATAACGATTCCTGTATGTGTAGGACACGTTTTCCATACTTAGAATGCTCATGCTTTATTCCCCCGCTGTAAGAATTTCTATAATGTTAACCTTGTTCATCAACATAACGGATACCGCTGCGCCAAGCCAGTAACAGCCGATGTACCCAATGAAGCTGTACCATTGCAGAGGTGCAAGCGACCCGTTCCAAATGCGAAGCACGAGCACCGCCATCACACAGCCTGTCACGCAGAGCAATGCCTGCTCAATGAAGAATGCTGCAAATGTCTTGAACCTGCCTGCACCCATGCTGCGCATAAGGGCAAGCTCCCTCCTGCGCATCTTTGTCAAAAGAGATGACAGCACGAACCCTATTCCTATGGCGAGTGCGTACACCGCAATGAACAGTATTTGCATATAGGAGATGTGCCTGTTGATGCTCATCACCGAATCATTCAGCAAAGTGTCCTCAATAACTATCCACTTCCGAGCCGAACCCCTGTTGCCGATGGGAGAATAGCCGCTATCGATAAGGTATTCCTTGAACTCGGCAAGGTCTTTAAGGTTGGTAAGCCGCATTGAGACTGCATCATATGCGAAATAGGGGTCTACATACTCATAATCGTACACCAATCCGTCAACAATCTCATAGCCATCATAATAGCTTTGCGAGGCGTTGGAGTACTGCCTATCGGTGTTCAAAATGTAGCCCTTGTTTGCCTGCTCCGCAGGCATATAGATGAGATGGCTGCTGCCCACCCTTGTAAACTGCGCAACTATTGTGACGTCTTTGTAGAGTATTATGGCGTCGGACAATGTCGAGGTAAAGACTGCAAGCCGTATGCTGTCACCAAGCTCATAGCCGAGTGCGTCCATCATTCCCTCCGAAAGCGCACAGACGCTCTCGTTCCTCCCGAATACCGATGCGTCATAGCCGTCAAGATACTCTATAGCTAAAGCATTCTCAAAAAAGAACTCCGGAGCGTGCTTTATGTCCGATACAAAGCAAACCTTGGACAGGTGTCTTCTGGCGTTCTCAAAGAATGTTTCCTTTGCAAATCCCGGCGGTATGGAAAGGTATTCGCCGTTGTCATAAATAGAAATAATAGATGTCGGAGCGCCAATTATATGAGTATTCCGGATGGCCGTGGTATAGGTCTCCCCGACAAACCCGGTTTCAGCTATGGAATTAACTGTATTGGGGTCAATGATCAGATCATCGACGTGTTTTCCGCTCCCCGAGGTGAAATACGCAAGCACCTCCGAATTTTCATAGAGGACGTCAAGCTCGTCTTCGGATGTCGCTATCTGGTGCCCAAACAGGCCGATAAACAGCGCAAGCACGAATGATGTCAGCGGCACGATGAGGTTTTTTACACCGCCTCTGCGAATGGAAACGAGTGCGGATGCTAATATGAATCCCCACCTGCGAAAGGGGGCGGTACTGCTCTTAGCTCTCATGCTTTTTCTCCTTCCCTCGTGAAAACAGCCTCTTAGGATGTATGCTGTGCAGCGTAACCGCACTCAGCACTGCGGCAAACAGGAGGGATGCCCCCACCACTGCGGTACCCACGCATACCAGTACGCCGACATCGGGCTTGAAGTCGGGAGTAAGGCGTATGTCCTGATCCTCCTTCACAAGGTACCTTGCGCTGAACGTATGATCGACCGTGGAGATATCCTCTGCGGCTTCGTATGCTGTTCTCGTAATATTCTCCGAGAGAAGGTAGCCCCCTGTCACGCCTATTATAGCGGCTGTAGCGGCTATGAGCAGTATGCACAACAGCAGATAGAGCGCACCTCTGGCCTTGCCTGAGCCAAGAGCGTACATTATGCTTACAGTATCCCTCTGTTTGGAAACATACATGAATGCGAACAGCACCAGCACAACAAGACAGCATACAACGCTTATGGTCGCAAGCAGAATGGCAGTCTCACGCATGGACTGGATGGGAGCTATCGCTGCGGAGTACCCCTGGTCATATGCGGTGATACGCATATTTTCGCCCAGATACGGGGCGATCTCCTCGATGTACCTGTCGACACTTCCGTTTTTGAGCGTGACGGTGGCAATCTGGTATGATACGGAGCTATCGGGAAGCCATGTATCCTCGCCCACCGGCTTGGGTATGTATGCCACTGTGTTCAGGCCGGGGCCGGACTTAAACAGGCCCACTATCTCGTACTCGCCCTGCTCGATGAATTCATCATCCGCCCAGAAGGAGCATCGTGACGACACACTCCCGTTTGCGCTGTACAGGCTGAGGCTGATGGTATCTCCCACCCCGAGATCCATCTTATTTGCGATGAACTCGGAGAGCAGTACCACACGGCTGCCGGCGGCATACTCCTGCTCAGTAAAGAATCGACCCTGCACCCCGTTCTGATCCTCAACTATGTATGTTTGCGATTGGAGGAACGGCGATGTCACAGCGGCATTTGAGGTGGGGTAGACGCTGATGTAGTTGTTCATCACATGGTAGGAGGTTGCAATCTTATGGAATGTCTCAAATTCGGGCTTACTTTCAAAATCATCGAGGTAGTCGGTTATATCCCAACAGGGGAGCTCAAAGAGCGGTTCGTTAAGCAGATAGGTATCGGAGTCTGCCCCGGCGTAGGCGTATTCGTAGGGGATTATTTCAAAGACATTTTTGCGGTCCTCCCCCTCATAGAGCAGACCGTAGCCCAGGTAGTAATGGTTGGGTTCAAGCATATCAATGGTGCTGCTCGGGAACATATTGCCAAACCTGACATAGAACATCGTGCCGTCCATATAGCGGAGACTGCCTACATAGTATGGCTCGCCGAGGTTTATGCACATATAGCCCATATCGGTGATATACATGAACTTGAACTTAAGCACACCGTAGCCATCAAACGGATTGTCGCTCGACTTTAACTCAAAGCCGTCGATATAGCCTCCGATTTCGTACTGTCGGTCAAACTCAATCACATTATCATTTTCGGAAAGTGGCGTGGGGTCATATGAGCTCAACTGATTGTACATCGTCTGTGAGTAAACGAGTGCATCCGGATAGCCCTCGTCGACGTACTCTATGTTGGCGACGGTGGTGTATGTCGCCTCAGCTTCTGCAATGAGCCTGTCGGCCGAGTTCCACATGCCAAACCCCAAACAGGAGAATGCCGTCACGGCAGCCACAAGTATGACAAACAATATCGTCTTTGCAGGAGTGCGCAATATGCTTATCACGCTGTTGATAAAAGTCAATCGCACTGACCTCCCTTTCAAAATGTTTGGAATACTATAGCACACATAGAATTTACTGTCAAGCAAGATGAGATGATTTAAAGATATATTCATCGAGAAACAATATTTGAGTGCAATCGGCAGTTTATACAAGTGCGCCTGACGATGCTTTATCTGTGGATTGAGCATTCGGGCGTAAGAGCACAAAAAAGGACGGCGTATAGTTGTAATCTGCATTTATTTTTCATATTCGAATTTTTTCGATATTGCAATTTGCAAAAGATTGATGTACAATCGTGGCGAAGGAATGATTCTTGAAAGGAGTCTGATTATGGAAGAAGAACGTGACTATGTCGTTTTCACCGATGATGATGGCAACGACTTTGAGCTTGACGTCATCCGCTATTTCGAGTATGACGGCAACGAGTATGCCATACTTGCCGACTGCGGCTGTGCATGCGGCGAGGAGGGCGAAGAAGAAGGCGGCCTCTACATCATGCGCATAATCGTGAATGAGGAAGAGGACACGGAGGAGTTCGTTTCCCCCGATGACAAGGACATGGATGCCCTCATCGAGCTGGCAGAGAAGCTCCTTGATGAGGAGTGCTGCTGTGACTGTGACGAGTGCGAGGGTGACTGTGATGACGACAACTGCACCTGTCACAACCACTGATAAAGCCGCTTATTGAGGTGTGTCTGTCGGGGCAATCCATCCCGTCTGTCATTGTGCATCTGAGCGATCATATCAGTCAACATGAGCTGCGCCCCATCCGAAAAAGGATGGGGCGCACTTTGAATATAGCGATCCTTATTTGCGCTTTTTGCGTTTTCCCTTTTCAACGTCTGCATTTCCATCACCCATGCTCGATGCAAGCTGCCGCACGAGCTGCTTTTGGGCCTCTGTCAGGTGCTTGGGTATCTCGACCGTTACAGTGACATACATATCGCCCTTACCGCTTGAGTTGAGCCGCTGTATGCCCTGCTCCTTCAGGCGGAAAGTCGTACCGCTCTGCGTGCCGTCAGGTATGCGGTAACGAACGGTGCCCGAAAGGGTCGGAACCTCAATATCACCGCCAAGTATTGCCGTCGTGACGGGAATAGTAAGGCTCAGGTGAAGGTTAAATCCGTCACGAATGAACTGCTTATGCTGTCTTACACGCACGGAAACCCTGAGGTCACCCCGGCCGCCGCCGCGCACACCGTCGTTGCCCTGCTCGGGGATGCGTATCGTCTGCCCGTCATCAATACCGGCCGGGATCGTAACGGTTAGATTCACAGCACGCTTTACCCTGCCTGAGCCACTACAATCTGGGCAGGGATCCTTAATGACCTTGCCCGAGCCTCCGCAGGCAGGGCAGGTCTGGGTCGTGGCAAACGTGCCGAACAGCGTATTCTGCGTGGAGCGTACCTGACCGGTTCCCTTGCATGACGAGCATGTGGTGGATGTTGTGCCAGCCTTTGCGCCACTACCTCCGCAGGACTTGCAGTTTTCATCCCTGCGGAACTGAATGTCCTTTTTGCAGCCGAACGCCGCCTCCTCAAATGAGATGGTGATAGAGCAGCGTATATCATCGCCCCGTTCCGGACCATATGACGGGCGTCTGGCAGAGCCGCCTCCGAACAGATCGCTGAATATGTCTCCAAAGCCCGAGAACGGACTGCCGTAATGGGAATATCCGCCGTCGCCATAGCCGGCGGCGGTAGGATCGAAAGCGGCATGACCGAATTGGTCATACTTGCTGCGCTTGTCCTCGTCGGATAAAACGCTGTATGCTTCATTTACCTCTTTGAAATGGGCCTCAGCCGTGGCATCGTTAGGATTCAAATCAGGGTGATACTTCTTTGCCAACTTGCGAAAAGCGGATTTGATATCATCCTGGCTCGCATTTCTGTCAACGCCTAAAACCTCGTAGTAATCTCTCTTATCTGCCATATATTACCTCACACAGCGCTTTGCCCCATGCACATTTCACACTCAACGGTCAAGACCGTATCACATGGGTCTTGACCGCTCTGAGCCGCTTTGAAAGGGATGGAGGGGGACTGCTCCATCCCCGATAAATAGCCGAAATTACTTGTTGTCGTCAACAACCTCATAGTCGGCGTCGACTACACCATCATCGTTTTGCGCTGCGCCTGCGCCGCCTGCCTGCTCGGAGGCCTGGGCTTCCTGTGCGGCCTGCTGATATACCTTGCCGAAGACGTCATAGGACACCTCGGTGAGCTTTTCGGTCGCAGCTTTGATAGCGCCGGCATCATTGCCCTTGAGAGCGTTCTTGACGTTTTCAAGCTCGGTATTCACCCTCTGCTTGTCGCCCTCGGGAATCTTATCGCCCATCTCCTTGAGGGTCTTTTCGGTGGTATAGACCATGCTGTCGGCATGGTTGCGCTGCTCGGTTTCCTCCTTGCGCTTCCTGTCCTCGTCGGCAAACTGCTCGGCCTCACGGACAGCCTTCTTGATGTCGTCCTCGGAGAGGTTGGACGAAGCAGTGATGGTGACATTCTGCTCGTTACCGGTGCCCAGATCCTTTGCGGAGACATGAACTATGCCGTTGCCGTCGATGTCGAACGTGACCTCGATCTGCGGTACGCCGCGGGGAGCGGGTGCGATGCCTGTGAGCTGGAAGCGGCCAAGTGTCTTGTTGTACTGGGCCATTTCACGCTCGCCCTGCAGAACGTGAACCTCAACGCTGGTCTGACCGTCCGCAGCGGTGGAGAATACCTGCTTCTTCTGAACGGGGATGGTGGTGTTGCGATCAACCAGCCTTGTGAACACGCCGCCAAGAGTCTCGATACCAAGGGAAAGCGGGGTAACATCGAGCAGCAGTATGTCCTTGACCTCGCCGCCGAGTATACCTCCCTGGATGGCTGCGCCTATTGCAACGCACTCATCGGGGTTGATGCCCTTAAAGGGCTCCTTGCCGGCAACGTTCTTGACAAGCTCTTGAACGGCAGGTATACGGGAAGAACCGCCTACAAGTATTACCTTATCTACCTGATCGGGCTTGAGACCGGCATCACGCAGAGCGTTCAGCATGCAGACCTTTGTCTTATCGAGCAGATCGGCGATGAGCTCGTTGAACTTTGCACGGGTGATCGTCATGTCAAGATGCAGGGGACCTGCGGAGCTTGCCGTGATGAACGGCAGGTTGACATTGGTGGTAAGCGTGGAGGAGAGCTCTATCTTAGCCTTCTCGGCAGCCTCCTTCAGACGCTGCTTTGCCATGCGGTCGTTGCGCAGATCAATGCCGTATTGGCTCTTGAAGTCGTCGGCAATGTAGTTCATGAGGCGCTCATCAAAATCATCGCCGCCGAGACGGTTGTTGCCGTTTGTCGCAAGCACCTCAAACACGCCGTCGCCTATTTCCAACAGGGAGACATCGAACGTACCGCCGCCGAGGTCATAGACCAGAATCTTCTGGCGATGCTCTTTATCCATCCCGTAGGCAAGGGATGCGGCCGTAGGCTCGTTGATTATGCGCAGGACTTCAAGACCGGCAATACGGCCGGCGTCCTTGGTTGCCTGACGCTGGGAGTCGGAGAAGTAAGCGGGAACGGTGATTACCGCCTGGGTGACCTTCTCACCGAGATATGCTTCGGCATCCTGCTTCAGCTTCTGAAGGATCATTGCGGAGATCTCCTGAGGGGTGTAGCTCTTGCCCTCGATGGTGCGCCTGTAATCGCTGCCCATCTCACGCTTGATCGAGCTTACGGTGTTGTCGGGGTTGGTGATGGCCTGACGCTTTGCTACCTGACCGACCATGCGCTCGCCGCCCTTAAATGCAACAACGGACGGGGTGGTTCTTGAACCCTCCGAGTTGGGGATAACAACAGGCTCGCCGCCTTCAAGCACTGCAACACAGGAATTTGTTGTACCGAGATCGATACCGATAATCTTAGACATAATATTTTCCTCCTATTTGGATAGTTTTTTATATTTGAATGAGCCTTCCGGCTCGAATTCGCATCAAGAATTCACCTTGACCATTGTATGACGGACGATCTTGCCCTTCACTCTGTAGCCCTTTTGCAGCACAGCGGTTATATCGCCGCTCTCGGCGTCCTCTACAGAGTCCTGCATGACGGCGTCGTGCAGATTGGGATCGAACTTACCGTTTGCCTCGATCTCCTCAAGGCCGCATTTCTTAAGCGTGTCATCCATCTGGCGGGCAATATTTCTTATGCCCTGAACAAACGGTGTATCCTCCGCAGAGTCAAGCGCCCTGTCAAAATTGTCGAGCACTGGGAGGAGCTGCTTCACCGTGTCACGAACACCATCATCCCTGCACTCCGCCGCAAGCGAAACATTGCGCTTGCGGTAGTTTTCAAACTCAGCCTGAAGCCGCTGTGCCTGCTTCACGGCATCATCACGCTCAAGCTCCAGCTTCTTCAGCCGCTCCCTGACCGCCATAAACTCATCTTTTGAGAGAGTTATCTCGTCCGGCAGATCCTGTACCTGCTCATCGATCTCGCTCTCGTCAGTGCAGACGCCCTCGGCATCCGTTTCCACAGTATTCACATCGTCCATTTCGACAGCCTCGGACACGGGCTTGTCGTTCTTCTTCTTTGCCATAAAAGCCTCCGATTATTTGTCACCGAGCATCTTGCTGAGTATGTCGCTCAAACTCTTGCTCATGTATTTCAAAACAGCCATGACCTTGCCGTAATCCATCCTGGTGGGGCCTATAACGCCGAGCGAACCGATATTCTTGCCGCCGGCCTTGTATGTCACGGTAACAACGCTGCAATCCTGCATATCGGGATTGCTGTTTTCAGTACCGATCCTGACGCTCATTTCAACATCGGAGGCATCGGACATGACCTCACGCAGATATTCACCGTCCTCGACCTGGGCAAGGAATGAACGAGCCTTTGATACGTCGCTGTACTCGGGGTAGTCCAATATGTTTGTAGCTCCAACGACCTCAACATCCTGCTCGCTCATGCTCTTCTCTATCTTGGTGAGCATATCTGCCACGGCATCGGCCTGCTCGCCGATCTCAGAACGAAGCATGGGAAGCACGGTGCATACGGCATCGCTTAAACGATGTCCCTCCAGCTTTTCCGTCATCATCCGGGAGATTTTATCAAGATCCTCAGGCCGTATGGAATCCGGAATGCTTATAGTCGAGTTCTTTGCAACGCCCGTATTGGTGACCACGACGGCAAGTGCAGTACCCTCCGAGACCGGTATGAGCGATATGCGGCGGATACGCATGGACGAAAGCTGAGGAACAAGTACCACGGAGGTGTAATTGGTCACTTCCGACAGTACCTTTGCCGTCTCACGGAACACCGCATTCACCTCACTGACACGATTGTCAAGGTGGCGGCGGATGTACTCCATCTCATCATCGGTGAGCTGAGCCGAGTCCATGAGGCGGTTGACGTACAGCCGATAGGCCTTTTCCGACGGAACTCTGCCGGCAGAGGTATGTGGCTGCTCTAAGAATCCCAGCTCCGTGAGGTCGCTCATCTCGTTGCGGATGGTTGCAGGGGAGAGCCCCATGTCGCTGCGCTTTGAGATAGTACGGCTGCCAACGGGGGAGGCAGTCAGTATGTAGTCGTCGATGATCGCTTCAAGTATGCGCATCTTGCGGATGTCAAGCAGTGCGTTTGAACCGCCGGCCGCACTCTCAACGCTGCCGATCTTTGAATCTATACGGGTGATGCTTTTCTCGTTAGCATCCTCCATGACAGGAACCTCCCTTCCGCTTGCTGTTAGCACTCATCCTCATCGAGTGCTAACAGTATAATAGCACTCGAAACTTAGTATGTCAACAGTCATGCCGAATCATGACAAATATATTTTTACGGCGAAAAAGAGCGGATGGGAAGTCATGCCGCTCTTTCTATAGATATGTGATCGCTTCAAACCGCAGTATCCGCCGCTGCTTTTCTCAGAGTGCCGATTATACGGCTTTCAAGCCGTGATACCTGCACTTGGGATATGCCAAGCTCCCTTGCGACTTCGCTTTGGGTCTTGTCGCAGAAGTATCGCAGCCATATGAGCTTCCTGTCCCGAGGAGCCAGCTTTCCAAGCATCTCCTGCAACATTACCCTGTCGGCGGCGCAGGCCTCCATACTCTCCTCGGAGGGGATGATGTCTGCCCGAGTGGTATCGGAATCCTGACCGAACACGGGCTCGTATATCGAACAGGTGGGGGCCATGGCATCGAGAGCCTCGGTCACATCCTGCACACTCACTCCGAGCGACAGGGCTATCTCGTCTATTCGAGGGCTTCTGCCGAGGATCGCTGTCAGCTTTTCATTGGCTGCCGCAGCCTTATATGCTAACTCCTTCAGCCTGCGGCTCACCTTCAGCATGCCGTCATCACGGAGAAAACGCTTTATTTCGCCGGCTATCATCGGCACGGCATAGGTCGAGAACTGCGTGCCGTATCCGGGGTCAAAATTTCGTATTGCCTTTATCAGTCCCAGTGAACCTATCTGAACAAGATCGTCGTAGTCGCAGCCGCGGTTAATAAAGCGCTTCGCTATCGAGCGCACGAGCGCCATGTTTTCAATGGTAAGCAGATCGGCAGCGTGCTCGTCGCCCGCCTGCGCTGCCCTTATAAGGCTGACGGTGTCCTCATAAGCTGCACTCATGGTTGCCGATTCGTTTCCTGAGCACCACGCTTGTCCCCTGACCGAGCGCCGACTGCACATCCACGCCGTCGGTGAATGCCTCCATTACAGAGAAACCCATTCCGGAACGTTCCGAATCGGGCATGGAGGTGTAGAACGGTTTTCGTGCAAGCTCTATGTTCTCAATACCTCGTCCTTCATCCCTGACGGTCACGGTGACGTCGCAGCCATCGTACTCGAGCTCCATGCTGACTATGCCGTCCGTTCGTCCGTATCCGTGTATTATTGCATTGGTGACCGCCTCACTGACAGCGGTGCGCAGATCGGAAAGCTCCTCTACAGTCGGATCCAGCGGCATTATGAACGACGCCGTTATCCCGCGGGCAAGCGATTCGTTTATGGAAATGGAGGGAAAGCTCACAACAAGCCGGTTTTTCATTCGACGGTACCTCCTTGCGTACACAGCGTATAGACACCTGCCATGCGCAGTATTCTTTCGATCTGACGTGATGCGTTTATGATATCCATGCCCCCACCTCGCGCGGCTATCATCCGATAGCGGCCGAGTATGACCCCAATACCGGAGCTGTCCATGAACGTCACACCTCCCAGGTCAAAAACGATAAAACCGATAGCAGTATCCGAGAGCAGCCCGTCTATTTCCCTGCGCACATCTGCCGCAGAGTGGTGATCGAGCTCTCCGGAGAAGCGCAGGCGAAGCGTCGCTCCATGCTTTTTCCAAGTTACCTTCATATTCAAAGTCCTCCGTTGCCGTAGAAATGGCACATTCTGCTTGTTCTGTAATGGCCGTTCGTTTCCTCCGGCGAAAAAACACCTGTTATGTCGATTGCAAAACTCGTGCTTTTAGGGTATTATTTACCATAATGAGTGATTTTATACGGGGTAGGATATGAATCGTATCACTTTTTGCGCAGCAGGCGCAAAATATGACGCTGTAATTGGCGATGGAGCCCTGGGGCTGCTTGCAGAGACTACACTACGCATAGTGCCTGGCTCGCACATTGCCGTGGTTGCAGATGAGAATACCGCAGCGCTTTTCGGCGCAGAGGTTTCGTCTCTGCTTTCGAAAGCAGGCTTCTGTGTTTCAACGGTAAAGCTTGCCGGGGGCGAACCGCAAAAGACGCTTGCGGGTATGGAGCATATATACAGGCATCTGTATGAGGCGAGCATGACACGCAAAGACGGCATAATAGCCCTGGGTGGCGGTGTCGTAGGGGATATGGCAGGCTTTGCTGCAGCCACATATCTAAGGGGGCTGCCGCTGATATCCGTTCCGACGACGCTCGTTGCGCAGACCGACAGCGCATACGGAGGTAAAACAGGGGTCGATTTTGACGATGGCAAGAACTACATAGGCTGTTTCAATTCGCCTGCCGCCGTTATATGCGACACACGGTTTTTGAGTTATCTTCCCGTGAGCGAGCTTCGCTCCGGCATGGGCGAGGTGATAAAGTATGGTGCGATCGCCGATGAGAAAATACTTGACGAAGTAATCCGCACTCGTGGCGTTAGCCCCGAGCTTGTTTCGGCATGCGTCGATATCAAGCGCAGATATGTCGAAGCAGATCCATTTGACAGCGGAGAGCGTCATGTGCTCAACTTCGGGCATACTGTGGGTCATGCGTATGAGGCTGCGTCCGGCTATGCAATACCGCACGGACAGGCAGTTGCATATGGAATGTTGGCCGCCGTTCATATCGGCATCTCGCTTGGGGTGACTGCACCGTCAGTATATGACCGTGTTGAAACGGCGTGTTCATCCGTGGGGCTCGATGTCGATTGGCGGCGCAGCTTGACCGATGCGTGCAGCCTTATCGCAAGGGATAAAAAGTTTGACGGCAGTACGATAGACATGGTGCTGCTTAAGAATATTGCCGCTCCTATTAGGGTGCCTCTCACACCCAGGCGGGTCGTGGAACAGCTCAGATAATGCATGAAAAATGCGCCGTGTGGTTGCAATTGCGCCTCAAGTATGGTATTATCGCCGATACGGTGAGATCTTCCGGCATACATATGTGCTGAGCCGTGTTTAGCGGCGGTGCCTTAAGCGCGGCTCGATGCAGCAAACCTTGGGGGGAATAATAATGTCAAAGTATTTCGGTACCGACGGATTCCGCGGAGAGGCGAATGTTAACCTGACCGTGGAACACGCATTCAAAATCGGACGCTTTCTGGGCAGATACTACGGCAGCGACCGCAAGAGCCGAATAGTCATAGGCAAGGATACGCGTCTTTCAAGCTACATGTACGAGTGCGCGCTCACGGCAGGCATAACCGCATCCGGTGCGGACGCCTACCTTATGCACGTTACGACCACGCCGAGCGTGTCATACATCGCTCGGACAGAGGATTTCGACTGTGGTATAATGATAACGGCAAGCCACAATCCCTACCATGACAACGGCATAAAGCTCCTCAACTCAGAGGGGGAGAAGATGGAAGCCTCCGTAATAGACGAGATAGAGCGATACATTGATGGAAAATACGGCGAGCTTCCGCTTGCCACGAATGATGCCATAGGCAGAGCTGTAGACCATGCCGCAGGCAGGAATCGCTACATAGGTTATCTCATTTCCCTTGCCACACACTCCTATAAGGGCGTGCGCATAGGTCTCGACTGTGCCAATGGCAGCACATGGGCCATTGCAAAGAGCGTGTTCGATGCACTCGGAGCGGAAACGTATGTGATAGGCAACACTCCCTCCGGCACAAATATAAATGAGGAATGCGGCTCTACCCATATTGAAAGGATGCAGAAGCTCGTCAGGGAAAAGGCGCTTGATGTCGGCTTCTCATTTGACGGCGATGCAGACAGATGCCTTGCGGTTGACGAACGCGGAAGTATAGTTGACGGCGATGCAATACTCTATATCTGCGGCAAGCACATGAAGGAGCATGGCATCCTTGCCAACAACACAGTGGTAACAACGGTGATGAGCAATCTCGGCCTGTACAAGGCATTCGATGCAGAGGGCATTCTCTATGAAAAGACGGCTGTCGGCGACAAGTATGTGTACGAGAATATGCGTGTCGGCGGCCATATGATAGGCGGAGAGCAATCGGGTCACATAATATTCTCCAAATATGCCTGCACGGGCGATGGTCTCATCACAGCGATAAAGATAATGCAGGTGATGCTTGACCGCAAACAGCCGCTCTCAGTGCTTACGGAGGGGCTGACCATATATCCGCAGGTGCTAAAAAATGTCCGAGTTGCGGATAAGGATGCCGTGCTTGCGGATCCCGATGTGCTTGCGGCGGAGGCCGCCGTTGTCGAAGCACTCGGCGATGACGGCAGGATACTTCTCCGTAAGAGCGGAACAGAGCCGCTTGTTCGTGTGATGGTAGAGGCCGAGACAAAGGAGCTGTGCGAGGCTCATATCGGCTCGGTCATCCGTGTCATGGCCCAAAAGGGCTTTGCCGGTTAAGCGGGGTGCGTTCGATGTATAAGACCAGAGAGCTTCTTGATCTTAGCCATACCCGTGCGTCGGCGCTGTTCGACGGGTGCGAATATCCTTGGGAGACGCTATCGGAGATAGGCGCATTCATACTCAAACTGGGCGCAAGCCTGCCTGCGGAGGAGTTTGACAACCCCTCTGAGGGCGTCTGGATAGCCAAGGACGCCAACGTGTACTCATCGGCATACGTCACAGCACCGTGTATTGTCGATCACGGTGCTGAGGTAAGGCACTGTGCATTCGTGCGAGGCAGTGCGCTTGTCGGCAAGAACTGCGTGGTGGGCAACTCCACTGAGCTGAAAAACGTCATACTGTTTGACAATGTGCAGGTTCCGCACTACAACTATGTGGGCGATTCGATACTCGGCTACATGGCGCATATGGGCGCAGGGTCGATAACCTCAAACGTCAAGAGTGACAAGACTCAGGTCGTCGTCAAGTGCGGTGACGAACGTATCGAAACCGGCAGAAAGAAATTCGGAGCGGTGCTGGGTGACAATGTCGAGGTCGGCTGCAACTCAGTTCTGAATCCGGGCACGGTCATAGGACGAAGGTCGATCATATACCCGGTGTCATGCGTCCGTGGTGTAATCCCGCAGGACAGTATTTATAAGAATGCGGAAAACATAGCCAAACGAGTTTGAGCCCATCCCCGTGTATGCGCCGCATGCACGGGCTTTTCATTTATGCACCCCCTTTGGCATAGTATCTAACATCACTTCACGGAGGTGTTCCGCATGGATGATGGAAAAAGAACCGCTCGTACCGTTGCGGAGAGGAGATACCGCAGCTTTGCCGATATAGTGCTGACATCACTCTGCGGTATTGCGGCGGCATGTCTGCTTTGGCTGGGGCTGACGCAGGGCGCAGGCGGCAGCAGGATAGAGATAGTGGACGATGCCGATACATACGAGGCTGCGCAGAATGCAATAACCGTAGTGATCGACGCCGGTCATGGCGGCGCTGATGGGGGTGCTGTGGGCTCCTACACGGGCGTTGTTGAGGCGGAGCTGAATCTCATCGTTGCCCAAATGCTTGCGGAGGAGCTTACATCAAGGGGGATGTATGTAATAATGACGCGCAACGACGGGAACGCCCTTGCCGATACCAAGGAGGAGGATATGCTGATTCGCAAGGAGATAATGCAGTTGGATTGCGTTGACTACTGCATAAGCATTCACATGAACAAGTTTACCGACAGCACCATATCCGGCCCAATGGTGTTCTACATGAAGGGATCGGAGCAGGGCCAGCGGCTTGCTGAGGCGGTGATGAGCTCCGTATGCACTGCGCTCGGACGTCAGCCGAGGTTTGCAAATCCCGAGGATCTGTTTGTGCTAAGGGTACCGAACGTGCCCTCCATACTGGTCGAATGCGGCTTTCTCTCGAACCGAACGGATGAGCAGCTCCTGAGCAGTACCGAGCATCAAATGCTGCTTGCCAAGGCCGTTGCGGACGGCCTATGCGCCTATATTGACGACCTGACAAATGCGGCATGACAGCATTCAAAGCGCAAATTGAAATATATCATACGAGTCACTATATACGATATTGACTTTCTAATTACGCATTGATAAAATCGTTGTGTCGGATTGCGACGGCTTTTGTCAAGCGTATTTCGGCAAATGATTTACGAAGGAATAGTCGCAATTACACAGCCTCTGTGTTTTGCGTGTCGGTATATATATGAACAGAATCTTTGTTCGTTTGCGGCAGGTTGTTTCTCGCCGCCCCTGCTTTGGGACAGGTTTGCATTCGGCGTTCCTGTTTGTTTTGCTCTTCATCCCCATGCTGTTTGGATGCACCTCTTGCAGCGTGATGCCGGTCTACGTAGCGGAAGGCATCGAAACACCGGGAGTCACGGTAGGAGGAGTGCCCACTGCCACGCCGATAGTATCCGCCACATCCACACCAAAAACAACGCCTCAACCCACTCCAACGGCGAGTCCGCTCCCCACTTTGGCGCCCACGCCGACTCTTGAGCCAACGCCGGCGCCTACCCCTGCCCCTACGCCGACGCCGTACGACATACCTACGTTCACCGCAAACCCCAATAACAACGTGGTCTACCTCACGTTTGACGACGGTCCGGTCGGAGGGACAAACCGTGTTTTGGATATACTCAACTCGTACGGCATAAAGGGTACGTTCTTTACGGTCGGTCAGGCTATAAGGCATAACCCCAACATCGCAAGGCGCATTGTGGCGGAAGGGCATAATCTTGCTTGCCATACCAATACGCATGACTTCAACAAGATATACTCCTCGCCGGAGGCGTTTGCAGCCGATGTGACGGCATGGAGGCAAACGGTGATAAACGTCATAGGCTACGATGCCGGCGCCTATATGATCCGCTTCCCGGGCGGCTCGGTCAACGGAACGCTGAGCGGCAGACCCGATCATGGGGAGTACCTCAGTCTCATGCGCACAAGCGGATACAGGATATATGACTGGCTTCTCGGCAACAATGACAAGTGGCCTGGGGGCAACACCGACAATCTTCCGTTTGAAGACTATCTGGTGCAGTCCTATTACAAGACGCTCACCGCCTTTGGGCGCACGAACTATCCCCTCATATTCCTGATGCACGACTCGGTAGATGAGAGCGTAGACATGCTCGCATGGATGATAGAAGATCTGCTTGCAAGGGGATATGTGTTCGGCGATCTAAACGCATTGACTCAGGAATACACCTTTTACGGTTAGTCGTGGTCATACCGCTCTGCATGCCTGAGTATGGCGTTGAAGCTCGCTTCGCTCAGATCATGCTCAATCTTGCAGGCATCCTCACGCGCAGTCGCCTCATCCACGCCGAGGTTTATCAAAAGTCGGGTGAGCACCTTATGACGAGTGTACATCCGTGAGGCGATCTCCAAACCCAGTTCAGTCAGTGTTATAAGGCTTTCCTCGTCCATGGTGATGTATCCGCCCTCTCTAAGACGCTTTGTTGCGTAGCTGACGGAAGGCTTTGTAACACCGAGATATTCGGCCACATCCAGCGAACGAATATAGCCATGCTTCTCACGCATTATGAGCATGGCTTCTAAATAGTCCTCAGCCGATTTGTGTATCTGCATAACGTTCTCCTCCGATTCCTCTACATATAGGTTAGCATATCCTAACCGCAAAATCAAGCTTCAAATATATTCAAAAACGATATTGACAGATTCGGTTAGAGGTGTTAAACTGCATATGGTTAGTCAAGTCTAACCATGTTGTTTTCAAAGGAGCTGATTTGCTCTAACTCAATGGAGGGGGTTCGTATGATGCCGTTGTACATGGCAAAATCGGGAGAGACAGTCACCGTTCACAAGATCACGGGCAGGGATGAGATACGCCGTCACCTTGCCGAGCTTGGCATTGTTGTCGGGGATACCGTGACGGTCGTATCCGAGCTGGCAGGCAATCTGATACTTCTTGTCAAGGACAGCCGCATCGCACTGGACAGATCCGTTGCAGCAAGAATCATGTTTAAGGAGGGAAAATGAGAACATTGAAGGATGTTAATGCGGGCCAGACCTGCACGGTGGTGCGTCTGCACGGCGAGGGCGCCGTAAAGCGCAGGATAATGGACATGGGGATAACGAAGGGCGTGGAGATATTTGTTCGCAAGCTTGCGCCTCTCGGCGATCCCATGGAGCTTAATGTACGCGGCTATGAGCTGTCCATAAGGAAAGCTGATGCCGAGAAAATCGAAGTCGTTTAATTTTTGCACATTAGTTAAGGACATCTAACAGGAGGAAACATGGCAATCAAAATCGCCCTTGCGGGCAATCCAAATTGCGGCAAAACGACGCTGTTCAATGCTCTGACGGGCAGCAATCAGTATGTCGGCAACTGGCCGGGCGTAACGGTTGAAAAGAAGGAGGGCAGGCTCAAGGGTCATAAGGATGTAATAATACAGGATCTGCCCGGCATCTACTCGCTTTCACCCTACACATTGGAGGAGGTCGTGGCGAGGAATTACCTTGTCGGCGAACGACCCGATGCGATACTCAACATAGTCGACGGCACCAATATAGAGAGGAATCTCTACCTCACAACACAGCTGATAGAACTCGGTCTTCCCGTGGTCATGGCTGTCAACATGATGGACGTTGTTCACAGGAACGGTGACAGCATCGACATCAAAAAGCTTGCAACCTCCATGGGCTGCGAGGTGGTTGAGATGAGCGCTCTAAAGGGACAGGGCGACATGGAGGCCGCCCACATGGCTATTGAAGCGGCAAAGCACGGCAGAACCGTTGAGCCTCCCCATGTATTTACGGGGAGTGTGGAGCATGCCATAGCTCACATCGAGGAATCCATAGAGAGCCTTGTGGACAGTCGCTATCTACGTTGGTACGCCATAAAGGTATTTGAGCGTGATGAGGCGATACTGAAGGAGCTGAATTTGGAGGGCGAGCTTGCCGGGCACATTGAGGCACATATCGCAGACTGCGAGCGCGAGCTTGACGACGATGCCGAGTCCATAATCACAAACCAGCGGTATGCCTACATAACCACGGCAGTCAGCCGTGCCGTCAGGAAAAAGGCCGCCAAGCACAGCCTCTCCGTGTCCGATAAGATAGACCGGATAGTGACAAATCGTTGGCTTGCACTGCCGATATTTGCGGCAGTCATGTTCCTCGTGTATTACATCTCCATCGGCTCGATAGGCGATTGGACGGTAGTGTTCATGAACGACACCCTGTTTGGAGAGTGGATAATACCGGGCGTGACGTCGCTTCTGGAGGGATGGGAGATTGCTCCATGGCTGGTAAGCCTTATTGCGGACGGTATAATAGGCGGCGTAGGAGCGGTGCTCGGCTTTGTCCCGCAGCTGCTCATACTCTTTGTACTCCTCTCGCTGTTGGAGGACATAGGTTACATGGCGCGGGTCGCATTCATAATGGACAGGATATTCCGCAGGTTTGGACTTTCCGGCAAGAGCTTCATACCAATGCTTATATCATCCGGCTGCGGCGTGCCGGGAATAATGGCCTCCCGTACGATTGAGCAGGAGCGTGATCGCAGGATGACCGTTATGACCACATGCTTCATACCATGCGGCGCAAAGATGCCCATAGTTGGCCTCGTATCGGGCGCACTTTTTGGAAATAGCCCGTGGATAGCGGTCGCCGCATACTTCATTGGTGTTGCCGCTGTGATAATTTCGGGAATAATACTCAAAAAAACAAAGGCGTTTTCCGGCGAACCCGCTCCGTTTGTGATAGAACTGCCGGCATACCATGCGCCGGTCGTTCGCAACATACTGCACAGCACATGGGAAAGGGGATGGAGCTTCATAAAGCGTGCCGGAACCGTCATACTTGCTGCGAGCGTTGTCATATGGATACTTAACTCCATCAGCTTCCAGGGCGGTCTCCATTATATCACAGAGGGCGATGCCTCCGCATCCATACTCAGTGTCGTTGGAGGGTGGATATCATATCTGTTTGTGCCTCTTGGCTTTGACAGCTGGCAGGCGGCGGTCGCTACGGTCGCAGGTCTCGTGGCAAAGGAGGAGGTAGTGGGTGTGTTTGGAACGCTTTCCAGCATGGGCAGTGCGGAGCTTGCCATGGAGGGCAACCCCGAAGCCCTGAGCGCCATCGCAACGGAGTTTTTTGGTGGAAGCGGCCTCTCGGCATTTTCATTTATGATATTTAACCTGCTCTGCGCTCCGTGTTTTGCCGCAATGGGTGCGATAAAGCGTGAGATGAACAGCCCCAAGTGGACGTGGGGGGCGATAGCCTATATGACGGTGTTTGCGTACGCCGCATCCCTCATAGTGTATCAAATGGGTATGCTTATATCCACCGGCGCATTCACAGTCTGGACGGCCGTAGCGCTGCTTGCACTGGCATTCCTCATCTACATGCTCGTACGAAAGAATCGCTATGAGACCGAAAGGAGCAAGGCATGAACTGGCAATCAATAGTCGTACTGGCGGTATTGGCCGCAGGGCTTGCTGCGATAGTCGCCATGCTGATAATAAATCGCCGCAAGGGCAAAATCGCCTGCTCATGCGGGAGCGGATGCTCCGAATGCCCAATGTCGGGCAAGTGCCATAAATAAACGGGATATGCAGTCGGCTGCACACAAAAAAAGCCCATCCCCCAAAGCGCGGGGGATGGGCTTTTGCGTCATACCAGATCTCTCACTGCGTCTTCCCACACCCTGTATGCCGCATCAGAAAGGTGAAGGCCGTCACTCAAGATGTACTCCTCACGGACATAACCATCCGTATCGGCAAGCAGGGGGTAGATGTCAATAAACTCAACGCCGTATTCCTCCGCAAGTGTGCGAAGGGAGAGATTCAGCCTCTGAATCTCCTCGGCGGTGACGCCGAAGTAACTCTCAAACGGAGGTATGCTCTGGACATACACCTCGTAATCGCCGTTTAATGCATCGAGCAGCAGCCCCCACCGCTCCATGATAGTCTCTATCGACTCGCCTTGGAGTAAGTCGTTGGTGCCTCCCATCACGAACACCTTGCTCGGCTGACGGCGCTTTACATCATCTACCCTGTCAAGTATGTCGAGTACCGTATCCCCTGCAACGCCGTGGTTGTAGACCGTTTGCCACGGGAAGCAGGTCTCCCAATATCCGAAATCGGTGAGCGAATCCCCCAGGAACACAATGCACCCACTGTCGGCGACCTCGCCGCCGCACCCGCACAGACAGCATAGCCCTAATACGAGCAGGGCGCAGGCAATTATGCGCTTTAGAACAGATAGGCTTCGTATCACGAAGGTACGTCAAACGGCTTAGACTGACCCTTTGATGTAAACAGCATCCAACCGTCGGCGCCATGCACATACATGTCGTACATGCCGCAGAATATCATGTCGATACCCGAAAGCGCGGAGGTGCTCTTCTTGCCGTTTTTGCTGTAATATGCCCCATCGCCGCACAGATAAACGGCAGCGCCGTTTTTCATAACAAACACGGAGTCAACCTTGCCGCATACCTCCACGGGCTCCCTGCCGAGCTTCATGCGGTAAAGCGTGCTATCGGCATCTGTGTACCACACGACCTTGCCGTTTGCGGATATGCGTAGCTGTGTACCGCAATCCTGCGTGATGACGTCCCCAATAGGGAATTGGTCCGCTTTGCAATGCACAAGGCTGCTGCCGTCAACATAGAACAGATCCTTGCAGCTGTCGCTTGCAATGGCAAAGGAGACGTCGACGACGCCGTCGACGTCGACCGTCGTCTCGCCAAGACCGAATCTTACAAGCCCGTTTCCGAAGAAGAACCGACCGTCAAATGTATCATAGGGACAGGTGAATATACGGTGCTCATCAACGGATATGCCTGCGCCGTACAAAGCGGTCGAATAGAGCGTAGAAGCGGTGAGCACGGGCCTCATTGCGACCGTGCCGCCCAAGCTCGCCGTCTCCATGCGGCAGAGCTCGATACGCTCATTACCGTCAATGGCGATGTACGCCGTTTTGAACCCACCGGAGGACGTGGTATCAAACATGATCTCCGTATGGTTTGCGTTAAGCCATATATCGCCGTATATGTCGCCGCTGAGCAGATTGCGGTTCTTGCGATTTACAAACGAATAGATAGAGTTCAGATCAGGCTCGTAGGCATATATGTACTTGCCGCCCCTGGATACAGAAATTGGCAGCAGTCCGGTACCGCTCTTCAGTTCAGACACCTTGGTGTTTACACAGACACAGAGAGCGCCGTCTGCCGAGGCAACAAACAGAACGCTCTTGCCATCCGGCGATATCACAAAGTCAGGCTCGACCGATTCAGGACTGAGCGCCGTGCCCCCGACATCCTTTTTACCGTCATAGCGGTACAGTCTGCCGTCGTCAATGCGGTACACGACGTATCGCCCGTTTGATGCTATTGCAAAGTCGCTGACGCCTATCGATACAAGACGGGCTTCATCACCGCGGAAATAGAACAGCTCTCCTTCCTCGGTAAGAGCGACGGCCTCGGCACAGTCAAGCGTGCAGGCAGCTTCAACAATGTCGTTTGCAGAGGCATAATCCACCGCCTCGCCCCTGCACACTATATCATACGCACCGTCTGCATACAGCAGTGTATAGGCGTTGCGGACGGGCAGAGTGACGCCGTTTGAGAGCAGCAGCGAAAGCACGAGTATCACAACGCATACCACCGCTGCGGCACAGGCGATGAGAATTGCCCATGTCTTTTTTGAGAGCTTTTTGCAGTGAGCTTCTTCCGCAACCGATTCAATGGGATCGTCCTTTGCGATAGCCGCATCGGATGACAGAGTAAGCTCGTCATCGGCCGCAGTAAGCTCCAAGGGCATGCCTGCAGCGTCAGCATCGGGCATAGCCGGCGGTTTGGGAATCGCAGCGCCGCAATGCCTGCAGGTGGATGCATTGTCCTTGTTCTTCCTTCCGCAGAATGCACACTTCATAGTGACCGTCCTCCTTTGCATTTTGGATATCAATCAGACTATTTTTCAAAGTACTCGGTTATATATCGCTTTATGGTATCAACGGGAAGCACCTTTCCGCTCGAAACGATCTCCCCGTCGATTATCAGCGTTGGGGTCGCCATTATTCCCAAACGTGCAATGCTCTCGATATCACTTATGCACTCGAGAGCATCCTCAGGCAGCCCAAGCGCACGCACAGCCTCAATGGTGTTGTTTCGCATCGCACGGCAATGCTCACAGCCAGTTGCAAGCACCTTTATCCTTGCCCCCTCCTTTGCCGAAGGCACAAGGGGGCGCTTTTTTATGATGCGCTTGCGATTTCTATCGGTAATTCGAATTATTTTCAAAGCAATACCTCCGAATCAATGCTCATGCCCGTGCATACCCATGCCGACCGCCTCGCAGAACAGATAGAGGGCGACCAACATTATCACGATGCCAAGGCATATTCTTATTATCTTGCTTATCTTTTGATACTTCTTGCTGTCCGTTATACGCTGAACAAGGCCGACGGAAGTACCTGCAACAACGGACAAAGCCCCGTGGCCTATCGAAAACATCAACAGCAGCAGAAGCCCATACAGCACCTGCCTCTTTATGGTCACCACGGCAAGCAGCGCCGTAATAGTGGGCAGAGCACAGTGCGCCGAGAACAGACCTGCCATAAGCCCTGCGACAAATGCGCCGATACCGCCGTGCAGACGGTTCTTTGAAGCTATAGAGTTTGATGGTATCAGTTCAAACACACCCCACATCTGGAGCGCCATCAGCACTAGGAGTATTCCAAGTATTATGTGCATCCAAAACTCATACTTTTCAAGCCAGCTTCCAACGAGCGATGCGAACACCCCAAGCGTGATGAATACTATAGCGGAGCCGAGTACAAACAGAAGCGAGAGCCCAAGCGCCCTTCGCCCCTTGGTATTCGTTCCGCCCACACAGCCGATGATCAACGGTACAGTGGAGAGAGAGCAGGGCATGAGCGAAGTCAACACGCCGCAAAGCAGCGCAAGCAGAGGCCCAAGCCAACTGCTGTCGCCTATAGTCGATGAGATATTGTTAAGCAGTTCCTCCATAGTACCTCCGCAGGCACAAATCATCAACCTACATAATAATACAAATCGGCTTGGCTTGCAACCTGTGATTTTCCAAGGTATAATCGGATACGATCACAGTTGGAGGTAAAGCGCCTTGCAGATATCGAACAATAGGGTGACTCTGCGCGACATAAGGGAGAGCGATATAGAGAACCGCATTCGTTGGGAAACGGTGGAGACTGAGTGGCAGCTTTGGGACGGCCCATGGGAGACCGAGGGGCTGACCCGGGAGCAGCGTGATGAGGAGCTTGTGAAGTACATCGACAGGCTACACGAACGTGTGGTCAAGGCTGCCGCCCTCGATGATGAGCAGATGCGATACTGCTTCGAGATAGATATGAATGGGCCGGAGCCAAAGTATGTGGGATTCTGTTCGGCATACACCGTCAACGATGATCTTTTGCCGGATAAAAACGGTTCGCACATAGCAGTGGGGATCGATGTGCCAGACATGGCAGCAAGGCACAGGGGCATAGCAGCTTCGGCGCTCATGCTCTTCATCGAGTATCTCCGTTCCCACGGCGTGGAGGACATCTACACCCAGACATGGTCGGGCAACCTGCGCATGATAGGGCTTGCCGAGAGGCTGGGCTTTACCGAGTGCCTCCGCAGAGTCGGCTTGCGCCGGGTGCGTGGGGAGGCATATGACGGGCTCACATTCAAGCTCGACAATCAAAAATACGCCGAATTTAAGGCCGAGTATGAAGCGACCGAGACAGAGATAAAAAAAGCTGCTGATGCGCTGAACATGCTGGGCATACCGTTTGTTCTCCTGCGCCACCATGCGGCATCAACGATAGAGCTTTGCAAGGGCATAGGGGAGGAGTACGGTGCGGAGCACTGCAAGAATCTCTTTCTCACAAACCGTCAGGGGAACAGGTTCTGCCTTGTGCTGTTTGACAGTGAAAGCTCCTTTCGCACGGCGGACTTCAGCAAAAAGCTCGGCATACCAAGACAGAGCTTTGCCACCGCCGAGCAGCTCTATGAGCATCTGGGCATACGCCAGGGCTCGGTGTCGGTGCTGTCGCTCATACATGAGAGCGCAAGGAGACTGTACGACGATGGCAGGCTCATCATAGCTGTGGACAGCAGATTGCTGTCACGGAAAAACATATGCATACACCCTAACAGCAACAGGGCAACGTTTGTGGCAAGGACATCCGATGTGCTTCGAATGCTAAGCTCTCTCGGATACGAATATCACATAATACGGTACGACGGATAATCATAACCACCACTGAAGTGGTGGTTTGCACAGACCCTAGAAGGGTCATTACTGGCTTCACCCCTAAAGGGGC
>CALVLD010000012.1 GCA_944336475.1 uncultured Clostridia bacterium
TGCCCCTTTAGGGGTGAAGCCAGTAATGACCCTTCTAGGGTCTGTGCAAACCACCACTTCAGTGGTGGTTATGATTGTCAGGCTCCCCTAAGATTTTTAATTACTCCTACCGATGCGCCAGCTAAAGCACACATCGCCAGATCTATCAGCAGCCCAATGTTGAGCTCAAAATTTCCGGACAGGATTGAAAACAGTACAAACGTAAGCAGCATGAATATTGCGCCTCCCGCCATGCCCCACAGCCATGGTCTGTTTTCGCTTCTCTTGACCGTCAGCAATGCAGCAGTAATTGCTGCAAGCACTTTGATTATCGGATTGATTATAGGTATACTTTCGGCCTTCAGCCACTGCTGTTGAAGCGCAAATGCAAAAGCCACTACCAGAATTATACTGAGCGCCGACGCTATCACCGCACTTCTCAGTGTGTGCAGAAACATAGGGCTGCCCGAACGGGTTTTGGGAGAACTGTCCCTCATCCATATCCCTCCATAAGATGTATCTGCATAATATCTATTCATCCAAAACAGAAAAATGCCCACACCGGCGAACCGATGCGGACATTCGGATCAAAGTATTATTTACTTAACATCCCTAACTTCACCGTCAATTGTAGTCTCGACAGGGGCATCCTCAATAGTTGCAATTGCGCCCCTCGCAAAAACAAGGCGAACCTTATCAGGGCCGACGCTGATAGTCACAACATCATCCCTGATGCTGGTTATAGTGCCATAGATACCGCCGATCGTACGAACCCTGTCACCGGGCTTGATAGAAGCAAGCATATCCTTGACCTTCTTATCACGCTTGCGCTGAGGGATGACCATCAGTGCAAACATGACAACAATTAGAACGATCATTATTATTAGTGACCAAGAGCTACCCTGCCCATCGCCGGAGGAGCCGGAGCCTCCACAGTCGAGCAAACTTGCGAGCGTTGTGATGCTGAACAAATCCATTTTCAAAACCTTTCGTGTATCGGCATTGCCGTGATCGATGATAATACTACAATGTCCCGTGGCTTTTGTCAAGTAAAATCATTGTGATGCCGATATATTTTGTTGGCAATGTCAATATCTGTCAAATCCGTACATATGCGAGGTATCTATCTCCCCCATCTTCCCGTCAAGCGATGCCATCATGGAGAAGCGTTCTACTTCCGTTTGAAGCCCATTTGGAAGTTCAAAATCGAGAGGCACTGGCAACGTGTATGAATTAAACCCTAAAGGCAGCAGCATGGCGATGCTTTCTATGACCGATATGCTCTGCCGTGGAAGTACGATTATCTCTGTTGCGCTGAAAGCATCTCCATCGGCATAGCCTGCACAGTATCCGAAGGATCTGCATACGAGTCGTGCATCACTGCAGGCGTACTCCTCTATCATATCGTTGAAGTAATCGGCACGTCTCAGGGAGTACCCCGCATATCCATCCATAAACTCGGCATACTGCCTTACCATTTCGGTGGCGGTCGGTCGCCGTATAGTGTTGTCGGTCATCCGGTTAAATGAACCAAGCTGTTTGGCTGACATGGTAACGAGTTTTCTCATAATATGGGTTCTGTATCCGAACCGTTCATAAAAAGCCGTATCAAATGGTTGAAGCACCGATGTTTTGAGCCCGAGAGCCCTCATCCTGTCGAATGCAAACCTGAATACGGTGCTGCATATACCCCGTCCTCGAAGATCGGGAGCAGTGCAAACCCCTGCCACGAAGCCAACGGTCGAATCCCCCTCGGGCAGTCTCATATCCATCGGAATGATGTGCATCATTGATACGAGTCTGTCCCCGATAAAAGCCCCAACAACATTTTCTGGGTGGGATCTCTTTGAATAATACCAGTCGATAAATTCCTTGCCATCCTCCGGGAAGCATTCAGCCCAAAGCGACTTGGAACCGACGTATTCGTCTTTACTGAGCGTACATATACGCATTGGCGTCCAACCTTCCTCTCGGCTCGGCGATACACCGGCATTATAGCACTATATCGGAGATAAATAAAGCGGTCGTAGGTTTTACAGAATTTTTAATATGTTCAAAGTTGTCCTGTTGACCTACGCAGGATTTTTCACAAGCGCATAGAATAGTGTTAGCATTCGATCTGAGGCGGGGTATATATACTTGGCTTTCCCTGAGGCTTGGCTGCATGAACTGCTTAATAGGAACGACATTGTTTCGGTCATCTCCGAGTATGTTCAGCTTTCTCCGAAAGGCGGTCGTCTCTGGGGCAAATGCCCATTTCACAGTGAACGCAATCCCTCTTTCACAGTGACACCTGATAAACAGCTATATCATTGTTTCTCCTGCAAATCAGGCGGAAGTGTGATACAGTTTATTATGCAGGCAGAGAGTCTATCCTACGGGGAAGCTGTACGTCATCTTGCTCAGCGCGTAAATATGGACATGCCGGAGGAGATCGATGACAGCAGGCTGCTTGCACAGAAGCGCCTCAAGGAACGCATTTATGCCGCAAACAGAGAAGCTGCATTGTTCTATCACAATATATTGCTTTCCCCATCTGGTGCTTCGGCACAGAACTACCTTGCTCAGCGTGGTGTTGACGTTAAGACCGCCGTTCGCTTTGGTCTGGGATATTCGCCTGATGAGTGGGATGCTCTATACCGCCATCTGTTGGAAAAAGGTTTTTCCCGTGATGAGATGATGCTTGCAGGACTCGTCGCTGCAGGGCGCAAGGATACAGGTAGAACATTTGATTTTTTCCGAAACCGGCTTATGTTCCCCGTTATTTCAGCTTCGGGAAAAGTGATCGCATTCGGAGGCAGGGTCATTGGGAATGCCGAGCCCAAGTACCTGAACACGGGTGATACCCCCGTTTACAATAAAAGAGACAACATCTATGCCATAAATCTCATCAAGGGTGCCGGCTTTGGTGATTTAATAATGGTAGAGGGCTATATGGATGTCGTCAGCCTTCATCAGTCAGGTATTGGCAATGCTGTGGCTTCGCTCGGAACCGCACTGACTTCACGGCAGGCACAGCTTTTGAAGCGTTTTGTACCCCGTGTGTATTATGCCTATGACGGCGATGATGCCGGGCAAAAAGCAATGCTTCGAGGGGTTGACGTGCTTATGTCAGCCGGTGTTGAACCGCGTGTTATTATGATCCCCGGGAATCTGGACCCTGACGACTATGTGCGCAGATTCGGTGCTGACGGATTTATTGCCCTTAAAGACTCATCCATAACCGCTACGAGATTTAAGATCGAACGCATTGCTGCCGAAAGCGGTTTGGATTCTCCCGATGGTCGTGAAAGTTTTGCAAGGCGAGCGTGCGCCCTGCTTGCAAAGTTGGAGCCTGTCGAGCGTGAACGCTATGTTGGGGTCATAGCTGAGATGAGTGGTCTGCCTGTTATTACCATAAAGCAGCAATGCAACATAAGGAGCGTCGGTGACTATGAGCCCACCAATACGTTTAGGCGTCTAGGGTACAGATCCCCACGTTCAGACAGCGCTCGTGAGAAGAGTGAGCGAATGCTTGCAGCCTGTATAATGAAGTCTACTGCCGCAGCACAGGCGGTACGGAGGCTGCCCGATTTCTCGCTCGACATCTTTACCGATGCGTCTCTGCGCAGCTTTTGTGCAAAGCTGTTTGATGAACAGCGACGTTTGGAGGACGTGGACATAGGTCTGTTGATAGCCGAGCTTGCCGAAAGCGGCTCTGCCGATTCACCTTCGGCTGCGTACCAGCTATGCGGTGACATAATAGAGCCCTTGCAGACGGCTTCGGATATAATCCGGCAGTTGAAGCATTCGGATACCGATGCAAGGATAAGGGAGCTTCAAGAGGCTATTGTTTCCGAGCAAGATACCGATAAGCGTGAGGAGCTCAATCGTGAGTTGGTAAGACTCATGCGTGACCTCGGCAAGCGCAGCGGTTAGCATCAAGAATACCAAGGAGGTTTGCATATACCATGGAAGAAAGCGAAAAAAATCCCCTTCAGAGAGTTGATGAGCTCATTGAAAGGAACAAAGATAAGGGTGTTATGACCTATAAGGAGGTCATGGACACCTTTGAGGATGTTCAGCTTGCGCCTGAGCAGATTGAGACGCTTTATGATCGCTTTGAGGCGGCGAATATTGACGTCGTTGAGGATATCGAGGTCCCAGAAAGTGTCGAGAAGGTCATTGAGGAGATCGCCGCAGAAAACCCTGCGGCCGCGGATACGATTGCCATCGATGATCCCGTGAGGATGTATCTTAAGGAGATTGGACGAGTTCCGCTCCTCACCGGCGATGAGGAGGTCTCTATTGCCACACGTATGTCTGAGGGCAAGCCCGCCGAAGCTGCCATAATCAAATTTGTAAAGGCAAATACCGGCAAGGATTACGAGGATTACAAGCTCGCCATACTCGGCCTTGCCGAGGAGAAGTTGGGGGGTAATTTCAGAGATTGCACATATGCCATCGATGCTCTTGCAACGACGGAGTATGCAATCGATCAGTCCCTTATCGATGTCGCGGATGACGGCCAGTGTGCAAAAAGTCAGCTTGCAGAAGCAAATCTTCGTCTTGTTGTCAGCGTTGCAAAGCGATATGTGGGCCGTGGAATGCTCTTCCTCGACCTAATTCAAGAGGGGAATCTCGGCCTTATAAAGGCCGTTGAAAAGTTCGATTATCGTAAGGGTTACAAGTTCTCGACCTACGCAACATGGTGGATACGTCAGGCGATCACCCGGGCTATCGCCGATCAGGCTCGGACCATCCGCATACCTGTGCATATGGTTGAGACCATCAACAAGCTCGTGCGTGTAAACCGTCAGCTCCTTCAGGAGCTTGGTCGTGAGCCTCGTCCTGAGGAAATCGCCGCTGAGATGGGCATAAGCGAGGAAAAGGTGCGTGAGGTCATAAAGGTCGCACAGGAGCCTGTGTCGCTTGAAACCCCCATCGGTGAGGAGGAGGATTCTCACCTTGGCGATTTCATACCCGACGACGATGCGCCCGCTCCGGAAAACATGGCATCGTCCGCCATGCTGCAGGCCCACCTTGAAGAGGTGTTGAGCACACTCACACCCCGTGAGGAAAGAGTGCTGCGTCTTCGCTTTGGTCTTGATGACGGTAAGACAAGGACGCTTGAGGATGTAGGTAAGGTGTTCAATGTTACCCGTGAGCGCATCCGCCAGATAGAGGCAAAGGCGCTGAGGAAGCTGCGCCACCCAAGCCGCAGCAAGCGTCTGCGTGATTTTCTTGATTGATCTACTTAAAACGGCCGCCCCATTCCAAACGGAGGCAGCCGTTTTTTATTGGTCGTCCGGCGTCACACGACAACTACATTGACGATATTTTTAATGGCGATGAATTTCTTGACCGTCTTGCCCTCATGCCACGGGGCAAACTCCGGGTTCTCAAGCACAAGCCTTTCCAGCTCATCGTCGGAGAGTCCAACGGGTACCCTCATTCTGCCACGCAGCCTTCCGTTGAACTGAATACCCAGCTCCACGGTGTCCTCAACAAGCGCAGAATCATCCCACTTAGGCCAGGAGCTCTCATAGATGGGCTTGAATCCCAGTCGTTCATTCATCTCCTCTGCGATATGCGGTGCAAACGGATCGAGCAGTATAAGCAGTGTATGTAGCTCATCACGTGTTATGCTCCCGTTAGCATATATATCGTTTACAAAGCTCATCATTGCGGAAATCGCTGTATTGAACTTCATACGCTCGATATCCTCTGTCACCTTTTTGATACAGGCATGCAGCGCACGACGCATCTCCTTTCGCTCTCCCTCCCCGTCTACCATTTCCAGCAAACGCCAGACACGGTCAAGGAAACGGCGGCACCCCATCACACCCGTGGTGCTCCACGGTATAGTCTGATCGAATGCGCCTATGAACATCTCATATGTACGAACGGTGTCAGCTCCGAGGGATTCACACAGGCTGTCCGGATTGATGACATTGTTGAAGCTCTTGGACATCTTGCGGCCATCCTCGGCAAGTATCATACCGTGACTCGTGCGCTTGCTGTACGGCTCTGGGCATCCGACAATGCCAATGTCATAAAGGAATTTATGCCAAAATCTGGAGTACAGCAGGTGCAGCGTCGTATGCTCCATTCCGCCATTGTACCAATCAACGGGAAGCCAGTAGTCAAGCGCCTCTCTCGAGGCAAGGCACTTGTCGTTGTGGGGATCGCAATAGCGCATATAGTACCATGACGACCCTGCCCAGTTGGGCATTGTGTCGATCTCTCTCTCGGCCGGTGCACCGCATTTAGGGCAGGTTGTATTTATCCACTCCGTTGCACGCGAAAGCGCCGAGGAACCATCATCAGCCGGCTTATAATCTGCCATCTCGGGCAGTGTGAGTGGAAGCTCCTCCTCCGGGATGGGAGTCCATCCGCAATGCTCGCAGTAGACAAGGGGGATCGGCTCACCCCAGTAGCGCTGGCGGGAGAACAACCAGTCACGCAGCTTGAAGTTTGTCTTTTTCCTGCCTATGCCCTTCTGCTCCAACCACTCGGTAACGTTCTTTTTTGCCTCCTCGACCTGCATGCCGTTAATAAAGCCGGAGTTCACCATTGTGCCTGTCTCACAGTCGGTGTACGCTTTCTTTGATATGTCACCGCCTGCCACAACCTCTATTATTGGGAGGTTAAACTTTGTTGCAAACTCATAGTCACGGGTGTCATGTGCGGGAACAGCCATGATAGCTCCCGTACCATAGCTCATAAGCACATAGTCTGAAACCCAGACGGGGATAGGCTTATCCGTGCAGGGATTGATAGCATAAATGCCTTCAAGGGGTACTCCTGTCTTTTCTTTTGCAAGCTCGGAACGCTCAAAGTCGCTCTTGTGCGCCGCTTGTTCACGGTATGCAAGCACATCTTCAATATTGGTGATCCTGTCATTGAGCGTGTCGATAAGTGGATGCTCGGGAGAAACCACCATGTAGGTTGCGCCGAACATTGTATCCGGACGAGTCGTATATATCTTCAAGCCTTCGGGATACCCGTCTATTGCAAACGTTGCCTCTGCGCCGATACTCCTGCCGATCCAGTTGCGCTGTGATGTTTTGATGCGCTCAGCAAAGTCAACCTGATCGAGATCGTCGATAAGCCTGTCGGCGTATTCGGTTATCTTAAGCATCCACTGGCTGCGCTTCATGCGGACGACCGGCGCACCGCAGCGTTCACATGTGCCGTCGATGACCTCCTCATTGGCAAGACCAACCTTGCATGAGGTGCAGAAGTTGATTGGGAGCTCCGCCTTATACGCAAGCCCCTTCTCGTAGAGTTTTAGGAATATCCACTGCGTCCACTTGTAGTAGCTTGGGTCGGAGGTGGATACTTCCCTTGAGTAATCGAAGCTCAATCCGAGCGTGCGCATCTGACGACGGTACACGGATATGTTCCGCTCTGTAACAAGCCTCGGATGTTCACCCGTCTTAATTGCATAGTTCTCTGTTGGAAGACCAAAGCTATCGTATCCTATCGGAAACAGCACATTATATCCCTCGAGTCTCTTTTTACGGGCAATGACGTCAAGAGCTGTATACGGACGAGGGTGCCCAACGTGGAGACCTGCACCTGACGGAAAGGGAAACTCTATCAGTGCATAGTATTTGGGCAACGAATAATCATCCTTTGCCTCAAAGCAATGGGCTTCATCCCATGTGTGCTGCCATTTCTTCTCAATGGCTATGTGGTCGTATTTATCAGCCACAGTTAAATCTCCTTTCAGAAAAATAAAAACTCCGCCCCCAAGATGGAGACGAAGGAACGTACAGACCTCCGCGGTACCACTCCGATTGAAGAGTACGAATATGTACTCGACCGCTTAACTCCTTTAACGCAGGATTGCGTCAACGCCTAATGCATACTTCAGCGCCGCAGCTCCACAGCGAGCTTCCCCCACCACACTGACCGCCTCGCACCTGTCGGCGACTCTCTTTACAGCTAAACGGGGTACTGTTCTGCTTCACAGCTTTCATCTGCAGTATTTTACTTCAGCTAAAGCCCTTTGTCAAGCAAAAAATAGGAGACCCGAAGGTCTCCGAAATTTTAGACCGGCTGCTGTCAGATACCCATCGACATACGCAGTATAGTAAGTGCATCGGTCGAGTTTACCAAATCGTTTCCATCGATATCTGCCCTGCCGAGCTGTTCTGCGGTAAGGTCGATAAGTCCCATTGAATATCTCAGTACGAGCAGCGCATCGATCTGATTGGTTGCTCCGTCACCGTTAACGTCGCCGGGCTCAAGACTGCGTACCCATTCGACATTATCAACATAGCCGCAGTCGTCGTTGGAGTTGACGCTGCCGTCCTTCGTATAGTCCCAACGGAATGTGTATGCACCGCTTGCAGAGGCGGTATATGTTATGGTCGTCCAATTCGTGTCGCCACTTATCTCCGAACCATAAAGAGTGTTGTTCACATAGAATTTGAGCTCATCGTAATTTGCCTCACTGCTTACACGCCACTCAAAGGAAAGAGTGTCGCCGGCGGCCATATTGAGTGTTATGGACATAGATGATGTTGTATTGCTTTGCCCCTCGTTGGAGGACTTAACAGCAGCTCGTCCGCTATCGTCAAGTATGACCTCCCACGGATATGTGCCGTTGTTTACAAACTCGAGGCTGCCGCCCTCAGCGTTTACCGCCTCGGCAAATGTAGGATAGTGATTGACTGTAACAACCGCAGAGTCGGTGAATATTGTGCCGGAAGCATTGTCCGTAGCCGTGCAGGTAACCGTTGCGGTACCTACGGAAGCACCGTAGAGGGAGGCTGATGTCTTGCCGGAATGTGCAATCTCCACAACAGAAGTGTCAGAGCTTTCCCAAACAATCTCGTAGTCATTGGCATTTATCGGAGTGCGGATTATGCTGAGGCCGGCATTGTGTCCGGTGTACATGGTCAGAGTGCTGCAGTTGAGCTCCATATCCTCAAGTGAGACCGGGTCAACGGGAATATTCCTTGTAACGCCGATGTAGACAAGCTGAGAATTGGCATCAGAGGGGGGATTGTAAACGCCGCCAACAGGCTTGACGGTGATAGCACCGCCGCCGCCGATCGAACAGGAGGAACCTGTAAACACCACAGGGCCGAGAAGACTGTAAAGATTCTCAACACCATTGTGTTCATCGGGATTGTAGCCCTCCTGTTGGACAAATCCATAAAGGCCATCATATGCAACGGGATCGTTTGCGGTAAGCGCGATTCTGAAATTTTTGACTATATCAGAGGTGCTATCACCCGTTGCGTTTGCTATCGCCTCTATGGTGCTGCCGGTGGAGTTGTACTGCTCTGTGATCGAGCGGAAGATCGGATTACCGTAGTGGGTGAACAGATACTGGCTGAACAGCGATACCTGTGCATACAGGGGGAGGACATAGTCAAGGCTCTGATTCCAGTCATACATCGAGTAACCGTTGTGCAGGTCATACTCCGGAGTATACTCAAACTCCAGGGGAGGGGTGTGCCAGTCGCCATTATCAGAATAGTAATAGTTTATCCAGCTCTGGATGCGCGGCCTAATACTGCTGCCCGGATAACATATCTCCTCCGCTGCGGCGCTCATACACTCATTGAGCCATGTTGACATGCCGCCAGTAACGGAGTAGTTGATGAGGTGCTGATACTCGTGGCAAAAAACGCTGAATGAATTGTCAAGGCGGTATATGGGCTCGCCGTTGACCGGCACATAATAGACGCAGGGATATGTGTCTATATGGATCATCGGCACACCATTTGTGGAGTAATCCCAGCTGGAGAAGTATCCGGCAACATAGCTGTTGCTTGTTGCGGGATCAAAGCCATCGTCGATGTTGTAATACATCAGGTTGACCCTGCCGTCGCCGCTCCCATTATCATGGTTGCCGAAGGAGCTGACCATTGCATCGTATTTGGAGTCAAACTCCGCAGCCGCAATTGCTGGGTAGGTTGGATCGATCGCATCGAGAGGCCAGTAGTTGGCGTTGTTCTGAGCAGGAGTCCAAACATAGCAGTGATCACCCACGGCAACACATTCAAACGAAAGGCTCGAGGGGCCGGGGCTGTAGCTGCTGATGGTGAAGGTATGGGTATCGCCGACCTCATAAGAATCTCGCACGGGCTCTTCCGGGATAACGACCTCAGTCCTGTTGGCGTTCTCCTCCGCTATGATCCCGTCAACATCGATTATCATAAGGCCGTCGTCATCAACAACAGGTGCGTTATCATAGGGCTCCACAGTCGTCTCGATCAATCCGGACATATTGCCGGTGGAATAATCGGCATACGAGCTGGTCGAAGGATTGTATATTACGACATAGTCGCCTGTATAACCCCCGGTCGGGTCGGTATCAAGCACAAGGCTGCCGTTGCCAATGGCCTTGTCATCGCCACTCATCGCAGACGCAGCAGGCAGCAGAGTCATAACAATAAGTATGGTCAGAACTGATGCAATGATTTTATTTTTCATGTTTGCTCCTTCCTCCGCCCTGACGGGCAGCTCAAATCTTTCATATTGTAGCATATAGAAACTTTGTCTTCAATACCGCTGTCACAGTTTTATGACGGCGTTTTGTGTCAGCGTTGTTGCAACGGCTGCTGCGAACAGGATTGGTATTTCCTGTACCGTTCTGGTTGTTCTTCCATACATTCACGCATATGATACTGTTGATTATTCGACAGCTTTCATGTATAATCGCTGCAAAGATAAATGGAAGAGAGGTTCGAAGCATGAGTCAGCTATTTATCAACAGTCTCCCGGTGGTTCCGCTCAGAGGGCTTGTTGCTCTGCCAAAGGCAAGCATGGGCTTTGACGCCGGAAGGGAGATAAGCCGCAAGGCCATTGAAGCCGCAGCACAGTTGGGCGGTATGCTCGTTCTTGTTGCGCAAAAGGATCCAAAGAGCAATGATGTCTCCCCGGATGGGCTTTTTGAAATAGGGTGCATATGCCGCATAAAGCAGATTATAAAACTGCCCGGCGATTCCGTCCGTTTGATCGTCGAGGGACTTTCTCGTGCCCGTATCGAGAGCTACGCCTCTGCATCCCCCTACCTCGCCGCATCCGTAACCGAGCTTGAGGATTCCCCCTGCCCTTACGATGAGGCGGTAACTCTCCGTCAGCTCGTATCCCGTCGTTTCTCAGAGTTTGTGTACAGCAATGGCAAGGCTCCGTCAAAGGATACCATCCATGCCGTTGAGAGCTTTGCCGATGACATGGTCTATATCTACAGCGTTGCAAATGTTATCCTTCAGCACTATGAGGATCGTCAGCAGTTTCTGGAGCAGGAGGATCACTCCTCCAGATGTCTCAATTTGCTCGCCTTCATGTCCCGTGAGGCGGAGTTTGCAAAGCTGAACAAGCGTATCGAGGCGGACGTTCGCAAGGCTATCGACAAAAGCCAAAAGGAGTACTTCCTGCGTGAGCAGATACGAGCTATCCGCAAGGAGCTTGGTGAAAACGAACAAAGCGAGGCGGACGGATTCCGTGAGCGTCTTGCCAAGAAGGTAGTTCCGAATGAGATCAGAGCCCGTATAGAAAAGGAGATCGACAGGTTCTCGACACTCCCTGCCGGCTCTCATGAGATGCCCTCCTGTCGTGCATTTATTGAGTGTATGCTTGACCTTCCGTTTACTGAAATAAGCGAGGACAATCTCGATATTGAAAATGCTCGAAAGATACTCGATTCGGAACATTATGGTCTTACAAAGGTCAAGGAGCGTGTGCTTGAGCACCTTGCCGTCGCACAGCTAACGGGTAAGGTCAACGGTCAGATACTCTGCTTTGTCGGGCCTCCTGGCGTGGGTAAGACATCCATATCCTCCTCCATTGCCCATGCGCTCGGGAGGAAGTTCGTTCGCATGAGCCTCGGCGGCATCCGTGATGAAGCCGAGATTCGCGGTCACAGGCGCACATACATCGGCGCAATGCCCGGAAGGATAATCTCCGCAATGCGTCAAGCGGGCACCGTAAATCCCGTCCTGCTCTTTGACGAGATAGACAAGCTCTCTCAGGACTATCAGGGCGATCCTGCTTCCGCTATGCTGGAGGTTCTTGACAGCGCACAAAATTTCGCCTTCCGTGATCACTTTTTGGAAATTCCATACGATCTATCCAAGGTGATGTTCATCACCACCGCAAACACGCTGCATGATATCCCCCGGCCTCTCCGCGACAGGATGGAGATAATCGAAGTTCCCAGCTATCTGGATAATGAAAAGGTGCAGATAGCCGTTCGTCACCTGATCCCAAAACAGTTGGAGGCGCATGGGTTGAAGAAAAGTCAGCTCGTCATCCCCGAGCAGCTTGTGAGCACGATCATTTCGGATTATACAAGCGAGTCCGGTGTGAGGTCGCTTGAACGCTGTATTGCAGCAATATGCCGCAAGGCTGCCTGTGATATTGCAAGCGGCAAGAAGCGCATACGTCTCTCTGCAGCTCGCCTGGTCGATTACCTCAGCACTCCAAAGTATCTGCATGGACAGGCAGAGCGCACTCCCGAGGTCGGCATGGTGAACGGGCTTGCGTGGACTGCGGTCGGCGGTGAGACAATGGAGATCGAGGCCGAGGCTCTAAAGGGCAACGGTCAGGTGATACTCACCGGCAAGCTCGGTGAAGTTATGCAGGAGAGCGCTCGTGCAGCCATAACCTGCATACGGGCGCACGCTGCCGAACTCGGGCTGAGGGAGGATTTCAATCTTACCACCGATATCCACATCCATGTCCCCGAAGGCGCCGTTCCAAAGGACGGGCCCTCCGCGGGCGTAGGCATGATGACCGCTGTAGCTAGTGCGCTTACGCACATTCCCGTCAAAGCCGGCATTGCCATGACGGGTGAGATAACGCTCCGAGGCAGAGTTCTTCCAATTGGCGGACTTCGTGAGAAACTTCTTGCGGCTGTTCGTGCAGGTATACACACAGTCATGATCCCCGAAAGTAATCGCAGGGATATAGCTGAGGTTCCATCAGACATCACCGATGCCTTGAACATCGTGTATGTCAATACTTCGGAGGCAGTTTTGCGCAATGCTCTTGTTCAAATGCCTACTCCAAATACACAGCCTCAGATGCTCAGCGCCTCCGGTATCGGTGCGCCTGCATGATCGAATATGATCGTAAAGCTGCCCACCTGAACGGTGGGCAGCTTTTTAAAATATATCCAAGTATTTTAGTATGAATTATTGACCGCAGGTATACATGGTGGTAAAATAGGAATACCAAGTAGAAAGGTATGAATTGTTTATGAGGCTTTCCACAAAAGGGCGTTACGGCATAAAGGCCATGGTAGACCTCGCCACATGCTATGGAAAAGGGCTTTTGTCTGTCGCTCAGCTTGCGGAAATGCAGGGCGCAAGCGTCGCCTATCTCGAGCAGCTCATATCTTCGCTTCGGAAAAACGGGCTTGTTGAGGCTGTCCGCGGTGCTTCCGGCGGCTATTCCCTTGCTCGCCCACCTGAGCAGATCAGTGTCGGCGAGGTGCTTCGCGCACTTGAGGGCAGCACTGCGCTTGTCGATTGCGTCGGTACCGAGGGCTCCGACTGCGCCAATGCCTGCAGTTGCTCGGCTCGTCCGCTATGGCTTAAGCTGCAGCGGAGAATAGACGATGTTTTGACTCAAACAACTATAAAGGATATGGCTGATGATTATGCCATACAGAAGGAGAGAATAAGGGAATGAAAAGGGTCTATCTTGATAACGCCGCCACAACACGGCTCAATTCGGAAGTGTTGGCTGAGATGATGCCCTATTTTACGGACAACTACGGCAATCCCTCCAGCCCCCACTCGTTTGGGCAGCAGCCCAAGAGCGCTATCGATAACGCCAGGCGCCGTGTGGCCGCTGCACTCAATGCAGAGCCCGTCGAGATCACATTTACAAGCGGCGGTACGGAGGCCGATAACGCCGCCGTTCGCGGCGTTGCGGAGCGGTATGCTTCTAAGGGAAGGCATATCGTCACCACTGCGGTTGAGCATCATGCTGTCCTACACACCTGTGAACTGCTTGAAAAGCATGGCTATTCCGTTACCTACCTGCCGGTCGATGAGTATGGCATGGTTTCGGCGCAGCAGGTTCGTGATGCGATTCGTGATGATACTATTCTTGTGACCGTCATGTTTGCCAATAATGAAGTCGGCACCATCAACCCTATTTCAGAGATTGGTGCGGTCTGTCGTGAAAAGGGCGTCATATTCCATACCGATGCCGTACAGGCGGTGGGTCATGTGCCTATAGATGTCAAGGCAATGAATATCGATATGCTTTCCCTTTCCGCACACAAATTGCATGGCCCCAAGGGGGTCGGCGCACTGTATGTGCGCAAGGGTATCGTCTGTCCCGCACTCATAGTAGGCGGTGCGCAGGAGCGCAATCGCCGTGCCGGCACGGAGAATGTTCCGGGCATTGTCGGCCTCGGCAAGGCAATTGAGTGCGCCTGCTCCGAAATGGATGCAAATGCTAAGAAAATGTCCGCCCTCCGTGACAGGCTTATATCAGGGATAACCGGGCTTATCCCCGAGGTCAAGCTCAACGGCCATCCTGTTGAGCGTCTGCCCAACAATGTTAACTTCTCCATAAAGTACATCGAGGGCGAGTCCATACTGCTTATGTTGGATCTTAACGGCATTGCCGCATCAAGCGGCTCCGCCTGTACGAGCGGTTCGCTAGATCCGTCCCATGTGCTGCTTGCAATGGGGCTTTCCCACGAGATCGCTCACGGTTCGCTTCGCTTGACGTTGAGCGACGAGACCACTGATGAAGATATCGACTATGTGCTTGAGGTGCTTCCGCACATCGTTGAACGTCTGCGCACGATGTCTCCCCTGTACCACAACTAAAAGGAGGTCATACCTATGTATACTGAAAAAGTTCTTGATCATTTCCAGAATCCTCGCAACATGGGCGAGATAGAGGGTTATAATGGCGTCGGCATGGTCGGCAATGCAAGGTGCGGCGATATAATGCAGATGTTCATAAAGGTGAACGATGACGGCGTTATAGAGGATGTCGGTTTTAAGACATTTGGCTGCGGTGCGGCCATCGCATCAAGCTCTATGGCGACTGAGATGATAAAAGGCAAGACTGTAGAGGAAGCTCTCACGCTTTCAAACGCCGCCGTCGTTGAGGCGCTTGAGGGGCTTCCCCCCCAGAAGATTCACTGCTCCGTACTTGCCGAAGAAGCAGTGAAGGCTGCCGTTGATGATTACCGAAAGAAAAAGGCGAATTATCAGGAGTGAGCCAATGCTTGATTTCAAGCCGTTAACGCCGGAAGTAATGGTTGAAATAAAGCCATTGCTTCAACAGCAACGGTTTCGTTCCTGCGACTATACCGTCGGCGGACTGTTTATGTGGCGTGATTATTTCAATGAGACGTACACGGTGGTTGATGACATGCTCATTTGTCGTGTTGATTATCTCGACTTGGGTCACTGCTATACTTTTCCTGTGGGTTCCGGAGATTTGAACAGCGCACTGCTTGCCATTGGAGAGGATGCGCAAGCTACGGATTCGCCGCTACGCTTCTGCTGCGTTGTTGAGAACGCTATCAGCCGCTTGACCGATATGTTTGGCCAAGCGGCTGAAATATTTGAATTTCGTGATTGGGCTGACTATCTGTATCCGCATGAAGCTTTTTGCACCTATTCGGGCAAAAAGTTAGTGACTCAGAGGAATCATTGCAATCGCTTCCGCAGGGATTTCCCTGATTTTACATACGAGCCTGTCTCAACTGCAAACATCGGTCGAGTTCTGGATTTCCTGCTTGCAAATGAGGATCACTTTAAAAAGCCTGCCCCCCTCTCCATTGAAGAGTACAAGCGTGCGCTCGAGGTACTCGATTATTTCGACGAGTTTGGCTTTGTTGGCGGCATACTCTCCGTAGGGGACAAGCCCGTCGGGATCACTGTAGGAGAGATCGTCGATGATACACTGCATGTACATATTGAAAAAGCGCTTGTTGAATACAGCGGCTCGTATCCCATGCTTGCTTCGCTCTTTGCAAATCAGACGCGATTGAGCGGTGTGAAATACATCAACCGTGAGGATGACTCCGGCGATGAGGGTCTACGCCGCTCCAAGCTCATGTATCGTCCTGCTTATCTCATAAACAAGTACGTTGTATCTTTCATAAAATGAATTATGCCTGAACGGAGATCAATGGCTGACAGGCAGATATCTTCCTTGTTGTTTCCATGAGTATGCGGTGTGGTGGCTGTAGCTTTTTGCGGCAGTTCATGGGCATCGCATCTTATTAAGCATGGTGTGGTCTTGTACAGCAATGAATACGTTAATGGCAGCCGCTTTGCGGTTCTGCTGCGTATGAATGGGTGTCCATTCGCTCATGTAGGCTGCTCGTTAACCGGTTGAATGCGCATACCACAGTACTTGCCGGCTCCAATCATTGTTCCCACGGGTTGGTGAATGTCGCACTGGTGCGATAGGGGCGGAAGGCGACCGTGTTGCTATCGAATCATAGTTTCGCAAGAGCTACGCAAACACACTGCTCGGAACAAAAAGAAAGCCGGAAGCACTCAAACCCGGCTTTCTCATATGGTGGACGGGGATGGATTCGAACCATCGTAGTCTGTGACAACGGATTTACAGTCCGCTCCCTTTGGCCGCTCGGGAACCCGTCCTCACTTCGTCTGCGCTATTATACAACAGATTCGGGAAAAGTCAACATATATTATTTGAGATTCTTAGCGTTAGGCGATATAATGGCAAAAACGCTTTAGGAGGAAGCTATGAGTATTATTATCGGTATTGATGTCGGCGGCTCGACGACAAAAATCGTTGGTTTGACGCCGGCTGGCGAGCTCATCTCTACGATGATGGTAAAAGCCTATGATCAACGCACCTCCCTCTACGGTGCGCTTGGCAGTTACGTTGATAAAAACGGCATCTCCCTTTCGGATGTTGCAAAGATATATATCACAGGCGTGGGAGCATCCTGTCTTTCGAGGGATATATACGGCATCCGCACTTACCATATTCAGGAATTCTCCTCCATAGGCCAAGGCGGTCTTCATCTCGCTGATCTTGATGAAGCTATAGTTATAAGCATGGGCACAGGCACAGCCTTTGTCAACGCCAATAAGGAGCATAGTATCCACCTTGGCGGCAGCGGTGTTGGCGGAGGCACTCTGCTCGGCCTTGGGTGCAAGTTGACTTCCGCCGATGACTTCGACTCTCTCTGCAAGTTGGCAGATAAGGGTGATCTCTCCCGTGTTGATTTGACCATAGGTGCGATAACCACTGAAAACATACCAACGCTCCACCCTGAAATAACCGCCGCAAACTTTGCAAACATCTCCGGTGAGACCAGCGAGGCCGATATTGCACTCGGCCTTGTCAACATGGTGCTCCAAACCGTATTTACCCTCGGGGTATTCGCATCCCGCAGCGTCGGCAGACACGGCGGCACAATAATACTCACCGGTTCGTTGGCGCCTATAAAGCAGGTCGATGCAACAATTGAGAGCTTTTCGTTGCTGTATCCCAACAAATTCATCATTCCTCCTTATGCAGCATTTGCCACAGCAATAGGTGCGGCGCTTCATGGAATTGACTGAAAAAAACGCCTGTGGCTGACATCGAATCTGCCGCAGGCGTTTTGCTTTCTCCATTATTTACAGGCGGCCAAGGAATGACTTGCCGCAGTGCCACTCATCCCCGGTCAGATACTCAAACACCGTTGCGCCGATATCTGCAAAGCTCTTGAGCGTGCCGAGTTCGACGGGTCTCCCCTGCCCCATTACGGCGATCACAGGTATATGTTCCCTCGTATGATCTGTTCCGGGATGGGTCGGGTCGCATCCATGATCCGCCGTTATGATGAGTAAATCGGAGTCAGACATGCTGTCAAGTATCTCCGGTAGGCGTGAATCGAAGTCTTCAAGCGCTTTGGCGTACCCCTCGACGTCATTTCTGTGACCATAGAGCATATCAAAATCGACCAGATTGGTGAATATAAAATCACCAACACCACGTCTTAAGAAGCCTATGGTCGACTCGACGCCCGCATGGTTATTCTTGGTATGATCTGCGGTTGATATACCCCTGTGTGCAAATATGTCCTCGATCTTACCGATGCCGATCACATCAAAACCACGGCGCACAAGCTCATCAAGTATAGTATCCTGCATGGGCGCAAGTGCATAGTCACGCCTGTTTTCAGTACGAGTGTAATTTCCGCTTGTGCCTATAAACGGCCTTGCTATGACCCTGCCGACAAGATGCTCGCCAACCAGCATCTCCCTTGCGATCTCGCAGATCCTGTATAGCTCGTCCAACGGGATGACATCCTGATGAGCGGCTATTTGAAAAACGCTGTCCGCAGAGGTGTAGACTATCGGGAAGCCTGTCCGAACGTGTTCATCGCCCAAACGCTGTATTATCTCCGTGCCCGATGCGACCTCGTTGCCCAGCGTCCTCCGCCCAATGCGCAATTCAAACTCATCGAGCAAAGCTCGGGGAAAGCCGTTGGGGTATGTCTTAAACGGTATTTTCATTGGGAATCCCGCCATCTCCCAGTGGCCGCAGGTGGTGTCCTTTGCATGAGTCGTCTCCATGGCGCGTCCATAGGCGGCAGTGGGGTTATCGACTGTAGGCAGAAGGGAGCCCTCAATATTCCCCAAGCCCAGCTTCAGCAGGTTGGGGATAGACAGATGTCCTCGCTTTTGATAGATGTGCCCAAGTGTGTTTGCGCCTGCATCGCCAAAATCAGCAGCATCGGGAAGCGCCCCTATGCCAACGCTGTCAAGCACAATGACTGTTGCTCTTTTTTTCATAATTCTCTGCTCCTTTATTCAAATTCTTGGTGGAAAAAACTCAACCGCCATGCGTGAAATTAATTCCGCATTCGTGGGCTTGCCGCGTGATGCATCTATTGAGAATCCAAACACGGCATGTTGAAAGTTTATATCCCCCTCAACCCAGGCTCTTTCAATGGCGTATCTTATCGCCTTTTCCACTGCCCAGGGTGTGGTGTTGTAGTACTCTGCTACGCATTCATATAGAACACGGGGTTTGGGTATATCCCTTGCTGCGCTTTGGATTGCTATCGCCGCTATCAGGTACTTGTGACCGTTCAGTCCCTTGGCTATACCAAGGCTGCTGAGCACATCGGAAATATTGCTTTCAAAGTAATTCGAATCACGTGAGGGATCATGCCAGTTGAACTCGGTAACGATGGGCACACGCCTTGATGCGGAATAGAGGTTGAGCCCAAATCGAAGATTTCCCGTTATTCCCGAAATTATCTTAAGTGCATCGCTCTCGTAATCTCCGCTTGACTCGACTATTACATCTACATGGGCATCGGTGGGCACGCTACCGATAATTCCGTCGCGTTTAGGGACGATTACGGCAAATACGGAGCGGTTCATGTTGGTATCCTGCGAAAGCCTTTGGAGTATTTCCACCGGGCTGTCCGCAAACATGTAAACGACCAACACCGGCTGATATGTATAATACTCCGTCAGCACGTTCTGATAATTAAGTGCAAACTTAAACTTCATCGTAAGCACACGTTCAAGCTCGGCTACAAGCCCATCTACATACTCTGTACGCTCGCCTATCAGGAGGCCTCTCTCCACATACTTTTTCCCGGAATGTCTGAATGCCATAATTCTCCACCCATTTACCCAAAAGTCTTATACATCCAGTACGCATATGCACCATACCCCTTGGTTGGGTCGTTTACGAACACATGCGTAATGACTCCTACCAGTCTGCCGTTTTGAATGATCGGACTGCCGCTCATCCCCTGCACTATCCCACCTGTCAGCTCGAGCAGCCTGCTGTCCGTGATCTCTATCACAAGGCCCTTCGGCGCAGGTTCGTCCTGCATTAGCGAGCTGACGATACGGCAGGCGAACGGTTGAACCCCGCAGTCGTCGACCGTTGTAAGAATGTAGGCGTCGCCTATACAAACTTCATCTGGGAAAGCTACTGGCAATGCCTCGGATATTGCATAAAACTCCTTGCTTGCATAGCCATATATCCCCAACTCGGTATTGCCAACGATCGTGCCTATTGGTACGCTGTCATCGTCAAACACCCCGTGAAGCTCACCCGGAATGCCGCCTATTCCCCGGGAAACGCCGACAATATCAGCGTTGACCAGCGTTCCGTCCCTCACTACCAACAGGCTTCCCGTGTCGGCATCTACTATAGCATGGCCAAGTGCAGCAATAAGAGAATTCTGTGCGTCAAAATATGACAGCGTCCCAACGCCTATCGTGCTGTCCCTGACCCATGCACCGATCCTTTGGCTGCCATCCTCGGCCTGCCGAGGCAGTACGGTTATGCTGCGCCTTTCACCGCTACGCTCGATTTCAAGCGTTACCGCCCCCCTACATCGGTTGATCTCCATGCCAAGCTCCTCCGAGCTTGACACTCCTTGTCCCGAAACACTGAGTATTACATCGCCGGCCAATATGCCCGCCTCACCTGCAGGAGAGCACTTTATGCCATTGATATCATCGAATGTAGTTATGCCAACGACCAGCACCCCATTGGTATGTATGGATATCCCTACCGCCTGTCCGCCCGGGTTAAGATATATTCTTTCGCCGATATGGGCGGTCGCCGTCTTGACGGGAATAAACCCGTAGAGCCTGTAGGTTATGCCCTTCTCTGAAAGAGTCTCGTCTCCCGAAGCGGAGGCTGCCAACACCCCGTCAAGCGAACGTGTCTGCATATCCAACGCAGCATTCAGCTCCGCCATGCTCTCAGCATAATAGGCGTCCGGCAGCTCTCTGACCGCACTCATTGTGCCGCCATAGTTAAGAGCAAGTATCAGGAATGCGAGCAATGCCGCAAATGCCTTTATTGCAACAGTTTTTTTGTTATTCATACCTCACCGCCAAACAAATCAGTCGATACAAATAAGTTTTTGCCGTTGAGGTATTGCGTATACCGCTAACAGCGATCGCTTTTTGCTCTATTTATGAGCTCCTGCGCATGCGCTATCGCAGCGCCGCTCGAAGCATCCGAGCCTATTATCCTTGCCAGCTCTGCGGCTCTCTCGCCGTCATCGAGCAGTTTTAACGTAGTTACCGTCCTGCCATCGGCCTCACGCTTGTTTACAAGAAAATGCCTGTCGGCAAATGCTGCGATCTGCGGCAAATGCGTAACGCACAGCACCTGATGCCGTTTTGCAATAAGCGCCATTCTTTGCCCAACTGTGTTTGCGGTGCTTCCGCTTATGCCGGTATCCACCTCGTCAAATATAAGGGTAGGTATGCCGTCGGCATCAGAAATAACGGTTTTTAACGCAAGCATTATTCTTGACAGCTCACCGCCCGACGCTACCTTTGACAGCGGTTTAGGAGGCTCACCTGCGTTTGCAGAAAGCATAAACGCTGCGTCATCGACTCCATTTGGATGCAAATCGCCGTCCGGGACGGAAAACTCGGCCTCAAGACGGGCATTCTTCATGCCAAGCATTTTAAGCTGAGCCTCTGCAAGCTCACACAGCATTTGTGCAGAGCGTTTCCGCGCAGACGTCAATCGTGAAGCGGCATCAAAGTAGGCAGAAGCGATGGCATCACGCCGCTTTATAAGCTCCGCACGGATCTCCGCAGAGCCGGTGAGCCGAGCCAGCTCCGCCTCTGCTTCCGCCTTAAAGGTAAGCACCTCCGCAACGGTTCGTCCGTATTTATGCTTCAAGGTGTTTATGACGTCCAGCCTTGACTCAAGCAAATTCAATCTATGCGGATCGTATTCGGCTGAGAGACTTAGATCACGCACAGCATAGGAGATGTCCTCAAGCTCATAGTAGAGATTGTCTAACCGTTCTGCTACCTCAGAGTATCTTGTGGAAAACTTCGAGATATCATTGAGGGCGTCTGCGGCGTCCCTGACGATTCCGACCGCACCGTGATCACCGTTAAAAAGCTCCATACTGCCGTTTAGGGCATCGGAGATGCGCTCGGAGTTTGCAAGCACCTTCAGTTCGTCAAGTATCTCATCCTCCTCATCCGGGGAGAGCTCGGCTTTTGATATCTCCTTTATCTGATAGTTGAGTATATCGATACGCCGCTCTCGCTCGGCTTCGGACATATGACCCGAGTTAAGCTCGGAGCATACACCGGCGTGTTCTTCATATATGCGACCGACCTTCTCCACAAGTGGGCGGATTTCGTCTGCCATGTGGGAATCAATAACGCCTATATGATTTTTTTCATCAAGCAATGACTGATGTTCATGCTGGCCATGGACATCGACCAGCAATGATGATATGACCTTCAATGCAGAAAGCTGCACCACAACGCCGTTGACCCGGCAGGTGCTCCTACCCTGTACAGTTATCTCCCTAACAAGCGACAGCATTTCGTCATCATGCGGAATCTCAAGCTCATCTAACAACGTAACCACAGCCGGGGTATCGCCTATGTTGAAAAATGCCTCTACCCTTGCCTTCTGTTTGCCGTAAGATATGAGCTCACGGCTCGCACGGCTGCCGAGCGCAAGGTTGACTGCATCGATTATTATGGATTTTCCTGCTCCGGTCTCTCCGGTCAAAACGGTGAAGCCCGAGCCAAGCTCAACATCCATGCGCTCGATCAATGCTATATTCTCGATTATCAGGCGTTCAAGCATATCACATCAACTTCTCCCTGATGAGCTTAAATATATTGCGCTTTTCAAACCTGATGAACTCGGCTCGTGAATCCGACTGCCGCACGAGCACGATATCGCCATTATACAGGCGCACGCAGCGCCGCCCGTCCGCAAGGAGCTGCGCCCTGCTAATGGCTTTTATGCGCACCTCCGAATCCGATGGGGCGACTATCGGCCGAACGGTGAGCGAGTGCGGGCAGATGGGAGTGACCAGCAGACACTCCAGCCTGGGCGCAACGACCGAGCCGCCGGCAGAGATAGTATAACCCGTTGAACCCGACGGCGTGCTTACGATCAGACCATCGGCCATCAGATTGCCCACCTCGTCGCCATCAATATCATAGTTGAGCTGAACAATCGAGGACAGCGCCTGCCTGTGGATGGTAAAATCATTTAGGCAATCGCCCGCAAACTTATCATTTACATAACATGACAGCATCATTTTACGCTCGATATAATAGTTTCCCTCAGAGAGCCTTGTAAGCGCCCCGTCAAACTCATCACCTGATATTTCGCTGAAGAATCCTACCCTTCCGAGATTGACGCCCAGCACGGGCATTGAGAGCTTTGAAGCCCGGTAGACAGCGCTAAGTATAGTACCGTCGCCGCCGAGAGTCACCAGGCACAGAGCGTCTTTCCATCCCTCGTCGGCGAGGGACAGCAAGCGGTCCGCATCGGTGGCCCATGCACATTTTACTCCCCTTGCACCGGCGCAGGCAAGGAGCCGTTCAAGCGCCTGCATCGAGCCGTTCTTATTCGGATTTGCAAAAAATAACAGTTTCATAGTCACGTCGTATTATATCACATAAACGCCTCATGCGACAGTGATACAATCTTATTTATTTGTGTTTTTATGTTATCCCCGCTCGATGTCACGTTCTTTTTTAGCACTAACAGGTACTCGATATTCCCCTTTGGACCTGTTATCGGCGAGAAATCTATCGCACAGCATCCAAAGCCAACATCCAGCGCATGCTGCACCGCGCCTTTGAGCACCTCGACATGGGTTGCGGCATCACGCACTACTCCGTTTTTGCCGACCTTAGCTCTGCCGGCTTCAAACTGCGGCTTGACCAGTATGACCGCCATCGATCCATCCTTGAGTACATCGACAAGCCGAGGAAGTATCAGCTTTGTTGAAATAAATGAGACGTCTACCGATGCAAATTCCGGAACATCATCGAACCACGCAGGCTCCATGAGCCTGGCATTGTGCCTCTCCATACAGACCACTCTCGGATCATTCCTCAGCCGCCAATCGAGCTGACCGTACCCAACGTCCACGGCGTAGACCTTGCTTGCACCGTTTTGCAACATACAATCGGTAAAGCCCCCGGTTGAAGCCCCTACATCAACGCAAATCAGACCGTCAAGTGAAATAGAATAATTATCTATCGCCTTTTTGAGCTTAAGCCCCCCTCGGCTCACAAACGGTATCGGATTCTGCTTTATTATTATCTCAGCATCATCGTTTAACGAATCGGACGGTTTTAGCACCTTCCGCTCCCCTGCATAGACGACGCCCTCCATTATCAGCGCACGCGCACGCTCACGGCTCTGCGCCAGTCCCCTTGTTACAAGAAGTATGTCAGCCCTGGTTGGCATGGTTTTCTCCCATGAGATCGATTATTCTTTTATGGATCTGCTCTGCTGTCACGCCGCAGAACTCATCCTGTTGGGCGACAGTTGCAGACTCCACAATAATATTCGGTACTCCAAGCGTTACTACAGATGCTCCGCTTCCATTTTTGCTGAGCCACGCTGCGACAGCAGCACCGAAGCCATGGTCACAGATGCCATCCTCCAAAGTTATCACATGGTGTGCCCTTGACAGCCGCCGCAGTGCATACTCATCCATGGGGCGCAAAGCTCTTGCGTTGAAAAGACCAACGTCCATACCCTCACACGCCTTGCGAGCTGCTGTAAGAAGCCGCCCAGTTGCAACAACGGAAATGCTCCTTACAGGATGCAGGCACTCCCACTTCGTCATATCTATGATATCGTCATTCGGCACATCGGGCAGTACCCCTCGGCAATACCTGATCGCACATGCTCCTTGCCCCTCGTAGACCGCCCAACGCAGCGCAGCCCTCAATTCCTGTCGTGATGAAGGCGAGAGAATGGTCATGTTTGGAAGCGACATAAGATATGCAATGTCATATATGCCATGATGAGTCTCGCCATCCGCTCCCACAAGACCGGCCCGGTCAATACCAAACACCACTTTAAGGTTTTGAAGGCATACATCATGCAAAAGCTGATCATAGCCCCTCTGCAGGAAGGATGAGTAAACACAAAATACCGGAACCGTCCCGCACATCGCCATGCCAGCCGCCATGGTCACGGCATGCTGTTCAGCAATACCGACATCGAAGAATCGCTCCGGGAAGCGTCTTTTGAACTCGTATAGGCCTGTACCCGAAGTCATGGCTGCTGTGATGGCAGCAACGTCCAATCTATCCTCTGCAATTTTACAGAGCTCATCGGCAAAAATGTCTGAGTTTGACTCGCTGGAAGATGTTTCGCCGGTTTCGACACCAAACTTGCCCACGCTGTGGAACCTCTCCGGATCGTCTTCAGCAGGCTTGTATCCCGCTCCCTTGCGCGTTATGACATGTACAAGCACGGGCTTTACGGTGTTTTTGACCGACTCGAACACCTCCGTCATTCTTTTTATATCGTGGCCGTCTACCGGGCCGAGATATGTTATTCCAAGCTCCTCAAACAGAACATTGGGAAGCACAAAATACTTTATCCTGTTCTTGAGCCGCTCTATCGTGTCACTGATACGCTTACCGACCCGTGGGATACGCCGGAGCATGCCGGAGAATCTGCGCTTGAAACCGACATATTTATTGCTTGAACGCAGCTTCATAAGATGCCTGCTCATACCTCCGACATTGTGAGAGATAGACATCTTATTGTCGTTCAATACGATTATGAGAGGCATTTCGCTCTGTCCGATATCATCCAGCGCCTCATACGCCATGCCCCCGGTCAATGCTCCGTCGCCAATCACCGCAACAACATGGCGCTTTCTGCCAACAATCACATCGCCTCGGAGTATACCTATTGCTGCGGATAAGGATGTGCTCGAATGCCCGGTATTGAATGCATCATAGGGACTTTCTTCCGTCTTTGGGAAGCCGGCTATGCCGCCCTTGCTACGCAGGGTATCGAAGCTGTCCGCCCTGCCGGTCAGCAGCTTGTGTACATAACTTTGATGGCCAACATCAAGCACAAGCCTGTCGTCTTCAAAGTCGAACACCCTGTGCAGCGCAATGGTGAGCTCGACAACACCAAGGTTTGACGCCAAGTGCCCCCCTGTCACCGATACTGTGGATATTAACAGCCTGCGCATCTCCTGGGCAAGCGTGCAAAGCTGTTCATCATTCAGGTTGCGGATATCCCGAGGGGTATGTATCGTTTTGAGCATATTCAGCCCGGTATAGTCGATCACTCAGCTTCTCCTGTTTCGTATCTTTTCGGCGAACAGTACCAATACCCTGTTTCCGTCAATGCCGTCGAGGGCATCGACACACTCCTTTACGGCGTTGTCTGCGGCGCTTATTGCGCCTTCCACACCATAGCAGGTCACATGTGTAAGCTTGTTGTTCGCCGAATCCTTGCCCACCGTCTTGCCCATATCAGAGCTGCTGCTTGTGAAGTCAAGTATATCATCGGTTATCTGGAACAGCATCCCCAGCGATACAGCATATCTCTCCAGCTTGTCCATGGTAGCAGCATCACAGCCTGCAACATTGGCTCCGCCCAAAACGGAAGCAGCAAGCATATCCGCCGTCTTGTGGAGGTCGATATAGCGCAGCGTGTCCTCATCAAGCGAAGCATCGGAGGTCATATCGGCCGCTTGCCCGGATATCATGCCTGCTGCACCTGCTCGCCTGGCAACCTCATACAACGCCCTGTAAAAGCCCGGATCGTTAAATCTAATCGCATAGCTCAACATATACTCAAAAGCAAACGACAGCAGACCGTCCCCTGCAAGCAATGCCATTGCCTCACCGAATACCTTATGGTTTGAGGGACGTCCACGCCGCATATCGTCATCATCCATACACGGAAGGTCATCATGAATCAGCGAATAGGTGTGTATCATCTCTATACCGCACGCTATCGGCAGTGCCCTGTTCAAGTCCCCATGCAGCATTTCACACACCATTAGCGTCAGGCACGGACGTATGCGCTTGCCGCCTGACTCAATGCTGTAGAGCATTGCTCGACGAAGCTGCTCTTGTATCCCACATACGGATGACAGTGCATTTTCAAGCTCGTTATTGACAAGCTCGGTATATCTATTTAGTCTTGTATCTATGTTCATACTGATGCTCCGTCAGTATCATTGCCGTCATCGGCATCCCCAAACAAACGCAGCGAATGATCCGATATGCGCTCCAGTCTCTCATCATAGCTGCTCAGTATACCGAAACAGTGAGCGGATAATCTAACCCCTTCCTCATAGAGGTCGATCATATCGCCCAATGGTGAATTGGCATCTTCCAACTTTTTTACTATTGAATCGAGCTTCTCAAGTGCCTGCTCGAATGTCAGCTCCTTAATATAGTCGCTCATTATATCACCTCGGAAGTAGATTCGATCTTGTTCAGCGATTTGACCGACACGTTTGCAGCTCCGTCAGTCAATCGTATGACAGCTTCATCTCCGCATTGCAGCTGTGAGATAGATGTCACACACTCGCCGTTTACAGTCACAAGGGCATAGCCGCGCTTGAGCACAGCCAGGGGGCTCACTGATGCAAGCATTTGGGAGCTTTTTTCAACATGTTTTACTGCATTGTCATACACCCTGCCGATACAGGAATCGAGTTGGCGCATCGTTGCAGCCAGACGCTCCTTCCGTATATCTATGACATGCCTTGGGCTTGCCATGGCTGCCGAACCCCTTATGAAGTTGAGTTTTTCACGAGCGCTTTGCATACGGACAAGCACCCTGCTGCGCATATCCTCAACCATGCCATCAAGTGCGGCCTCAATCTCACGGCTGATGGGACAGCAAAGCTCCGCAGCAGCCGAAGGTGTAGACGCACGCATATCGGCTGCAAGATCAGCGATCGTATAGTCCGTTTCGTGACCAACGGCACTCACGACCGGCACCGAGCATGCAGCAATGGCACGAGCAACAGCCACATCGTTGAAACAGGAAAGCTCCTCATAGCTGCCGCCGCCCCTGGCGACTATTATCACGCCGCACTTTTTTGAGGCATCAAGCGCACGGATCGCTGCGCATATCTCACGAGGCGCATCCATACCCTGCACGGCGCATGGGGCAAACAGTATCCGCATACTCGGAAATCTCCTGCGAATCACGGTCACAATATCGTGCAGCACCGCTCCTGACTCACTAGTCGCAACTCCTATACAGGCCGGCAGTAACGGCAATGCCCGTTTATTCTCAAACAGCCCCTCTGCCTCAAGCCTGCTTTTAAGCTGTAGGAAACGCCTGTAGAGCTCGCCTTCACCATTCTCACGCAAACTGCTTACGACAATCCTGAACTGTCCGTCACGAGGATACACGGATGCCGAACCACGAACTATCACCTGCATGCCGTCCCTTGGCTGCACGCTCATACCTGCCGCAGAAGAACGAAACATCATGCAGCGCACGGAAGAATCAGCATCCTTTAGTGTGAAATAAACGTGCCCGGAGGAATGAACCTTTAAGCCGCTGATCTCACCCGAGATCAGCACACCTTTGAGTCGTATGTCGTTTGCAAGCACGCCGTTCACATACTCATTGAGCATGGTAACGGTCAAAACCAAATCCTTTTTCACTGTTAGCGCCGCTCTTTCAGGCAATGCCTCGTAAAATGTAAAACGCAAGCTCCGGCAAGTGCCCTCGAGCTCGCAATTTCGCCGTATTATGTATGATCACACAGCAATACCGAGAACATCCAATACCTTTGATAGCACTCCGTTTACGAAGCGGTGCGACCCCTCCCCTCCGTAGCGCTTTGCCAGACGCACGGCTTCATTGATAGCTATCTTATAGGAGGCCGCTTCCGCATAGGCAAGCTCATAGATGGAAACGCGAAGGATTGCCAAATCAACACGAGACATCCTGTCAAGAGTCCAGCCCACAGCACACTCTGAGATAATGCTATCAATATCTGCCAAGTGCTGCTCAACCCCGTTGATTATGGATTCGGCAAACTCGATGTCACCTTCATCCGGAACGGAATCAATACCCGACTTCTCAAGCACGGAAGCATATGTGTCATCGCACCCGAATGTCTTTTCATATGCGAGCTTCATCGCAACTTCGCGTGCCGTTCTTCTGCTCATAGCTTCTCCCCCGAATCAGTTTGCACGGGCGACCGCCGCCTGGTAGGTATCGACCACCACTATGGTGACCTGCTCTACCTTGACGCCTGCATATGTCTCGATATAGTTCTTAAGCTCGGGGCGCATGGCAGCGCAAAGCTCAGGAATATTGGTATCTGCAAGCACAGTCAGCTTTGCTGATACGGAAACCGTGCCGTTGTCGTGTATTCTGACCGATGTTTTACAGTCCTTGACGCGATTATTAGCCCTTATCAGCTTTTGCGAAAGGCTGTCGATCGTATCTATCGCTACATATGCACAGCCGTTTTCATCGGAGCTGAGCAGAGCCATGCGGTTCATCGGAGGCTCTTTTTGTTTGTAGCCGGTAAACATAAGCTTCACGGCGATCACGAAGAGTATCAGCGCACTCAATATAATACCGCCGCGAATAGCGTAGTTCCAACCATCGCCTGCCATAACATCGTTCACAAAGTCGCCTATAAGCTCAGAATCAAACACATTCGCAGCAATAAGGACGACCACAGCCATAATGCCCATGAATATCAACAGGACAAATGCCAGTAGAATTCGGTCGATAAGTCGAGGTTTCATTTGTAAGCCTTTCTCGGTAAAACCGTTGACTAAGTGGATTACTTCACCCTCTGCTCGACCTCCGGCTTTTTATCGCCGGTATTGTCCTCAAAGGTGACGCTCTGTACCATAACATTGACCTCGATGACACGCAGAGCGGTCATGGTCTCGATAGCATCCTTTATGGCCTTCTGCACTGCGACGGAGACATCCTGAATGCGCTCACCATAGCGCACGTTGATAGAGATGTCTACGGCGGCTTCCTCCTGCCCGACCTCGACCTTTACGCCCTTGGTCATGCTGTTCTTGCCGAATATGGTGGATATACCCTCCATAACGGTGCCGGCAAGCCCCGATACGCCGGGAACCTCGGTTGCCGCAAGCCCTGCTATCGTCGCAATTACATCCGGTGCAAAAACCACCTTGCCGTTTTCTGTAATGGCTATGTCGGTAACCATCTCATCCTTATAGTCCACAGTAATAATACCTCCAAATAAAGATAGTTTATTATACCAAAGCTTTTTGGTTCTGTAAACCCCGTATTATCCTCCCGGACAAATCTTGATGGCTGATGCCGGCATTCCTGTCTCCGTCATTACTATGTCGAGTATCCTGGCAACTTCGACCTCTGTCAACTCCTCTCCGTCTATTATAACGGTGATTGAACCGCCTTGGAATGTCACCGCCGCGTCAAGAAAGCCTTTGCTTCTTATACGGCTTTCAATGGTAAACTCCTTCTCCATATTGCTCACAAGCTCCAGAAGCCTCGCTTGTGCCTCCTCCAGCATTTCCTCATCGGCGTTTTCCGAGTTGATTATTGAGCGAAGATATTCTATCTCCTGCGCCCGAACGGCGCTCCTTTCACTTCTGAATGAGTTGAAATAGTCGTTGTAAACCGAGATATTGCTCACCGACGTCCCCATCGTGGGGGCATCCGTGGCGTCCGGGTTGGCTTGGTCTGCGCCCAGTATGTCTGTCTGGTCATCCTCGCCCATGGCGATGTTCAGCCAGATTGCCCCGCCAAGCAGCAGTGCTGCGATTATCAGCACCGGGATGAGCTTTCGATTGACTCTGCGCTTTGACTTTTCCATATTCTTTCCTCCTTTATGGTTGCATTGTGAATACATTTATCCTGTCCGGCGATATCCCCAGTACGGTTTGCGCGGCTGTTTGCAGATCCACTCTTACCCTTATGTTTACCGCCCCCTCCGCTACGATTATAACGCCTCTTATAGACGGCATCTTCTCGGAAATTATGATCGGCGATTCCTCGTTACCGCTTGAAACAAGTGCCGGGGTAATATCCTCGCTTGACGAATCACCGCTCACGCTTACCTGAGAGTCCATGGCCGTGACAAGCTCTGATGTATTTTCAAACGTTATCATCACCCTGACCCTGCCGGCGCCGTCGATAGTCGACAGTATGCTTTCAAGTCTTTGCTCAAGCTGCTCCTCCGATATCGAATTTTTCGGCTCGTGAGTGCTTTCCGGCGCCTCACCCTCACTGTTACATGATATGCCTCCCGTCAGCAGAAATATCAATACCGCAGACAATAATATGACCGCATACACTGTTATTTCAAGCTTTTTATCCTCTCTGAGCCTTTTGATAAACTTTTCAAATACCGACGCCTTCTTCATTTCAGCAACTCCATGATGGGAATTACCGCAAAGCCCAGCAGCATTACGGCTATCACCCTTGAAATCGACGACGAAATCCTCCCCTCCGGCATCAGCGCTTCCGCAATAGCCGCGACTGCTGCAGCTGCGATGAGCTGAATTATCCAATCCTTCATACGATACTCCTTTACCAGATACCTGCCGATACGCCGCCTGATGCGAGCATTATACCTATTGTAATCGCAAACATGCTGCCTACCGCCGCAACGGCGGCAAATAGGTATCCTGCGGTATCAGCTGCGCAGCCCAGCAGTTTTACAGCATTAGGATCAGCAGCAGGCTGTGCCAGAGCGGCGGCGACTCTGAATATGAACGTTCCGAGCATCAGCCTTATCATCGGCCCTGCCAGCATCCCAAGCATGATCAGCACAGCGGAAATACCGACGGAGTTTTTGACTATCAAGGCGCAACCCATAACGCTGTCCACAGTACCGCTTACCATCGAGCCGACTACTGGCACGAGCTTATCGATAGCATATTTGGCCGTCCTTATGGATATTCCGTCCGTTACCGAAACCGTCATCCCCTGCAGGGCCGTCACTCCGAAATAGAGTACGCTCAGCAGTCCCAAAAGCCATTTGGCTGCCTTGCTGAACAGCTTTGAGAGTCCTCCGAACATGGCTCTTTGCGTGAAGGTGTCCAGTATCCCAAATGCGCCGGAGCCAAGTATCAGCGGCACGACTATCGTTTCAATAAATGTTATCGCTGTGGTGCTTAAAAACAGCATGAGCGGTCGAAATATCCCTGCTGATGCCGTAGCGCCTATCGATGCGAGCAGCGCACTCATTACGGGCAGCACGGCCTGTGTAAATGATGCGGCTTTGTTCATTGCTGCTATTGAGGCGGCCGTCAATGAGGACAGAGCCGCCGCTACAAGCAGTATTGCCGCAGTGCAGAGCGCCATTGACAATACGGGCTTTATATTTCCGTCTGCCACCGTGCCTGCAAGCCCCGTCAGCAGTGCGGCAAACGCCAACACTACCGCTGCCCTAACCGAATCATTGAACTCGCTCTTGAGCATTCCGAGCAGCAACCCCCATAACCCATCGGCAGAAGCAAATGAGCCATTCTTCGCATGATCGGACACCATCTCTTCAACGGAGCTGAAAACGGATCCATCCAACCCGGTGACCTCATCGAAATATTCCTTCCACCCCGACAAATCGAGCAACTCAAGCTGACGGTCTATCTCCTCCTCCATATCCTGCTGTGTTATGGGAACATCCCCCTCATCCTCTGCCGCAATGACCGCCGCACACATGAACACAAGCATGAACAGCAGTAACGATGCGCAGATACGGCCAAACTTCACTGCGTGCCATCCACCATCCCCGTAAGTATTCCAACAAGCTGTACCACGTATGGGAGCACCATCGCAGCTATGGCTATCCGTGTGCAAAGCTCGGCCTTCATCGCCAGCGCTCCCTCCCCCATGTCCCTGCACAGCTGCCCTGAGAGCTGGCCGACATATCCTACACCAAGCGTTTTGAACACAAGGCTCACCCATCTCTCATCAAGACCACCGCTGCGTGAAAGCTCCCTTATCGTTTCCATGATCCCAGTGACCTCTGACAATACCATGAGCAGCATTGCAAGTCCCCCTGCCAGGCTGACCTGTGTCGCAAGCTCCGGCTTGTACTGCTTGACCGTTATAGCAAGCAGAGCCGTAATGACCGCAAATCCTGCTATTGTGAATATATCCACGCTTAATACAGTTCGAATACGCTCCTGACGTTATCAAAAAGCGTATCTATCAGGCTGATCACCATCGTCATGACAAGTATCAGTCCTGCCAATGCAGTAAGCATCGCCATATCATCCCTTCCCGTCTGCTTCAGCAGTTGGCAGGCCAGAGCGACCAGGATGCCTATTCCGGCTATGCGGAACACTATCTCAATTCCCATCCGTACACCTCACATGAGTATCAATGCAACCCCGATCCCTGCAAGTATCGACAGCGTCTCCGGGAGCTTCTCCTTCCTGTCTGCTTCATTTCGGAGCTTGTTTGATAGTTCCTCGAGCCTTCCGTATGCAAAGCGCAGCCTCTTTACTGCACTTTCAGCATCGCCCGAGCCCAACGAGGCTGCGAGCTCTCGCATTATCTCCCGTTCCTCAGTGCCCTGAATATTATCCTCGGCATGCGCGAATGCGTAGGGGAAGGCATCTCCATTCGCCATTGCGATATATATCTGAGACCACATTGCGGCGCTTTCACCTTGACGAGATAGCCGTTCGCAAATCGTGACAAGCGGCATCCGCTCGGCAGAGATTCGGGCATCCATCTCCTTAACATCGCTGCACAGCGACGCAAGCATTCTTGCCCTGGCACGATGCTTGGAGGTTCTTACCATACCGTATAGTGCGAATGCGCAGAACGCCAGCGCGGCCGACGCCAATCTGCCTGCGCTCATAGGTCAACTACCTTTGTGCTGAGGCTTGAACCGTGTCGTTTTAGAAGCATTATACGTTCAAAGACTCGTTCGCTCAGGAGCTTTTCCGTGCATTCCCTGCGCATAAGTTCTTCGATCGACCCGGCGTGTGCTGACGCTATAACCGCAACGCCGCAGCGTGATGCTTCCGCTATTGCTCCGGCATCCGCTACGCATCCAATCTCGTCCGTAATTATCACCCTTGGGCTCATATTGCGTATCAGCATCATTATACTTTCGGCCTTGGGAACAGACTGCATCACATCGGTACGCATCCCGACGTCAAATGTCGGTACGCCCCTGACCATTCCGGCTATCTCGTTTCTTTCGTCTGCGATCGCAGTCTTAACACCCCTGACCATTCCTATGCCGTTTGACAGGCATCTTGCCGTATCCCTAAGCAGCGTAGTCTTTCCGCCTCCCGGCGGAGATGCAATAAGCGTTGAAACAGGCTCTCCGTATCGAAGAAAGCATGCTATGAACGGTTCCGCACAGCCGAGCATCTCTGCCGCAATACGGATGTTAAAGCCACTCACATCCGTAAGCATTGATATTCTTCCGTTATCCAATACGGGCTTTCCACATAATCCAACCCTTGAGCCGCAGTCCAATGTGATAAAGCCCTGACGCAGCTCGTCGGCACATGCATACACGGAATATTTGCACAGCCTTTCGAGCAGTTCATGCGCTTCATTCGGCGTAAACGGCGATATGTCGAGCATCAGCTCACCTTCCGAGGTGACTATCTGTGGGATCCTGCCGACACGAAGCCTTATCTCCTCGACCCGATACACTGTATCGATTCCGTTCAGCGCCGATGCAATCCTTGCCGGCAGTACAGAAAGCGTATTTTTCGTTTCGTTCTGCATATTAAGCACCCGCTTCTTTGTGATGCTTATACATATGCGTGTTTGGCTGCTGTGATGAAATGTTTTGTTTAATTCATATTGGGAGAGTGAACGTTTTTTGAGTCTTTGACTCTGTTCGTTGCGGCAAAAACGGCGTAGACTAAAGCTATTGCGACAAGCTGTGCGCAGAGCGTTTCGGATGAAATGACCACCTTTGCAAATCCGCTGCGATTTATTTCATACACATGGCATAGTATCGTGCTGATGATCGGTGTAATTGCCGCCGCAGTCAGCGCAGGCATGGGCTGGTCGATACAGCAGTATACGCATGTTACTGCGCCTGTCAGATAAATTGCTCCGTTCAAGCCGAGTATTCCCGGTATCGCACCTATGATAGATGCGGCTATGACCATTGGTATGAGTATCAGCGAACGCTTGTTGAATTGGTTTGCTCCGGCAGCGCCTATCCAAATGGGCATAATGAGACACGCAGGTGAAACAGATACCTCGTCATTCGGCGAATAGTTTAGCTCATTCAATACCAGCATGCTGAACAGAAAAAACAGCACAACGCCCTTGCTGAAATCACAGCGGCGCAAAACACTCCGTCCTATATCTGCGCTCACAAGAAGCATAAGTATTATCACGAGCATAAGGTGTATCGACATAGAAACCCCACAGACCTTTTTGCTAAGTATCTGTAGGGCTATGAGTTTTTATTTATCTTAGCCTCATGTATGCGACCATCGAGCCCGCATACGCTCCGTCTCGTCTGTAGGAATAGAAGTTTTCTTTTTCTTCAAACGTGCAGCGATGCATCAGCGATATGTTCCCCACCTTCACGCCTGCGTCAACAAGCTGTATTACCGCAGCAGCCTCAAGAGAAACATACGCTTTGCCCGGTCTGCCTTCGTTTTTTATATCGGGGCAGTTAAACTCCTGCGCAAATCGCTGCGCAAGGCTATCATCCACCTCAAAGCACCTGGCGCATATGCACGGGCCCACGCCTGCGATAATATCTGCAGGGCTTGCTCCATATTCCGCATTCAGCCGTTCGACAAGTCTTTGCCCAATGCGTGAAATCATGCCCTTCCACCCTGCATGCGCAAGGCCGATCGAGCGTGTCTTGCGGTCATAAAGGAAGAATGCGCTGCAATCGGCATGCGACGTGACCAGTGTGACGTTTGGATCGTTTGTGACAAGCCCATCTGAAAAGGGCAAGGGCTTGCGAAAGATACCACGTCCTCCATCGGATGAATCGACCCTTATCACATTTGCGCCATGCTCGTGGTTTACCAGTGCCAATTCATTATACTCAAGACCGACTGCGTCGCAAAGCCTGTGAAAATTGGCATCCGTATTCACGGGAGGGTCGTCCCTTGTCAGCCCGAGATTTAAAGAGTCGTAAGGCGCCGGGCTCACACCGCCGCGGCGTGTAGTAAATCCGTGAGTCAGTCCCACTTCTTCCAAAAAGCAGCTAAGACAGAACACGCCTACGCCGTTGTTTTCGATATACACGCTCCCCTTTGCTGCGGCATCAACAAGCGCTACTGAATTATTCGGCATTTTGCTCACCTAAAAGCAACTTCAGCTCTTCCATGAACGTGTTTATATCCTTGAACGAGCGGTATACCGAGGCAAACCTGACATATGCGACCTCGTCGAGATTCTTCAGCCGAGACATCACAAGCTCGCCTATCTTGATGGTTGTGACCTCCTGGTCGAGAGAGTTGAAAAGCTCCCTTATAACGTCGTCAACAAGAATGTCCATCTCCGCAGCAGATACAGGACGCTTTTCGCACGCCTTGCGCACCCCGATGAGTATCTTGTTGCTATCGAAGGGTTCCCGAGTACCGTCGCGCTTTACAACGATGAGAGGGATCTCCTCTATTTTCTCATACGTTGTAAATCTGCGTCCGCAGTTCGTACACTCCCTGCGCCTTCGTATGGCCGTGCCATCCTCGGTCGGTCTGGAATCGATGACCCTGCTGTCGTTGCAAAGGCAGTATCTGCATTTCATCTTCGGTAAACCTGCACAGCAGACGCTCGCCATGCATTCCTTTCCACAGATATGGGGTAAAGCACGAGATTTCCATTACCCGCCTGCGGACATTGTACCACATCCTGCGCACAATTACCATACTTTGCCGACAAAAAATCAAATGTTTTCCGCCTGCACGAGTATCACGTCGTCACCTATCTTCTGTATTTTGCAGTATGGTATGACTATCTCTTCGGCGCTTCGGAGCAAGCCCCAGAGACGGCTCGGCCCCGGAACAACAAGTGCGCTTACAATTCCTGTGCAGTCATCCATCTCCATATCGCATATGCGACCGAGTCTTGCGCCGGTGCATACGTTTATTATATCTTTGCGCCTAAGCTCCGAAAAAGTCGTGTTTGCCATGATATTTACCGCCTTTCATAGAATTTCCTTTAATTGTATGCGCAGTTCACGCTTAATTCGACATAAGATTGCGGCAACATCGACATATTATAGGTAACGGAGTTTTATAAACCATGCGAGGTGGATATGTACTGCAAGAACTGTGGAGCAAAACTCGATAAAGGCATACTTCACTGCAGCCGATGCGGAGCCGCAAGGCGAGCCCATGTTTCGTCGCCGCAGAATATCGAAATAACCGACGATGCAGAAAAGCGTGCTGTGCGGTACAGCCGAAGATCAACGCTGTTGTTCACGCTTTCGATATTTGTTCTCATCGCTTCGATACTGTTCTCGTATTCCTCTTTGGCGGAAAGGCTGATAAACAAAATTGATTTGGGAGATGTGTTCGGCAATACAAGCCCAACTCTGCCACCGTATGAAGGCATCCTGCCTTCAGCATCCGATGTGCCGCCGTCGGCGACGGAACGGCCGTCTCCTACATTTCCTGCTGCCGGCTCTCTAAAGCCCAGTCCCGTGCCAAGCTCCACGCCGGAACCCACCAAGGCTCCCGTGGACACCGCCATAAATGAGGACGTGGTTCCCATCGAGGCACTCTGTGGATTCCTGCTGCATGGGGATGCGACTTATGCGCAGGCCATACTGCCTCCGGAGTACATAGAGCACATTATCGGAAGCTATGGTTTTGTCACCGCTTTTATGGGCGGAGAGGAAGCCGTTATTGCCGCTGTAGGTAATATAGCCGTAAACTCGATAGAATCTGCCTTTGGCAGTATTTACGAGCTTTACTACACAGTTACCGATCGCAGTATCCTCACCGAGCAAGAGCTGTCCGAGCTCTGCGAAGGTCTATCACGGTACGGCATTGAATCGATGCCAACTGAGGCGCGTCTGCTCCAGATAGACATGCACATAGTTAGTGAAAAAGGAGAGTTCGACAGAACGCTCCGAGTGCATGTGATACGGATAGACGGAAACTGGTATCTTGACCCTAATGATTTGAACTTTTGAGCCTATATAAGCTCTTTTATCGCTTCTTTTATGCTGCGTATGGGTATCGCTTCAACGCCCTTGACCCCATTCAGCCCTGCGGAATGGGGAACAATAATCCGTGTATATCCACGCCGAACGAACTCGCCCATGCGTGCGGAAAGGCGGCTGACGCTTCTTATCTCGCCGGTAAGACTTACCTCGCCTATGACGGCAGTTCGCTCCGGAAGTCGTCTGTCCAGCGCAGAGCCCACGACCGCCAGCAGTATCGCAAGATCGGCGCCCCTGTCGTCCACCCTGATACCGCCCACGGCGTTGGTATAGACGTCCTTATCGCTGATGCGCACACCAGCTCGGCGTTCGAGTACCGCAAGCAGCAGCATGAGTCTGTTGTTATCCATTCCTGCCGCCATTCTGCGAGGATTTGAGAATATCGTGGAAGTAAGGAGCGACTGTATTTCGACTATTATCGGCCGATTGCCCTCCATTATGCAGGTAACGCAACAGCCGGTCGAACTACTGCCCGACACAAACAGGTGAGAGGGATCGGACACCTCTGCCATACCGTCACCACACATTTCAAATATGCCGATCTCATTGGTAGAGCCAAAGCGATTCTTGATAGAGCGCAATATGCGGAACGAGTCATGCCTGTCACCTTCGAAATACAGAACGGTATCGACCATGTGTTCAAGTATCCTGGGCCCTGCAATGCTCCCGTCCTTTGTAACGTGACCTACTATGAAAACCGCACAGCCTTGAACCTTTGCAATCCTTGCAAGAACGGCTGTTGCCTCCCTTATCTGTGTGACACTGCCGGCAGCGCTCGTTACTTCTGCGTTGACCATCGTTTGAATAGAATCTATAATCAGCGCTATGGGCTTTATCCTTTCGGCCTCAGCCTCGATCGCAGCCATGCCGGTCTCTGTCATCACAAGAAGGTTGCCGTCGACTCCGCAGCGTGAGGCTCTGAGCTTAAGCTGGGGCTTTGATTCCTCGCCGGAGACATACAGCACGGGGCCGCTGCTCACAAGATTGCCTGCGGCCTGCATAAGAAGCGTACTCTTACCGATACCCGGATCTCCGCCTATCAGCACTGTTGAGCCCGCAACGATGCCGCCGCCCAGCACCCTGTCAAGCTCTGCGATCCCGGTGCTTATACGATCCGCATCTCTCTCCTCCACCGATGCGAGCGTCACGGCATGAGAGCCGGTACTCAGCGTTCTGCCGCCAACGGGCTCAAGCACAGCAGTTTCGACCAGCGTGTTCCAACTGCCGCACGAGGGGCAGCGGCCCATCCACTTGCCACACTCATAGCCGCATTCCCCACAAACAAATTTTGTCCTGTCCTTTGCCATAGACGCTCAGATGGGTATGTATGAAAACTTCATAACGTCGAGATTTCTTGTGGTTACATCCATCCAGATGACATAGCCCCCTGAAGCGCCGAGCAGCTGCACCTTTTCATCCTCAGGCGATATTCTGTAGCTCTCCCCCGTTGCAAACACATATACATATGCCGCCTCATCAATGCTGTAGGCCACAAATTCCTCGTCGATATGGAAATCGATCACCTGTTCGTCAACGAGTATAGGCTCAAGTGTCTGACCATCCGACACCGCAGCAATGTACAGGTTTGAATTGAGGCTATGGTGAGCATCTATCCATGCAAAATACTCCCCGTTGGTTTCGGGATCATGTACATATGTACCCGTGAGTATGTCGCTTATGCCTGATTCATCAAGGTTTATGCGCCTTATGGTGCTTGTTGTACGGCCGTCCTCATGATATGTTGAATCTTCGGCAGCCCAGATAAGCGTGCCGTCATGCAGATACGGCGCACTCGTGCCATAGCCGGAGTTTGAGAACATTGCAACAGCGGTGCTTTCGTTGGTAAGTATGTCGCACACATAGAGCTTGTCCCTTGATGTGCCTGTGCGCTCCATCCATGCGATGTAGTGATCGTACAGTGTAAGCTCGGGCTGCCCTACATAGACCTTTTTGATGAGTATCGGCTCCGCATCAGCCTCGGTAAGCGAATATGCGCAGATATTGCCGCCGCCCGAAACGTCAGCATCGAGATAAACAAGCCACTCCGAGTTGAATCGAATATACACAAAATGGTCATTATCCGGATGTATGGGAAGCTCCGCCATATCTCCTGTTTGGGGATCAAACCGCATTATGGTATCCATCTTGAGATCACCATCGACGGTTCTGCCTGCAACAAACATCATCACGTCGTCATACACGCAAGGGTCGCTGAACCACTTAAAAGGCGACTCTGCCGAGAAAACTATCTCCTTTTCACTCTCCTTTGGATCAAATTCATCCATAGGATGAGGCGTCGCAGTAGGCTCAGGAGTATAGTACGGGGTTGGAGATACAACCAGGATATCGTCATCGGTGAACACTTTTGTGATGGACGCTATGATGCCATCCGGCTTCAGCGGCGTATCAACATGAAAGACGGCTTCCAAAAGAACCATAACGCCAAGCGTCAGCACAGCGCACGCCGTAAGAATACCCAGAACCGCCCCTATCAGCTTGAGCACGGGGTACCAGTTGCTCGAGCTGAAGCTACGGCTGCGCCGCTTGTAGTTGCGTCTTCTCGACCTGTAGTGATATCGTCGTCCCATAAGCACCAACCTCGGTATTTCAGTCGCATTATATCACATACTGCAAACTAATTCAACAGCAATGAAGAGGAGCTTAAGCCCCCCTTCGTCACCGTGATATGTGCGTTGTCATTCGGAGATCTGTGCGTGAGTCTTCTCTTTACACCTTTTGCAGCAGCACCCTCTAAAGAATATGTAGACCACTGCAGCGATCGCTGCGCCAACGAGAGGAGCTGCTATGAACAGCCACGACTGCTTTATGTATCCGGACGCCTCGCCGCCCTTTACGAGCCAGGTGACGAATGCCGGCCCAAAGCTCCTTGCAGGATTCACCGATGTGCCTGTGAACTGAATACCGAATATGTGTACAAGTGTGAGGCCAAAACCTATGACCAGCCCGGCTATGCCGTCAAACCTTTTGTCGGAAGCCACAAACAGCACCACGCTTACAAACATGAAAGTCAAAATGCCCTCGACGATGAATGCCGCATACCAAGGGAGGTAGCCTCCCCAGGATACGAGATCGCCGAACACATTGGAACCCAAATTGCCATTTTCAAATATCGGTGCAAGTGCGGCAGCGCCGGCTATTGCGCCAAGAAACTGTGCCGCAGCGTAGCAGATGAAATCCTTAAAGCTTATCCGTCCGGTAAGAAGCATTGCCAATGACACAGCAGGATTGACATGCGCGCCTGATATCTTGCCGAATATGTATACAACAGCCATGAGCACTATGCCAAAGGCAATTGCTATCGTAAGGGTTCCCTGTCTGCCCATCGAGCCGAACATCGACGCAATACCGCACCCAAAGAACACAAGCAACATTGTGCCGAGAAATTCTGCAGATAATTTCTTTATCATGTATACATGCCTCCCGTTTATAAAATAAGATGTATTATATTATACATTACCGCAAGTAAAATGCAATAGGTAAAAACGAAAAACCCCCTTTACAGCGACAAAGGGAGTTTCTGTGGAGCTGGTGAGCAGATTCGAACTGCCTACCTCTTCATTACCAATGAAGTGCTCTACCTACTGAGCTACACCAGCGATTTGCGACAGGCGATATTATAACGAATAGAAACTGACTTTGCAACCCCTTTTTTCAAATTACGACGATATATTTGCTCTTGAGAGGCAGCAAAGCCTCCGAAGAATTTTTTGAGTATTGTATTTTTGCGTCAAATGCTGTACAATGTATCAGACTATGATTCAACAGGAGGTGTTGTATGGCAGCACGCATACTATACGAACAGGGTACCGTCAGCTTGAGCGATGACCTTATCGCCACCATTGCAGGCACTGCCGCAGTTGAGAACTACGGCATTGTTGCCATGAAGAGCAAGAGTGCATCCGATACCATTCTTCAGCTCGTCGGCAGTGAGAATATGAAGCGAGGCGTTCGTGTTTCCGTCTTGGAGGATGGTTCGACTGTGGATATCGACCTGCATGTTACCGTTATGTATGGGGTATCCCTCCCCGCTGTCGCCCAAAATGCGATAAGCAATGTAAAATACCGTGTTGAAGACTTGACAGGTCTGCACGTTCGCAACATCAATGTTTATGTTGAGTCTATAAGAGTGTGAACTCGGAGGTAATTTACATTGAACAGACCCGTATTTAATGGTGAGATGCTCAAGGAAATGCTGCTCATGGGTGCGGCGATGCTTGAGCACAACAAGGCGTCCATTGACGCTATGAACGTTTTCCCTGTTCCCGATGGGGACACCGGAACCAATATGTCCATGACTATGCAGCGTGCAGCAAAGGAAGTGCATCTCTGCAGCAACGTCACGGTCGAGGATGTTTCCGCTGCCGCCTCGCTTGGCGCACTCAAGGGCGCTCGAGGCAACTCAGGGGTTATTCTGTCGCAGATATTCAGGGGCTTTGCCTCCGCACTAAAGGGCAAGGGCGATGTTGTTACCGCCCGTATGCTTGCCGATGCTATGCGCGCCGGCACGGAGGCAGCTTATAAAGCCGTTATGCGACCCAAAGAGGGGACTATGCTCACGGTTGTGCGTGCCATGGCTGATTCAGCCGCCCGTGCCGCTGCCGTCAAGGATGCGGACGTCTACGAGGTGTTTGAGGCCATGCTCAAGGGCGGCGAAGAGGCTCTGAAAAAGACTCCTGAACTTCTTCCCGTACTCAAGGAAGCCGGTGTTCTTGATTCCGGCGGAACGGGTCTTCTCACAATCTATCGCGGCTTCCTGCTCGCTGCTGATGGTGAAGAGCCCGATGACATCGGTTTTGATACGGAGGATCAGCTTGCTGCACCTCCTGAGGCCGAGCTTACCCTGCAGGATGTTAACGAGATTAGATTCGGCTATTGCACGGAGCTGTTTATCATTCATATTCGCGATGATGTTACTGAGGAAGATATAAATCATTTCCGTGACAAGCTCGTCAAGCTTGGTGACAGCGTCGTTGTAGTTTCTGATTCCGGAATTATCAAGGTGCATGTGCACTCCAACGCTCCCGGCAAGGTCATCCAGTTTGCACTCCGTTTGGGTGAGATCGATAAGCTCAAAGTCGACAACATGCGTCAGCAGAATCGTGAGCTGGCAGAGCAACTCAAGCTCAGTGAAAAGGAGCAGGGCATTGTTGCGGTGAGCGTTGGCAGCGGATTGGATAACATATTCAAGGAGCTTGGAGTCGATGCTATAATATCCGGTGGTCAGACAATGAATCCGAGCATCGATGTCATTGCTCAGGCCGTTAAAAGGGCAAACGCAAGGAATGTGTTTGTGCTTCCTAACAACTCCAACATCATTCTTGCCGCAAAGCAGGCTGCGGAGATATCCGACAGGAACGTCATCGTCCTTCCAACCACTACTGTTATGCAGGGTATTGCGGCAATGATGGGCTTCAGCTCGGAGCTTTCTCTCGAGGATAATGAAGATGGAATGAAGGAGTGCGCCTCTGCCGTGGTTTCCGGCTCTGTAACATACTCCGTCCGTGACACATCATACAATGGCAACACGATAGCACAGGGTGATATGATCGGACTGATGGACAACAACATATCCACCGTGATGCCTGATGTCGCCTCCTGTGCGGACGATCTGATCCGCAGGATGATTGAAAAGCGTGGCGATTGCGGACTCGTTACGGTCTATTACGGTGAAAACGTCGCTCCCGAGGATGCCAATGCGTTAGTCGAAAAACTACAGGCAGATTATCCCGATATAGAGTTCATGGTTCAGTACGGAGGACAGCCTATCTACTTCTACTACATGTCCGCAGAATAATGGATCTGTATTGTCGGCTTGACAACATTAAAGGTATTGGCCCCAAGCGTGCCGAGGCTCTCGGCAGTTTGGGGCTATTCACGTTGCACGACCTGCTCTATCACTTTCCCAAGGATTACTACGATCTGCGGGAGGCAAAGCGTATTTCGGAGCTTGTTCACGGCGAGTATGCGCTTGTGCGTGTCTCCGGTATCGGCGCTCCTCACTTATCATGGCCAAATATAGGCGGCAGAAAAACATCTGTGGCAACAGTAAGCATCTCCGACGGAACCGGAAATCTCAGGCTGTCCTGGTTCAACCAGCCGTTCAGGCTGAAGTCGATACCAAAAAACCCTTCGGGCTATGTATATGGAAGGGTAGATCTATCTCACGGAAGGGTGATGGTAAACGCAACGTTCTGTCCCTCACCGCCGGGCATATTGCCCCTCTATCCCCTTGCGAAGGGGCTTGGCCAGCCGGGCATGCGTCAAGCCATGAGCTCCGCTTTGCGGGCTATCGGTCAGGATTGGACGGATACCCTGCCCGATGTTATGCGTATTCGCAATAATCTCTGCGAGCTGCGCTCTGCTCTGCACAATATCCACTTCCCCGTCTCCATGCATGAGCTTGAGTTGGCAAGGCGCAGACTTGCTTTTGATGATGTGCTTGATTTCACCATACTGCTTGAACATATACGGAAGGAGCACAGGGATTCGGTCGGAACCTCATTTGATGTCGATGGGCTTGTTGCCGAGTTCGGCACAATGCTTCCCTTTAAGCCCACGGACGGTCAGCTTGCAATAATGGACGAGATAGCTTCCGATATGGCAAAGCCGCTGCCCATGAACCGTCTTATACAGGGCGATGTCGGCTCCGGTAAAACCGTGCTTGCGGCGTTTGCCATGTTTGTTGCAGTCAAAAACGGCTATCAAGCTGCGCTCATGGCGCCTACCGAGGTACTGGCAAGACAGCACTTCGAAAAGCTAAATGCCTTTTTTGGAAACCGCTGTGTACTTCTTACAGGCAATATGCGCAAGGCTGAGCGTGAGCACAGCCTCGGCTTGATATCAGGTGGGCACGTTGATGCGGTTATAGGGACGCACGCCATAATACAGAGTGCGGTTAAATTCAGTCGGTTAGGTCTGGTTATCACAGATGAGCAGCATAGGTTTGGCGTCCGACAGCGCGCGTATCTCGGCGGCAAGGCGTCTGCACCCGATGCGCTCATCATAAGCGCAACGCCCATCCCACGTACACTGTCGCTCATACTTTACGGCGATCTCGATGTGTCAAGGCTTACCGAGCTGCCCCGCGGAAGAAAGCCCATAGTTACACGCTTCGTCCCACCAGCCCGGCGTACAGACATGTACCGTTACATCGAGCGGCAGGTCAAAGAGCGGCACATACAGGCATTTGTTGTTTGTCCGCTTATTGAGGACAGCGATGTGTTCATCGATGCCGGCTCGGCAGAATCCGTTTTTGATGAGCTGGGGCACATGCTCAGCATCAGTGTTGACCTTCTTCACGGCAGGATGAAGCCTGCTGAGCGTAACCGTGTAATGGAACGCTTCCGCTCAGGGGGAACGGATCTGCTCGTCTCAACAACGGTAATCGAGGTAGGGGTAGATGTAGGCAATGCCTGCATCATGGTGATAGAGTCTGCCGAGGGGTTTGGTCTTGCACAGCTTCACCAGCTCCGAGGCAGGGTCGGACGGGGCACGGAGGAGAGCTTCTGCTTTCTCCTCACAAACAGCTCCTCCCCTGCCGTTGCCGAAAGGATAGGAACGCTTGTTTCCTGCTCTGATGGGTTTGAGATAGCCCAAAAGGATCTTGAGACCCGTGGCCCCGGAGAGCTTCTCGGAATACATCAGCACGGAGTATCGGAGATATCTTCGGCAATGCTTTCTGCTGACTTGGAGACCCTCGCAATGGCAAGGGATGAGGCGATACGCCTCCTGTCGCAGTGTGATGATATCTCTCGTCATCTGGTTGAGAGAGCTATGCGCCGATACGATAGCATTCGGAGCGAGATCGTTATAAATTAGGAGTTTTTATGAACAAGCCTGTCAATAAAAATGATAATATAATTCTGGAGATAACCGCTATGGGCAGCAACGGTCAGGGCATCGGCAGGTACGATGGCTTTGCTGTTTTCGTTCCTTTCACTCTCGTTGGCGAAACCGTAAATGCCCATATCATTAAAGTTTACAACTCCTATGCGGTCGCAAAGCTCATTGAGGTGATAACGGCCTCTCCCCACCGTGTTGAGCCATCCTGCCCGGTGTTTGGCAGATGCGGCGGATGTGCGCTCCAGCATATGGACTATGCCGCTCAGCTTGAGTATAAGCGCATACAGGTGCGCGATGCGATGGAGCGCATTGGCGGTTTTAGTGGGGTCGACGTCTCCCCCACAGTTGGCATGGAACAGCCGCTTCGATACCGCAACAAGGGCAGCTTCCCGTTTGGACGCACCAACGATGGCATCAGCTGGGGCTTGTATGCGCCGAGAAGCCACCGCCTTATATCCATAGATGACTGTATTATTGAGCGCAAGGAGGCCGTTGAAGCGGCAAATGCAGTTCGTGAGTGGGCAAGCCTCTGCAATGTCGCCGTGTATAACGAGGAAACGGGAGACGGGGTGCTAAGGCATGTTGTTATACGCACGGTGTCTGACGGTGTAAGCGTTACCGTTGTAACAACGGGAGCCCTGCCTCATTCCGACAGACTCGTTGAGCTTGTGCGTCAGCATGTACCGTCTGTGAGATCCATAGTCCACAACAGGAATCCTCTCAATACAAATGTGATAATGGGAAGTTTAAATACGCTCTTGTATGGGGAGCCGTCGCTTTGCGAGACCATCTGCGGCACCCGGTTTGCCGTAAGCGTAGAATCCTTCCTTCAGGTAAATCCCATCCAGGCCGAGGTTCTTTATGGGCTGGCCACAGATGGTCTGCGTGTAGACGAATCAGACTATGTTATTGATCTGTACTGCGGTATTGGCACTATCACACTGATGCTTGCAAAGCATGCCGGCCGTGTTTTGGGCATTGAGAGTGTTGAAAGGGCAATATCCGACGCAAGACGCAATGCAGATGTGAACGGCATCTCAAATGTCGAGTTCATATGTGGCAATGCCGAGGATGTGCTGCCCAAGCTCATTGCATGCGGCAACAGCCCTACCGCCATATCCCTCGACCCGCCGAGGAAGGGAGCCGACCCTGCGGTGCTTGATGCAATAATCCGAAGTGCCGTGGATCGTGTTGCCTATGTCTCATGCAATCCCGCAACGCTTGCCCGTGACTGCTCCATACTCCGTAACGGCGGCTATCTGGTTGAATCCGTCCAGCCCGTCGACATGTTTCCGATGACGCATCATGTGGAGACGGTTGTGCAGTTGGTTAGAAAAAAGCCCGATACATATATCGACATTACCGTTGATATGGACGAGCTGAATTTAACATCATCCGAAGCAAAGGCGACTTATGATGAAATAAAAAATTACATATTCGATAAACATCGTGTAAAAGTATCTTCGCTTTATGTTGCTCAGGTAAAGCAAAAGCACGGTATTATCGAAAGAGATTGTTACAACAATTCCAAAAAAGATAACCCAAAGCAGCCTCAATGCCCGCCGGAAAAAGCAAAGTTAATTGAGGAAGCACTACGATATTTTAAGATGATACCTTAATCGCAAGGCATAAAGGCATCAATCGAAAGGTTGGTGTCTTTTTCTATGCTTAAAAATCCGCACATTCGACAAAACAAAGACCTCCTTGTAAAATTGTTTTACCAAATACAAGGAGGTTTCATTATGAGCAAAGAATACGAAAATCAAAATGTAAGTTATGTAATACATGGCAATTATCATCTGCCTTGCATTACTGTCAAAGAGCAGAATGAATTACATATCGGCGTGTGGGCAAACCGTCACAGGCAATATCTTAAACTACATCATCGCATAAGATATTACAATCTGCTCACATCGGAAAAGTTGTATCCGTATCTTGCCGACATTGAGGAACAAGCATAAGCAATGTTTTCACAGCTTATAAAAGCATTTGCCGAAAAGGAAAATGTAACAGAAAAGCTGAAATCGGATAATCCAATGTTATGGGTGCAGAAGATGAACAACATTCGTAATCGTGCAATGGAAATAGTGGATAGCGAGGTGATTTTTGTATGAGAAGAATCGTAATATTCGCAATGATATTGACCGTCATTTTCGCTATGTCAGGTTGTACTGCCCATAGTGAGCCGGACAAAAATGTTGTTGGCAGTTCATCGAGTAATGCCATAATAGATATAACGCAATCGGAAAAATTGTCTGAGAAAACAGATAATGAAACCGTTGATAAAAGTACCTTTGCGGAAGAAACAACACAGACGACTACCGCTGAAACCGGTACAGAAAAGGTGCCAAATGAACCGATTTTTTCTCAAACAACAACAGCAAATACCGAGCCAAAGCAAGATACTCATACGCAAACAGAACCGCCCAAAAACGAAAAATCTGAGCCTGAAATCACAATAAATACTGTTTCGGAAGCCACAACAGCAGTTGAACAAAGTGAAGAATTCGATATATCGTATTGGATTTCTTACGCTCAAAAGTACGCTCAAAGTATAGGTTTAACCCTTGATGGAACCGCTACCGAATGTTGGGACAATCCAATATCCGCTAATGCAAACAACAAAAATATCGGCGCTGATATTGAAAGCAGATTGAACAGATACAAGAATGTTGAGGGATTTACATCGGTGTGGATATGGGCAGAAAAAATATCCGACACACAGTATGAACTCTATATCGGATATGCATAAAGAATTGAGCGCGGATTGCAGAAATACTCTGTTGTCCGTGCTTATTTTTTGTTTGATATTTAATTTTGAATGTAAAATTACCTGAGATAAAAAGGTGTGTGCAATCTTAGCGAGCAGACCGGTTGGATAACCAAACGGTAATCTGCCCGCTTTCTGCACATACTGAGCGAGCAGACCATTTATGGACAGGTTGTCCAAAACGGTGCTGTCGCTCGTGCTTTCAGCGAGCAGTGTATTTATGGATACATTCCATAAATACCTCGTTAGGGTGACACCCTAAGACCTGTCCTCATCAATATATACAAATGATTGAGGTGGCTGCTTTATTCCAAATTCAATTAGTGTTTTAGGGGTATCATATTTTTTGAATTCACCAAGTTTATATGCGTAGGCATTTTTGCACCCTTTAAAATATGCTCTGAATTTCACTCTGGAAATGCCCGCCTCCTTTTTTGTAAGTTCCCATAACGGAGAAGGCTTTAAAGACAGTGTTTCAGTAACAGTTACTTCTCCTATAATTTGTTGTTCGGGGCTGGAGGAGTAAACGATTATTTTATCGACATTTTTTTTTGCGAGATGTTTGCGAAACTCATATTTTTTTGTTCCGTTGAATATTCGATTGGAATATTCAGGCTTAATTGATAAAAGAATTGTACTCATTTACAACTACCTCACAACATAAATTTCGGTATTTGAATCATTTAATATTGAATTGAAATCACTGTCTGATATCAAATCAAAAGGACGAGGTCCGTTGTTTTGAGCAACTATACCGCTATTCCATAAGTGTAACAAATTTAATCTCTTGCAAAGACTTTTTACATAAATAAACTTGATGACTAGTAAAGAATTCTTTTTTGTGCGCCAAAAATTTTCGAGTTCATCTGAAGTAAAAACAGTCCTATTTTCACAATATTTCAAAAATTCTTCCTTGCTTTTAAAATCATATGAAATCTCGTCAATTATGCCGATTGTACTGATAACGGATTCATATCCTTTTCTCCCGGGAGTAGTGCCTTTTCTGTATAACACAAGAAAATCTCCCGGTTTCATATTTCTTTTGTAGGAAAATGATATATATACTTTTTGTAGTGCATATTTTTGCGGCTGTTCGCCAAGAAAATCCACCTCATTTTCTGTTTTTAATTGTGAATCCGGTAAAAGCGGAGTGTGGTATTTTGCCTCAATTGGCAAGAAAAACTTCTGATGTGAATATTCTAAATTAGGAAAATTTTGTTTAGGAGTTAAAGTGTTATTATAAATTCCTAACCTTTTCACGAGAACAACTTCTTCTTTACCATTTGTTTGTTTAACTCCGTATTCGTAAAATCCCCATCTTACCAATAAATCATATAGTGCTTTTAATTCGGGGCGATCCATAAAGAGTGTTACATAAATTTCTTGCAAATGACGTTCAATGGCATTGTCAAAAATTATTTTGATAAATCTTTCACCAAGTCTGAACCCTGATGCTTCAACCTTAAATGTACCGACTTTGAGTCGGCGCATGGGTTTGAATGCCGGGATTATATCATTGTAATTTTCATTTTCGTCCTCGGTTTTTAAATATAGAAAGCCCAGAATTTCTCCTCGGTCATTACGGCAAACATAAGCTTCTTCATCACATTTTTTTGAAAACCACCTTTCAAATCCGGGATAGGCCTCTCTAAATGTATCAAAAAAGGCATTCTTCACATCTATTTTTCCGAAGATTTCTTTTCTAACGGATAAAAACTTATACTCAATTAAGTCAGGATTTTCCGCTGTAGCTTTTGTGATGAAAGCATTTATCGTGAATACTTTATCTGCAATGCCGAGTTTTTCGGCTTTTATACGCATTTTACGGTCTTCGGTTATAATAATGTCGGCTCTGCCGCAATATAATTCAAACAATAATTGATTGTCTATTATATCGTTATCTGTTTTTGGGGTATCATCCAACAGTTTTACGAAATCAGGAGTTTGTATTGCAACACTCTTCATCTGTGTATATGCTGCCAATTTAGCATCATATAACATTTGAATTTGTTCGCTGGAATATTTTCTTAATTCATTAACAGTATAAGGATGGATTATTTTTTCATAATGTAAAACATCTAACCAATGGAACAACTGACCTATAGATAGATTTGTAGCCTTTACATTTTCACGGTGAATGACAATATTTGTATCAAGCAGTGCTCTCATTTATGTATCACTTCCTTTTATGACAGATATTATTTGCTCAAAATCCGATTCGTCAAAATTCATTTTGTGCGTAATTAAAGGAATATTCAATTCTGTCGCTATTTTTTTAGCTTGTAGATTTTCAGCATCTAATAATTCCTTTATATCTTTGAGAGAATAATTTTTATTATCACGGTTTTGGAGATTATCAATAATTACAGCAGCATCAGCCTCTAACAAAATGATTCTCGACAGAGGTAATTCTTTATATACAAATTCAGGCAAAGTCTCAACTTCATTAACCGAACCGAAGATACAAAAATGACCTGCCAATATCATTTCGGGAGACTCTATTAATTTTTCTTCAACTGCGGAAACTAATAATCGTTGATTGTACTCTTTATCTTTAACGGTTTTATTTGCTCCGTACTTTTCTCCGTTCTTTTCACTAATTAAATCTCCAGAGGAAAAAGCAGGAATATGCAAAGAATTACTAAGCATGTTACATAACGTACTCTTTCCGACACCATACACACCAGCGATAAAAACAACTCCACCATGCATAAAATATCATCTCCTTTTTTAATGTAATCTGTCATATTATAATCCTTATTATTTCTTTTGAAAGTTGCTTAATTATCGGCACCACTACTGTATTTCCAGATTGTTTATACATACTCTTTATCGGTATATCCGGAAAATCGAAAGTTGCCGGAAATCCCTGCAAAGCAAGGCACTCTTTCGGTGTTATTGTTCTTATCCCGAAGTTGTCTTTGATAACAGGCACACGGTTGTACCACGTTCCCATATTTGCTTTAAGCGTAAAAGATATTCCGTCCTTACTTTTTTGAATGCCGTAATCGGAAAATCTGTATATTTGATTTTCGTCTGTTATAGCAGCTTTCATCTTTTGATATTGTATGGATTTTTCACTGAGATAAAAACTATCGTCTCCTTTCACACTTCGGTCAATAATATCAAATATGTGCTTTTTGAACGGTTGTTCTTTCGGAAATTGAAATTTGTTACACATATCAAAATCCTTAAAAGCGACGATATATGTTCTCGTTCTGTGTTGCGGTATTCCGTAGTTGCAAGCGTCTGCAATGATATATCTTATATAGTAATTTCTTTCCGACAACTCATTGTGAATACGATTAAAAGTTTTGCCGTTGTCGTGTTCCGTAAGGTTTGCAACATTCTCAAGAAAAATTACTTCCGGTTTCTTTTCGTCCGCAAATCTCATTATTTCAAAGAACAGATTGCCACGCTCATCTGCAAAGCCTTTTTTGTTTCCGCAAATAGAAAACGACTGACAAGGAAATCCTGCGGCAAGAATATCAAAATCGGGAATATCTTTTGCATTAACTTTTCTTATATCACATTCGGATAACAAGGTATCAGGGAAATTATGTCTGTAAGTTTTACAAGCATCTTTGTCAAATTCATTTGCCCAAACAATTTCAAATCCCGCTTGTGCAAATGCTAAATCTATTCCGCCGATGCCTGCAAATAAACTACCGATTTTTAATTTACTCATATCATTTATATAAATCTGATTTGAAAATTTATTGTAATATAATACTTTCCGTCATCACGCTTAAAAACATAACCCCAATCGCCTTTTTTGGGCTTTGGTTGACCATTTTTTGTTGTCGCATCAAGTATTTCTTCATCTGTAACTTCTCGTCCTTCAAGGAATGCTTTGGCAATAACCTTGGCCTTGTCTTTATTTACACCTCGACTCGGTCTGTCAAAAAATGTGTGTTCATACAAAAATGTATTAAAGACATCGTCAGAAACGGCTCTATAGTAGAGCATTTCGCCATTCGTCCCGACATCAATATAACCGCCGGAAAGTTTTCTCCTTCCGTCCCACGATTCCGACGCGGTTAGTCCCGAAAATGTTGCATATAAAAAGTCCTTCATTTTTGCTTTATACCATATTTCAGGTCGCCTTACACCAACAGGGTTTCTTTCCACTACCTTTTCAATAATATCTTTTGTTTTACTGGAGGCAGCTCGGTCATAATAACCTATCTGAGTTAAAATTGCACAACTTAATATTTCCGGCATCTTTAATTCAATAAAATCTAAATTTTCATTGAATTTTTCAGAAGTACCTTTAAACTCTAAAGTCAAATTAGGATTGTTTTTTATGTATTCGAACATTCCTATTTCCGATGAAATATAATTGCCGTTTATTTTGTACATTTCCGCATCATCACAACCGACTATTTCATACAAGAAGTTTGATGCCATTGAAGAATTAAACAAGGAAGAAGCACTTCCTAAATGCGATTTTATTGAAAACCCGGTTGTTGATACCGCACGGTCTGTCGAATCTTGCATCGTGATTATTATATCGGTTTTCTTTCCATATTCATTTTCAATTTCTCTCGGGAGCTTAGGAACTTTAGGTTGTGAAAACTTTAATTCTGATAAATATCTTTCTATCTCGGGTACATTAAACTTTCTATTCCCGGAAGTCACATTCTTTATAGCGTCATATAAATAATCAGCTTTATCAATAAGTTCATCATATGGCAACACTTTAAAAACAATCCCGTTATCTTTGGCAGCCACTGATTCTAACTCTCTTTGGAACTCTAAAATATGTTCTTTTTCGTAACGAATAATATTTAAAATGTCAATATAGACATTTTCGTCTTGCTCAAAATTTCTGTCAGCAGCATATATTCGTCCGTTTCCTAACAAACGCAGAAAGACATATGCCTCTGTCCATTCCCCGTAATTAAACTCCCACATTTTCAAGTACCTCCTTAATTTGCTTTGCAATGGCTTCAATAACATTTACCGTAACGCTGTTTCCGAATTGTTTATACAGATGAACATCTGCAAGCGGAAGATTGAATGTATCGGGAAATCCTTGTAGACGAGCCCACTCACGCGGAGTCATTTTTCGGATACCCTCTTTATTTATTTCACCTTTAATATGCGTTGTAGGCGTTAAATTCTTTTGACGCTTATCTATAAGGAGATTTCGTTCTCTGCCCATTCCGCCGCATACTATTGCACCTGCTATACCGTCCCACTCTCGGATTTCATATCCGAAACCGTTCCCCTTCGCTTCGTGACGTGCTTTGTGTCTTCGTAAGGTTTCCACATAAACATCACTCAAATAGTATTTTGCGGGTACCGGTTTTTCTTCGACAATATCTTTAATTCGTTTTGTATCGTCGGTTGCCTTTGGAAATGCAAATTCTTCCGGCGCTATATCGTTTCTGAAAGCAACAATATATATTCTTTCTCTGTTTTGAGGAACACCGAAGTCCTTACTGTTCAAAACTTCGCTGAATACTTTATATCCCAAATCTTCAAATGTTTTTCTGATTATTTCAAATGTTCTGCCTCTGTCGTGAATTTTAAGCCCTTTAACATTTTCACAAAAAATCACTCTCGGTTTATGATACTCGCAGATTCTTGCAACATCCATAAACAAAGTACCTCTGCAAAGTCCTTTGTAATTGTCGTCAAAACCTTGTCTTTTTCCCGCAAGACTGAATGCTTGGCAGGGAAATCCGGCAAGACAAATATCGAATTGCGGTATATCTTTTTCATTTATTTTTGTTATATCTCCGGCAATCTCAAAGTTATCGTAAAAATTGGCTTTGTATGTTTTCTGTGCATATTCATCCCATTCACTTACAAAAACAGTACTGATTTCATCCCCGAATGCTCTGTCAAATCCAAGGCGAATGCCGCCGATTCCCGCAAATAAATCAATAGATTTATATTTAGCCATTATTACTTTTTACCGTCCTTTCAATTTCATCGGCACACGCCTGTAAGTTCTTTTTGATGTCATTACCCCAAAATCTCAACACCGTCCAGCCTGAATGTTTGAGTGTTTCATTAACCTCGTTATCTCTGGCGATATTTCTTTCGATTTTGGGAATCCAAAATTCTTGATTTGATTTGAATTCATTTTTCTTGTTGTCCCAATCGTAACCGTGCCAAAACTCGCTGTCACAAAAGACCGCAACTTTTTTACCGATAAAAACAATATCGGGCTTTCCAAACACCTTCTTGCAATTCTTCTGATAGCGCAAGCCCCTTGACCAAAGTTCTTTTCTTAACATTACCTCAATTTTTGTATCTTTGGATTTAACCTGTTGCATATTGTATGTGATTTGCTCTTTTGTTTTATGCATCGGTTTTTTCCTCGCTGTCGTTATAAAAGCCGCATATATCACCTATGTCACATTCAAGTGTCTCGCATATTTTCATCAGAACTTCCATACTGACAATTTCATCTTTACTGAGTTTAGCCACAGAGTTACTGCTGATGTGGGCTTTTTCTCTTAACTGGTATTTCTTCATCTTTTTATCAATCAGAATTTTCCAAAGTTTATCATAACTGACTCTCATAGCCTGCCTCCTTGTATTTATGCAATTATTATATCACTAAAAAGAGCAGTTTTCAATACAAATAGTTTGCAAACACCAATATTTTGTATTTACAGTCCGATAAACTTACAGGCAAAAAGCATAGTAGTGAAACAAAATGGATTAAACCAAATTTTGCTGTTTTGTTTCCAAAAACCAACATATTTTCAAATTCGGGAAGTTGATTTGTAACGCTTCTGTTTCTGAACGATACTTTACAATTTTATAACTCTCCACCCACTTTCTCCTCTCGGTTCGATGAACTGAGAGGAGTTTTTTTGTTTTTCAAAATATTTTTTTCAAAACACCCCCCAAGAATCGTTTCCCATTTCAAACAAGTGAAGGGACTTTTATTTTTCTTTTCAAAAATACCCCCATTTTTCCGCTTTCCGGTCAAACAAGTAAGGGGTATAAAAAATTTTTTGAAATCGGGCGATTTTGGGTGTGCATTTCGGCACCCTTTGTCCAAATGAGTGAAAGGAGTTTTTCTATGGCAAGATTATCAAAGAAATTAAAACAGGAATGGGACTTTTTTATCAGTCCCAAAACAGGCAGAAGAACATACAACGACCTGTGCCGCAAATGTCGGAATGACTGTAAACAAAGTTTTAGAGTAATCGTTGTGTGTTGTCCTCTGTATTGCTCTAAAAGAAGTATCAAATCGACACCAAACAGCAACGATTTCAACGATTCGGGATAAGTGGATAACAGATATTCGTTTCAAAATAAAATGGCATACATAGAAAATTTTTGATAATTTCGGCACCTTTTCGATACAGAAAAACGGCTGCTGCAATTATCGTTTCCACTCGCCGTTCAAAACAATTCAACCGGCAGGTAACCGCATAAATATATAAATAAATATATATTTCTTACCTGCCGTAAAAGAAAGGACTTAAATATGATAGCAAATAAAGTATATACAAGAGATGAAATGAGAGAGGAACATATTATCACTACCGATTATCACTTCATAGACAAAGAGGGCGAATACTTCGCAAAACTGATAATGAGAGCAGAAGCAAGCAAAAATATGATGCGTCTTTTCTTTCAGTTAAGTGACGGAAGAAAGATAATCACGCCTGTGTTTTGGTGGCAGAGTTATCTCGGCTTTCATGAGATAGATAACGGTACGAATTTGAGATTGATTTATGAGAGAAACGGCAAAGGCATCTCACTGAAAGAAATTGAAATATTGGACAAGGAGGATTTGAAATGCAGGAAACCATAAAGAACATCAACATAGATTTACTCATTCCCTTTGAAAATCATCCGTTTAAGAAAAGAGACGGAATTGAAAACGAAGAACTGAAAGAGAGCATACAGGAGAACGGTTTACTCCAGCCGATAATCGCCCGTTCTTTTTCCGCCGGTACTTATGAAATCATCAGCGGTCACAGGAGAGTTGAGGCTTGCAAGGAATTGGGGATACAAACCGTTCCCGCCATAGTCAGAGATATGACAAAAGATGAAGCAATTATTGCAATGGTGGATTCAAATTTACAGAGAGAACACCTACTGCCAAGCGAAAAAGCCTTTGCCTACAAAATGAAATTGGAAGCGATGAAGCATCAAGGGAAAACTTATGGACACGTTGTCCACAAGTCGAGAGATAACATTTCGGACAATGAAAGCGGCAGACAAGTCCAACGATATATCCGTCTAACACACCTAATACCCGAACTGTTGAAACTCGTTGACGAAGAAAGAATAGCCTTTACCCCGGCTGTCGAGCTTTCGTATCTACCCGAAAATGAGCAGAAAATGTTAACCGAAGAAATAGAATACACAGATGCCACACCGTCTTTATCACAGGCACAGCGACTGCGAAAATTCAGCGAGCAAGGCAGACTGTCCATAGACACAATATTTGCCGTTTTAAGTGAAGAAAAGCCAAATCAGAAAGAACAGGTCAAATTCAAAATCGAGGATATACGCAAGTATTTTCCCAAAAGTTATACAAGCCTGGATATGCAAAAAACAATCATAACACTGCTTGAAAAATGGCAGAGACAGCGAGAAAGAAACAGAGGTGAAGCAAGATGATGACACTAAAAAGCGATAAAACCGGGCAAGCCGAATACGATAGGTTTTTAGACTTAATGGCAAAGCTGTACTTAAAATATGGGGATAAATATCGTTTGGTAACAACGGAAGATATTTTGAGACAATTTCCAAACCGCCAATGCAAGAATCGTAATAGCACGCAGAAAGGGGCTTAGCCCCTTCTGCCGTACATTGGAGTATTTATTTAGACGGCAATATAATGTAAGCAAATCAGAAAGGAGTTATCGTATGAAAAGGAAAAATTGCTATATATACACCCGTGTATCAACCTCTATGCAGGTCGACGGTTTCAGTCTTGATGCGCAAAAAGAAAAGTTAAGAAGGTATGCCGAATTTCAGGATTTTAAGATTGCAGGAGAGTATTCCGATGAAGGTAAGTCCGGTAAAAACATTGAAGGCAGACCCGAATTTCAAACTATGCTTAACGACATATCCGAAGGAAAAGATAATGTACAATATGTGCTGGTTTTCAAATTGTCCCGATTTGGCAGAAACGCAGCCGATGTACTTAATTCTTTACAACTGATGCAGGATTACGGGGTTAATCTTATCTGCGT
>CALVLD010000013.1 GCA_944336475.1 uncultured Clostridia bacterium
ACTCGCCTGTTGCACTTGGACGATTTGGAAATCCTAAACCAATACAACGCAGAAATCCGTGGATTGTATAACTACTATCGGCTCGCAAACAACGTATCTGTACTCAATAACTTCTACTATGTAATGAGATATAGTATGCTCAAAACTTTTGCCGGAAAATATCGGACACGAATCAGCAGAATTATCCGCAAGTACCGTCAAGGGAAAGATTTTGTTGTGGAATATCCGAAGAAAAACGGCAAGGTCGGAAAGGTATTGTTTTACAACAATGGGTTCCGCCGGGACACTAAAGTAGAAAGCGGCAACCCGGATATAGTAGCAAGAGTTGTTGAGAATTACGGACGTAATAGCCTGATAAAAAGGTTGCAGGCGAACAAATGCGAGTGGTGCGGCGCAGAAAATACGCCGCTTGAAATACACCATGTACGAAAACTCAAAGATTTGAGTGGCAGGAAACAATGGGAAATCGCCATGATTGGGCGCAAGCGCAAAACAATGGCACTCTGCCTTGACTGCCACGATAAACTACACGTCGGGAAATTAGACTGACATCTGGAGAGCCGGATACGCTGAGAGGTGTAAGTCCGGTTCGGAGGGGAGTTCTCGGAAACCTACCATAGCAATATGGCAAGGCGTCGGGTTCTTACCCTACTATACCACGCCCCATTCCGTAAGGTGCGGAGCAGACGGCGGACTGTATCTGTTTGCAGGCGACCGCACGGAAATGCTGCTGATGCGCATAAACGGCTGACATAAACATGAAAGGGGAGACTGCCATGAAAAGACTGTTGGTTTTACTGCTGGCGTGTATGTTCTGCGTGCTGTGCGCCTGTGTTGATACGGATGGGCAGGTGAATTCAAGCGCATCCCCTGATGCGACGGCGCAGCCGACGGAAAAGCCTCAGCACATCGAGGTTCAACACTTTGAATGCGAGATTGCTTTAACCCTCCCGTTTGAGCAGTTCATAACGGAGGAGGAGAAGCAGCAGATAATACAGGGCCTGGAGGATTGGGTGGATGCCGACAGCGAGTGGAAGCGGTTGTATCTTCCTCAGTACAACGCCTCCGACGGCAAGCTGTTGTATGTGAGCGAGTTGGAAAACAGGCTCTATGTTATAGATCTGACGGACGGCTCAACATACACAACCATGGATGTTGCTCCCAACGATGCGATATGCGTCGGCGACCGCATCTACACATTGAACAGAACGGCGGAGGAAATGACCGTTACACTTTGGGAGGGCGACGCTTCGGATACACTAACCGTTCCTGCGGAGCTTTACCAGATAGAGAGTGACCCCGACAGACCCGACGCGATGTATCTCGGCGCAACAGGGCTTTGCGTTATTGGCGACAGACCGTGCATAGGCGTGATGACATATGATGGCAGAGTGTTCTATGAGCTAGACTTTGAAACGGGCACGTTTGATGAGTATACGCTTGCGGAGGGCGATGATGCCATAGCTGTAGACGACGAAGGCAATGTGTACGCATGGGATCTCGATTTACAAGGGTTCTGCTGTCACAATGCAGACGGCGAGCTGATCGGCGTCTGCCCGGCCGGCGATTATTTCCCCGTGAGGGACGATCCGTTTGCAGTAGCGTACGGTGGGGACGGCTGCCTGTACTTCCTCGACTGGAATGACGAAGGATATGTGCTCATTCGAGCAAGGCTGATAGGCTAAGCAAGCCGAACAAAAATGCGACCCTGCGGCTGTGTGATGTTAAAAGCCGCAGGGTTTTTGCGCCCAAAGCGCATTAGCTTTGCATGGCAGCGCCGCAGCTTTGTAAAAAAGACCGACGGAGCATATGCTCCGCCGGCGGTCGTATCAACTAAACTTACTTGACCTTGTTGGTCTGCGCCATGACCTCATCAACGAAGTTATCCTCACGCTTCTGGAGACCCTCGCCCATCTCATAGCGGACGAAGCGGACGACGTCGAAGCGACCGTTGATCATAGCTGCAACGGACTCATCGGGGGCCTTGACAAAGGGCTGCTCAAGCAGGCAGACCTCCTTGAAGTACTTCTCGATACGTCCCTCGACCATCTTCTCAATGATGGCGGCGGGCTTGGGCTTGGGCTCATTCATAGCCTGGGCACGGAGTATCTCGCGTTCATGCTCGAGCTCAGCAAGGTCGCACTCCTCACGGCGCACGCAGGTGGGCCTTGCGGCAGCTATCTGCATGGCAACATCGTGTACGGCAACCTTATCGTCATCGGCAGAAACCTGGAGCAGAACGCCAATCTTGCCGCCCATGTGAACATAGCTGTCAACAACGCCCTCGATACGCTCGAAGCGGCGGATGGTGATTTTCTCCCCGATCTTGGCAACGGCGGAGTTAATCATATCGGCAACGGTCATGCTCTCATCGTCAGCGAATGTCTGAGCCATGAGCTCATCGACATTGGCGGGGTTCTTTTTTGCAACGTGCTTTGCGATTGAAGCAACAAGGGTCTTGAAGCTATCGGTCTTGGCCACGAAGTCGGTCTCACAGTTGACCTCAACGATGACGCCAACGCCGCACTCCATGCAGACAAAGCAATCTACCAAACCCTCGGCAGCGATGCGGCCGGCCTTCTTTGCGCTGGCGGCAAGGCTCTTTTCACGGAGCAGGTCAAGCGCCTTCTCCATATCGCCGTCACTCTCGGTGAGGGCCTTTTTGCAGTCCATCATGCCTGCGCCACTGCGCTCACGCAGTGTCATAACGTCCTTAGCGGTGAATGCCATAATAATTTCCTCCGTTAAATCTTAAAAATCGTCGTTCTCCTCAGCCTTCTCGACGGAAGCGTCGACAGCGGCCTCGGTCATCTGCTCGCCCTGCTTGCCCTCAAGGACGGCATCCGCCATCTTGGAAGCGATGAGCTTGACGGCACGAATGGCGTCGTCGTTGCCGGGGATGACGTAATCGACGTCATCGGGATCACAGTTGGTGTCAACTATGGCAACGATGGGAATGCCCAGGCAGCGCGCCTCCTGAACGGCAATGTGCTCCTTGCGAGGATCCACGACAAACATGCAGGTGGGGAGCTTCTTCATCTCCTTGATGCCGCCGAGGTTCTTTTCCAGCTTCTCCTGCTCGGCCTTGAGCTTGATGACCTCCTTCTTGGGAAGAAGATCAAAGTCGCCGTTCTCCTCCATCTTCTCGATCTGACGGAGCCTTTCGATGCGGCTGCGGATGGTCTTGAAGTTGGTGAGAAGGCCGCCCAGCCAACGCTGGTTGACGTAGAACATCTCGCAGCGCTTTGCCTCCTGCTCGATGCTTTCCTGCGCCTGCTTCTTTGTGCCGACAAAGAGCACGGTGCCGTCGTTCATGGCGACATCACGAACGTAGCTGTATGCCTCGTCGATCTTCTTAACGGTCTTCTGCAGGTCGATGATGTAGATGCCGTTGCGCTCGGTGAAGATGTACTCGCGCATTTTGGGGTTCCAACGGCGGGTCTGATGACCGAAGTGTACGCCGGCTTCAAGAAGCTGCTTCATAGCAATAACTGACATAAAAAAACCTCCCGTTTTAAAATTTCCACCCCATGCGTCATCTCCCAAACGGTACCGCTTCATGCGGACGGGCCGAGGGATCGGCACGGGTGAGTTTTATGTCACGGCGGATTATAACACAATAACCCTTTCACCGCAAGCATTTTTTCAAGTATATTATTGATTTGCATTCCTTACGGCCCACCTGAGCCCATGCCGCAGAGCCTTGCGGCAAAACGAAGCGGTGCACACCTGTGAGAGAGCCAAATATCCTCGATATCACACATCACTGAACACAGCTGATCGACTTCTGCTTTTGTTGGATCAGAGCCGCCGAAACGTCTTGCATATATGCATCCGCAGGCCGCATCCAAGCGCGGCGCAGCCGAAGCATACCGCCCGTTTGACATAAGCGTGCAGAGCTCATGGGGCGTTGTTCGCTGATCGCACTCAACCCCGTCGCAAGAGAGCAGTCGGATTATATGGGAGTATATGTTGAGCACCGCATCCCTGCTTCCGTATGAGAACCGCCTCATCCTCCTGCGGCGTATCGTGAGCATTGCCGCTGCCGCTGCGAGTACCAGCAGTATTATAGCTCCGGCTCCCCCTGCCAACAGCCGGTATACGGGCTTGCGATCATCGCCGTTAGCGGCACGGGGACTCTCGGTCATATTTGCGGAGGTCACATCGGTGACAGGTATCGCACTCGGCATGGGGGATGCCTCCGGCGTTGGTGCGAGTATTATCACATCGGACGGCTTGGGCGGTATGATCCCTCCGCTCGCAATGGGGTATGGCACCGCAGTTGGCGTGGGGGTGAGTGCTGGAGCGGGTGTCGGCGTTATGCCGATGTTGGGTCTGTACACAACCGTGAACTCCACGGGCAGCCAGCCGAGGTTTTCGTAGTAGACCTCCACCCATGCATGGCGTTCGCCGTCGGTAAGGACTATCTCCTCGTTCTCGACATCCATGATGAGTGAGGACGGGGCAATATACCCCTCCGCATAGCGAGTCGGCACACCCATCGCACGGAGCATCAGCGCTGCGGAGATGGCATAATGCATACAGTAGCCGGTTTTGCTCTCGTAGAGAAAGTGCTCCGCAAAGTCCGCACCATCGGGAACCGTTTCGATATCGAGGGAGTATGTGGCATTTTCAGACAGATGCTCTCTTACCAGAGACAGCTTTTCATCCAGGGAAAGCCGTGCGTACCGAGAGAAATCCTCGACTATTCGGCCGCAGGAGGGTGGAACGGCAAGGTAGTTGTCATACACAAAATCCGTGTAAGCCTCGATAGCCTCCGCATACGGGGAATCGGATACGCTGAAGCGGCTGTCAAAATAGCTGTATGAGTAGCGAGATGAGAACACATAGTGGGAATATTCGAACACAGGACTGTCGTTGCGTACACCGTCACAGCCGTTTACAATGGCTATGCTCTTGCCGTCGCCGTCCACGGCAGCGGCTATGCAATACGGCATATAGCAGTAGTCCGAGCCTTGCAGATCGGTAATGGTGATGTTGCGTCGCTCCATGCCTCCATCGGAAACAAGCTGCTCGTACCTGTCGAGCCAGAGCATTGGGAGCAGCACGCCGTCAAATACGGGGGAAGAGAAGAGCCCGTCATATGTGGAGCTGTCAAAAGCCTCCCAAGCAATGCCGGTGTAGACCTCGCCTGTATAGCACTTTATGTACAAGCCGCGGTAGTTGTCCGTGATCAAGCTGAGCTCCGGCCTATCAAGCACGGTTCTATCACCGACCTGCTCGAGCCGCCCCTCGGTAAATGCGTATCCGGTACGCTCGGATGCAAATATCTCCAGACCGGTTGCGTGATGCAGCCTATCACCCATCTCCCTCCGAAGCGAGAGTACAGTCCTGTCAAGGGTATAATCCAAGGGATTCACAAACGGCAGACTCACCGCCGTTGCAAGCATCATCACCGCAAGTACTGCAGAACAGCAAACGACGGCAATGCGTTCTCGCAACGCATGTTCGAATGACTGTCTCCCCAAAGTGAGAGCAAAGCGGGCTATCACAGAGGCGAACACGAACACAAGGCCGATCTGAGAGAAGCTGTCCACCTGTATACAGAGAGTAGCGGTCAGCATCGAGCAGGAAAACATTATGGCATGCCCGTGCTCTTTCAGAAGTATCAGGTTGATGAAAAATCCCGAAAGACAAATTATGAGAGTAACGGCGGTATTTCCGAGGCCGACATCGGGCATGGCAAGACCATCAAGCCCAAGGCCAAACAGCCCGTCTGCTGCCAAGACCAGCTTGAGCATATATGCTTCCAAAACGCAGAACAGCTCCCTGCGTGCGATCACTGAAAATGTGCTCAGCACGATACTGCAAACGGCTATGAACGATGGGAACAGAAGCCCTCTCTCACGCAGGGAGGCAAAAAAGCCGAAAACTGTGCAGATAAGACAGCAGAGCAGTATATGTGCTATCGTTACACGGAAGGATAGCAGGTCGCCGAGAAGCACAAACATCCCCAAGTGCATGAGTGCGGCCATGATAGCAAATACCACCCAACCCCGCCGTGGAGCATCCGGCTTTGAAGCGTCGAACAGCCTGCCCGTAAGCAATGCCGGTGTGTGTGCTTCAGCTCTTTGCTTCATAAGCACCTCCGAGCCGCTCTTCGACCATATCCGGCGTGACGCTTACAGCACCCGATGGACAGCTCCCCACTATGAATATGCGCGTGCAGATGTCTGCGTCAAGCAGACGGGCAAGCGTGCCCTCTGAGATCATATCCGATACATATATCAGTGCGGATGATATCTTCGCATCTGCAATACCCAGAATGTCGGGCTCGGTACCGCTGCGCCTGGCAGAGCAGAATGACGCGAGCTCCGAGCAGATCGCATCGCCGTCAGATACGAAGCCGCCGGAAACGTCCCAATCTCCGCAGCCGAAGTATATCAGCCTTACGCCGCCTGTGGCATCGACCGCCCCCTGCGCAACGGAGGCAACTACCTCTGCAATGGCATTCAGTGCGGCAGGCGAAGCACTATCCGAAGCAGTAAAAACCACTGCGGGGCAAACGGTATGAGGCTTGGAGTATTGCTTAACTATCAGCTCATCGTACCTGGAGCTCAGTTTTGCGCTTATGCTCTTGGCGCTGTCGCCGCTTTGAAAACCGCGGTAGTCAAACACATCGGGAGGTTCAGTACCGGCACATGTTTTGAAATATACAGGCGAAGTCCCTCCCTTGCCCCCGCCACCCAAAACGGAGGGATGGACAGCATATATCTTAGGGCGAACGAACACCGTTGGACAGACGGGAGCATCAGCCGTCCTCACTCTGCGGCAGAGAAACAGAAATGGATCGTAGCAGGCAAGCTCTGTGACCTCAAATCGCAGCACGCCGCACGACAGAGGGGTGTAGTCAAAGCGAACGGTGGTATCGCCCCTGCCGCCTGCGGATACAATGGCGGTGTACTCGGCGTCCTGTTCCGTGTAGGCGTTTGAGATCCTGAGCCTTACACGCACTCGACAGCCAATGCGGATGCGTCCTGAAGGTCTGATGATGATTTTCAACCCCGAAGCGCACCCCACCATAGGATCTGGAGTGATATCGGCATATTCAAATGTCAGCCTTCGGGATGCGATGTTGACCCAAACGGCGCACGCTACAAAAAGCACCGTTATGCTCATCAGGAGCCAAAACGAAAGATAACCTGCCTCTAATACAAATAATACAAGTGTTACGCACAGTATCAGAACAATTGGGACTCTATACCGTGCCATGCCGTCTCACCTGCTTTCTGCGGTGATAATAGGCCTGGGAACGGCCCTTAAAACATCGTCCAGCACATTCCGTGCAGTAACGCCTGTGCCTGCAGCAGAGCCCTTAATAAGCAGCCTGTGCTGAACAACGGGGTAGAATACGGCAAAGATATCGTCGGGGATAACAAAATCACGCCCCTGCATAAATGCGTATGCCTGGGCACAGCGAGCCATGGCGATTCCGCCACGAGGCGAAGCACCCAATTCCACGGAGGGATGCGCCCGTGTGGCGCGTACGAGCTTTACTATGTAGGTGTAGATGCTGTCGTCGATGCGCACGTTCTGCGCTGCGACCTGCATGGCGGCCACATCCCCTGCCGATGCCACGGGCCTCACGCCGAGCGACTCCACTGAGGCGTCGCCGTACCGGGGAAGGGACTTGAGCATTATTATCTCCTTCTCGCAACGGGGAGAGGGATACTCCATGGAAATCCGCATAATAAAGCGGTCAAGCTGAGATTCAGGCAGGGGCTGTGTTCCCGCATAGCCCGTTGGGTTCTGAGTTGCAATCACGGCGAAGGGCTTAGGCGTGTCAAACGTATGCATGTCCACCGTGACATGCCCCTCTTCCATGACCTCGAGCAGTGCGCTCTGCGTGCGTGTGGAGGTTCGGTTTATCTCATCCGCAAGAAGAAGATTGCACATGGCTGCGCCCTGCACAAGCTCAAAAGATCCGGTATCCTTGCGGTACATATAAAAGCCGGTTATGTCGGCGGGCATCAGATCCGGAGTACACTGTATGCGGTTATATCGAAGCTGCATCGCACGGGAAAACGCAAGCGCCATAGTTGTCTTGCCCACGCCGGGGATATCCTCTATCAGCACATGTCCCCTTGCGATAATTGCGCACAGAAGCAGTCTTGCTGCTGAATCCTTACCCTTTACCGCCTTCGCAACCTCTGAAAGTATGCCGTCGCACATGGCTCTGCCGTTTAAGATATCAGCCATTACCAACCTCCAAATATGTTTTCCTACGATTGTTAAAACGTACGAAGCTGTACCAAGGTTCCATTTACAGGAATCTCATCAAAAGTCCGTCGCTGTTTATAAACTCACGCAATTGATATGCCGAAAAGCCAATGGAAGGGCAGCCTGCATCGGCGGTGCACAGTTCATACATGCGGTAATAAAACACTATGCCGCCGCTGTGGAAGTAAAAGAGCTGACGGTCGTTCACAGGGGGCATATAGCTTATGACGGTGTAGTTCATTGCCTCGGCGCCGTCGGTGATAAGATCGGGCAGGGTGTACCGCCATGTCTCCCCGCCGCTTCCAAAGCAATCAGCCACGGTCACAGCCAGGCCGCTGTCGGCATCGAAGTTGAGCGGCACGGAGTCCACCACGACAGTCTTGTCCATCCTCGTTACTTCTGCCATTAACGACAGCAGCCCACTGTGGTTATAGAGCACCGTATAGCTTATAATGCAGCCGTCGTCATAGCCTTCGGCAAGTTCCATTAACTCCTGCTTTATGGATATGTTCAAAAGCGCCATGCCCGTGTTACAGACATATGGATACTCATATGTGCAGCCTGAGTCGGAAGCCCCCTTCAGCCGCATAAGCACTAAGGGGTTGCGCTCACCGCTATGCTGAACAGGAACAGGCGATATATCTACCGCTATGTTGTGAATTGGGCCGTCGTCAGCGGGCTCCTCACTACCCGTACAGCCGCAGGGGATTACGGCGCATACCGCAAGAACGATGCCGATCATCCGTTTCAGTACATATACTCTTTTTTGATGAAGCCTCATCCTATCACCATGAGCTCGGTATCCGCGATGGCCTTATCCATCATCCCGGAGAAGTCCGTGCTTGCCTCGCTCGCAATGAGGTCGGAAAGCACGGGCTTGGTAACTGGATGCTTGGGCACGAACACCGTGCAGCAGTCCTCATAGGGGAGTATGCTTGTTTCAAAGGTGCCTATGTTCCTGGCCATAGCGGTGATGTCCTCCTTATCAAAGCCTATCAGCGGACGGAACACGGGCATGGACACGGCATTATCGGTAACCACGAGGGACTCAAGCGTCTGGCTTGCCACTTGACCGAGCGATTCGCCGGTTATGAGCGCCATTGCACCCTCTGATGCGGCTATCCTCTCCGCTATCTTCATCATAAGGCGGCGCATGAGTATGGTCGTCTCCTTTGGGGGGCACTTCTCGTATATGGTCATCTGTATGTCGGTAAATGGCACGAGGAAGAGCCGTATCTCGCCTGCATAGCATGAAACGAGGCGTGTCAGCTCAACCACCTTATCCCTTGCACGTTCGCTCGTGTAGGGGTAGGAGTAAAAGTGTACAGCGATGAGAGAAAGCCCACGTTTTGCCATCATGTAACCTGCAACGGGGCTGTCTATACCACCGGAGAGAAGCAAAGCCGCGCGGCCCGCCGTGCCCGTGGGCATACCCTTTGAGCCGGGTATCTCTGTGCAGTAGATGTATGCCCTATCACGGATCTCGACGCAGAGCTTTATCTCCGGCTTGTGCAGATCGACGTGCAGAGATGGGAACCTCTCGAGCATCTCATGCCCCAGCTCTCTGCCGATACCCTCGCTGTTTATAAAGTAGGTCTTGTCCGAGCGCCGTGCAAACACCTTAAAGCTGTGCTCCTGCCCGTCGACAACGAGCTTATTCATAAGCTCCGCAGCGTGCCGCACCACATTGTCCCATGCCTTATCGGCGGCAACGGCGGGGCTTATAGAATGTATGCCGAACACACGGCTCAGTCTGTCGCAGGCTGCGGAAAGATCGCTCTCGCCTATGCCCGTGACGATCATGCGCCCCGTGCCCCTTGTTATCTTCCCACCGAGCGAACCCAACGCGCGGCGGATATTGTCCACAAGCGCACGCTCAAAATATGGGCGGTTCAGCCCCTTCAGGTGTATCTCTCCGTAACGTACAAGCAGTACCCACTCCATATGTGCCTCCAAATGTTTATCTTCTTCTGAATCGGCGCAGTATCAAAAGCTGATCCTCTATTATCTGGGCCGCAGTGTCGGCCTCGGACACGGTGTTGAACGGGCAAAAGCTGAAGCGTATCGCCCCCTCCTGCCTGTCGCCGGTTATGCCCATTGCGGTCAAAATGCGATTTTTGCCCTTCTTATGTGCGGCGCAGGCGGAGCCGGTCGAAACGCAGAGCCCACGCTCTGAGAGTGCGTTCAACAGCACCTCTCCCCGAACACCGAGAAAGCTCATGTTGAGTATGTGCGCCGCACCTGCATCGGCTGCAGGCCCGTTGAGCCTAACATCCCTCAGTCTGGAGAGATTGGAATATAGCCGCATCTTTACGGCACGGGTGTTGGCATGGTATTCGGAAATATGCGCAGCATAGTCCGCTACCGCCGCATCGAGCCCCATTATTCCCGGGACGTTGGTGGTGCCGGAGCGCATGCCGCCCTCCTGACCGCCGCCCATTAGATAGGGCTTTATGCGGACGCCGCTCTTTACATAAAGCGCACCTATCCCCTTTGGGGCATGCAGCTTGTGTCCGCTTATGGAATACATGTCGCAGGGGACTGACGGCTCCTTCATAAACGCCTGTACACCGTCGACGTGCAGCAGTGACGAGGGGCTTTGCTTTCGCATAGCCGCATATATGGCGGCAATATCGTTTATCGAGCCAACCTCATTGTTGACGTGCATTATGCTTACAAGAAGCGTATCCGGGGTCAGCAGGCTTTTGAGCTCGTCCAAACGAACCGCACCGCTTGCATCGACGCCCACGGTCACAACGTCATACCCGCGCTCGGAGAGCGACGCTGCAGGCTCCGTTACCGAGGGATGCTCAACGGCCGAGATTATCACCCTCCCCGTGCCTCGTCTTGCGGCAAGGCTGCCAAATATGGCGGTGTTGTTGCTCTCTGTTCCGCCTGCGGTGAATATAAGCTCGGATGCCTCGACATTCATCGTATGGGCAAGTCTTCCCTTTGCGGCAAGCACATCACGATCTGCTGCAACGGCAGGGGAGTATGCCGCAGCAGGGTTAAAATAAATATCCGTCATGTATCGCCGTGCAGCCTCGGCTGAGGCTGGCAATACAGCGGTCGTTGCACTGTTATCAAAATAAATCATAGCAAAACAGCTCCGTTCGGCAAAATGGGATAACAATCCCTTACAGCATAGTATGCCGTATGCGTCCGGAAGGCGAATTTACGGCTGTCCATAGGGAGGTGGATAAGCTGCATATAGCAGCTCGTACTGGTACCTCAATCTGTCGTAGTATAGCTGCATGGATATTAGATTCTGAGCGTCAACGGCACCCTGCAAGTCCTCAACAAGCGACAACAGCATGGCTCTGTCCGTTTCGCCCAGGGTCTCCACCACGGCAAGATAGCTGTTGACCTCAAAAATGAGCTGCGTACACAGAGGTGTAAGTGTCTCCAATGATATCCTGCCATAATTGGAATAGCCGTGCATTGGGCAGACATTGGCATTGCTCAGGCAGTAATAGAGATAGTGCTGCATCGGCACATCCGTAACTATGGCATTGGGGATAAGCTCAAGCAGTGTTTCGCTGTCAAGCCGTGCAAGGATAGAATCAGTCGGGATAAGCACTCTGCATGCCTCGGAACGAGAATCTGCAGGACAGTAGGGGGAGGATACCTGACCCGAAGCGGTGCAGACCTCAAGCATGCAGTGCATATTGCAGTAATCGGAGGGTACATCCTCGACCGCACACCAGTCGGTAACAGGGGGATTGTCTGTGTCGTGCTTGCAGGCATCCGTCGCAAGAAGTCCCGATATCGGGCAGAGCGTCACCTGTGTGAGACCTATATCCACCGGTGAAGCATCTATTATGGGGCGATCACTCAAACCCTCGTGTATCGCCGACATGAACGCCTGCCATAGCGGTGCGGCTGAGTTGCCGCCCGTGCTGCCGGAGGCCAGCTTTTGTGAGTAAAGGTCATGCCCTATCCAAAGCGAAGCGGTGTAGTAGCCGGTAAAGCCTGCAAAGTAGACGCTAGTGTAGTCATTGTTTGTGCCGGTCTTGCCAGCAACGGTCATGCCCTCTATCTGAGCCCTTGTACCCGTACCGCTCTCAACGACATCCTCCATCATGTCAACGAGCATATAGGCGGTCGTCCTCTTATAGACCCTGTGCGTGTCACGGAGGGAGGAGGAATCGAGCACCACATTGCCGGCGCTGTCAATCACAAGTGTGAATGATATGGGTTCGACATACACGCCCTCATTGGCGATGGAGGCATAAGCCCCCGCCATCTCTATTGGCGTGATGCCGGATGTGCCGAGCGCAAGCCCGGGGCCATCGACATTTATGCGGTTCTCATCTACTCCGAGGTTGGCAAGATATGCCGCACCGACCTGTGGAGTGACGTAATCGAACAGCGTGCGTGCTGCGACCACATTAAGGGATGATGTGACTCCCCGGCGCAGCGTCTGAAGCCCTATCCAACGGGATGAGCCAATGGAGGGGTAGCCCCTTTCTCCGCCGTAGCCGTCTATGGCAAGCTCGGCGTTTAGTATCGTGGTTCCGCAGGAGAGCCCCAGATCGAGCGCAGGCCCGTATACCGAAAGAGGCTTTATGGACGAGCCCACAGGCATGGAGCTCTGATAGGCACGGTTGAGCTGCTTCTTGCGTGTGGGCAGATCTCGTCCTCCTATGACGGCACGCAGATAGCCCGTTTCATTGTCGATTATGACGGCGGATGCCTGCGGTTGGATTATCTCCATGGTGGTGCCGTCGGAATTAGTTGTGACATGCACGCCGGCAGACGGGTTCTGAAGCTCCGGATAATTTTCCCAATTGGTGATGATATCCTGTACGGTGTTCTGCACATCGGGATCGACCGTAAGATAAATGTGGTAGCCGCCTGTACGCAGCTCGTTTTCAAGCGCAGTACGATTGGAGCGAGTGTCCTCCAGACCCCTCTGTTCCAGTAAATGTGTTATCACATCGTATATGCCGTACTCAACGAAGTAGGGCATATCGTACAGTTGCTTCTTTTCACTGACCTCGATTATATAGACGGTGTCGACAAGCGCCGCCTCATACTGCTCACGGGTGATACACCCTGCGTCATACATTGCGGCAAGCACCGTGTCGGTGCGGTCGTTGGTGACGTCCATCTTGTTCGTGCCATCCTCATAGAAGCGGGAGTATGTGTTTGCCCGCGGGTTGGTGTAGTATGGTTTTTGCACCATGCCGGCAAGCATGGCGCACTCACGGATGGTAAGCTGGCTCAGTTCCTTGCCGAAGTAGTCCTTTGCCGCCGCCGCAAAGCCGTAGTTGGACTCCCCAAGGTATACATCGTTCATGTATGCTTCGAGTATCTCGTCCTTGTCAATGGCCTGCTCAAGCTCATAGGCAAGATATGCCTCCTGTATCTTGCGCTTATAGCTCTGCTCATTGGAGAGCACCTTGTTCTTGATGAGCTGCTGGGTGATCGTTGACCCGCCATGGGTGTTGGCATTGCGGAGCGTGTTAATAATTGCCGAGAACAGGCGCTTAAAGTCCACGCCGTTGTGCTTGTAAAAGCGGACGTCCTCGACCGATATGAGTGCGTTTTTAAGCATGTCGGGGATATCCTCGATATCTACCCAGTCACGGTACTCCATGCCGGCAAATGTCGTGATGAGCTCGCCGTTCATATCGTAGATGTAGCTCGTCCTGTCGCTCATCGTAAGCTGTGAAAGATCAAGATCGGGAGAGGTATCGACATAAGCCTTTGCAATGCCGAAAACAAGTCCAACTCCCGCAAAACCTACAAGGACGACTGCAAGAGCAAGCACCTTAAGCGTACCAAACAGCACGCTGAGCACAAACGGACGGGGATACCTGCGCTCTTTCAGAACGGAGCCGTCATTCCCACCGCCGTCATTTGGTGCGCCCGCTGCGTCGGCCTTTGCCGGTGAAGCCTTTTTCTTTTTGAACAGATCCTTGAATTTGGAGAATATGGAGGCAAACGGGATTTTACTGTTGCGGGCGCTTCTCGCCTTGCGTCGTCGGTCACGCTCCGCTTCGACGTCTGCTATTGCCTCCTCTACTGTCGCAGCGGCACGAACAGAGGACGAATCATAACGAACGGTATCGCCGCGAACGGCACGTTCGTCCACCGGAACGCCGCTATTGTTGCTTTGATTATTATTTTCCATCATTGCAGCCTTTCAACTCATAATCCCCCGAGCCGATTTTAACATCATGCTCTCGCATTGTCAATGCACGGCGGCCAAATGTAACAATTCTGCAACAATTCTTGAATACATGCAACCAATGGTGTATAATTTGGGCGAGTAAATGTTCCGAGGTGAAGCGTATGGAGGACTTCTCGCTTTTTGACATAATCGGCCCCCGCATGACGGGGCCTTCCAGCTCGCACACGGCGGGTGCGGTGCGCATAGGCTATGTTGCCGGCCGCATAATCGGCTCGGACATTGACGAGGTGCGCTTCACTCTCTACGGCTCGTTTGCCGAGACGGGCAAGGGACACGGCACGGACAAGGCGCTCGTGGCAGGTATACTCGGCTTTCAGCCCGATGACGTAAGAATAAGCGACGCCCTCAAGCTCGCAAGGGAGAAGGGCATATGCGTCGACTTTGCCTATTCGGATGAGCCTGCAGAGCATCCCAACACCGTCAGGATAGACGCCGTATCCCCTACGGGGAAGAGAACCGAGGTGCTCGGCAGGTCGATAGGCGGAGGGAACATACTCATCACTGAGATAAACAACATGGAGGTCGAGCTTACGGGCGAATACCCCACCATAATCGTTCAGCACGACGATGTTCTCGGCGTTATCGCCGATGTGTCGCGGGTGCTTGCTCAGCTCGATGTAAACATCGCCTATATGCGTGTGTTCCGCCACGGCAAGGGGAGGGATGCATTCATGTGTATCGAGACGGATACCCCCGTCACCGCCGATATGCTGGAGATAATCCGCAGGCTGTGTTCCGATGTAAAGACCCTCTTTACTGTCTGACAAGGAGGCTTCAATGGACTGGAATTTTTCAAGTGGCGCACAGCTTTTGCAGCTTTGCAGGGAGAATGATGTCCGCATATCGCAGGTGATGCTCGAGCGCGAGATCGCCAGGGGCGAGCTCACAAAGGAGCAGATCATGCAGGAGATGCAAAAAAACCTTGATGTAATGCGAGAGTCTGTTGACAAGGGCTTGAACGAAAAGATGCGGTCGATAAGCCAGCTCACAGGGGGAGAGGCCATGCGGCTGTTTCGCTATGCCGATTTTGAACCCTTTTCCGGCACAAATACTTGCCGTGCGGCGGCCGCAGCAATGGCGGTGGTGGAGGTCAATGCCGCAATGGGCAGGATAGTCGCAGCCCCCACCGCGGGTGCAAGCGGCATACTCCCTGCCGTACTTCTTGAGAGTGCGCTTGACCGAGGCTGGTCTGACGAGCAGATAATCGACGGCCTCTTCTGTGCAGGTGCGATAGGTTTGCTCTTTGCGGAAAATGCCACAATATCGGGCGCCGCAGGAGGCTGCCAGGCGGAGACAGGCGTTGCGGCTGCAATGGCGGCCGCTGCGATAGTCGAAATATCCGGCGGAAGCCCCGAACAGTCTCTTGATGCCGCCGCAATAGCGATCAAAAATGTAGAAGGTCTGGTCTGCGACCCCGTCGCAGGGCTTGTTGAATGTCCCTGTATAAAGCGCAATGCCATGGGTGCGGCAAATGCGCTGCTCTGTGCGGACATGACGCTCTGCGGCATAACCAGCCTAATACCATTTGACGAGGTGGTCGCAGCCATGTATGCGGTCGGCTGCGATATGCGCCCCGAGTACAGGGAGACCTCCAAGGGTGGGCTCGCAGCGACGCCCACCGGTAAGGCAATACTCAAACACATCAGGCGAGCAAGCGGAGTCCGCAACGATGATGATTGAGCCCGTCAGGGCACTTCGTTTGGTATGAGGTTCAGCATATCCTCCTCACTCGCAACGTTTGTATAGACCTGGGGAACATTCCCAACGACTACGGTTTCGCATATGGGGGAGGTGCTCTCTGCATTTATGACATCCTCGGATCCTGCAAGCACAAGCCGCACGCTCACGTTCAGCCGTATCTTGATAGAGAAAAGCGACTGATTGATTCCGCATTCGGTAAGGCTTGACAGATATGCTCCTGCAACGCTCCCCTGTGGAGCAAAGCCAATGCGAATCTCAGGCCCCCTGCCAGTAAAAAAGGATATGCCGCTTATCGTACCTATGGGGATGCCGACGCCCTCCGAGCCAAGCTCCGCTATGCGTTGCTGCGCTTCCCTCATGATTAGTGAGGAAAGCTGTGCTATGCGTGCGGTGTCGGCCATGATGATGTAAGACCCATCCGCTCTCTCCGATATGGAAAGCAGCTCTGCGCCAAAGTGTTCCTCACGCTCCAGTACGGCGAGCGTTGCATCCGTCAGCGCTGTGTTTACTATAGCGGCTGCCTTTTCCAATGCAAGCTGACGCAGGGGTTCACGCATGCTGCGCTCAAATACCGCCGCAATGATGATGATAATGACTGCCGCAGCCGCTGCTGCACAGCTGCGTCTAAGGCGCGTGCTGCCCCTGCGCCTCGGTCTGAAATACACTTCTTTTCGCATCAAACCCGTTTCCATACCGCATACTATTCAACTCACGACAAACATGTTATTACAGCAAAAAGGGATGTCCGTGCGGACATCCCCGAAAACGAGCCGTATTTCTTGACGCCGTCAGCCGTCAATATCGGCATTTCCGCTCTGACGCCTGTTGAAATCCTTGATCCTCTGTTCCTTTGTAAGCAAGCGCTTGCGCATGCGGATGGACTTTGGCGTTACCTCCACCAACTCATCGTCACGGATGAACTCCAAACACTGCTCCAGGCTGAACACCACGGGCGGCACGAGGCGCAGAGACTCATCGCTGCCGGAGGCGCGGATGTTGGTAAGATGTTTCTTCTTGCAGACGTTTATCGTGATATCCTCATTGCGGGAGCACTCACCCACTATCTGACCCTCATACACAGGCACGCCTGCTCCAATAAACATCCTGCCCCTGTCCTGCGTGTTGAACAGGCCATAGGCATTGGAATCGCCTGTCTCGGAGGCTATAAGGGAGCCCGTATCACGCTCCTCAATGGGGCCTGCATACGGCGCATAGCCCTTGAATATGTGGCTCATAACGCCGTTGCCACGGGTATTTGTCAAGAGCTCGCTGCGATAGCCCATGAGCCCCCTTGCAGGCACATCGAATATCAGGCGAACGCCGCCGTTATTCTCGTTTATCATGCTTACGAGCACGGCCTTGCGGCGGCCGAGCCCCTCCATGACCGCACCCATGTACTCCTGAGGCACATCCACGGTAAGCTCCTCCATTGGCTCGGTGAGCCTGCCTTCATCATCATGCTTCATTATGACTTTGGGACGTGATACTGCAAACTCAAAATCCTGACGGCGCATTGTCTCTATGAGTATCGAGAGATGCAGCTCCCCCCTGCCGCTGACCTTGAATGCCTCGGGGGAGTCGGTGTCCTCCACACGCATGGCAACATTGGTCTGCACCTCTTTATAGAGTCGCTCACGCAAATTGCGGGAGGTAACATACTTGCCCTCCCTGCCTGCAAACGGACTGGTGTTGACCATGAAATACATGCTCACGGTAGGCTCATCGATGTGGACAAAGGGCAGTGCCTCAACGTCGACGGGATCGCATATGGTCTCACCTATGGAGAGCCTGGGTATGCCTGCGACCGCCACTATGTCGCCTGCCGCAACGGAGTCTGCCTCCATGCGCCTGAGTCCGCTGAAGCGGTACAGGCGGGAGAGCTTTGCCTCCCTCTGCCCGTCCCTGCCGGAGGCGCATACCGCAACCGTCCGGTTTCTGTGTGCAACGCCCCTCTCCACACGACCGATACCTATCCTGCCGACGTAATCGTCGTAGTCGATCGCAGATACAAGTATTTGCAGGGGGCCATTCTCGTCTCCAGCAGGCGCTGGAACCGCAGAGATGATGGTATCGAAAAGCGGCTGCATATCGGAGGACATCTCATACGGGTCAAGTCCGGATATACCGTCCCGTGCAGAGGCATAGACTATCGGGAAATCAAGCTGATCTTCCGCTGCGCCAAGCTCGATGAACAGTGAGAGCGTCTCATCTGCAACCTCAAACGGGCGAGCGCCGGGACGATCTACCTTGTTGATGACCACCACAGGCACCTTATTGAGCTCCAAAGCCTTGCGAAGCACAAAACGAGTCTGGGGCATGCACCCCTCGAATGCATCAACAAGGAGCAGCACGCCGTCCACCATCTTGAGTATGCGCTCCACCTCACCGCCGAAGTCCGCATGGCCCGGGGTATCGACAATGTTTATGCGATAGCCCTTATAGGACACCGCTGTATTCTTCGAAAGTATGGTTATCCCTCGCTCACGCTCAATGTCGTTGCTGTCCATTACGCGCTCCTGAACCACCTCGTTGTCACGGAACACGCCGCTCTGCCGCAGAAGCTGATCCACGAGCGTGGTCTTGCCGTGGTCAACATGAGCGATAATGGCTATGTTTCTAATGCTGTCGTTCATAAACGCACCTCTTTTCTGATTTTACAAAGGCATATTCTAAAACCGCAAACTCCGTTTTTCAATAGACGGAGGCGATTTTTCAACAGTATATTTCATATGCTCGTCCGTGTGGGACGGCTGGGCCAATCACGGCGATGAAGGCCGATGAATACTCTATAAACAGCATGACAGCCGGAGGAAACAGCTATGCTCATACCCCTTTCGAAACTGCTGCCGAATCACGCAGGCACGATAACCGAGGTACCCCCAAACCATCCTCGGTTGGCAGGGATCGGCTTTACCCCGGGCACGGCGATAGTAAGGCTCTATTCGGCTCCGTCGGGCAGTCCCACGGCGTACCTTGTCAGAGGCGCAGTAGTTGCGCTGCGCACATCCGATGCCGACAGGATACTAGTATCAACGGAGGACTGCCCGTGAAACGCCGCATGGACAAAAACACCCCCCTGATAGCATTTGCAGGAAACCCGAATGTCGGCAAGAGCACCCTGTTCAATGCAATAACGGGTATGAAGCAGCACACGGGCAACTGGACAGGCAAGACGGTCGAGACGGCGAAGGCCTCTTGCCGCATAGGCGGCGTGAATTGCACCCTTGTGGATTTGCCCGGGTGCTATTCGCTTGAGGCAGCCTCTCCTGAGGAGGAGAATGCACGGGATTTCATTCAAAGCGGAAAGGCGGCTTGCACGGTGGTGGTCTGCGACGCCTCATGTCTGCCGAGGAGCCTTTCGCTTGCGCTGCAAATACTCCGTCATACCAATAGGGTGGTGATCTGCATCAACCTCATAGATGAGGCGGCGCGCAAAGGGGTATACCCCGATGCGGCTGTGCTTGAAAAAGCCTTAGGTGTGCAGGTGGTTACAACCAATGCCCTGCGCAGACGTGGGCTCGATCGCCTTTTCTGTGCCATATCGGGTGTGCTTTCGGGGACATTCGTACCTACCCGTATGCCAATATCGGTGGACGTGTTCTCACAGGCGGAGGCGATAGCGAGAGACGCCGTGGTTTGGGATGCAGATACCGTATCCGCAAAGCGATTTAAGCTGGATCGCTTCCTCACGAACAGATTCATTGGAACGGCTGTCATGCTCCTGTTGCTGGGACTTGTGTTCTACATAACGGTGACGTTTGCAAACTATCCGTCGGAGCTGCTGTCTCGCCTATTGTTCGGTTTGTTGGAACACATAAAAACACTGCTCGTCTCGGTAGAAGTGTCGGAAGGATTTACATCCGCACTGTGTGACGGCATGCTTGCTACACTGTTTAGAGTAGTGGCGGTGATGCTGCCGCCCATGGCGATATTCTTCCCGCTGTTCACGCTGTTGGAGGATCTGGGCTATCTCCCCAGGGTCGCATTCAATCTGGACAGCGCATTCTGCCGCTGCAATGCCTGTGGAAAGCAGGCGCTTACCATGTGCATGGGGCTGGGCTGTACCGCAGTGGGGGTAACCGGCTGTCGTATAATCGAAACCAAGCGTGAGCGGCTTATTGCAGTGCTCACCAACTCTTTCATGCCATGCAATGGCAAATTCCCCACGTTGATAGCAATCATCACAACATTTTTCGTGACAGGAAGCATGGTGGACGGTGTTTTCTCCGCAGTATGTCTTGTGGGAATAATGCTTCTTGCCGTTGGTTCAACGTTTTTGACATCGAAGCTGCTGTCAAAAACCATACTTAAAGGAGACAGCTCATCATTTGTACTGGAGCTCCCGCCGTTTCGACGCCCAAGGGTGGGGCAGGTGATAATCCGCTCGATCCTCGATAGAACGGTGTATGTGCTCGGCCGTGCGGCTATGGTAGCGGCGCCGGCAGGACTTGCAATATGGCTGCTTGCAAACATAGACATAGCAGGCGCCTCGCTCCTTGCCCACGGTGTTGAACTCCTCAACCCGATAGGAAAGGTGCTCGGGCTCGATGGTGCGATACTCATGGCATTCATGCTTGCGCTGCCGGCAAACGAGCTCATGGTGCCCCTGCTCATGATGATATACATGGGTAGCGGCGCCATGACGGATTCTGCATGGCAGTTGGGGCAGGTACTTGCCGACAACGGTTGGACAGCAGTAACCGCAGTAAATACAATACTGCTCATGCTGTTCCACTCGCCATGTACAACGGCGCTGCTTACGATAAAGAAGGAGACCGGCTCAATACGTTGGACAGCAGTCGCATTCCTGCTGCCGTCAGCATTGGGAGTGCTGCTCTGCCTTCTTGTCAACCTGACGGCAAGCCTGTTCAGATGAAACCACTCTCTTTTGCCGAAAGAATATTGACTATGCCGCAAATGACGGTTATAATGCGAATGGGCAGAGCGGCAAAGCCGCAGTCTGTCCACGACCGCCATGCGAATGTGGTGGAACGGCATACACAACGGACTTAAAATCCGTCGGCGAAAGCTTGTGGGTTCAAATCCCACCATTCGCACCAAATCAGCTGCCGCTGCTGATACAGGATCGGCAATGGTACAGACCACCGACAAAACCCCGCTTGCCGAGTAACAAACGGGGTCTTGTTAGTGGTCTGAAGCCCGTCAAACACGGGCTTGTTCTTATACTGCGGTTACGATTATGCGCTGAGGAGCGGGGAGTTCTTGGAAAGCTCCTTCGTCCTCTGCAGATGTGTGCGAAGCAGACCTATGGCCAAATCGGTATCCTTATCGGCACAGGCGTTCAGCAGACGCTGATGCTCCTCGACCGTCTGGGCATAGGCCTCACTCGGCGCATAGTACGGGCGGATGTACCTGTCAACATTGGCATGAAGCTGCTCGATAAGCTGCGTCATGAAGGGGTTGTTTGCCGCCTCATAAAGCGTGAAGTGAAACTTGAGATTAAGATCTTCCAGCTTGTTGGGATCGGTCTCCTCGGCAGCCTCGTTCAAGATCGCCTGCGCACGCTCGATTATGTCGGGTGTGATATGCGTGATGGCGGCACGCATTGCGCCGAGCTCAAGCACAATACGGGTGTCCATTGCATTCTCAAGCTCTTCCCTCGTGAGCTTTGTGACGACGGCACCACGGTTAGGGTAGATGCGAACCAGACCCTGTGCATCGAGCTGGCGGAAGGCCTCTCTTACGGGGATGTGGCTGACAGACAGCTGCGCCGAGATCTCGTCCTGACGAAGCGGCATGCCGCCGGGCAGCACGCCACGGATGATTGCGGTGCGGATGACCTGAAAGACCCAGTCCCTTGCAGCCATTGATTTCTGCTGCATCTCCTCAGCGATGTCCTTTAACTGTACGCTCATAAAAAAACTCTCTTCCATAATTATTGAAGGACATGACTTGCATTACTTCCCTCTGCGATATATTATAACGCATGCTCAGCAGCCTGTCAATACGACAATGATAACAATTTGTCATTTTTTCGAGAAACTTTTAACATATAAGTCTCCATGAGGCGCAAAATGCGGTGGAGTAGAAGATAGTTTGGAAACTGTGGGCCGTTTTGCTGCTGTTTAGGACGGCGGACGGTTGACGGAGTGGAAGATTTAACCTATAATATGTAGTCGGAGCTATAAGAAAGGAAGTGGTATTTTCAATGGAAATTCTTATCGATGGTTTGTCGCTCACAATAGAGCAGGTTGAAGCGGTCGCCCGCCGCCATGCCCATGTGCGCCTTACCGAAGCGGCCGAGGCATCCGTAAACCATGCCCGCGCCTATGTAGAGCAAAAGCTTGCAGACGGTGCGATAGTATACGGCCTCACAACGGGCTTTGGCAAATTCTCGGATACGCTCATATCTGCGGAACAAACGGCGCAGCTCCAGAAGAATCTGATCATGTCCCATTCCTGTGGCATGGGGGCGCCCCTGCCGACTGAAGTCGTTCGTGCCGCAATGCTCCTACGCTGCAACGCGCTCTCCCGAGGCAACAGCGGAATAAGGCTCTCCACCCTCAAAACACTGCTTGCAATGCTCAATGCCGATGTTCACCCCATAGTACCCGAAAAGGGCAGTTTGGGTGCAAGCGGTGATTTAGCTCCACTTTCCCACATGGTACTCGTGATGCTCGGCCTCGGCGAGGCGGAATATCAGGGTGTTCGCATGTCGGGTGCAGAGGCAATGGCAAAGGCAGGCATCCCAACGGTCGAGCTTGCCGCAAAGGAGGGACTTGCCCTTATAAACGGTACCCAGATAATGACGGCTATAGGCGCACTTGCCGTGGCCGACGCAATAAAGCTGACAAAAGTTGCCGATATTGCCGCAGCAATGACGGCGGAGGCCCAGAATGGAATAACTTCCGCATTTGACTCCAAGGTACATGCCCTGCGCGGATACAGGGGTCAGCAGGATTCCGCCGCAAATCTGCTCACACTGCTTAATGGCAGCGGTCTTGCAGCAAGGACTCAGCCAAACAAGGTGCAGGACGCCTACTCCATCCGCTGCGCACCGCAGGTACACGGAGCAAGCAGGGATGCTATCGGCTACGTATACGATGCCGTATCACGGGAGATTAATGCCGTTACGGATAATCCCATAATATTCCCCGATGATGACGAGGTCATCTCCGGGGGCAACTTCCACGGTCAGCCCATGGCGCTTGCATTTGATTTCCTCGGCATTGCGGTCTCTGAGCTTGCAAACATATCGGAGCGCAGGGTGGAGCGTCTGGTCAATCCTCAGCTCTCATATGGCCTTCCGGCATTCCTGACAAAACACGGCGGCGTCAATTCAGGCTTCATGATCGCACAGTACAGTGCGGCCTCCATGGTCTCCGAAAACAAGGTCTATGCCCATCCTGCAAGCGTTGACTCCATACCCTCCTCTGCAAATCAGGAGGATCATGTTAGCATGGGCACCACTGCGGCACGCAAGGCACGCATGATCCTCGACAATGCACAAAAGGTGCTCGGCATAGAGCTCGTCTCTGCGGCGCAGGCACTGTGGCTCAGGTGTGGGGCTGAAAAGTGCGCGCCTGCGACCCGTGCTGTGTATAATCTGCTGAGGGAGACGATCCCACCCGTTGAGGAGGATGTGGTTCTGTATCCCCTGCTCAAGAGAGCTGACGAACTCATCAAGAACAACTGCATCGTCAATGCAGCCGAGGCGGTCTGCGGCGAGCTGAAATAAATCGAAAGGCGGTTACGGCTATGAACAACATCGATATTTCAAATGCAATGACAATAAAGCTTGATGCAACTCTTCCGGAGCATCCGAGCTTTGATCCCTCCATGCGCCGTGCCCCGGACAGGGGCTTCAGGCTCACCAAGGCGCAGACTCAGGTAGCCCTGCGAAATGCCCTGCGCTATGTGCCGGAGGAGCTTCATGCGACGCTTGCTCCCGAGTTTTTGCACGAGCTCAGGACAAGGGGCAGGATATATGCCTACCGCTACCGCCCCGAGGGCCGCATATACGGCAAGCCCATAGACGAGTATAAGGGCAACTGCATCGAGGGCAAGGCATTCCAGGTGATGATAGACAACAACCTCGACTTTGAGGTTGCGCTCTATCCCTATGAGCTTGTCACATACGGCGAGACGGGTCAGCCCTGTCAGAACTGGCTGCAGTATCGTCTCATCAAAAAATACCTTGAGGAGCTTACCGACCACCAGACACTCGTTATAGAGAGCGGCCACCCCATCGGCCTGTTTCCCTCAAAGCCCACGGCGCCCAGGGTGATACTCACCAATGCCCTAATGGTGGGCATGTTCGATAACCTTAAGGACTGGGAGATAGCTGAGGAGATGGGTGTCGCCAACTACGGCCAGATGACCGCAGGCGGCTGGATGTACATAGGTCCGCAGGGAATAGTCCACGGCACGTTCAACACCATACTCGGCGCAGGCCGCAAGTATCTCGGCATACCCGAGAGCGGCGATCTGTCGGGCAGGGTATTCGTATCGAGCGGACTCGGCGGCATGAGCGGCGCGCAGCCCAAGGCCGCCAATATAGCAAACGCCGTTGGCGTATTTGCCGAGGTCGACCGCTCACGCATTGAAACACGCTATAATCAGGGCTGGGTGAATGTAATATCCGACGATCTGAACGAGGTGTTCGCAATGGCAGAGCGGCACAGGGCGGAAAAGACCACCATATCCATAGCCTATCATGGCAACATCGTCGATCTGCTTGAGGAGGCGGTAAAGCGTGGCTTCGGCATAGACCTCCTCTCCGACCAGACCTCCTGCCACAATGTCTACAACGGCGGCTATTGCCCCGTCGGCTACACGTTTGAACAACGCACGGAGCTTCTCCACACCGATCGTGATGCATTTGAAAAGGCGGTCAACGCATCCCTGCACCGTCACTTCAATGCCATCTGTGCTCTTGCAAAGTGCGGCACATACTTTTTTGATTACGGCAATTCCTTCATGAAGGCCGTGTACGATGCCGGCGTCAAGGAGATAAGCAAGAACGGCGTAGACGAGAAGGACGGCTTCATATTCCCCTCCTATGTCGAGGATCTCATGGGGCCCATGCTCTTTGATTATGGCTATGGCCCGTTCCGCTGGGTATGTCTCTCCGGCAAGCATGAGGATCTTATCGCCACCGACCATGCGGCAATGAGCTGCATCGATCCCAACCGCCGCTATCAGGACAGGGATAACTACAACTGGATTCGTGATGCGGAGGCCAACAAGCTCGTTGTAGGCACCCAGGCACGCATATTGTATCAGGATGCGGAGGGGCGTACACGCATAGCCCTGCGCTTCAACGAGATGGTTCGCAACGGCGAGATAGGCCCCGTCATGATAGGTCGTGACCATCATGATGTCTCCGGCACGGATTCCCCTTTTAGGGAGACAGCCAACATCAAGGACGGCAGCAATGTCATGGCGGACATGGCGGTGCAGTGCTTTGCAGGCAATGCGGCACGGGGCATGAGTCTCTGTGCGTTGCACAACGGCGGCGGCGTGGGCATCGGCAAGGCGATAAACGGCGGCTTCGGCCTTGTGCTCGACGGCAGCGAGAGGATAGATGCAATAATACGCTCCGCAATGATGTGGGACGTCATGGGCGGCGTTGCAAGGCGCGCATGGGCAAGGAATCCCCATTCAATGGAGACGAGTGCGGAGTACAACCGCAGCCACGAGGGTGAGGCGCACATAACATTGCCGTATCTGGCGGATGATGCCCTCATAGAATCCCTCACATCGGATATGTAAACCCCAAAACAATCATAGATCGGAGGAAAGTATAATGGCAAAGATAGTTGAATGTGTTCCCAATATCAGCGAAGGCAGGCGTCCCGAGGTGGTCGAGGCGGTCGTAAATGAGGTTCGTGCAATACCAGGCGTAGTGCTGCTCGACTACTCCAGTGACGCAAGCCACAACCGCAGCGTTATCACCTTCTTCGGTGAGCCTGCAAGGGTGGCAGACGCAGCAGTTGCCGTTGCAAGGAAGGCGGCGGAGCTCATCGACCTTACACAGCACCAAGGTGCGCATCCCCGCATGGGTGCAGTCGACGTTGTTCCCTTCATACCCATCAAGGAGATGACGGTGGACGAGTGCGTAGAGCTGTCCCGTGCGGTAGGCAGGCGCATATTTGATGAAGCAGGCATGCCGGTGTTCCTGTATGAGGATTCCGCAACCGCCCCCCACAGGGTCAACCTTGCCAAAATCCGCAAGGGCGAGTTCGAGGGCATGGCTGAAAAGGTGCAGCAGCCCGAATGGGAGCCCGACTTTGGCGGCAGGCAGATACATCCCACCGCAGGCGTCTGCGCCGTGGGCGCGCGTATGCCTCTCGTGGCGTTCAATATCAACCTCAACACATCCGACGTCTCCATCGCTGATAAGATCGCGCGCATACTCCGCAGGAGCAGCGGCGGCCTTGACTGCGTAAAGGCAATGGGCGTTTTGCTTGAGGATAGGAACATCGCACAGGTGTCCATCAACATGACTAACTTCCACAAGACTCCCCTCTACCGTGTGGTGGAGTACACCCGTGCCGAGGCGGCAAGGTGGGGTGTGCAGGTCATAGGCACCGAGGTCATCGGCCTCGTTCCAATGCAGGCGCTTGTGGATTCTGCGGAATACTATATGCAGATAGAAAGCTTTGATTTTGAAAAGCAGGTATTGGAGAATCACCTGCTGTAAGGTGCAATCATGCTGCTCATAAAAAACATAGGAACATTGGCCACGGCAAGGGGCGCAAAGCCTCTTGCCGGGCGTATGCAGAATGACGGGGTGGAGATGATAAGGGACGCCGCAGTGCTGGTCAATGGGGACAGGATAGCCGCCGTATTCGGTGCAGGCGAGCCTCTCCCCGATGCCGAGCGTGTGTTCGACGCCGAGGGCAAACTCGTCACTGCAGGACTTACGGACGCCCATACCCACCTTGTTTTCGGAGGCTGGCGTCAGCACGAGGTGCATCTCAAGCTGAGGGGCGCCGGCTATCTGGAAATACTGCAGGCAGGCGGCGGCATACTGAACACCCTTGTCGCCACCAGAAGCGCCTCCGAGGATGAACTGTACGACCGTGCTTCGGCATTCCTTGATGAGATGCTCATGCATGGAATCACCACCGTGGAGATAAAGAGCGGCTACGGTCTCGATGCCGAAAATGAGCTTAAGCAGCTTCGTGTAATAAAAAGACTTATCAATAACGGATATGATGTCGTCCCCACGTTCATGGGCGCACATGCCGTTCCGCCGGAGTTTGCAGGAGATGCCGATGCATATGTGGAGTACCTCTGCAATACCGTGCTGCCAATTGTGGCAGAGAGCGGTCTTGCGAAGTACTGCGATGCATTCTGCGAAACAGGCGTGTTCACGGTGGAGCAGAGCCGCAGGGTGCTTGAGACCGCAAAGCGTCTCGGCCTGCCATCAAAGATTCATGCCGATGAGATAGACGCCATAGGCGGCTCGGTGCTTGCGGGCGAGCTGAACGCCGTGTCGAGCGAGCATCTCATCGCAATCGATTCCAGGGGCGTCGAGGCGCTTGCCAAGGGCGGTGTCATTGCGTGTCTGCTACCTGCAACATCGTTCTATCTCAACAAGGGCTATGCCCCTGCAAGGGATATGATAGAGGCAGGCGTTCCCGTTGCCATATGTACGGACTTCAACCCGGGCTCATGCCCGTCGCTCAACCTGCAGTTCTGCATGAATCTGGGCTATCTGAAGTATCGTATGATGCCGGGGGAGATTCTTTCAGCAGTGACGCTCAACGCCGCCTGTGCAATAGGTCTGGGTGAAACGCACGGCACCGTCGAGGCCGGTAAGTCTGCGGATCTCGTGGTGTGGAACGCCCCCGACATTGACTATCTTGTGTACAGAATGGGGAGCAATCTGGTTTCCCACATCATCAGAAAAGGAGAAGTAATACTATGAAGCTTATTGAAATGACCGTAAATGACTATATATCACTGCTTGCTTCCAATGCTCCCGCTCCCGGCGGCGGAAGTGCCTCCGCACTCTCCGGCGCACAGGGCGTCGGCCTTATCACGATGGTGGCAGGGCTCACCATAGGCAAGAAGAAGTACCTCGACTATACTCAGCTCTGCGAGGAGGCGATAGCCGAGGGAATGAGCGTAAAGAACGAGCTTGTCGCCCAGGTCGACCGTGATACAGAGGCGTTCAATCTCGTATCCGCCGCATTCAAGCTCCCCAAGGAGACCGATGAGGAAAAGGCGGTACGTCGCAAGGCGATAGCGGATGCCACCCTGGTTGCAACCGAGGAGCCATTCCGCACCATGGAGCTTGCGCTTGAGGGGCTCAAGGTCGCCGATAGGCTCGTCGGCAAGTTTAACACCAACTGCGGAAGCGACTTCGGCGTAGGCGTGCTCAACCTTCGCTCCTGCGCTCACGGCGCATGGCTGAACGTGCTCATCAACATCAGCGGCCTTGATGAGGCCACGGCAGCCGATTTCAAGTCCCGCGGTTCGGCAATGCTTGCCGAGATCGACGCAATGAGCGACAGGCTCTACAACGCAGCCCTGGAGATACTGTGACGACACGACATGCCAAACGCCCACCCCTCACGGGGTGGGCGTTTTATAATGCATACGAATGCTGCTTATCGACAGGTATCTCTATCGCCAAGCCTCTTTGCCGCCGCAACGACGTGCGAAGCAAGCACTGCTGTGGTCACACCGCCAATGCCGCCGGGGACAGGCGTTACGGCGGATACAAGGGGCTCCACCGAATCAAAATCGACATCACCGCAGATGCGGTTCAACTTCTCGCTCCAGTTGATGCCAACGTCGATGACCACCTGCCCGGGGGCAACGCACTCCGCACCTATCATGCTTGCCCTGCCCGCTGCGGCAACTATAATGTCTGCACGGCGGCATATGTCTGGCAGACCGACGGTGCGGGTGTGGCAAACGGTGACCGTTGCATTGCGCTTGATAAGGAGCATCGACACCGGCTTGCCTATCACAAGACTCCGCCCGACCACAACGACATTGCTGCCCTCAAGCTCAATGCCGTAATGATCCGCAAGCTCAATGACTGCCTGTGCAGTGCAGGGGGCAAACCCCTCGCCCACACCCGAATAGAGCGACGCCATGGAGGCGCGTGTGATGCCGTCAACATCCTTTGTTGGAGCAAGCGCCTCGCACACCGTTGCCTCATTAATGTGACGGGGGAGGGGACGGAATATGAGCACGCCATGTATGCCGCTGTCGTTATTCAGGGCGTGTATTACCTGCAGCAGCTCCTCCTCTGAAACATCACATGGCAGGAGCCTCTTAATCACCTCAACACCCGTTGAGCCGCAGCGTTTAACCGCATTGTTTTCATAGGAGATGTCGTCCTTGCGCTCGCCCACCCTGACGATACAGAGGGTAGGCGCAACGCCTGCATTGCGGAGAGCAGCTGCATCTGCAAGCGTTCTTTCGTTCATGGCGGCGATCACTGTCGTACCCTTCAATATGTTTGCCATACAGCACCTCTATGGAACTAATCCTTGTTTGCAAGCATTATGCGAAGTATCTCACGGTCGGTCTCGCGCATGCCGTCCTTGCCGAGCCGACCGACATTTGCGATGGTGTTTTCGACACCCTTGGAGATTATGCCGTCGCCGCCCTGAAACTGTAGCCCGCGCACATACATCTGATAGCCGAGTATTCCGGCATCGACTGCGGAGGCTATCTTTGCCGCACAGGAGGGCTTTGCACCGTCGCAGACAATGCCGCTGACTATGGCAAGGGCATTGACGAGAGTGTGCGCCACAACGTCGTAGTCGCCGCCGAGCAGGTATGCAATGCCCGCTCCCGCACCGCAGCCGGCATTGACCGCACCGCAGAATGCCGAGAGTCGGCCTATCCATGTTTTTTGATGTATGGTCACAAGATTTGAGACCACAAGAGCACGCAGGAGCTTGTCCTGTCCGACATCGTATTCACGGGCATAAACTATCACGGGCAGCGATGCGGTCATACCCTGATTGCCGCTGCCGGAGACGATTATGACGGGCATCTCACAGCCGCTCATGCGAGCATCAGAGCCGGCGGCGGCCATGGCCTTTGCGCGGATCTTAACATCGTAGCCGTACACATCGAGCAGCACTCGGCCTACCCTTGCGCCCCAGTTACCCCGTATGCCCTCGTTGGCGATGGCGGTGTTGTACTCTATCTGGCGTTCAAGCACCTCACGAACATCGTCAAGGTCAACTGTATCCGCAAAGTCCAATATGTCCCTTATGGTCAGAACGCCTCTGTCAGTCAGACCGCTTGAATCAAGCTCGATCTCGGGGGCCTCGAACAGCGTTGCGCCGTTCTTTTGAATCAATACGACGTTGGTGTGATAATCCTTTATCCTAAGGCGTACATAATCGCTTCCGCTGTGGAGGGTGATATCGACGTCGAATATCACATCGCCTCTGGAGGGGCGAACTATCATGGGTACGCTCTGCATAAACTCCCGTATGCGGGGCTTGTCCTTTTCCGACACATCCGCAAGTACCTCGAGCACACGCTCCGCATTGCCGGCAACGATACCTGCCGCTGCTGCGGACTCGATGCCCTTGAGACCGCCTGTGTTCGGAACGATAACAGATTTGACGTTTTTAATTATATTGCCGCTTACGGTTATCTCCACCCTGTCGGGCATCGCACCGAGCGTCGCTCTTGCCTTGGCAGCTGCAAAGGCGATTGCAATGGGTTCGGTACAGCCCATCGCCGGCACGAGCTCCTCCTTCAATATGTCTATGTACGCCCTGTATCTGCTATCGGTGTTGAGCATAACGACCTCCATGAGCAAAACTATACGAATGCATTATAAAACGGCTCGACATATTTTTCAATAGCCAAGCCGTAAACAACTCGTCATATTATCAAAATTCGGCGACCTCAACAGGCGCAAAGCCAAGGTTGTCGGCTGAGCACAGCCGATAACGAATGCCATTCTTCTCGCCGTCGAATGCACTGGAGCAGCCGTCCCCGTGCACATGGCCGTAGACGCAGAGAATGACCCCCTGCTTTTCCATGAGTGCGGTCATATCGGTGTCCGCACCATCTCCTGCAAGCGGCGGAAAGTGGGTCATACAGATTACGGGCCCGTGCTTTACGGATGCAAACGACAGCCCCAGACGCAGGAGCTCGCGCTCATAGATTTTACGGTCATCTGCCTTAAAATTGCTGTCCGAGGGCAGTATCCATCCCCGTGAGCCCGCAACGGAGAATGCTCCCATGTCAACGGAATCGTTTTGTATGAGCCGCATATCCGAGGGCAGAGCCGACCGCATACGGGTAGGGGACGCCCACCAGTAGTCATGGTTGCCCCGTATGAGGAGCTTTGTTCCGTTTAGTGCAGCTATGGCATTCAACTCTGTCAGCGCATTCGAAAAGCGCATGGCCCAACAGATGTCGCCCGGCACAAGCACACAGTCGTTGACGCCGACAACGGACTGCCACGAGTCAAACATGCGTTCGCGGTGGTTTTCCCAGCGATATCCAAAGACATCCATGGGTTTATCTGCTCCGCCGTCAAGATGCAGATCGGCTATGGCAAAAACTTTCATTTACAGGCGGTATCCAAACATCAGCGGTGAATGCGGCGAACAGGAGCTATCTCTCCGTCAAACCCGGCGTCGTCATCGCTCTCATCACCATCGTCCTCGTCATCGAGAGTCTCAATGGAGATGACGTTCTCATCAAAATTGATATCCTCTTCGCCGCCGTCATGATTTTCCATGAGCCCATCGGGATCGGGATCGACAAACTCGTCATCCAGCTCATCGCTTATGTCGGCGATCTCCTCGGCAGGTATGTCATCGGAAAGGGGAACATCGACCTCCTTGAGATCAACGGAATCCAGATCCAAAGCGGTTATGGCAGATTTACGCTGATTCTGCAACTGTTCCTGACGCAGCATCTCTTTGTAGCAGAGTGCGCATATATCGCGCCCCTTCATAGCGGGGTGCTCGCCGCACTCTATGCAGAGAGACTCCTGCTCATCGCCATCATCTCTTTCCCGTCTTGCAGTGCGACGGCAAACATTGCAGAGCTTTTCATCATCCTTGATATAGTTGAGTTCACACTTGGGACATTTCCTAAGACCCATAAGCCACATCCTCCAAAGGACATTTGTTCTGTCGGGGGAGAAGCATCCCCCGTAACGCTATCTATTATGCAAATGCAATATGGCTATGTCAATATACTTGCAAAAAATATTCGATAAAATTTGAGCGCTGTCTATTATTGCTCAAGCAAATTCTCCGGATACACCACTGCCTCTATCCTTGAGAGGAGCTCAGCCCTTCCGTCAAGCGACGATGAGGAGTATGCGATGGCATACGGCGGCGCACCCAACAGCTTTGCAGCTGCGCTTGCGGCAGCACAACGCTTGCTCCGCGCGAGCTTATCCGCCTTTGTCGCAATGAGCGTATACGGTATAGCGTAGTAGAGTATGTACCTGAACATCTGGCGGTCAAGCACCGTAGGCTCATGCCGAATATCGATGAGCATGTATATATGCGTCACCCGGCCGGAGCTCAGATAGCCCTCAATGAGCTGCCCCCACTTCTCTTGCTCCGCCTTGGGTGCGGCAGCATAGCCGTACCCCGGAAGATCCACCAGGTAGAAATCGCCATTCAGCAGAAAATAGTTGATAAGCCTCGTTTTTCCGGGGGTTTGCGAGGTCTTTGCCAGCTTATTCCGCCCACAGAGCGAGTTGATGAGCGAGGACTTGCCGACGTTCGACTTTCCGACTATTGCAATCTCCGCACGTCGCTGCTCAGGAAGCGTCGAGCCAAGTCCCACGCTCGTGACGAACTCGGCACTCTTGATTGTGAAATCCATGGTTTCCCCTTTCTGTAAAAGCCACCCGTAAAAAACGATTCGCAGATGCAATATACAAGCCCTGCGAATCGTTAAAATCGGATCGGATTACAGCTCCATGCTGCCCGTGGTCCTTGGGAACGGCAGCACGTCCCTTATGTTCTGCATGCCTGTGAGGTACATCAAAATGCGCTCAAAGCCCATTCCAAAGCCCGCATGCTTTACGCCGCCGTACTTGCGCAGGTCAAGATACCACTCATAATAGCTCATGTCCATGCCCAGATCCTCTATCTTCTTGCGGAGAACATCGTAACGCTCCTCGCGCTGACTGCCGCCAATGATCTCACCCACACCGGGAACGAGCAGATCGGCCGCCGCAACGGTCTTGCCGTCATCATTGAGGCGCATGTAGAAGCTCTTTATCTCCGCAGGATAGTCTGTCACGAACACAGGGCAGCGGTAGACCTCCTCGCACAGATAGCGCTCATGCTCGGTCTGAAGATCGCAGCCCCAGTAAACGGGATACTGGAACTCACGTCCGCAGGTAGAGAGTATCTCTACCGCCTTGGTGTAGGGTAGGCGGACAAAGTCAGAGTTGACAACATGGTTCAGCCTTTCGAGCAGAGTCTTATCCACGAAGGAGTTGAAGAAGCTCATCTCATGGGGGCAGCGTTCAAGCACCTCGGTGATTATGAACTTTATCATTTCCTCGGCAATATCCATATATCCGTTCAGATCGCAAAACGCCATCTCCGGCTCCATCTGCCAGAACTCGGCAGCATGGCGGGCGGTGTTGCTTTTCTCTGCGCGGAACGTAGGGCCAAACGTGTATATGTCACGGAATGCAAGTGCAAACGCTTCGCCGTGGAGCTGACCGCTTACCGTGAGGTTTGCAGGCTTGCCGAAGAAATCCTGCGTGTAGTCAACGGAGCCGTCGGCATTCCTGGGAGGGTTTGCCATGTCAAGCGATGTCACGCGGAACATCTCGCCTGCGCCCTCGCAGTCGCTCCCCGTGAATATTGGGGTGTGGACATAGAGGAAACCCCTCTCGTCAAAAAAGCGATGGATGGCCATTGCCACAACGTGTCGGACACGGTACACAGCCTGGAATGTGTTTGCCCTCGGACGCAGATGCTGTATGGTGCGCAGATACTCCAACGTGTGCCGCTTTTTCTGGAGAGGATAGTCGTTAGGGCACTCGCCGGCGATCTCGATCTCTCCGGCACGGATCTCAAACGGCTGCTTTGCTTCAGGCGTCAGTATCAGCTCACCGTGCACAACTATGGCAGCCCCCGTGGCAAACTTGGAAGCAATCCCGGAAGGGATTATACCGTGCTCATACACGATCTGTACGCTGCGGAACGCAGAGCCGTCGCCAAGCTCAATAAAGCCTACCGACTTGGACTCGCGGGCGGTTCTGATCCAGCCGGCAACCTCAACATTGCCGACGAACCTTTCCGGGCATTTTTGCAACTCATAAAGACGAATCATAGTAGCCTCTATTTGATTTAGTTCCGCACATTATAGCACGTTGTCACGCCGGTTGCAATACCGAAAATCACTCAAAAACTCTGTCCCAAGCGTTGTTGTAGAGATCAATACTCTCCCCCAGGTCACGGAACACGACGCACTTCTCGATTATGGCGTCGGGAATATTGAACATATGGTTCTCGGTATAGTATTCGTCAAGCAGGGGCCACACTGCGGCGTTCGGGCTGGAGTAGCCGATGAACTCTGTATTGATGGTAGCGACCTCCGGCTCAAGCAGGAAGTTGATGAACTGCTCAGCCATATCCTGCTTCTTGGTGTTTACAGGTATGACCATTGTATCAAAGTAGATGTTGCTGCCGCTCTCAGGCACGAAAAAGTCCAGGTCGGGGTTGCCTTCGTCGGGGTCGCAGCACCATACGGCATCGCCGGAATACACGACGGCCAGTGCGCCGGAGCCCAATATCATGCTGTCCTTAATATCGTCGGTGAGCCAGGCCTTTACAAGGGGCTTCATTGCAATCAGCGCATCGGCAGCGGCGTTGAGCTCGTCGGGATTCGTAGTATTGATGTCATAGCCCAGATACAGCAGTGCGACTGCCATGGAGTCACGGATGCTGTCATACATAAATATCTCACCGGAGTATTTTTCGTTCCAGAGTATGTCCCAGGAACCGAGATCGGCCTCGTCCACCATGGTCTTGTTGTAGAGCACGCCAAGAACGCCATAGGTGTAGGGGATGGAGTACTTGTTCTCGGGATCGTAATCGAGCCCCATGTATCTATCGTCGATATTGACGAGGTTGGACAGATTGTCATGGTTGATCTCCGCAAGCTTGCCGCCCTTGATAAGCCTCTCAACAGCATAGTCGGACGGGAAGCAGAGGTCATAGGGGCAGTCGTCGGCCTCGAGCTGTATGAGCATCTCCTCGTTGCTTGTAACGACCTTTTCCTTGATTGTGATACCTGTTTCCTCCTTAAAACGTTCCTTCAGCGACGGCTCAAGATAGTCGCCCCAGTTGAGGATGTTCAGCGTCTCGCCCGAGGCACAGCTGGAGAACATGGGGACGAGCAGCATGGCCATTAGAACGGCCATCAGAACGGAAACGAACTTTTTCATTTTTACAGAAACCTCCTGAGTAAGATGATTTATTTATGTTTATGCTTTGCGCATAACCTTTTTTTCCTGTATGGCAGCCTGCTTTTCCTGCCTTATGCTGCGCATGTTGACAATGAGGAGCAGTATGCCTACCACTAAGAACATCAGCGCCGAAAGCGCACAGAACTCCGTTGACACGCCCTTTTTCATCTTGGAGTAGATGAGCATGGACAGATTCATGCTCGTTCCGCCGGTGAAAAGGCTTATGGCAAAATCATCGATGCTCAGCGTGAACGCCAATAGAAAACCTGAAACTATGCCCGGCATTATGTCGGGTATGACAACCTTCATGAGGGCTTGGAAGGGGCTGCAGCCCAGATCCAGTGCAGCCTCATAAAGCGTATTGCTGCTCTGGCGCAGCTTGGGCATTACCGAGAATATGACATAGGGAAGATTGAACGTCACATGTGCGATTATCAGGCGCAGAAGCCCATGCTCCTGACGAAGCCCTATGAATGCGAATAACAGCATCATGGCAATGCCTGTCACCAGATCGGGGTTCACCATTGGCAGCTGAGTCACCGCCTCAATAACAGCACGACGCTTTTTTTTCATGGAGTGAAGCCCTATAGCCGTAGCGGTGCCGAATACCGTGGCAACGGTTGCAGAGACAAGTGCGACAACGAGGGTGGTGACGAGCGCCTCCTTAACATCACTGTCCGAGAACAGGTCTGCATATGCCCCGAACGAGAACCCGTTCCACACCACAGCGGTGCGTGAATCAGTAAAGGACATCACCATCATGACGAATATGGGCATATACATGAAAAACAGTACAAGCCCGAGGTATGAGCCCTTTAAAAACTTCAAAAACCGCTTCACCAGATCGTACCCCCCTCCGAGCCCGTGTCACGCTCGACACGACGCATTATGAACATGGAGATAAGCACGAGCACAATAAGAACGAGGGAAAGCGTAGAACCCACGCCCCACTGATTGCCTATCAGGAACTTCTGCTCTATCACCTGACCGAACAGCATGACGTTTTTGCCGCCGAGCATCGTGGAGACAGCAAATGTTGACATTGAAGGCACGAATACCATCGTAATGCCGGACACAATGCCGGGGACAGACTGTGGGAGCACCACCCGCAGGAATGTCTGACGAGAGTTTGCGCCGAGATCGTGCGCCGCCTCAATAAGGGAGCGGTCGAGCTTTTGCAGCACAGTGTAGATGGGCAATATCATAAACGGCAGAAAGTCGTATATCGTTGCCACAAGCACGGCGCCGGGGGTATATATAAGCCGAGGATTTTCCATGCCGAGCCACTCAAGTAACCGCACGATTATGCCGCTGTCGTCAAGCAGTATCTTCCATGCGATTGTGCGAAGGAGCATATTCATCCACATGGGCATGATGAACAGCATTGAAAGGAGTGCAGCACTGCGTGACTTCATGTTGGAGAGTATGTATGCCACGGGATAGCCTACGAGCAGACATACGACCGTGGTCGCAAGAGCTATCCATATGGAGTTCAACAGTGCGGGCAGATAGGTCGTGTCTGAAAACACCTGTACAACAAAATCGGTGGTGAACTGCCCGTCGCGGAAAAACGCATAATAGAGCACAAACAGCAGCGGCGCTACTATGAACAGCGGCATCCACACGAATATGTACGGGTAAGCCATGCGAGAACGCTTCATGTTTCTGCGCTCCGTTCCGGCCGGGAAGCCTCAAGGACCTTTTTGTCGGGGTGCATTATGTGGATGGCATCGGGCAGTATCTGGAGGCCGACAGTCTCCCCAACCGGCACATGATCCGTGGAGTGCACTTTCCATACATGACCGTCGCAGTCTACTGTGAACTCATAGTGGACGCCCATAAACAGCACGTTTGTGATAACGCCGCAGAGCCTGGCGCTCTCTCCGGGAATGATGTCAACATCCTCGGGACGGATGACCGCATCGACAGGGCTCTCGTTGCCAAAGCCTGCGTCAACACACTCAAACTCAATGCCGTTTATGCGGACCAGGCGGTCGCACACCATAGTGGCGGCGAATATGTTGCTTTCCCCTATGAATCGGGCAACAAAACGATTCTTTGGCTCGTTATAGATATCAATGGGGGTACCTATCTGCTGTATCACACCATTGTTCATGACGACGATAGTATCGCTCATGGTGAGCGCCTCCTCCTGGTCGTGGGTGACGTAAATAAACGTTATGCCGAGGCGCTGCTGCATACGTTTCAGCTCTATCTGCATACCCTTGCGGAGCTTCAGGTCAAGTGCGCCGAGGGGCTCATCCAACAGAAGCACCTCGGGCTCGTTTATAAGCGCACGAGCTATGGCAACACGCTGCTGTTGACCGCCGGAAAGCTGATCAATATAGCGCTTTTCAAAGCCGGAGAGATTCACCAGCTCCAGCATCTCCGAAACACGCCTTGCTATCTCCGCCTTGTCGACCTTTTTTATGGTGAGGCCGAAAGCAATGTTTTCAAATACGTTGAGATGGGGGAACAGGGCATACTTCTGAAACACAGTATTGACCCTACGCTTGTAGGGGGGGACGCCGGTCATATCCGCACCGTCTATTAGTATCCGACCGGAGGACGGCGTGATAAAGCCCGCAATAAGACGAAGCAGAGTCGTCTTTCCGCATCCGGAGGGGCCCAGCAGGGTTATAAACTCGCCGTCACGCACATACAGATTGATGTGCTCCAGCGCAACGTCGCCTTCGTAATCCTTGGATACATCTATGAGATTGATTAGCCGCTTGCTGTCCATATCGATTCACCTTCAGTATCAGAATGAGGGAGGGGTAGACACCCAGATTATGCGTGCCTGGCGCTTGGAGTGATTTTCAAGATAGTGGGTTTCGGTGGGCTTGAAGCAAAAGCTGTCGCCTTTTTTGAGCTTGAATCTGCGCTCTCCCAAAACGAGAGAAACGCTGCCCATGAGCACATAGCCGAACTCCTCGCCCTCATGGGGATCGTCCGGGTATGTGCACCCGTCGGCGTCGAGGGTCACAAGTATGGGCTCAAGCTCATTTTTCTGTGCGTTGGGAACGAGCCAACAAACCGTGGAGCCTATCTCCGCATCCTCCTTGACAAACATATCGTCCGGGGAGAATATGACCTTTTCATCATCGCTTTGAGCGAAAAAGTCGGAGATATCCGTGCCAAGAGCCTCCAGTATGTCCATGAGCGTCGCTATAGATGGCGATGTCAGGTTGCGCTCGAGCTGGCTGATAAAGCCCTTTGAGAGCTCCGTTCTTGCCGCAAGCTCCTCCTGCGTGAGCCCGAGCTTTAAACGCTTGCGCTTAATGCTCCCTCCAATGTCAATCATCAGAATCGCCTCCTGCAATAATGCTAAACTCAAAGTTTATAATCACTAAACTTTACCCACAGATTAAAGCACATGCCGGGCAGCGTGTCAATACATATGCCACAATATACTATCGAAATGAGCTGCTATTTTAGTTGTTTATGTAAATTTTTATGTAATCATCAAGAAAATTGCAGTTTAGTAAGAGTGACCTTGCGGTTTAGTAATGTTTAATCAACGCAGGTTGCAATATGGCTGCCGATGCGTGAGACGCAGCCTTCGCACTCAGCATATCTCCTCTATATCCGTGATGAGTTCGTTGCTCAGCTCAAAGCGCATGAGCCGTGGGCGCATTACCGTCTGCTCCTGCTCGAAAAGGCCGACTATATCGGAGCCTGCAGAGCTGCAGGAAGGCGCATATCTGCAAAACTTGAACTCACCCAGAAAATCGGAAATATCCGAGGCGTCAAGCCCAAGGTCGTCCGAAAGCAGAGCCAAAGCTTCGTCAAATCGCTTCAAAAGCGCAGCTTCGCAGAAGCGCAAAGCTATGCTTTCGTTTGCCATGGGTGCAAACTCATCTGCAAGCGCAGTAAAGCTACCAGCACGATACTCATACCGAGTACGCCGCCGGTAGCATGAAAGTCCGTCTCCGTCGGTCACTGTAGGGTAGCCGTCATATATGCCTGCGGTGGCGCCGCTCACATCCAAGAGCGTATCAAACGATGGGTCAAGCAGCAATAGTCTCTCTCCAATGTCAGCAGTTATGCTCACCGCAAGCAGCCGTTCCCTGCCGACGTCAAGGGATGCAAGCGTACCCGAGTTGCCCTCGCCTATGTCGAATGCAAACGGCACGCCCTCGCCTGCAGGGGTAACAACGAGCCGAAGCCCCGAGTCCCATATGAGTTCTACGGTAACAGCGCCCGTGTGCGATGCAAACCGTATGGAGCCAAACGACTTTGCCCCTCGCTGCGCCGGCATGGGGATGATAACGGGGGAGAGGCACACTTCAAACATGTTCCCCCATACGGTGATCCGAACATCATCTGCCACGGAGCCTGCTTCAAGAACGCCTCCTTCAAAACGAAGCCGCCTTGTAACAGGCAGCGCATATCCACTGCGCTCGCATACCAGTGGAAGCAGCGATACGAAGCAATCAACTGTTTCTGCTATGGGCAGCACAGCGTGCCGCCCGGCACCCACGACTCCTGCGGGCTCGGAGTTGACTTCAACGAGACACTCGTGTTCCGATGTGATACACAGCATAGGCAACGGTTTCATGCGATGGTTACACTCCCCCAGCGATTTCATAATAGATATGCTCTGTACTCTCGGAAAATACACTCCTAAAAAGCAAGTATCTGCGCTATAAAATACGCCATATGTGAAAATTAAGAACGGCTTTTCAAAATAATTCGGGAATACTATTGCAAAGGCCGAAATTCATGTTATAATTTTTACATCGCTAACAAAATGATAAATAATTTTCCCTATTCTACGGAGGACTGTTATGTCGGTACGCATAAGATTGAGCTCGGTTTACCCAACGCTCCCTGCTGCGGAGCGCAGAGTTGCTGACTTCATATTGGCTAACCCATGCAAGGCCGTCCACATGATTATCAACGAAATTGCGGAGGAGGCGCATGTCAGCATCCCATCCGTCACCCGCCTGGCGCGGAAGCTGGGGTACAAGGGCTTTATGGAGTTTAGGGTCGCCCTTGCAAGCAGTATGTCGAACGTAGTACCCGAGGACGATGCGCCCCTGGACGAATCAGATTCGGACGAGGTGTTCATCCGCAAACTCATGTACAGCCAGCTCCACGCACTGGAAGCAACGCTAAAGACGCTTGACTGCGCTGCACTGGCATCGCTTGCGGATGCTATAGTCGGCTGCAGGCGCACCGTCTGGTTGGGTGTCGGCGGTGCGATAGAGGCTGTCTCGGGCGTTTCGGAGGATATCTGTCGCATGGGGGTCGATTCGATAGTCGTATCCCAGAGGGAGATAATGCCGTCCTATGCCGAGGTTTTGAAGCCAGGCGATCTCTGCATCGGAGTATCACGCACGGGCATCACCAGGAGTACTATCGAAAGCGTCGCCACCGCAAAGGGCAATGGCGTAAGGACAGCGTTTATCACAAACTTTGCAGACTCTCCCGCGGCGTCAATTGCAGACATATTCATCTGTGCTGCAAGGCCGGAGTCGCTGTGTAAGTTTCGCGGGTTTGAGCCGTACGGCTCCATAAATGCCCTGTTCGAGGTCATAGTGATGCTCGTTGCCAAGAAGAGCAAGCACACAAAGAGCGTTAAAGAGAAGTGAACCAACACAGGATATTTGCAGATTATCATACCCATACTGAGTACAGCCATGGCAAGGGCACTCCGGCGGCTGTTGTAGAGGCTGCGCTTAACAGGGGGCTTAAGGCCGTTGCGATCTCCGAGCATGCTGCAGGGCATATGATCTACGGCGTGAGGGGCAGAGAGCTTGACCGTCTCCACGGAGAGATTGCAAGGCTCAGGATCGAGCATGCCGGCAGGATAGATGTGCTCCGAGGTGCGGAGCTGAATGTCACAGGCTTTGGTACATGCGACTGTCCCGAGAACAGGGACGAATACGATGTTATCATAATAGGCTACCACAAGGGCATAGCCCCCGTGAACCGCTTTGCAGCTCACATATGGGGCGAAAGCATGTTCAAGGTCATGGGTGATCCCCGCCGCAACGCCGAATCCCTTCTGGTCGCTGCCGAGAGCTGTCGGGCGAACATCATCTCACACCCCAATCTCTATATTCGTGTAGATATACCCTATCTTGCCGAGTGCGCTCGCCAGCTCGGCATCGCACTTGAGATTAATTCCTCCCATGTATCGCTGACTGCGGATGAGATAAAGCTGATTGCCCGAAAGGGCTGCAAGCTCGTTATAGGCAGTGACGCCCATACGCCGGAAAGGGTGGGCGATTTTGAAAAGGCGGCTTGCATGGCTGACAAATGCCATGTCTGGGATTCCATAATAAATGCTGTAAGCAGCGAAGGCTAACGGGAGCCTTGCCGAATCGATATGTTTACATGAGCGAACGGCCGAGCGCAGCGCTTATTCGGGTGAGTGGAACCATGGTATGCTCCTTCTTCTCATACTTTCAAAGCCCTTTGTACGTTAAACATATGACGGCTTTTTATGGTTGCTTGCGAAAATATGGCAATAATTGACGTTTTTTTACAATAACTGTTGCAAGCATATGAATATATGTTACAATGTGGATAGTGGTAACAAGGAGGGTCTTTGTATGAAATGTTCAAACTGCGGCGTTGAAATTCTGCCGGATGCGGCGTTCTGCCCGGAGTGTGGGGTTCCCATCCAGCGTGAAGGTCAGGCAACGGAACCTGCACAGGCGAGCTATTCACCCGAGCCGGCGGTTGATGAGCCCCAACCGGAGCTTCGGGAACGACCGAAAGCAGAGCCGAAGCGAAAAAATACCGGCAGGATAATAGGCTTTTCAGTGGGCGCAGTGTTGCTGGTTGCGGTGTGCATACTGTGCTTTCTTTTCATCGTAAAGCCTGCCATAAACTATAACGAGGCTGTCGACTGCATGGAGGGCGGCATGTATGCGGAGGCATACGAAATTTTTGTTGAGCTCGAAGGCCATAAGGATTCCAATGATCGCGCTTGCGAGTGCTACTATAATATGGCCGTTGAAACAATGGAGTCAGACCCTGACGGAGCACGGTCGATGTTTGAATCCCTTGATGGCTACAGCAACAGTGAGGAGCAGATCAACGAGTGCGACTACCGCATTGCGCTTTCTTTAATGGAGGAGGATCCTGCTGCAGCGCTGCCGATGTTTGAAGCGCTGAAGGGCTACAGCGACAGCGAGGAAATGGCGAAAGAGTGCAATTATCGCATTGCCGCCGGCAATATGGAAAGCGGCGGCTATGAGGAGGCCTCAGCCATATTCGAGGAGCTTGGCGACTATCGGGACAGTCGGGAAATGTACTCGGAGTGCAGGTACAACATTGCGCTTGCCCTGTTGGATGGCGGTAGCTATGAGGAGGCCTCAGCCATATTCGAGGGGCTTGGCGACTATGAGGACAGCGTATCACAGTATAAGGAGTGCAACTATAACATAGGTCTTGCTCTTATGGAAGCAGGCGATTACAGAGCTGCATACGATATCTTTAAGGAAATTGGCAGGTACTCGAATGCCGGCAGCAAGTTAAGAAAGTGTGCTTTTGAGCTTGGAATGGAATGCTATGATGCCTATGAATATGACGATGCCCGTGACTATTTTGCCGAGGCAGATTCCGATGAAGCTGAGCACATGATAGACATGATGAAATTTGAGGAGCAGGCGGCAGACCACTATGCTCAACTGGTCGAGATAGCCGAGGCCTCCGGTTTAACATGTGAGCTTATTGAGGCCAGGTATTACACCGAATCAAGCGTCGATGGGGATACCTACGATGTCCTCATGCTCTATTTCGAATCCGAGGGAGAACAGTTCTATTCCGTGCTGTTTGACGGTATATGGATGGGGATCTGCGAACCATCGGATCTGGTCGATTTTTCTTCAATGGATGAAAACCAGGACTATTATATGTCTGCACTGCTGATAACAGCATGTTGGGATTATATCACGACCGTACATCTTGACATAAGCAGGGTGATGGAGCTCGCATAAGGACTACTCTGTCTGTACTTAAGGCCGCCCCACATGTGTGGGACGGCCTTTTTATCTGCATACAACCGCACCGCCTTTCATATTGTTAACCGTTGAGGGATGTTTGTCCAAACTAAACAAAGGGAGCTTTTTCATGGAATACAGACGCAGAAAAAGGCGCCGCAGGCGTATGGCGCACGGTTCATCGGGAGCAAGCGGCGGGGCGGTCAAAACGGTGGTGCTACTCCTTATCGCTGCGCTCATCATCTATCTGATATGCGGTACCGAAATAGGCGCATTCATCACGGACAAGGTGTTTGTGCCGCTGTTCCGAACGCAGGCAGAGCCCACGCCGGAGGCAACGGCGACGCAGACGCCTGCGACTACACCCAGGCCGCAGGCCATGGGAAGCACCGAAGTACAACTGCCGTCCATATCGCTGCATCTCCTCCAAATGGGTGTGTTTTCATCCTCGGAGAACGCCGCTGAGCTGATGGCGCAGCTCAAGGCAATAGGCGCATCAGGCTATGCCTATGAGGATAGAGGCAACATCAGGGTGATCGCAGCGGCATATGTCGATGAATCGTCGGCAAAATCCGTATGCGACAGGCTGAACTCCACAGGGCTCGAATGTACGCTCTACACCGTGTCCGCACAGGGAGTGGAGCTGCTGATAACCGCCGCAGAGGAGCGGCTCTTTCCGATAGAGACGGCATTCACGCTCGCATACGACTGTGTGAGCGACCTCAGTGAGGCGGTGATCGACTTTGACGCCGCAATGCGCACGATCGATTATGAGCTCATAATACTGGAGGAGATGAGACAGAATGCCCTCAATGCTGCCGGAGCTATAAGCACCCCGGCTGCGAGCAACGAGCTGCTTAAAATCGTATATGAATACTACGAACAGGTTGCACGGATACTCGACGGCATAACGGCAAAGACCGAAAGAAATGCCTTCTCATCTGCACTTAAAACAGCAATGATAGAAATTGCCCTGCTGTATGTGGATATGCTCGAAAATATCGGAGGGTAGAGCCGGCTATCTGCCAATGCGGACTATATCCGCACCCAAGGCACGCATCTTTTGCTCAAGATGCTCATAGCCCCTGTCGATGTAGTGAATGTTGCGAACCTTACTCTCGCCCTCCGCAGCAAGTGCGGCAACTATGAGCGCTGCGCCGGCACGCAGATCGGTTGCGGTTATGGTTGCTCCGTAAAGCTTTTCCACACCCTCTATCATGGCTGTGCGCCCCGTGACGGTTATCTTCGCACCCATGCGCACAAGCTCCGGCACATGATTGTATCTGTCCTCAAATATGTTCTCAACAATAAAGCTGTTGCCCTGCGCCGTCGCAAGGAAAGCGGTCATGGGCTGCTGCAGATCGGTCGGAAAGCCCGGGTAGGGAAGGGTCTTTATGTTAATAGCACGGGGACGGCAGGATGCGTCAACGTGCATGAAGAAATCGCTGCCGTCGTCGCCCTCCGTCACACGAACGCCGCTTTCCATCAGCTTGGCCGATATCGCTTCAAGATGGGTGGGGATAATGTTGTTTATGACCACGCTGCCCCGTGTGGCGGCAGCGGCGATCATAAAAGTGCCGGCTTCGATCTGGTCGGGTATGATCGCATAGCTGCATCCGTGAAGCTGCTTGCGCCCACGAATCCTTATAACATCGGTGCCTGCGCCCTTTATGGACGCACCCATCATGTTGAGGAAGTTGGCGACATCGACCACATGCGGTTCCTTTGCAGCGTTTGCGATAACAGTAGTGCCATCGGCACGGCAGGCGGCAAGCATTATGTTTATGGTTGCGCCGACGCTTACCATGTCGAGATATATGTCTGCGCCGCGCAGCGCCTTTGCATCGGCATATACAATGCCGTTGCGCGTTACCACTTCAGCGCCCAGCGCACGCATGCCCTTTATATGAAAGTCGATAGGACGAGGGCCTATGGAGCAGCCCCCGGGAAGAGCAAGCGCTGCATGTCCATAGCGGCCGAGCATTGCTCCCAGCAGATAGTATGAGGCTCGCAGCTGGCTCACCATGTCAAACGTGACCTCAAACTCGGTTATGGTAGTCGGGTCGATCCGCATACAGCCGTTGTCGTTCAGATCCACACTTGCCCCCATGAGCCGTAGTATCTCAGCAAGCACATGCACATCCTCTATCATGGGCAGGTTTTCAATAACACATGGTTCCCCTGCAAGTATGGTGGCAGGAATTATAGCAAGAGCAGCATTCTTGGCTCCGCTTATAGTTACCTGTCCCTCCAACGGCCTTCCACCGTTGATCTCATAATATGCCATAAACACCCCCGAAGCGGTATCAAACTTCAAAATAAAAGAGTGGATTCAGTGCAAAACCGTTAAGACGCAGTTCAAAGTGCAGATGCGCCTCTTCCGAGCTTCCGCCGACGCCCACGGTACCTATCACCTGCCCGGTAAAGACCGTATCTCCAACGCTTACAACCGCCGATGCAAGCTGTGCATAACGAGTGGTATAGCCGCCCTCGTGTTCTACCTCCACCAAAAGCCCATAGTCCCCACGCTCCATAACTGCAACCACCCTGCCGCTGAATGCAGCGCATACTGTCGAGTTAAGCTCGGCCGCAATGTCTATGCCGTGGTGGAACACAGAACCGTATGGGCCGAAATAGCGTATGACCTCGCCATCGAGAATGGGGGAGAGGAAGCTCATGCCCTCGACATCGATAGGCACATGCTCGCCAAAGTCATCATCGGGCTCATAGTCATCATCAAACTCACGGGTTCCGACACGGATCTCCCCATCCAGCGCCTCACGGACAACTTCGGAGCCGAGCAGCTCGCTGCGTATCAGCACGCCGTTGTGATACGTTTCGGAGTAGCTAATATGATTTATGCCGTTACGCCCGTAAACTGTTACAATACGGGTGCCGACGGGCAGCGCCGAGTCCTCTATGTAGTTGACGCAATACGGCACAACCTCATCACCTGTGGTGACGGCAACGCTCTCAAAAACAAGCGGAGTCTCCCGTCCGGTGAGAAGCTCAAACCCATCGTCATAGCTCGATACCGTAGCCACTGCGGAGGCGTTGGTATACTCGACGCTGTTTAGCAGCACTGTGACTGCATCATCTGGGACATTGGCCAACTCCTCAAAATAGAGCTGAACATTTTGCATGAGCTCCATAGCCGCCTGACGGCTTGCAAGCACCAGAACAGGATTGTCATCGACCACGATTGCCGTTTTAACATACACGGTCGGCGTAGGCGCAGGCGTAACATCGCCGTCGGGTGATGGAGAAGGTCCGGGCGTCTCATCAGGCGGCGGAACAGAAGCGTTGGCATCGGGCGTACCCACGGCTTCGACGGTGGGTGAGGGCGCATCGGAACCGTCCCCTCTGCTCCGCAGGGGAAGCACTACCGCCGTGATCAGTATCATAACTGCGGCAAGCCCAAGCATCACATATGTCGTATGACTGCGCACCGCAGTGCGACTGTTACGCTCACTTTCCATGCAAATAATTATACAGAAAATTTCAAGAATTGCAAGAGTCATATGTTCCATATAAAATGGGAAGCCCCAAATGGGACTCCCAAAGCGGCGTCAAGCTTATATCCGCTTCCACAGGCCGGGGGAGAAAAGCATTATTATGGGGAATATTTCCAACCTGCCCAGCAGCATATCCAGCGACAGCACTAATTTGCTCAATGCGGAGAGGGAGGAGAAATTCTCCATCGGCCCAACCGCATTCAAGCCGGGGCCTACATTGTTAAGACACGATATCACCGCAGAGACGGTGGTCGTCGTATCAAAATTGTCAAGGCTCACTATGAGCATCGAGACGGCCGCAACGCCTATGTAGCACACGAGAAACGAGTATACGCTGTGCATCACGCCGTCCTCAACACGCTGACCGTTCATCCGCATCACCTTTACACTGTTGGGATGCAGCAGCCGCTGCAAAGTGCCCCTTATTGACTTACCCAACATCAGTACACGCACGACCTTCATGCCGCCGCCGGTCGAGCCTGCGGAGGCACCGACTATCATAAGCCCCAAAAGCATCATTCGAGAGAACTCGGGCCACAGGTTGAAATCGGTGGATGAGTATCCCGTGGTGGTCATTATGGTGGAGACCTGGAAGAACCCGTGCCGAAATGCGGTGGCGAAGTTATTGTCGAAAAGAGGCATTATGTTCAGGGAAATGAGGAGCGACGAGCCGAGCATTATGCCCAGATACAGGCGAAGCTCCTCATCCTTCCACACATCCTTAAAATTGCCGCACAGTATTCGATAATAGATCGTGAAATTTACACCGAAAAGCATCATAAACACGCCGATGACGATGTCAAAATAGGGGTTGTTGTAGTGACCTACGGAGAGGTTCATGTTTGAGAAGCCGCCCGTACCGGCGGAGCCAAAGCTGTGTATCAGGCTGTCAAAAAGGCTCATGCCGCCTGCGCAGAGCATTATGACCTCCGTTACCGTCAGCACGAGGTATATGGCATACAGTATCCGTGCGGTGAAGCGCAGCTTGGGCACGAGCTTTCCCACCTGAGGGCCGGGACTTTCCGCACGCATTATGTGGAGGCTGTCGCCAGAGCCCTTGCTTTGGGGAACTATTGCAAGCATGAATACCAGCACGCCCATGCCGCCTATCCAGTGGGTAAAGCTGCGCCAGAACAGCAGTGAGTATGGAAGCGCCTCAACATCGGTGAGTATGGTAGAGCCGGTGGTGGTGAAACCCGATATAGTCTCAAACAGAGCGTCTACGAATGAGGGTATGTATCCCGATATTATAAAAGGCAGACACCCGAATATCGAGAGCGCTATCCAACCGAGTGTAACAATTACGAAGCTCTCCTTTGCATGGATGCTTCGGTCGTGCGGCTTTGCAAAAAGCAGGCATTGCCCTGCGACAAGCGTCACGACAAATGCAATGAGAAAGGCATATGCGGAGGAGGTTTCGCGCCGAAATACCGCAATGCCTATCGACGGAAGAAACAAAAGCGCCTCTATGCGGAGGATATGTCCTATGTAGTGGAATATTGCCCGAATGTTCATAGCCTAACCAACGGCAAATATGTCGTTCAGTTCGTATATGACATCGCCTGCTTTTGTAACGATCACGACGGTATCATCCTCAAGCATGAAGTCATCGCCATTGGGGATGATTATCTTCCCGTGACGGGTGATGCAGGCGATGAGCAGATCCTTTTTTGTGGGGAGCTTGCTCAGCGGCTCGCCTAGATGCCGAACATCCGAGCTCACATGAAACTCCAAAGCTTCAGCTCTGCCCTCCATAATGCTGTGCAGGGTGAGCATGCTGCCTCCGGAGCTCTTGTCCAGGGCACGAACGAATCTCAATATTTCGTTTATTGCAAGGTATTTTGGAGAAATTATGCTTATACTTCCCTTGCCTTGAAGCAGGGGAAGCAGCGCTGCACGGTCAACGGAGGCGACGGCCTTCTTTGCGCCCATGCGCTCCGCCAATAGGGACAGCACGATATTATCCTCCTCATAGTCGGTGAGGGCAATGAACGCGTCTGCCTGCCCGATGCTCTCGGAGCGGAGAAGATCTTCATCCTTATAATCACAGCACAGCACAATGGCCTTGGGCAGCGCCTCGGAGAGATGCAGGCATCGCTCACGATTGTGGGAGAGTATCTTTACGTTTATGCGGCTCTCTATAAGCTCTGCGGCAAGCAGCTCGGCGGTGAGCGAGCCGCCGCATATCACCACGTTTTTGACCCTGTGCGAGGTTATGCTGAGGTTTCGAATGAGCTGCGCCAGATCCCTTGTTGCGGCGGTGACGGAAATCTTATCGCCCTTTTTCAGGACGAAGCTGCCTCGGGGAATTATGACCTCGCCGTCACGATCGACACAGCAAACGAGCAGCTTGACCTTTGCGATCTCATACAGATTGAACAGAGCGATGCCATCGAGCGCACCGCCCTCCTCGACCGAGAGCTCAACGAGCTCAACACGTCCCCTTGCAAAGGAGTCGAGCTTCAAAAATGACGGAAACTGTAAAACACGGAATATGGCGTGAGCGGAGGATCTGTCGGGCGAAACCGTCATTGAGAGCCCCAGATCGTCCTTTAAAAATCGCATCTGTTCAGTATAGGCGGGGTTTCTGACTCGGGCGACGGTCTGTTTGCAGCCGAGCTTCCTTGCAAGTATGCAGCACAGGAGGTTTATCTCGTCCGCAGATGTTGCGGCAATGAAAAGCTCGGCGTCGCCGACGCTTGCCTCGCGCTGCGTTTCCAGCGAAGCGCCGTTGCCGAGCACGGTCATTATGTCAAGCTGCTCCTGGCTGCGCTCAAGTATGCTCTCGTTGTTATCTATTACCGTTACATCGTGCCCCTCTTTTGAGAGCTGTACGGCAAGCGCATAGCCAACCTTGCCGTTTCCCGCAATAACGATCCTCATGTTCCCCTCCTGGTCGCACATACGACGCCATTATAATCCAAACGCAGACAGGATACAAGACTGTATTACAACGATCCGATAAAATCGCAGGGGGCCTCCTGCCGGTGATGCGCAATGGGGCTGATTTACCGGGTGTCCTCCGAATCGCACTTTGCTTTCCCGGCACGCTTTCTTACAAGGCGTGACCACATAAGTATTATCGCTTGCGCAGGCACCCCGATCAGGAACAGTATCCACAATCTATCGTTCATCAGCGTCAGGTATATGGAAAGCAGCGTTGTCCACACGATGAAGGATATGAGTATGTAATTAAACCTGTTTTTGCCCCAGATGGAGTTGAGCACCAGTATGACGATCCCCGAAACGGGCAAAGCGTATATGAGGACAAGCCAGCTGAAGCGAGAACCCGGAACGGCGATGTAGACTGCGACCAGCGCCACTACAGCAAGTAGCCAGACAAGCATGGCGGACATCAGAGTGATTATCAGATGGGACGAATCATAGCCCAAAAGGGTGGCTAAGTTGGAAAGATAAGCCTGCGTCTGTTGGCGCACACTGGGGTGGGATGGCTGCACACCATCCTGCAACGCATCCGCAGCACTCTCGGAAACGGGCTTTGTATGATCGATAAGGAGGTAGTCCACTGTGACCCCGAACAGCTTTGCTATCCTGTCCAGGACCGAGACATCGGGCGTGGATTCGCCCCTCTCCCACTTTGAGACGGCCTTGTCCGTATAGCTCAGCTTGTCGGCAAGCTCCTGCTGGGTCATGCCAGCCTGAAGCCTGAGCCTTGAAATATTGACCGCTATAATTTTCTTTAATTCATCCATTTTCTACTCTCCGTTTACCCAATTCTATTAGCGGTAGAGCCACCTCTACCAGACATTATAACTTGTTTACCGTCTGTTGGCAACAGTAGGTTTACTTTTTTTTGCCACTGTGTACAATCTAAACGAAGTCTATGTAAGGAGGCTGCTTTGGATGAGCAACAGGCTTGTGCTGCTCGGTGATTCCATACTCAAAGGCGTCATGTTCAACGCCGAGCGCAACCGCTATACCATGTACGATGACACCGCTTTCATTGAAAAGGCGTCGGGGCGTGGTATGGAGGTTGTCAAGCACTGCCGCATGGGAGCAACCGTAGACTATGGCATTGACGCACTCGGCATGATTAGAGAGGGTGATACCGTCATGATAGAGCTCGGCGGCAACGACAGCAATTATGACTGGCAGAAGGTTGCGGCCGATCCTGATGCAGAACATTTGCCTAATACTGAGCCCGGAAAATTCAGGCGCATGTATGTGCGCATGATCGACAGCATACGCAGCATTGGCGCAGAGCCCGTGGTCGTGAATCTCACGCCCATAGATTCAGAGAGCTTCTTCAACTGGATATCAGTCAGGGCAGATGGCGCAAGCGTGCTAAAATGGCTCGGGGACAAGAACATGCTATACCGTTGGCATGAATACTACAACGGCATGGTCGAGGATGCTGCCCGTGTATGCGGCGCAAGGCTTATAGATCTGCGTGACGAGCTCCTCAAAACAAGAACCTTCCACACGCTTCTTTCCGAGGATGGGCTTCATCCTAACGAAAGAGGGCACAATCTTATAAGGAATGTGTTGCTCTCGGCGACCTGCTCCGACTAAGGTGTACAAATTGCGCTAACCCATATGGACGTGTTTGCAGCATAAAAAGCGCCGCCGTCCCCCCATAGCGTTTATAACATATCAAAAATTATCCAATGAAAGGCATCATGAGATGAAGGGCTTTATCATCACAACAGACTCAAGCTGTGACTTGCCGCTTGAGACGCTGCAGAACGACGATGTCCGTGTGGTACCGTTATCGTTTACGCTTGACGACGCCGAGTACGAGGACTATCCCGATGAGCGTCAGATGTCCCGGAAGCGTTTCTATGAGCTCGTGTGCAATGGCGCCGAGGCAAAAACATCCGCTATCAACAGCTCCAGGTTCGAAGAATTTTTCCGCAGCCTTCTGCCGGAAGGCAGGGATGTCATATATCTGGGCATGTCCTCAGGTATAAGCTGCACCGTCAACAATGCAATGATAGCCGCCGATGCAGTTCGCGCCGAGTATGAGGCTGCAGGGCTAAGGCTTGTGGTGTGCGACACGCTCAGCGGAGGCTGCGGCCTTGGCATACTGGTCTGCATAGCAGCGGAGTTAAGGTCAAATGGTGCGAACGTGATGGAGGCATATCGCAGGATGGAGGACGTAAAGCTGAGTATCGCCCATTGGTTTATCGTAGACAACCTTATGCATCTGGTTCGAGGCGGCAGGCTGAATGCAGGCGCGGCGGCCATCGGCACCGTTCTGAAGCTGAAGCCAATAATCCACTGCAACTATGATGGCAAAATAGAGTCCGTATCAAAAGCTCCCGGCCGAAATATGGCATTTCGCAAGCTTGTAGACAGGGTCATAAAGGACGCCTTAGAGCCGGAGAAGCAGACGATATTCGTTAGCGGAGCGGATTGTCCGGAGGATGTGCAGACGGTGGCAGATATGCTGAAAAAAGAGCTGAACGTCAAGGATGTGGTGACAAGCGCCATTGGGCCGGTTCTCGGCGCGCACTGCGGTGCAGGCACGGTAGCCGTATTCTATATAGGAAAGGAAAGATGAGCTTCAGCGACAGAGACCGGCACGCACACGCTCTATGGAGCGGTTGAGGCGTCCAACGTCGATGCTCCCGTCAATACGAACGGAGGAGGATTCTACGGTCGCAAAACCGCTGTAATCCTTCTTTTTTATGTGAGCAAAGAACGATTCAAAATCAACATGCCCCTCACCTATGTGGAGCACACGCAGATTTGAAAAATCTCGGACGCCTCCGCCATAGTCGTTCACATGCAAATGCCTGACATGACCCTCCCATAACCGCTTGCACGCAAGCGTGTCGGAAAGCTCGCCATGGAACTCCGCCATCTTGGTGTCTATGGTAAAGAGCATATCGGGGAATTTGTTCAAAAGCTCATTTAAGCGAAGCAGGGGAGAGCTCTTGCCGCAGACAACGTTCTCGATCGTTAGGGTCAGCCCATGAGCGGCTGCGGTCTCCGCAAGCTCTGCATACATATCCATATTGAAATCAAAGTTATTGTCCGAAGGCTCACCGCCCCATAGATGAAGCACCATGAGCCGACTTCCGATCTTGCCTGCCATCATGCAGTTCAGCTTAAACCGGCGCCGAACCTCGTCAATATCGCCCGGGGCATTGCGGCTTATCAGCTCGCCTATCTGTTTGTCGGCATGAATCACCGGGAAGCATAGGCCGCTCGTGCTCATTGCGGTAGCGATAGTGTCTATTTCAGAGTACCAGCCGGGGTACATCATGAACTCAAACCCGTTGCACTCAATGGCAGGAGCAAGCATTGGCAGCAACAGTGGATTACGACCATTGTATCGAGTTATTATTGCTCCGGTGGAGCAGAGCACACGAATCAAATCAAACCTCCGGATAAAATGAAGCTATATACCGAGAAGGAGCATCCCAACGCCAATGCCGAGGTAATTGCCAATGGCATAGCCCAGTATGCCGCATAATATGCCCGGCAGTATCACCTCGTCATTCTTCAGCGCACGGGCAACGGGAATTATGAAAGCAGGCCCGAAAACGCCCGCAACGGAGGTTATCATAAGCGTATCCCTGTCTATGCGGCAGAGCTTGGCAAGTATTATGTGAATTATAACGGTAGCAGCCTCAATGAACAGTACGACCGCAAGCACAAGGATAACCTCTCGCATTCGGCTGATGTCAAAGCAGAGCCCCATACCTATCGAGAACATGAGTATGAGGTACTGCCCCGCATCATATGAACCGGGGAGGCTTCGCACACCCTTGAAGAAGCTAAACCCAACGCCAAGCGTGGTGACAAGGAGCATTATGACAGCAGTATAGCGATCTATGTTTGAAAATAAGCCCGCACCCTCCTCGACGGGGAGGAGCAGAGCGGTGCCGATTGAAATCAGTACGCATATCACTGCCAGCCCAAGTGCCTTAAGAATGCCGGTAAAGTACACACGGCCCTTCTGATGACCGCTTACCTCCTGCGTAAACTCACCTGCCGCACCATTAAGCGTTGTTTGGGGTGATCTGTAAGGCAGCAGCAGCTTTCCAAGAAGTTGAGGGAGAACGGAGATCAGGAGAAGAAAGTAAGCTCCGCCGCATACGATGTCTGCTGTCTGAACCATCATTATAGTCTCGCCTGAGCCGAGCGCCTTCCCGATCGCCAGAGTGTTAGGAGTACCGCCGGTATACATGCCGACGAGCATTGCAGATATGTCGGCTGCAGTACGTCTATCCGGGAAAACGTCCATAAATATGAAGAAGCCTGATATGCATGCAACCAAAACGGCAACGGTGCCCAGGGAAAAAGAGATCAGCATGGGCCTCGTCAATCGCTTGAGTGCGCCCAAATTTGCAGAGAACAGTATAAGCGGTATCGCAAGCATAACAAATACGGAATAAAGCATCGTCACAAGAGACATATCGGCATTGACAGCAGAGAAGAAAAAGCTCAGAGCAAGGCCGACGGCGTAGCATAGAAACACGCTCCCGAGATAGTTCAGGACAGCAACACGCTTACACAACGCCTTGATAGCCCACGGGCCAAAGAGTATGATGCCAACCGCCAATATCGCCCAAACCATGAAGTCCCCCGGTTATTTCAATTATCTGCGATCAGATTATAACACGACATGAACGATTTGTTAAGATGCGTGCTGAAATTACAGGGATACCGGCATAAATTGAAAGACGTCGGGAGACAGATGTAAAAGCAGACGTAAGAAAAGAGCCAATCTCATCTGAAATTGGCTCAACGTGGCTCCCCCTGTTGGACTCGAACCAACGACACTGCGGTTAACAGCCGCATGCTCTACCGACTGAGCTAAGGAGGAATGCTAACGAACGGTAGTTTACAACAGAGATGAGCAGATTGCAATACCTTAAAACAAATATATTATTCAAAAATACAGGTGCATCCTTGTGCGCACCTCGACGGGCTAAGCGGCATAATATGTCACAAAGAGGAGAAAAATAGAGTCAGGAATGCTCGAAAAAGATGATATATTTAGAAATATATCATTTCACGAAAAGGATTAAGCGACAAAAAAGTCATACGGCAAGAGGGAAAAACGGACATTACGGGGAGACAAAAAAAGAGAGAAAAAAGGTGTTGACAAGGGGAGGGGAATCTGCTACAATACACAAGCTGTCGCGAGGGACGGCGAAGCACCTTGAAAACTGCATAGTGAATATGACGGTGGATCGAAAGATTCACGGACGCAAACAAGTAATTTTGAGACGACCGGCGGTCTTTCGGATAACGAAAGACGCAAGATCGGATCGGTAAGGATCCGACGTACAAAGTAAATGAGCGGCAATGTGGAAGCACATTGCGGATCAGGATTTTAACTCAAGAGTTTGATCCTGGCTCAGGACGAACGCTGGCGGCGTGCTTAATACATGCAAGTCGAACGGAGCGCGCTCTTCGGGGTGCGCTTAGTGGCGAACGGGTGAGTAACGCGTGAGCAACCTGACTCAAAGAGGGGGATAACACTCGGAAACGGGTGCTAATACCGCATAAGACCACAGCACGGCATCGTGAAGGGGTCAAAGAGATTCGCTTTGAGAGGGGCTCGCGTCCCATTAGATAGTTGGTGGGGTAACGGCCTACCAAGTCTGCGATGGGTAGCCGAGCTGAGAGGCTGATCGGCCACACTGGAACTGAGACACGGTCCAGACTCCTACGGGAGGCAGCAGTAGGGAATATTGGGCAATGGGCGCAAGCCTGACCCAGCAACGCCGCGTGAGGGAAGAAGGTTTTCGGATTGTAAACCTCTGTCCTATGTGACGAAGGAAGTGACGGTAGCATAGGAGGAAGCCCCGGCTAACTACGTGCCAGCAGCCGCGGTAATACGTAGGGGGCGAGCGTTGTCCGGAATTACTGGGCGTAAAGGGTGCGTAGGCGGTTGCTTAAGTTGGATGTGAAATACCCGGGCTTAACTTGGGGGGTGCATTCAAAACTGGGCGACTAGAGTGCAGGAGAGGGAAGCGGAATTCCTAGTGTAGCGGTGAAATGCGTAGATATTAGGAGGAACACCAGTGGCGAAGGCGGCTTTCTGGACTGTAACTGACGCTGAGGCACGAAAGCGTGGGGAGCAAACAGGATTAGATACCCTGGTAGTCCACGC
>CALVLD010000014.1 GCA_944336475.1 uncultured Clostridia bacterium
TCACCCATTTTTATCCATACTGCAATAACGAAAAACCCCGCTTGCCGGATAACAAACGGGATTTGTTGGTGGACTGAGCCGCCGGGTCTTCCGGGCGGCTGTGATGTCAGGCTATGTTTATATTAGATCAGACGATACCCTGAGCCATCATGGCGTCGGCAACCTTCTTGAAGCCGGCGATATTTGCGCCTGCTACGAGGTTGTAGCCCAGACCGCACTCGGCAGCCGCATCGGCGGAGGCCTTGTGGATGTTGGTCATGATGGTGTGGAGCATGTTGTCGACCTCCTCAGCGCTCCATGCGAGACGCTCGGAGTTCTGGCTCATCTCAAGACCCGAAACGGCGACGCCGCCGGCGTTGACAGCCTTGGAAGGAGCAACGATGAGGCCCTGGTCCATCATGTAGTACAGAGCGTCATTGGTGGTGGGCATGTTGGCGACCTCGATGTAGTACTTGGTACCGTTGGCTACGATGCTCTTTGCCTCCTCCATACGAATCTCATTCTGGTAAGCGCAGGGCATGCAGATGTCGAACTTACGCCCCCAGGGCTTCTGACCGGGGAAGAACGCAACGCCAAACTTGTCTGCATAATCCTTGACCTTGTTGCGCCCGGAAGCACGCATCTCGAGCATGTAGTCAAGCTTCTCCTCCGTGCAGACGCCGTCGGGATCATAGATGTACCCGTCGGGGCCGGCAAGGGTAACGACCTTGGCGCCAAGCTCGGTAGCCTTCTTTGCAACGCCCCAGGAGACATTGCCGAAGCCGCTGATGCCGATCTCCTTGCCGACGATGGTGTCGCCCTCGTGTGCGAGAACCTCGCAGAGATAGTATACGGCGCCGTAGCCGGTGGCCTCGGGACGGATGAGGGAACCGCCGAAGCTAATGCCCTTGCCGGTGAGAACGCCGTTCTCATATGCGCCGCGAATACGCTTATACTGACCGAAGAGGTAGCCGATCTCACGACCGCCGACGCCGATGTCGCCTGCGGGAACGTCGGTGTCCGGGCCGATATGACGCTGGAGCTCTGTCATAAAGCTCTGGCAGAAACGCATGATCTCAGCATCGGTCTTGCCGTTGGGATCGAAGTCGGAACCGCCCTTACCGCCGCCCATGGGGAGAGAGGTGAGGCTGTTCTTGAAGGTCTGCTCGAAGCCAAGGAACTTCATAACGGACAGATTGACGTGGGAAGCAAAGCGCAGGCCACCCTTGTAGGGCCCGATCGCACTGTTGAACTGAACGCGGAAGCCACGGTTGACCTGAACCCTGCCGTCCCTGTCGACCCAGGGTACACGGAACTCAACAACACGCTCCGGCTCAACCATGCGCTCAAGCAGACCGGCCGCCTGATACTCGGGGTGCTGCTCGATGACCGGCTCAAGAGAACGAAGCACTTCCTCCACAGTCTGGATAAACTCGGGCTCGTGAGAGTCGCGGGCCTTGACCTTTGCGATGACCTCTTCAATGTAAGCGTTCATGATATTTCCTCCATGAAATATAATGTTAATACTGGTGAATTACCTGCGGCTCCGCCAAAAACGTCCTGTTCAGGCTCCACCACACGTTTATTATAAACTGCGTGACTGCGTTGTCAACAATGTGGAAAAAATATACTTTAAGTGCTGAAAAATGTATATCCTTCGGGGAAAATTGAGCTCTTCGCAAGCATAGCCGGGGGGCCTTGCGCATAGTAATAGCATACTATCGAGGGAGGTGTAGATATGGAAACGTTAAGATACGGTTCAACGGGTACGGAGGTCATGCTGCTTCAGCTTGCACTCGGCAGGAGCGGCAGTCCCGCCGGCAATATCGACGGGGTGTTCGGCACGAGGACGCTCAATGCGCTGCGCAGATTTCAATCCCGAAACGGGCTTACACCCGACGGTATAGCGGGGCCTGCTACTTGGGAGGCGCTCATGCCTTACCTTGTGGGATACACCCGTATAACGGTAAAGCCCGGAGACACATTCTTCCGCCTCGGCAGACGCTTCGGGGTGACCGCATCCGACATTGCTGCGGCAAACCCGACTGTGGATCCAACGAATATTCAGGTGGGGTCGGAGCTTGTGATACCCTTGGGGTTTCCCCTGGTGCCCACCGACATACCATACACTTCAAAGCTTGTCGAGCTCATACTCACGGGGCTCAGCGTGCGATATCCCTTTACCGTTACGCATACAATGGGCGAATCGGTGCTCGGCAGACCTATATCCCTCATGGGCGCAGGCAGGGGTGAGCGGCAGCTCTTTGTAAACGCCGCGCACCACGCCAACGAATGGATAACCACTCCGCTGGTACTGAAATTCCTCGAGGACTACCTCAGCGCATATGTGAACGGAGGTACCATACTTGGGAGGAACGCCGCCGATCTGTTCGATGCCGTAACTCTGTATGTCGCACCTCTTGTGAATCCCGATGGTGTAGATCTTGTCAACGGAGCCATAGACCTCGAAAGCCCTGCTTATGAAAATGCCGTACGCATCGCCGGAAACTATCCGTCGATACCCTTCCCGTCGGGGTGGAAGGCCAACATCGAGGGCACCGACCTAAACCTCAACTACCCCGCCAAGTGGGAGGAGGCAAGGCGGATAAAGTTTGAACAGGGGTTCGTCTCCCCTGCGCCGAGGGACTATGTAGGCACCGCTCCGCTCTCGGCAAAGGAGAGCCTTGCCGTGTACAGCCACACCCTGGAGCATGACTTTATAATGTCTATATCGTATCATACACAGGGGAAGGTGATTTTCTGGAAGTTCGAGGACATTGAGCCGCCCGAGGGCAAGCGCATAGGCGAGGCCATGGCGGATGCCTCGGGCTACAGGCTAACCGATGTGCCCTATGAATCAAGCTTTGCCGGCTACAAGGACTGGTTCATACTCAACTACGGCCGCCCTGCATACACCGTTGAGGCAGGAGTGGGCGTGAACCCCCTGCCGCTCTCACAGTTCGACACCATATATCGTGATAACTCGGCGCTCATTGCGACGTTTATGATAGAGGCAAGCAAGCTGTAGCTCACACCCTCCGCAGCCAGCACCACAGGATGGTGTGCTGTTGGCTGAGCGCCGGCTCTACACGCAGGAAAGCTTTTTTCGGAGCGCAATGCGGAATTTACCTTACAATCCTCGTTGGCAATGCAAAGCCTCCCTTGTGTAAAGGGAGGTGGCACGGCGAAGCCGTGACGGAGGGATTTTAGGGTAACGTCAGCGAAAAAGCAACTTGGAACATTGGCAAGCCGCTGTTTATTCGGTTTTCCGGTGTGTATTTTCCACTTTAGAAAATATGCTGTTGTAGTTTCTTTCCAATCCCTTGGTCAAAGCTCCGCTTCGACGGCTCCCTTTACACAGGGGAGCCTTGGGGGCGTTGCGCTGACAACTCCCTTTGCACAAGGGAGCCATTTAGTGGTGTGCTGACGGCTCCCTTTACACAAGGGGGCCTTGGAGGAGCGTTGCGCCAACGGCTCCTATTCACACAAGGGAGCCTTTGGGGGTACGCTGACAGCTCCCCTTTACGCAAGGGAGCCATTTAGTGGTGTGCTGACAGCGCCCTTTACACAAGTGGGCCTTGGGGGCGTTGCGCTGACAACTCCCTTTGCACAAGGGAGCCATTTAGTGGTGTGCTGACAGCTCCCTTTACACAAGGGGGCCTTGGAGGAGCGTTGCGCCAACGGCTCCTATTCACACAAGGGAGCCTTTGGGGGTACGCTGACAGCTCCCCTTTACGCAAGGGAGCCATTTAGTGGTGTGCTGACAGCGCCCTTTACACAAGTGGGCCTTGGGGGAGCGTTGCGCTAACGGCTCCTATCCACACAAGGGAGCCTTTGGGGGTGTTGCACTGACAGATCCCACTTACACAAGGGAGCCTTTTGGAGTACGCTATTCGTGCAGAGGGTCCTTTTCGGGGTGTTGATGGCCTCTGTCTCACGCTCTGTTTTCCTCTCGACGATAGCCGGTATGGCTGTCGACAATGTTCAGCAGCGGCTCATCCGCACAGAAACGGCGAAGGTTCTCTGAACAGATCTCGACTATGCGCGTGTGGGTGTGGCGCAGATGGAAAAAGCCTGATACATGGGGCGTTATCAGCACATTGGGAGCACTCCAGAGGGGGTGATCCGCCGGCAGAGGCTCGGGATCGGTGACATCGAGCGCAGCACGCACTCTCCCCTCTCGTGCCGCCCTTGCAAGGGCATATCCGTCCACAGCGGAGCCCCTGCCGACATTGAGGAGTGTGGCATTTTGCTTCATAAGCGCAATGCGCCGCTCGTCCATCAGGCCGTTTGTCTCCCTGCCGGACGGGAGTGCAAGTGCGACCACATCCGCACGGGGCAAAAGCGCATCGAGCTCGGCAAGGGTGTGCATCTCGTCGATGTAGTCGGGCTTCTCCCTCACGGTGCGGCGCACGCCTATGTTGTATGCTCCGAGCGCCTTGCACCGCTTTGCAAACTCCCCTCCTATGTCGCCCACACCCACGGTCAGCACCGCTGCGCCGCATATGGATGTTACATTGCCCTCATCCTGCCAGAGAGCTTTGTTTTGATTATCACGGTACAGATGGAGCTTTTTCATAACGCAGAGCAGGCTTGCAAGCATATGCTCCGCTATAGCAAGGCCGAATGCGCCGCTTGAGCATGCAAGTTTTGCACCCTGCGGCACATATCCGACAAAGCTGTCCGCACCGGCCATGGAGAGCTGAAGGAGCTTTAGGTGTGTGCATCCCGGGAGTATTTCCTTTGGAACAACTCCTATTATGACGTCTGCGGAGAGTATCTCCGCCTCAGTCGGAGCTTCGTTGAATACAAAGCTCCCATCGGGACATGCCGCCTTAAGTATGCCTATGTAGCCTTCATCCACGGGTAACGTCACCAGTATATTGAGTCCGGTCATATTCGGCCTCCTTGTGTTTTAGTTGTATCGGGATTATAATACTACCGAATGCGGAGGTGATTCAAGTGGAATTTTCTATCGATACCATAAGATCGCAGGCGGCCGCCTGTTTTATTGAGATGCTGCACTACGGCGAGCTCCCCGGAGAGCAAACCGCCTCTGCTCATGGCATTTTGCCGCTTCGCAGGGGGGATATCGTCATAGTCGGATGCAGCACGAGCCGTGTAAAGGGCAAGCACATGGGCGCAGATTCCGCTCTTGACGTCGCCCGTGCCATAATGGATGCGGTGCTGCCCATCTGCCGTGAGCATGGGCTGTATCTTGCCTGCCAGTGCTGCGAGCACCTCAACCGTGCCGTGGTGGTGGAGCGTGAATGCATGGACAAATACGGCTTTGAGCAGGTCAGCGTCAAGCCCGCGCTGCATGCAGGCGGCGCTTGGAGCGTCACGGCGTGCGAGTGCTTTGACGAGCCCGTTGTGGTGGAGGATATACGGGGCATGGCCCGTGCCGGCGTGGATATCGGCGGGGTGTTCATCGGTATGCATATGCACCCCGTGGTGGTTCCCGTACATGCCGAGAATGACGCCATAGGCTGCGCCGTGGTCAGCATGGCAAGGATGAGGCCTAAGTACATAGGCGGAGAGCGCGCCGTATATCGTTAAGACAGCCGCTTTTACATTTGTCTTTACAAAGCGTCGCCTTTGGGTATATAATGGTAAGGTGTCGTTATGTGCTCAAAGGGGGTGTTTGCATGAAAAGGTTCTTTTCTTCGATACTGGCAATACTTTTGCTCCTGTGTTCATGTGGCTGCGGCAATAAGGATGTCGTCTACTCCGATGAGGATGTGTTCGTTCTGTTCGCCGATGCCGTGGGCAGCGGCGATTTTTCCAAGGCGTACACATACCTCTCCTCCGGCGTCCGAGGAGAGGGCGACAGGCGCATTACCGAGCAGGCTTTCATCGACAAATACACCGCCATATATGATGCGCTTGGGGTGAAAGGCGTTTCGTTCACCGTCAAAAACGAGACCGTTGTAGGCGCCGTCAAGAGCATTGACTACACCGTAAGCTATGATACACAGATAGCCGGTGCGCTGTCCTTTGACGGCACGGCAAGCGTGTCCGTTGACGGGCTTGACTGGCGTGTGGATTGGAGCCCCTCCCTCATATTCCCCGATCTGGACTGGGACGGCAGGGTGCTCGTTACGGGCATTTCGGCAAGAAGGGGCGATATATTGGCCAGCGGCGGCGTGCTTGCGCAGACCGTTGACTATGACTCCGTCTACATCAACACAGCCGAGGCCGAGGATATCGAGCTTGCCATATCCTCCGTTTCCGCTGCGCTGGGCATGTCCCCCGATGATGTCCGCGCCAAGGTGGACAAGGCCTATGGCGATATCGCCGTTGTCGCTCAGTATATGCCCGATGAGCTGGATGTAAGCGTCAAGGAGGCTCTTGGCGCCGTTGATGGCGTGGGCATAAGCAACAGCTACGGTCGTGGAAGGCTCTATCCCCACGGCTCGCTCATGGCGCATACCATAGGCTATGTTGGCCATGCCACCGAGGAGGAGGTTGCCGCCTATAACGAGGGAAGAAGCGAGCTTGACGGCCTCTACACCACCGATTCCATGGTAGGCAAGAGCGGTCTTGAAAAGGCATATGAGAGGGTGCTCCGCGGGCGTGACGGGTACTCCGTTACAATAAGGGATGCCGAAGGCCGTCTTGTGTCCACCCTGTACAGGCGGCCAGCCGAGGACGGACAGGATGTTATGCTCACAATTGATTTCGAGCTTCAGCGCCGTGCGGAGGAGGTGCTCGACCTTGTGCTCTGGGGGGATGATACCGCCGGAGCCGTGGTTGTTATGGATCCTACCACGGGTGCGGTAGAGGCGCTTGCCTCATACCCCACATATGACCTCAACCTCTTTGCGGGCGGCATAAGCGATGCCGATTATCAGGCAATACTGAATCAGGCCAATGCTCCGCTCTACAACCGCACCACACAGGGGCTTTACCCCCCGGGCTCAGCGTTCAAGGTGTTTACCGCAACGGGCGCAATGGAAACGGGAACGTTGGGTGCGGACTATGTGTTTACCGGCGATATAGTTGACGACTACTGGACGCCCACCGGCTACGGCACATGGATATGGCCGGCGATAAAGAGGGCGTATGTGTTCAATCGTGAAACGCCTCTCAACATGGCGAATGCCCTGCTACACTCCGACAATATCTATTTTGCAAATGCGGCTCTGCTCATGGGCGAACAGAGGTTTACCGACTACATGAACGGGCTCGGCATGAGCTCCGCTCTGCCGTTTGAGCTTTCCGTCGCCCGTTCCCAGCTCAATAACGAGGGTACGCAAATGAACTCCAAGCTCCTTGCCGACTCGGGCTACGGTCAGGGCGAGGTGCTGATAACACCGCTTCAGCTTGCGACGATGTACTGCGCGTTCCGCAACGGAGGGGATATCCCCACACCGTTCATAACAAGGGCATACTACCGCACCATCGACACGGATTACAGCCCGGCCCAGACATTTGATGAAAAGGTATGGATAGAGGACGCCATAGAGGAGTATTCCATCAACATCATCACCCCGATGCTTGAGAGGGTCACGAGCCCCCAATACAACGGCACGGGCCGTGCGCTGCGCGCACGCGGATGTGATGTTGCCGGCAAGACGGGTACGGCGGAGATAGGCTCCGACAAGAGCCGTGAGATATCATGGTTCGTGGGCTTCCGCATCAACATCTCTCCCGACGAGGAGCGACTGGTGCTCGTCGTGCTTGAGATACCCACGGATGACGAATATTCCGGGCTGAAGTTTGACATTGCCCGTGAGCTTTTGAGCATGGAGTGATTTTATTCAAGGAGTCAATATGGCAAAGACTGAAAATAAACAAGATAAAAAAACACCGAAAAAGTCCGCCGCGGCGGAGAGCAAGCCCCGGGAAAAAAAGCCCGGTGACTCTCACTGGGATGAGATAGGCGGTCTGGCGCTCTGTGCGGTAGGCGTGATACTGGGCGTCATCACATATGTGCCCTCGGACGCTCTGTTCGGCAGACTCGTGCCCATGCTGTTCGGCATGGTAGGCGTGCTTGCATATGCCCTGCCTGTGGTGCTCATAGCGCTCGGCATAGTCGTTATCGCCATCCCCCGACGACAGCTGGGCAGGGGCATAGTCACGATGTCGCTCTGCACGGTGTGGTCTATCATGTCTGTAGTTCACCTTATCTGTGCCAGCGTAGACGGTTCGACCGAGTTTGCGTCCTACATCAGGGAGGCTTACGAAATGGGCAAGGCTCACTCCGGCGGCGGCGTGCTTGCTGCGCTGCCTGCGTTTGGCGCAGCCAAGCTCATCACCACCGCAGGGGCTATAGTGCTCTTTATAACGCTTGTGATAGTTTTTGTGCTGCTCATGACCAGAATATCCCTGCGCTCCGCCGGCAGAAAGGTCAGGGCGCATATAAAAGAGCATGAAGCAAAGCGCAAGGAAAAGCATGTCCCCAAGCCCTATAAGGACGAGCCTGTACCCGAAAAGCCCAAGCGCCGCAGCAAAAGGGCAGATGATGTCAGACCCGTTCCGTCAGGCTCGTTTGCCGATGATATGGGCGTGGACGGCAGGGATGCGGCGGACGATGCCTATCCCTTTGAGACGATTGAGATAGTCCCCACCGACAATATAACGGGCGAGGCTCCCGATGTAAGCCCGGTGCTTGCGGATGAGTGCGCTGCCGAAGCGGCACACGGCAGGCATGCTGCTGACGCCCCATCCGAGGACGCCTCCGTTCCCACGGAGGACATAGCAGCCATGCAGCCGCCTGCAGAGGTCGCAGAGTATCAGCGTCCTCCCATGACGCTCCTCCGCATGCCCGAACGCAGCGAAGCCATCGCGGGCGAAAGCCCCTACGAAAAGGGCAAGCTCCTCATAGAAACTCTGGCCAGCTTCAACATAAGCGCAAAGCTGACCAATATCAGCGTCGGCCCTGCCATAACCAGGTTTGAGCTACAGCCCGCCCAGGGCGTGCGTGTAAACCGCATAACTACCCTCAGCAACGATATAGCCCTTGCCCTTGCCGCACCCCGTGTGCGTATCGAGGCTCCGATACCCGGCAAGGCGGCAGTGGGCATTGAGATACCCAACAAGGCGACTGCCATGGTTCGCCTCAGGGAGGTCATCGACACCCGTGAGTTTGAAACGTCAAAGTCCCCTCTCACGTTTGCGCTGGGCAAGGATATCGCAGGCAAGCCCGTTATGGCAGACCTGGAGAAGATGCCCCACATGCTCATTGCAGGCGCCACGGGCTCCGGTAAGTCGGTCTGCATAAACGGTGTAATCGTGAGTCTTGCATACAAGTCCTCCCCCGCAGATGTGCGCATGATACTCATCGACCCCAAGGTGGTAGAGCTCTCAGTGTTCTCATCGCTGCCCCACCTGTTCTGTCCCATAGTTACCGACCCCAAGAAGGCCGCCGGCGCACTCAAATGGGCGGTGATGGAGATGGAGCAGCGCTATGCCAAAATGGGCAGGGTTGGCGCCCGCGACCTTGCAAGATACAATGCCCTTCAGGAGAAGGACGAGGACAGGTGGCCGAGGCTGGTCATAATCATCGATGAGCTTGCGGATCTCATGATGGTCGCCTCCAAGGATGTTGAGGAGAGCATCTGCCGCATAGCGCAGCTCGGTCGTGCCTGCGGCATTCACCTCATCGTTGCAACACAACGACCCTCAGTGGATGTCATCACCGGCCTTATAAAGGCCAACATCCCCTCCCGGGTTGCGTTTGCTGTGGCCAACGCCGTCGACTCAAGGGTCATACTTGATACCTCCGGAGCGGAGAAGCTTCTCGGCCGAGGCGATATGCTCTTCCACGCCAACGGTGCGGAAAAGCCCATAAGGGCGCAGGGCGCATTCGTGAGCGACGATGAGGTCGAGGCGGTGATGAAGTTCTTTGCCGACAACAAGATCGCCACCGCATATGACGAGACGGTCATATCGGATATCGCCACCCTCAATGCTCCGCAGGCCCAGGGCAACGGCAAGCAGGAGGATGAGTTCCTGCCCGACGCCGTGCGTGTGGTGCTCGAGTGCGGCAATGCATCCATATCCATGATACAGCGTCGCCTTCGTGTGGGCTATGCCCGTGCGGCAAGGCTGGTGGACATCATGGAGCAGAAGAAGATAGTCTCGGGCTTTGACGGTAGCAAGCCCCGCAAGGTGCTGATAGACTATGCGGACTATGAGCGCATGTTCGGCTCCGGCGCAGAAAGTACCGCCGAGGGGGAGGAATAGCCATGGAACACCGCCCTACAGTGGGCTGCATATCCCTTGGCTGCTCAAAGAACCGTGTCGATTCGGAGGAGATACTGGGCGAGCTCGCCGCACTGGGATTTGACATAAGCCCCGACCCCGATGCCGCCGATGTGATACTCATAAACACCTGCGGCTTCATCGAGAGCGCAAAGACGGACTCCCTCGACACCGTGTTTGAGATGCTCCCCTACAGGGAGAGCGGCGGCTGCCGCCTGCTGGTGGTATGCGGCTGCCTTACGGAGCGGTATTACGACGAGCTCAGGGAGGAGCTGCCCGAGGCCGATCTCATATGGGGAGTAAAGGATCACAGGGGACTTGCCGAGGCGATAGCCATGCGTATGGGTTTGGATGTCCCCGCCGCTGCAGGCTGCTGCCGCAGGGTGCTGACGACTCCGCCTTACCGTGCATACCTTCGCATTGCGGACGGCTGCGACAACCGCTGCACATACTGCGCAATACCCCTCATACGGGGCGGCAGGCGCAGCATCCCCATGGAACGCCTCATCGACGAATCAAGGCATCTTGCCGCACGCGGCGTTACGGAGCTTACGGTCATCGCACAGGACACCTCCGCATACGGGACAGACCTCTATGGCGAGCCCCGCATATGCGAGCTTTTGACCGAGCTTGCAGGTATCGACGGGCTCCACTGGATAAGGCTGCTCTACACATACCCCAGCACCGTTGATAAGCGGCTTATAGATACCATCCGTGACAATCCCAAGCTGTGCAACTATATAGACATGCCCATTCAGCACATAAGCCCGACGGTACTCAACGCCATGAACCGGCACGGCACGGCCGAGCATATCCGCAGCATAACTGACTATGTGCGCACCGCAGCGCCCGATTTCATACTTCGCACCACGGCGATGGTGGGCTTCCCCGGGGAGACGGACGAGGACTTTGAGGAGCTTATGCGCTTCTTCAAGGAGCATCCGTTTGACCGTGTGGGGGCTTTTTCGTTCTCGTCGGAGGACGGCACTCCTGCCGCAGAGCTGCCCGATATGGACGATGACATAAAGCAAAGGCGGCTCGACCGCCTTATGCGGCTCCAACAGGGCATATCCCACAGGCTGAACACGGCAAGAATAGGCACCGAGGTAGAGGTGCTTGTGGACGGCATAAGCGGCAACACTGCACTGTGCCGCTCATATGCGGAGGCCGCCGAGGTGGATGGGGCGATCCGCGTGCATATGGGCAGGCGCAGGCTCACGCCGGGTGAGTATGTCCGTGTGCGGATAACCGGCGCAGGCAGCTATGATCTTGATGCAGAACTCATATGATAAGTAATCGAAAGGACTTATAAACCTATGAATCTTCCCAACAAACTGACCATTGCCAGAATGGCGGCAATACCCTTTTTTATTGCGGCGTTCTACATCCCCATGGGCAGCTTTACACTGCTGGGGGCAGCATTCCAGATCAACCATATAATTGCAGGCGTGCTGTTCATACTCGCCTACATAACCGACTTGCTCGATGGGCATATCGCCCGCTCACGCAGGTGCGTGACGGACTTTGGCAAGCTGATGGATCCCATTGCGGACAAGCTCCTTACGGCAGCCGCCATGGTGATGCTCATAGGCCGTGGGCTCATGAGCGTGTGGGACTTCCTCATGCCTGTGTTCACCGTGATAACGCTCGCCAGGGAGTTCACCGTGAGCGGAATGCGCATGGTTGCCGCAAGCAAGGGCAGGGTCATGGCGGCAGGCGTGCTCGGCAAGATTAAGACCACGCTGCAGAGCATAGCGATACCCACGGTGCTGATAGGCGGTTCGCTGTTTGCACACATCCACGTGCCCGTTGACTTCATACTGATGGCGGCGTCAGTTATAATGACCATAGTCTCCGGTGTGGATTACATAGTTCGCAACCGTGAGCTTTTTTCGATGAAGTGATATGAGCAGCTTCGATTTTTCCTCAGTTGTTCAGGATATTGCGGCGCATCTGCTCCAAAGAGGCAGGACTGCGGCCGTTGCGGAGAGTCTGACGGGTGGGCTGGTTGCCTCCGAGATAGTGCGTGTGGCAGGGAGCTCACGTTGGTTCATAGAGGGTGTCGTAACATATACCGATGCCGCAAAGATACGGCGGCTCGGCGTCGACCCTGCGGTGATAGCCATGCACACCGCCGTAAGCCGTGAGACCGCAGAGGCCATGGCGATGGGCTGCCGCTTCACATCGGGTGCGGATATCACCGTTGCCACAACGGGGCTTGCGGGCCCCGGCGGGGATGAGTTCGGCCGTCCTGCAGGGCTGGTCTACATTGCCGGTGCGTGTGAAGCCGGCGTTGTCTCCGGGGAGCTTCATCTTTCCGGCGACAGGACTGACGTTCGTGAGACGGCGGCGTATGCCGCGCTGATGCTCCTCCGAGAGCTATCACACCTTGCGTAGTCGAGGGTTTTGTGCTACAATAAACCGAGTGACAGTTTATATTTTCAGGGGGTTTTGCATGGATAAGGAAAAAGCGTTGGATCTTGCCTTTACTCAGATTGAGAAGCAGTTTGGCAAGGGTGCCATAATGAAGATGGGCGATGATGCAGGCCGCATCGCCGTGTCCGTCATCCCAACGGGCTGCATAGAGCTTGACAATGCCCTCGGCGTTGGCGGCATACCTCGCGGCAGAATAATCGAGATATACGGGCCCGAGTCCTCCGGTAAGACGACGCTCGCCCTCCACATGATAGCGGAGGCGCAGAAGTTGGGCGGCCTTGCCGTGTTTATCGATGCCGAGCATGCCCTTGATCCGGTGTATGCGGAGCGGCTGGGAGTCAGCATGAACGGTCTGTTCGTGTCCCAGCCCGATGACGGTGAGCAGGCGCTTGAGATTGCCGATACCCTCGTGAGGAGCGGCGCCATCGATATAATCGTCATTGACTCCGTTGCGGCGCTCGTCCCCAAGGCCGAGCTGGAGGGGGACATGGGCGATTCCCACGTTGGTCTGCAGGCAAGGCTTATGTCGCAGGCCCTGCGTAAGCTGGCGGGCGTTGTGGGCAAATCCAACACCTGCGTGATATTCATAAATCAGCTCCGTGAAAAGGTCGGCGTGGTTTACGGCAATCCCGAGACGACCACGGGCGGCCGTGCGCTGAAGTTCTTTGCATCCGTGCGTCTGGATGTGCGGAGGGTGGACGCCCTCAAGCAGGGCAGCGCCACCATAGGCAATCGTACGCGCATAAAGGTCGTAAAAAACAAGGTTTCTCCTCCCTTCCGCATCGCAGAGTGCGACATAATCTACGGCGAGGGCATATCGAAGGAGGGCTCACTGCTCGACATGGGCGTGGCCAACAAGGTCATAAGCAAGACGGGCGCATGGTACTCCTACGGCGATATGCGTATGGGTCAGGGCAGGGAGAATGCCCGTCAGTTTCTTAAGGACAATCCCGAGATAGCCGCCGAGATAGATGCCAAGCTCCGCTCGTTCATGAACTCCAACTCCGCAGTGAGCGAGCCTTTGACCCCCGATAAGGACGGCTTTGACGAGTGAGCCTTGCAGCAGCCTGCGGGAGAGCCGATGAATAATAAAGCCCGCAGAAACTGGCGCTCAAATGGGTCTGTTGGCGGTTTTGGCTCCCTTGTGCAAAGGGAGCCGTCAGCGCAACGCCCTCAAGGCTCCCTTGTGTAAATGGGAGCCGTCAAAGCGGAGCTTTGACCAAGGGATTGGAGAGAAACTATCGCACCACTTCCCCGAAAAAGGCTTTTGCATGAACAGCGTACCCCCAAGCATCCCTTGTGCAACGGGCGCCGTCAGTGCAACGCCCCCAAGGCTCCCTTGTGTAAACGGGAGCCGTCAGCGCAACGCCGCAAAAGGGAGGCGGCAGGGCGCAGCCGTGACGGAGGGACTGTAGAGTAACGTTGGTTAATAGCAGTTTGGAATGTTGATAAGATGCTTTTTAATTGCCGACAATAACGCAAGCCCCATGTATTAAAGAGATAGCATGGCGCACCCACGCCAGGAGCCTCCCTTGTGTAAAGGGAGGCTCCTGGTACGGCTGTGCTGTGCCGGCCATCTTTGCACAGTGGAGGCTCCTCGTGGGGTTTGTCGGAGCTTATTGCTCGTCGGTGTGCTGTTTTTTGTTCTTTTTGCGGATTACTGCCAGTACTATTACTATCGTTATCACTATCGGCGCAGCTATCAGCAGCACCACTCCTATTATGGACAGGTAGAACAGTATGTTATTGGCGATAATGCTCCTGTCGAGCCGGGGATCCTCATCGGCACAGAGATCAAACTCCAATTCGCCCGAGGGCAGGCCGTAGAAGCTCATTGTGTAGCCCGTTTCAGTGCTTGTAAAGCCGTCGAACACACACTCCGTCATGTAGAACGGGGTGTTTATGTTGACCGTCAGGTGCCTGAACTCAGCCCAGCAGGATGCCGGTGAGAGCAGGTATTCATATGTGTAGACAGCAGGGTCATAGCCCTCGTCGACGGAGGGGTATATGGGTGCGGTGACGGTGTTTATCACCGTCTCTCCGGCTCCGACGGTGAGGTCATACTCATACCAATTCATAAGGCGGCCGCTGACGTCGAAAGCCACTGCGCTGTGAACATCCAGTACGCAGGTGTCGGCTATCTCCGCTTCTACAAGGGACGCTACCACGGCGTTGTACCAATCCGTTTCGGACACGCCCGAGCCGGCATCGTATGCGGAGAGAGCAACGTCCCGGAGCGTTGTTATCTCGACAGTCGTCTGAGATATACTGCCGTCGATCTCCTCACCGTCCTCCACGCCGCCGTCCTGATAGAGCTTCCACTCGGGAAGCTCAGCAAAGTCGGAGCCAAAAACATAGACCGTGAGCGTCTGTCCCTCGTCTGCGCCGACGAATATGCGGTCGTGGCGGAAGCCCGTCTGCCCCACGATAAATATGCGCGCATCGCCCCCCACGGAAGCAATGTCTAATGCCGCTCTTGCGGCAGGGTAGGCTTCGGTATCTACGCTGTCTATCACCCATTCATAGCGCCAAACGGGCATATCGGGGGAGGTAAAGAAGCCCTGCGCCATGAATTCATCGCCAAGACGGTTCAGATCTCTCTCAAGCTCAAAGTCGTCATATGGCTCGAACAGGGTGTGGCGGAATGTGACCTCCACCTCCTCGCCATCCACAGTCACGCCGTAGCATTCGGTGGCGGTGGTATCCGCATAACCGGGCAACGACCCAAACGGGAACACGAGCTTTGCCGTCACGGTTTGATCGGTCGGGTTGAGAAATGTGTACTCGGCAGCGACGCTGCCGGAGTAGGTATCAAGCCCCTCGGAGGAGGCATGGATATTGGGGAACTCCCGTATGTCGAATGTCAGCACCTCCCTGTCCACCACCAGGGGGCAATCTTCCGTGAGCAGTGCTCCCGTTGTGTCGCCGCCCTGCCAGTATCTCTGTGCGGAGTTTGCAGATGCGGCAGAAGGTACAGCAAGCATGAGCATTGCCCCAAAAAGGGCAAGCGTTCTTTTGAGCTTCATAAATTACCTCCTTTTAGTGAAGTATATACATACTAACATACGCCCATGTGTTTTGCAACGGCGGTGTCGCAACGGTCAAGTTTTGTTCATAAATGCCGTGACAAATCGTTTGGCATTTGATATAATGACGGAGTTAATTACCGCTCATGCGGATCCGGAGGTATGATATGAACAAAGAATGGTCACTTGATGTACTGTATTTGGGCTACGACGACCCGAAGTTTGCGCAGGATCTTGCCAAGGTCGCCGAGGAGTGCAAGCGTATGAACGACTACGCCGCCACGCTCGGCACCAAGTCCCCTGTGGATACTATATCCGAGGGGCTGCACATCACCGAGGATGTCACCCTTGTATTCATGCGTCTCATAATGTTTTGCAACTTCAAGCAGAGCTGCAACACTGCCGACCCCCAGGCCGCCTCGTACATGGGGCAGCTGATGGGACTTATGAGCGCCACCACAAAGGCTCAGACCGCCTTTAAGAAGTATGTTGCAGGCGTTGAGGATTTGGACGAGGTCATCGCATCCGACGAATTCCTCACTGAATACGGCTATATGCTCCGTACCATGGCGGATGACAGCAGGTACACCCTTGGCGAGGATGTTGAGGAGGTCATGTCCCTTTACAACATCTCCGGCGGCTCGGCATGGAGCGATCTGCAATCCGCACTGACCTCCTCCGTGATGGCGGAGCTTCGTGGGGAGAAGATGAACCTGCCTGCAATTCGTAATAAGGCGTATGACCCCGACGCCGATACCCGCAGGGAGGCTTACGAGGCCGAGCTTGCCTGCTATGACAAGATCAAGACCCCCGTCGCCGCCGCTCTCAACAACATAAAGCTCCAGGTCATAAACGAGTGCCGTCTGCGCGGGTTTGAGTCCCCCCTTGCGCAGACCCTCCACAATGCCCGTATGAAGCGTGAGACGCTCGACGCCCTCCTCGAGGCCATGAACGAGTTCATGCCCCAGTTTCATGAGTACCTTGCCGCCAAGGGCAAAGCCCTCGGGCATGAGAACGGCTGCCCCTGGTACGATATGTTCGCCCCCATGGGCAAGAACGACAAGACCTATACCACCGAGGAGGCAAGGGATTATCTGCTCGGCATATTCGCAGGCTTCGACAAGGATCTGCACGACATGGTGAAGCGTGCGTTTGATGAGGCATGGATAGACTTCTATCCGCATGAGGGCAAGGTCGGCGGCGCATACTGCGCAGGCATGCCCTTCCTGCATCAGAGCCGCATACTCACCAACTATGACGGCTCCTTCAGCGATATAGTCACGCTTGCTCACGAGCTTGGCCACGCCTTCCACAACCTCAACATCGAGGATCACAGGCTGCTCAACAGCGATTACTCCATGCCCGTTGCAGAGACTGCATCCACATTCAACGAGCATGTCATTATGGATGCCGCCATCGCCGCTGCCGACGATCCACAGGTAAAGCTCGCCCTCATAGAGAGCCAGCTCATGGACACCACGCAGATAATCTGCGACATCTACTCCCGTTACCTGTTTGAGACCGCCGTGTTTGAAAACCGTCCGAGCACATACATGTTTCCCGACACGCTGTGTGAGATGATGCTCGACGCACAGCGCAAGGCATACGGCAACGGGCTGGATCACAACTTCCTGCACCCCTACATGTGGGTCTGCAAGGGGCATTATTACAGCAGCGGCCTTTCCTTCTACAACTTCCCGTATGCCTTTGGCGGTCTGTTCGCCCGCGGCCTGTACACCAGGTATCTGGAGGAGGGTGAGGCATTCATTCCCAAGTATAAGAAGCTTCTGAACGCTACCCCGGTGACGAGCGTTGAGGATGCGGCAATCATCGCAGGTATTGACCTCACCGACAAGGAGTTCTGGCGCATGAGCCTTGCCTCCTACCGCAAGCGCATCGACGAGTTCAAGGAGCTTGTCGGACAGAAGTGACAAAGGCGCTCAACCCCCTGCACGGCTATGCCTGCGGGGGCTGTCTGCTTATTTGCCTTTCCGCAAATACGGGCATAATATTGAGCGTTCGCTGATAATCAGGAGGTACTCATGTTTATTGACGCCAAGGGCAAGCAGTGTCCGCTTCCCGTTATAATGGCAAAGAAGGCCATTGATGAGGGCAATGCGGTCGTGACAATAGTCGTCGACAACGACATTGCGGTACAGAATCTCACGAGGCTCGCAAACTCCTCGGGCTATTCCGTGAACGTCACATCGGGCGAGGGGGAGTTCACGCTTGTTCTCTCCCTCGGGGAAAACGCCCCGGTTACGGAGGCCGCACCGGCCGCGCCAGTGTACTGCGGCTGCGGCTATGCGGTGTTTATCGGCAAGAATTATGTTGGCGAAGGGAATGCGACATTGGGCGGAAATCTCCTGCGCATGGCTCTGTACGCCCTCTCGGAGGGAGAGGACGTCCCTGCCTCCGTGCTGTTTATGAACTCCGGCGTATTCCTTCCTGCCGGCGAGGATGAGCAGGTCATAGCATCTATAAACAGGCTTGTCGAACGGGGCTGCGAGGTGCTCGTCTGCGGCACATGTCTCGACTTCTACGGGCTCAAGGAAAAGCTGCGCATAGGCACGGTCAGCAATATGTATGATATTTTGGGCGCAATGAAGCGTGCGGCAAAGGTGATAACGCTTTGATACGCTACGCGCTTGTTGCATTCGATTCAACGCATCAGGCCCTTGCGGCCGAGCCGATACTTGCCGCAATAGGCGGAAGGGTCTGCCCCGTTTTGCGCGAAATAAGCGCAAGCTGCGGCATGGCGATACGGCTTGACATGTCAAAGGCGGATACGGCGTGCGATATGCTCTCCCGCAGGGGCGTGACCGCATGGGCAATGTATGAGATAGCGCAATCGGGTTATGCGATAATATCCTCAAATGTTTATCGTCGGGCAGATTGACAGTCCGGCTTTTGCCCATTATAATAGACTGGGGACGGAGGAAAACTTTGCCCTCAGTAAGCTCGCTGAAAGGAAATCGTATGTCTGAATTATTCGGAAATGTGCTTGAGATCGGCTGGGGTGAGGTCGTCATGTGGATCATCGGCGCAGCTCTCGTATATCTTGCTATAAAGCATGATATGGAGCCGTCTCTGTTGCTGCCCATGGGCTTCGGCGCAATACTTGTAAATCTGCCGTTGAGCACCGTTATCAACATGGGCGGTGAGGAGGGTATAATCCAGCTCCTGTTCAACAGCGGCATTGCAAACGAACTGTTCCCCCTGGTGCTGTTCATAGGCATAGGCGCTATGATCGACTTTGGACCGCTTCTCACCAACCCCAAGCTGATGCTCTTCGGTGCGGCGGCGCAGTTCGGCATATTCTTCACGATGTGCATGGCGTCGCTGATCGGCTTCCCCCTCATAGAGGCTGCGGCGATAGCTGTCATCGGCGCCGCAGATGGCCCGACATCAATTTTCGTGGCGAATGCGTTCAACTCCCAGTACATCGGCGCTATCACCGTTGCCGCATACTCCTACATGGCGCTGGTGCCCATTATCCAGCCGCCCATAATCAAGCTGCTTACCACCAAAAAGGAGCGGCTTATCCGCATGGAGTACACCCGTGGCGATGTATCCGCTACCACGCGCATACTCTTCCCCATACTTGTCACCATGATAGCGGGCATACTTGCGCCCAACTCCGCCTCTCTCATAGGCTTCCTCATGTTCGGCAACCTGATACGCGAATGCGGCGTTTTGAACTCCCTCTCCGAGACGGCTCAGAAGGTGCTCGCAAACCTTGTTACTATATTCCTCGGCATCTCCATTGCGGCAAAGATGACTGCGGATCAATTCCTTAATGTCGAGACGCTTATGATACTCGGCCTTGGCCTTTTCGCATTCATATTCGATACCGCAGGAGGCGTGCTGTTTGCAAAGGTGTTGAACCTCTTCAGCAAGAAGAAGGTCAACCCCATGATAGGCGCAGCCGGCATATCGGCATTCCCGATGTCATCCCGTGTCGTGCATAAGATGGGCTTAAAGGAGGATTCCTCCAACTTCCTGCTGATGCATGCGGCGGGCGCTAACGTGTCCGGTCAGATTGCTTCGGTGATTGCTGGCGGACTCATTCTCACATTCTTCGGAGGTTAACGGCTATGCTTACTTTGATGTCCTTTTTTACTCCCGATACGTTCATGGAGGCCCTTCCCTATGCCGGCAAGGGTATGCTGGGCGTTTTCATCGTCATAGTTATAATCATGGTTTGCATATATCTGCTCAACCTGACCTCAAAGCTCTCCGCAAAGCGCAAGGCCAAGAAAAAGCCTGCGGGGGAGGAATAACTTCATGGCGTTAAATTTCTTCGTGCCTTATGGGACTCAGTCCCCTAAGACCCCTGCGAGGAATTGCATCTCTCGGTGAAGTCTGCCGGGGAGCAGACCCGAACGCCGCTTTTAAGCCCGAGCTTGCAGCGCAGGTTCGGGCTTTGGGTTTGATATTTGTTTGCGGTCGGGCGTATCTTCATTTTGTAGGTGCTTTTTAGTAGAAAAGCATCCTCAACACCCAATAGAATTTCGTCTATTTTGTCCTTTGCAGCGCACGCATCACCAGAGGGCGGGAGACTATCATCGCCGCCTTGGGACAGAACTCCTGACAGCAGAAGCATCGTATGCACTTTTTTCGGTCGATATGCGGATGGCCATGCCGCATCTCTATGGCGTGCGCCGGGCATAGCCTTTCGCACTTGCCGCAGCCCATGCAGAGTTTGTTCACGGGACGGGGCTTGTGCGTGAGGCAGTCGGCGATCACCTTCTGTACAAATCTGAACTTCGTGCCCTGCAGGAAGCGTATGCTCTTTCTCGGCACGGTCTTGAAGTCGCCGACTATCAAGCCCTCTAAGCTGCCGCAGAGCTTGATATCTTCCACATTCATGGGGGAAAGGCTGCGTTTGGCTGCCTCAACTATTGTGGGCACGCCTTCGGGAGCCATGCCTATCAGCCTTGCGCCCACAGCATCGGCGTGATACGTTGTCCTTGCGGCTATGAGTGCCCCTATCCTCCGAGGGGTGCCTGCAGTGGGGCCGTTTCCCTCCATGCCGACTACGGCATCGATAAGCGTGAGCCGTGGCTTGAAATGCTCGTTTATGTCGATGAGCATATTGCAGAAATCGCTGACATCAGGATAAACATAATGCGTCTCCGGCTTCATCAGCCCGGGAATGACGCCGAACAGGTTTTTTACAGCGCCGCTCATGCCCACCATGCCGTGGGATTTGAGCTTGGCAAAGTCGATGATGGCATCCGCCTCGTCCAGATAGTTGGTGTAGGTGAGCTTTTTCATCACCTGACCGTCTATATCAACGGTGTGATAATCCACATTGCGGTTGAGCGCAACGCCGTCACGCTCCAGCTCGTTGAGCCCCGTTGCCGAATAGACGGCGTTCATGGCGGCAACGGTGAAGAACCCTCCCGGGCTATCGCCTATCAGCACTGTGGCGCCACGCTCGGTAAGCCTGCGGCAGAGCTCCTTCAGCAGTGCAGGATGAGTGGTGGCGGCCGCATCCGGCCTCATTGCAGAGACCAGATTCGGCTTTATCACTATGCGCATTCCCTTTTTTACCCAGTCGAGCCCGCCCACGGGGGGCAGTATGTCGTCAAACGCACGGGACACATCCTCCTCGGAATATGAGCGGCACTTTGCCACGGCACAGTCATACAGCATAAAGAATAATTCCTTTTATGAATGAATATGTGCCATTTTAGCATTTTATCACCCCACGGTCAAGCGTTATCGGGGTTGCCACGGTGCAGCGCATATGCTATAATCACGGTATGGAAAACGCTAACCATTTCAAAAGCCTGCAGCGGCTTATAACGATTGTGCTCGTTGTCGCCCTCTGCTTTTCTCTTGTAGCCTGCGCAGGGGACGTTGGGAACCCCGTTGCCATAGACACGGCGACTCCCAAGCCCACGGCAACGCCCACGCCTTCGCCCACATCCGTGCCCACGCCGGGCCCCGAGGAGTACTGCTTTGCTCGGTGCATGGTGCGTATGCGCATGGTTAAGAACGATTACTTCAACAAGCTTTACTCCGCAATGGAGGAGGATCCCTCCTTCGCGGCAGGGCTATACTGGATGCTTGATTTTATCTACGGCGACGATCTTTTCGATCTCTTTGCCGAGTTCGGCAGGGATGACGATGCCTTCATCGGCGCTCTCCTGTCCGCAGGCTATTCCAACCCCGTGTTTGTCGACAAGGAAGACGGCTCCCGTATGGTTGCAGCCACAAATGGCGGCGTCTCCTGTGAGCTCGTTGCACTGTATGATGAGCCCACGGATTCCGGACTCATATCCGTCACGGTAGGCGGCGTCGTCGACCGCTATGTGGACTGGGTCAGGATAGACGGCGGCTACGCATTGCAATACATGCGCATGGAGTATGCAACAGTGGATGACGAGACCACGCCCACCGGCTACTACGGCTACCGAATACAGATGTATGACGACGGCGACGGCCAGATGTGTTACGGCACATATTGCGAGGGCGACATACTGCCCATATTCGCAGACCCCTCAAAGGTGGACGACATATGGTACTTCAAGGTCATGCACACCTACAATATGTACAGGGTGCTCGACGGCGTGCTGAGCCTACGCATAAACGGCAAGCCCATGAGCCGCGTGATAGGCGAGCCGCTGCCCACAGAGATTCCCCAGGATTACGACCCCGACTGCGATGAGCCCATCGATGAGCCGATAGACACCGAAACGCCCTGAATTCTCAGCTGACGCATTTGAGAATATCATTCACCGCATCCTTGACGGTGGCAAACATCTCCTCCTGCGATCTGTTCCTGCGTGTTATCACCAGCGCCGGGGATGTGTCTGCGCCGGAGGTTTTTTGCACCATTCTTGCGCCCTCTATGCCGCTGATCACGGCAAAGAAGCTTTCCGGCGATATGGGGGCGTCGTTCACGAATATGAGCCTTGCTTCACCCGCCCTCACGGTGATCGATGCTATGCCCGCCGCCTCCGCACGGGCCTTGTATAGCGATATGTCGAGCAGATTCTGCACGGGCTTGGGTATGTCGCCATAGCGGTCTATCAGCTCGTCCTGTACATCCCTCATGGATTCCAGATCGGTAATTGCCGCAATGCGCTTGTACATGGCTATCCTGCCACGCTCACGGGGGATGTACTTGGGCGGTATGTGGGCATCTATGGGTATCTCCATTGCGGTGTCGAGCTCACGCTTGACGGGCTCGTGCTTGACCTCACGGATGGCGGCGTCTATCAGCTTGCAGTACATCTCATAGCCGACCTCCGCCATATGTCCGCTCTGCTCCGCACCGAGCACATCGCCTGCGCCCCGTATCTCAAGGTCACGCATGGCGACCTTGAAGCCTGCGCCGAACTGGGTGAACTCCCTTATGGCATTGAGGCGTTTTTCCGCTATCTCCGTCAGCACCTTGTCCCTGCGGAACGTAAGATAGGCATAGCCGAGTCTTGCGCCCCTGCCGACTCGCCCACGGAGCTGATAGAGCTGTGACAGCCCCATTCTGTCCGCGTCGTAGACTATCATGGTGTTGACATTGGCGATATCAAGGCCGGATTCGATTATGGTGCTGCACAGCAGAACGTCGTACTTGCCCTCAAGGAAGTCAAGCATCGTCCTCTCAAGCTGACGCTCGTTCATCTGACCGTGGGCATACGCCACCCTTGCCTCCGGCACAAGCTCCTGCAGGGCTTGGGCAAAAAGCTCCATGGTCTTGACAATGTTATACACGAAGTACACTTGGCCGCCTCGGGCGATCTCCTTGAGTATCGCCTCCCGTATGGCTGCATCGTTGTATTCACAGACATATGTCTGAACGGGATAGCGTTCCTCCGGCGGGGTTTCGATAACGCTCATGTCCCTTATGCCTGCAAGGCTCATGTGCAGCGTGCGAGGAATGGGCGTTGCCGAAAGCGTTAGCACATCTATAGTGCGTTTCAGCTCCTTTATCCTCTCCTTATGGTTGACGCCGAAGCGCTGCTCCTCATCAACTATCAAAAGCCCCAGGTCACGGAACTTTACGCCCTCGGCAAGTATGCTGTGAGTGCCTATTATCACGTCTATCATGCCGTCGGCCAGACGCTTTTTTATGCTTGCCTGATCCGCAGGGGACTTGAATCGGGAGAGCATCTCCACCGTCACGGGGAAGCCTGCAAAGCGAGATGAGAAGGTGTTGAAATGCTGCTGGGCAAGTATCGTGGTGGGTACGAGCACGGCGCACTGCTTGCCGTCCATTGCGCATTTGAACGCCGCACGGAGGGCTACCTCCGTCTTGCCATAGCCGACGTCGCCGCAGAGGAGGCGATCCATTATGCGTTCGCTCTCCATATCGGCCTTTATCTCGGCTATGCTCGTGAGCTGATCTGGGGTCTCAGTGTGTGGGAAGCCGGCCTCCAGCCTTGCCTGCCACTCGCCGTCTGGTGAGAAGGCATAGCCCTTCATCCTGCTCCTGTCGCCATAGAGCTTTACCAGATCGAACGCCAGCTTGCGTGCGCTCTCACGGGTGCGCGCGACCGTCCTCTGCCACTCGCCCGAGCCGAGGCGTGAGAGCTTTTGTTTGCCCTCGTCGCCGCCTATGTACTTTTGCACACGGTCGAGCTGATCGGTGGGTATGTAGAGCTTGTCGCCTGCAAGATAGGCAAGCTCTATGTAATCGCGGCTGCGCCCGTCCACGGTAAGTGTCGTGACGCCTGCAAACCTGCCTATGCCGTGCGCCTCGTGTACAACGAGATCGCCCACTTCAAGCTCTGCAAATGCAAGCATGGGACGCTTTTTGCCGGAGCTCTTTGCCACACGGGTTTCCGTGCCGTATATCTCATATTCGGATACAACGGCGAGCTTCAGCTCGGGGTACTCAAACCCCATGGGCAGCGCCTCGCCGACTATCAGCAGCTCCTTCGGCACGATGCTGCGTGTGAGTGAATCCACGGCAGGTATGTCCATACCCAGATCCGACAGGGCGTCCCTGAGCCTTTGCATATGTCTGCCTGCAAAGAGGAGCACCGTGTAGCCCTTGTGCCGCCAGAGCGCTATATCGTCACGGAGCAGCTCGCCCCTGCCCATGTAGCGCGATACGGGACGGGTCTCAAAGCGAAACAGCAGACGAGGCTTTATTAGACCGTAGCTCCTTGTCAAGGAGAACAGCATCGCCGTGCGTGGGGTATCGAGTGCGGTTATGGTGTTGAGCGGCGAATGCATAAGACCTGCCTGCGCCTCGTGCCCCGAGCCGGACTGTATCACGGCGGAGAGCCCCTCGAGGAAGCTATCGTATGCGAGCTTGCCGCTCTCCTCCATGCGGGAGGGCTCGTCTATAAATATTACGGCATCCTTGGGCAGATAGTTTCGAAGGGAGATCTCCTCCCTGCAGAACACGGGCAGAAGCTGAAGGACGCCCTCGGGCGTGCCGCCGGCTCGCAGCACCTCCGTCTCCTCGGCAAAGTTGGGCTTGTTGCGAAGCGCCGCAATGCCTCTGCGGCGCAGCTCCGCATTGAGCGGTAATTCCGTCGCAGGAGGTATAACGGTAATATTTACGTTCTCCGTGGAGCGTTGGGTCAGTGCGTCAAACACACGGATGGTATCCACCTCGTCATCAAAGAACTCGATTCGGATGGGGTTGCTCGCCGTCACTGGGAATATGTCGATATAGCCGCCTCTAAGCGTCACCTGCCCCCTGCCCTCGACCATGTCCTCCCTAACATAGCCTGAGTCAATGAAGCGTTTAAGCAAAGCGTCGGGCATCACACGCATGCCTATGCGCACGGTGTGGGTGGAATCCGCAAGCAGCTCGGGCGGAGCCATGCGCTGCATGAGCGCCTCTGTGGATGTAACTATGAACGTCCTCTCCCCGTTCACGAGCCGCATGATGCAGGAGAGCCGCTTTGCGGTTATCTCTGAGGATTCGGTGTATCGCCGTATGTTGAGGGGCATCTCCCGTGCAGGGAACAGCTGTGCCTCGGGTAGGTAATGGAGCATCTCCTCATGGATGCGCATGGCTGCTGCAGCCGAGGGTGCGACAAACAGCACTGTGCCCCCAATGTCGGAGTACAGAGCCGCAGCGGCGTGAAGGCGGTGCGCCTCTCCAAGACCGAACACGCTTGCCGGGCCCTCTCCGTCGGCAAGGGCGGTCAGCAGACGTTCGTATTCCGAGCTGTTTTTCAATATATCAAGCAGATATTCCTTCTCCACTTTCCCCTCCGAAATTGTTTGAACGCACAGACGCCCACTGCCCTCCCCATGGGGGTGGGCGGCAGGTGACGAAACGATATTGCATCTGAATTATAATATAAAACGAACGGAATTGCAATGCGTGCGGCAGCAAACGCTCAAATTTAAGCCGCACGAACTGCACGCCCGTAAAGCATCGCCTATGTGCAGGCGAGCCTACCGAACCTCCTGATCGAGCTCGTCAAACAGGGGCGAATCAAAAAAATCCCTGAGGCTGATGCCAAGGCCGTCGCATATCTTCTTCACCGTGACTATAGTCATGCTGTTATTCCTGCCGCTTGTGATGTTGCTGAGCGTCGATTGGGTTATGCCGGATATGGTGGCAAGCTTATTGATGGTGATGCCCCTGTCTCGGCACAGCTCATGCAAGCGGTTATTTATTGCACTGCCGATACTGATCCAGAATCCCTCCCAATAATAGTTTCGCACATAAATATTAAGGGATTCAGCCTAAAATCGTTACCTCTTTTGGGTTTACTTTTGCCCAAAGCCATACTATTGATGCTCCGAATGAGTAATATTTTAATATTGCCGTACAAATCATGGCACAAGGCAGGCCGGAGCATCATCATGTTCAGCAAAGCTGTCTGCGTTTTTTCCATATGCCAGCCCTTTATTGACCGTGCTGTAGGCGGCATCTTATGTGGGGATGCGATCCAACGCTCTCAAAGCTCGGAGCCTGACGCCATGCAAGGTATTCTCCCATATCGGTGATGACAGCAGCGAGCACCATGCATAAGCAGTGCTGATTGAGTATGACGGCCGCTGGTACGGCTATATAGAATATTGACTACAGGGTATTTTGCCCAAGAAGCATCACAATATATTTGATGATATTACCTCTTTTAAGTTGACAATCAGCGGATAATTTATTATATTAACTCATATGAGTTATATTTATTCTCAGTGTTCAAAATATGATGAAACAAACAGGGAGTAAAATATAATGGCACGGCCTGAAACAAAAGCGGAAAAGGTATCACCCCGTAAATTACAAGAAACAATCGATGTTCATGCAAAATATGGTATTGTAATATTGGACTTATTCGAAGTACCGTTAGGAGGGGATGTTTATCTAAAAAGACTGAAATTGCAATAACACCAACGCAGGGCATGCAGTACAACTGCAAAGAACTTAAAGGACAAATATTAATAGCAATAGGGGGTATTAGAAATGAGTAGTGAGTATGGTTTTTTGGCCGATCTGAAACTCCAAGGGTGGGAATCAGATGTAAAGGCCGCTTTTAGGGCAATAGAGGAAGGTGATGTCAACCGAGCCATTACCTTGGCCAATGAGATAGAAAGGAGTTGTACGAAATACAACAAAGGAACCCGTCGACGGAACCTGGCACTCATCATAGCAAGCTTAGTTTAAATAGCAATAGTAGTTGTCTATGGATTAACGTCTGGTGAATGGATCATTCCGATCCTCATAGGGGTGATTGGATTAGCATTTTTCGGTGTCCTCGGTAAAAAGGTAAGCAAAAGAATGTCTATGGAGAATGCGTTCCGAGATAGTTATGTAAACCTCCTGGAGGCAATAGAAGAAGCCGCTAAAAAATCACATCAGAATTAAGAATAAATGAATTCCAAGACGGCACTGCCTGCAAATGTATGTTTGTACTGACACCATGTCTGGCTACTTGTCGGATATTGGGTCTGAGGAGCTAAATGGTTGAAATAGGCAAGAATGGATAATAGTAGAAAGGAGGAATGATCAATGAGCACCTGTGCAGATTGTAAGCATTGCCATGATGGCTATTGATACCTTGAAGGAAATTAGAGGGGGTACCTGATTCAGATCGGGGAGACTACGAACTGCTTCAGCGTTACCTTTCAGAGGGATAAGGATATTCCCTACTATCAGCAGGTTTTTGAGCTTGAGAAGAGCTATTACGCCGCTCAAAAGACATTGGACTATCTGCACAGGAAAAAGCCCGTGATGCCCTTGGTTATTCTTGCGATAATACTTATTGCGGCTGAGATTATTTGCATGCCGGCGACCGAGGTCGGCCTGGGTATCCTGGGCTGCGTACTTGGCGTTGGCTTCATAGTTCTTGCAGCAGCGGTTGTAGCATATTGAGCGTTTTGGTGAGCGTTCGGCTTATCAAAGGCTACTATTCACATGATCCCTATGACACATGTGTCAGAATATTATAACATTAAGGAGAAATACAATGAGCTGTCCGTATTATTGGTGGAATCATCACTATGCCTGCAGAAAAAGCGGCAAGGATGTCAACGAAGATATTTATTACAAGTATTGCAGGAACTACGATTACCGTGACTGCTCCATCTACAAGGGAAACGATTCGAGCGGATGCTTCTTGACATCTGCCTGTGTTGAAGCAATGGGCTTGCGGATGATTGTCATGAGCTGACCGTGCTCCGCAGCTTCAGGGATGGGTATCTATCCGAGCGTGATTGCGGAAAGTGTGAGATAAACCACTACTATCATGTTGCCCCTGCAATAGTAGAGAAGATAAGGCAGAGCGACGATGCTGAGGATGCGTTTAGGAAGATCTATGACGAACTGGTGCGTCCCTGTGTTGACATGATCGAGGCTTCTGATTTGAGTGGCGCACATAGGCTTTACAGGAGCTATGTGCTCTCACTGGAAAAACAGTATATTGGCGTATAGGCGGTTGGCTTAGAACTCCGGCTGGACTATGCCCACCCAATGTGCGGGTGGGAGCATTCTGTCGAAGCGAGCATGAAAACCGGCAAGCGCACCTGCGCTTGCCGGTTTTCTGGTGCGGTCGATGGGACTTGAACCCATACGGTCTCCCATACGCCCCTCAAACGTACGCGTCTGCCTATTCCGCCACGACCGCATCGCATTTAGCGTGGGTTATTATACTCTCGGGGAGGGGCTCTGTCAAGATAAATTCGTCATATATTTTGCTGCGGAGCGTTCTATATCACATTTGCCGGGGTGATCACCCCGTTTTTATACTGCGGCACGGTGGAGGTAGTATCCGGCATGAGGCAGAACTCGACATCCTCACCAAACCCCAGCCTTATGAGGCGTGAGTAGTGGAATGTCCTCGACAGGTCAAGCGTGCCCTGCTGCCAGTCCTCGAACAGCCTTTCGCAGAGTATCGCCATATCCGACATGTCGGACAGCGTTGCAAACTGCCGCATTGCGGAGATTATTGCGCCAGCCGTAACGAGGTCATCGGCAGAGGGCTGCCCCTCCGTGCCTGCGCAGACTATAAGTATGTCCTTTGCCTGTGCCGCTGCAAGCTTGGCCGCCGCCATGCGGTTTATCATCGCACCCAGCAGCACCGTGTCCGCACTGCGGACGCTGTGTATCGCCCCCGTGCCGTTGGTAGTGCTGATTATGACGGTCTTGCCCCGTACTACTCTGCCCAGATACTCCTTTGGGGAGTTGCCTATGTCAAATCCGTTTATCATTATGCCCCCACGCTCGCCGCCGAGCACACAGTCATGCCCGCCGAGCCTGCCGGCTATCGCCACGGCAGTGCCTGCATCGGTCGCAGGGATCACCTTTACGGCTCCGCCGTTCAATGCACAGATTATGGAGGATGTTGCACGCAGCACATCCACTACGATCACCGTCGTGTCATAGAGCTGATTGTCCATCAGCCTGCCGTAGCAGGGGCTTACATCGATTCTCATCCGAAGAAGAACCTCCGACGTTACAAAGAATGGTACCATTTTAGCATATGTCATGAAAAAAAGCAATCGGAACCCCATCGCCGAGCGTCAGGACGGCGAAGAACAGCTTGCCGCGTGGTGCGAGGTATGAGAACCGCTATTTGGAGCAATACGGTCACGATGCCCGTATTGACCACCGCAGTCATACTGAGCGAGGTCTGGATGACCAGCCAGCCATTCGTGAGGGTGTAGTTGCTCGTGCGCCGGAGAAAGGGGCTTCATCATATCCGACAGATGTGAAATTAATCGTCAGATCAAGGCTGACAACGCTCTGCTGCGTGAGCTGAAAGCAACGGTCAAGAAGCTGATGCAGGCTGTCAAGAACATCGTAACCGCCATTGCAGGAGCATTGGAAAAGCTGCGTGGAAATATGATTATTTTCAAATATCAGCTTTTGCACATCGGAAGAGGCAAGCGCAGCATTAATCAGTCCTTAAATCTGTTCCGTGATGAAATGGAGGCGTATGCCGATATCACCGATTAAAGTCAGCAAACAATGAGCGCAGGACGCTGTTGACCGAGAAAAAAGAAACGCCGTTAAGTCATGTTCTGAAGCACCGTGACCTTGCCAAGCGAATTGCGGAGCTGACAGAGGATTTGGAGGAGCTGCGCTCCGAAAAGGCCGTTCCTCTTCGGCGGATGCAATTCCCTACGGATATCACCGCCCGCCGAGCTCAGAAATGCTCTCAAGCAGTATGCCGAGCTGCAAAAACGGGCGGCAGAGCTTGATTCGACAGGGCTTCACGAGGCACGGCAGGCCATGCGGCCCCCGCCACGAACAAAACGCCTCACAGCGCTTGTAGGACACCTATGGTGACCGGCACGACCAAGGCTTAACATTTAACCATGCATTACAAGACAACAAAAGTGCAGGTAGCCGGCGCCAATAGAAGTTTGCCTTCGCTTTGTATGGCTGTGATTTCATTAAAATCGGAAAGTTCGTTTCCGTTCAGCCTCATGCTCGGAGAACGAAGCGTCCGGGCGGAAAGCGAGTAAATTTCCGCCTTGTCAGGCAGCTCCGCCGCTACTGTATCGGTCAACGAATTATTGATAATGAGGTAAACGCAGCCATCATTGCCATCCTTGCGGGAGTGGCAATAGATGTGCAGATTCTCTTTGCCCTGCTCGGTTGCATACACCGTTTCACCCATCAGCATATTCCAGAGAAGCACCGCAAAATAGTTGGGACGAGGCTCAAAGGTGCCGTGCTTCAAGAAGCCATAATCGGAAGAAGCAAGGGTATTGTGGAAAATTATGCCGTCCGTGATCTGTGCAAAACTACCGAGCTCATTAAGCGTACGGAATACATCAAGGTAAGTGGAGGCCCAAGTATTACCGCCGCCCCCTGCGTCGCCCGATTCTGTCACCCATATTTGACCGTTCGGAACATACCGGTCACGGTAAGTCGCATGGAGCTTTGCATTTGACGGAGCAACGGCAAGATAGGCATCGGTATGGGCAAGGTTGCCATCCCAGTGTCCCTGCGGCATCATGGAAGCCACACGCTCGGAAACGCCATTGTAGTAGTGATAACTGAATACATCAAGAGGCACTTTTGCGCCGTCCATCAGCTCGTCGATAGTACAAATATCCATCAAATTTTCAATGCCGCCGCTGGGCGTGTCGGTATCTTCGCCAATCCTGAAACTGCCGACAGTACAAGGCCCGACAAGCAGACAGCCCGGATAGTTCTTACGCACCCATCCGTTGAAAATATCCTGGTCGCGAACAAAATCCGCCGCCGTATAACCCTTGGGTGCGCCTGACATCTCCAGCATGTTCGGCTCGTTCATAAATTCTGCCGCATCAATATCAATGCCATAAGCATGGCTGAGCTCAAATATTTTTCTGGTTTGTGTCAAATCAAGCTCCCCACCATTCGGATGATCGCCTGAACAGTTGCTAACGGAAATGAGCAGCTTGCCACCGATGAATTTTACAAAATCGAGAACTCCTATCCATTGCTCTTTTGTCAACACGCTTGCATAACCGTTCGGCGCTTTTCCTCCCGTTGTGCCATCAAAATCGTAGTAGGTTTTTGTTGCCCATGTGCCTGATACACGCACCCATGCCGGACCAAGGGCTTTGGCTTGTTTGCGGAGCTTTTCATCATAAAGGTTGATAGGCGGATAATACTGCATCAGGTTTTCCATTGCGGTGAAGTCATTGAGATTGCCCGCAAACGGAAATCGCTCTTTTCCTGCAATCTGTTCGGGGGTATAGGCTTTCCAAAAAGTACCGCCTGTCACCTCGGTCATTTCCACATTATAGGACATGAGCCGGGGATCGACTCTGCGAAGCTTCTGCAAATTCTTATTACTCAAACATATTGTTCTGTTCATTTTCTTGCTCCTATTCTGATGCTTGTTTTTGAACTTGACCGGGAACGTAATCGGTCAAAAGGTAACGGCTACTTAAAAACATGCTCTCCATTTCATCTTCATTCTGCGGTTTCTCCATCGGCTTCCTCTATGGGAGCGTCAAAAGATCCTTCTTGTCGCTCTTTCATAAAGAATATTGCAACCAGGTCAAAAGCAGCATCAACGAGAATAGAGATACCCGTAAACATCCACAGCGCAGCGGTAGAGCTAAAGGGATTCATGATAACCATACCGGCACATATAAGGGTGATGATCGTACTGACTATCCCCAAGAACCAACGCTTTTCTTTCCTGCGGATAGTATCGGCGACAAGCTGAATTTTAGATACGCCAATCACAAGCATAATAATGCCGTAAAAAACAGTAATGCTTGGGAATATAACGATAAGCCAGTCTGTGCCAAGCACGCAAAGCAGGCCAACTAATACGGTTAAAAGACCTCTCGTTAAAAGCTGACCCTTTGAGGCTTCATCCACGGGAGTTCTGAAATACCTGATAATGCCGATAACACCAATAATCACCAATATGGCGCCCATCACCGTAAAGATACCTGCTGTAAAACCAACAGGGTCAATCAAGAGAAAAATGCCTATGGTTGCCTGGAGCATGCAACAGAGTATTCCTGCGAGCTTTTGTTTCACGGGTTGCATCTCCTTCCGCAAATGTAAAGATTTTTTCGCAGCGTTGACAGATCGCACGGATCACGCCGGGATCATAACATACATTTGTCGCGTTAACAACGATCAGATTTTTATAAAACGCTACGAGTGCAACAAATGCCAAGATACTGTTGCTTTATTCATAAAATTTTACCGAGTTACAATATGGAAAAAACAGAGAATGGCCGTTTCAAAGAAAATGCTAAAACAGGCTTTGTCGGAGCCTTTGTCGCAGAAGGACATCGGAAAAATCAGTATTACAGAGCTTTGTCAGAAAGCAGAGATCAACAGGGCTGCCTCTTATCGCCACTGCAATCTACCGCAGGATGTTCTTGTCGATATTGAAATGGAGTTTATTGAAAAAGCGCAGAATGTTACTTCGCTGCCTGCAACGGTGAAAGGCGTCCTGCCATATCTCGAAAAACTGTTGACTTATGTATACAGCAACGCAGAGATTGCTCGGGTTCTTATTCTCTATAGCACAGAAATAGCACAGAAACTCATCGCATTCATATATTTGATGTTTGTAACCTTGCCGTTACGGGTGCGAAAGTTTCAACAAAAGATGATTTTCACTTTGACAAGGCCGACCTCAAACTTTTTTCGGCGTTTCTTGGCGGCGGTGACTATTACTTGGTTCAAGGAACGGCTAATTAATGATGTGCCAAATACACCGAAATAATTGCGCAATTCATTTATGCGCTTTTGAACCGAAATCTGGATTCGCACATCACTGAGCAAACCATTGTCCATGCATAGTATTAAAAACAGAAATACATGAGCGCACAAACTCCGTACTGCTCACGAACCGAGTAGCGCAGAGTTTCCGTATGAAATCTCAGCAATCAGCATGCGGTCTTTGGGTCTGTAAATTGCAAATAATAATTCTTAGCAGAAGTGTGCCTTGACAAATTTGATCTCATTCCTCATGGGCTCCCGAATCGCCGCACGGCTCTATTGCTTTTTTATGTGCGGTATTGTAATATGGGCTTGATATCATTTGGGAGCGGTCGGTTTTATGGAAAGGGGTATTTCACAGTCGGAGCTTGAGGTGATGCTGTGCATATGGCGCGCTGATGCCCCCGTGACGGTGAGAGACATACTGTGCCTCATAGGAGGCGGCAGGTCGTACCAGACCATTCAGACATTCGTCAACCGTCTGCACGTCAAGGGCTTCCTTAACATGGCCGGCAGGAGGGATCGCAGCTTTACATACACCCCCGCAGTCACACGGGCGAAGTATGCCGCTTCAGTTGCGGCGGAGCTTTTGGACGGTTCCGCCGGAGCTTCGGCAGCAGAGCTTGTTATGGAATTGGATCGCCTTGGCGTGCTCTCGGAGGGCGACAGGGCGGCTCTGCGTGCGGCCACCGAGCCCAAGCATTAAACACCCCTCAAAAAGCCTATACGCTTCTGCACCTGTTCTTGCACATAGGGCGACCGTGCGGCAATATCATAGCCGTGCATGGTACCCTTTGTTTCGTTAAGCGTGACAGGCACGCCGTCCTCCCTGAGGCGTACGGCAAGCTCGAGTCCCTCGTCCCGCAGACAGTCAAACTCCGCAGTTTCGATATATGTGGGAGGAAAGCCACTGAAGCTCCCTGCCTCGAGCGCAGAAAACAGGGGATGGTGTCTGTCGCACTCATCGGCATAGAGCTCCACCGCACCTGCATTCAGGCGGCTGTTCCACAACGGAGTGTCGGTGAACCGTCTCATGCTGTCGGTCTGCATACGGCTGTCCACAACGGGGTATATAAGCATGAGTGCATCGGGGAGGGGCTTCCCTTCGTCCATTGCTGACCGTGCCACCGCAAGCGCAAGGTTGCCGCCTGCGCTGTCACCCCCCACCATTACGGTCGAACAGCCCTGCTCCCGTGCCCACTGATATGCCCGACAGCAGTCCTGCACGGGCGTGGGGAAGCGGTGCCTGGGTGCAAGGCGATAGTCCACGAACAGCACCGAGCAGCCGCCTCGCAGGGCGTACTCCTGTGCAAGATCCTTCTGATATGCCCCTGCCTTCACCAGGAACGCACCGCCATGAAGGTATACGAGCAGCCTGCCTCCGTCGCCCTCGCACGGGCGCAGCAGCATGGCCTTGAACTCCCCAAAGTCTACCGGCCCAGATGTGAGACGCTTGTCTAGCCTTCTGCCACTCTGTATGACGGGCATAAGTGCGTTTGCAATCCTCAGCAGCCCGGGACGCAGTGGCAGATGCAGCCCCGAATATCTCCTGAACTCAGGTCTTAGTGGATACATTTCACTCCTCCGAGAACTGGGAATAGTAGAGCCTGCTGTACAGGCCGCCTGAGGAAAGCAGCTCATCATGCGTGCCGCGCTCGACTATCCTGCCCCCGTCCAGCACGAGTATGAGATCTGCGGAGCGTATGGTGGAGAGCCTGTGCGCTATCACGAAGCAGGTCTTGCCCTTCATAAGCTCCCGCATGGCACCCTGTATGCGCTCCTCTGTACGGGTATCCACATTGCTCGTTGCCTCGTCGAGTATGAGCATATGCGAGTCCACAAGCATTGCCCGCGCTATCGTCAAAAGCTGCTTTTGCCCCTTTGATATGTTTGCCGCATTGTCGGAGAGAACCGTGTCGTAGCCATCCGGCAGACGGGATATGAATTCATGCGCATGTGCCGCCTGTGCTGCGGCGATGACCTCCTCCCTGGAGGCGTTGTCCGCCGCATAGGCGATGTTTTCGGATATCGTGCCGGAGAAGAGCCATGTGTCCTGTAGCACCATGGTATAGGAGCGGCGCAGACTCGCACGGGTGACGGCGCATATGTCATGCCCATCGATGGTTATGCTGCCCCCTCCTGCATCGTAGAAGCGCATGAGCAGGTTTATTATGGTGGTCTTGCCTGCGCCCGTGGGCCCGACTATGGCTATGAGCTTGCCGCTCTCGGCACTAAAGGATATGCCCTTTATTATGTCGATGTCGGGGTCGTAGCCGAAGCGCACGTTTTGAAGCTCAACATTTCCCCGAACCTCGGTCAACTCGTGTGCATCGGGGGCATCGGGCTTCTCCGGCTCGGCATCCATAAGGCGGAACACCCTTTCTGCTGCGGCAAGTGCCGACTGCAGCTCCCCGAATATGTTTGCTATTTCGTTTATTGGGCCGGAGAACTTTCGGGAGTACAGCACGAACGACGACACCTGACCCAGTCCTATGCCGCCGGATATGAGCATTAGCCCTCCGAACACGCTTACCAGCGTGAGGGAAAGATTGTTTACAAAGTTGACCGAGGGACCCATGAGCGTGCCGGCGTCCTCTGCGGTGACATAGGCTTCTGTCGCCTCCCTGTTCCTTTCGTCAAAGCGGCGTATGACATCCTCCTGCATATCGTATGCACGGGTGACCTTCTGCCCTCCTGTCATCTCCTCTGCAAAGCCGTTCAGCTCGCCCAGCTTTGCACTGCGTCTGCGATAGAGCGGACGCACCTTTTTGGAGGTGTAACGAGTAAGCAGGAACGAGAGCGGCAAGGTCACGCAGAACACTAACACCAGCTCCGGCTTTATGCTGAGCATCATAACGAGCGAGCCGACGACAGTTATGACGCTTTTGAATATCTGCAGGAGGTCGTTTGCAAGCGATGCGTTTATGTTATCAACATCGTAGGATATCACGCTGATTATGTCGCCCGTCTGCCTGGTGTCGAAGAAGCCCACCGGCAGCTCTCCGAGCTTGCGGAAGAGATCCCTGCGCAGCTCAAACGATATTTTGCGGCTCACCAAGACCATTATGTAAGCAAGCACATATGACAGCACGCCTGATACGACGTAGAATATCAGCATGAGCGTAACATAGCGGAATACGATGGAAAAGTCCGTGCCGCCCGCCGCCATTGCGTCGATTGCCTTGCCCGACAGCGACGGCCCCACCAGAGCAAGCAGGTTTGCCGCAACCGCAAGCACAAGCGTAGCGGCAAGCAGCCCCCTGCTGCGCTTGAGATACTCCCACAGGCGGCGGTACACATATCTGCGATCCGCCTTTTTTATAGCTATGCCGAATGTGGAATCGTTACGAGGCATAGGCGCCCTCCCCCATCTGGGTAACGGCGATCCTGCGGTATTCCTCGCAGCTCCGCATGAGCTCCTCATGCCTGCCCTGCCCTATCACCCTGCCGCCGTCAAGCACCATTATCAGGTCGGCGGACATTATGGAGCTGACCCGCTGCGCTATTATCACCTTTGTGGTATCGGGCAGACGGGTGTAGAGCGCATAATTGAGCCTTGCATCCGTAGCATAGTCGAGTGCGCTTGAGCTGTCGTCAAGTATGAGCACATCGGGCCCGCCTGCTATGGCACGGGCTATGGTTATCCTCTGCCGCTGACCGCCGCTCACATTGGTGCCGTGGGCGGTGAGCATATGCTCCAAGCCGTCCTCAAAGCCTGCAAGCATGGTGCCTGCCTGAGCAATATCGAGAGCATGCAGCACCGCTTCGTCCGATATGGGGCGATTATAGGTCACATTATCCCTGAGCGATGCAGCCATAACAAAGTCGTTCTGGAATGCCGTGCCAAACATTTTTGCAAGGGTGCTTCTGTCGATGCTGCGGATATCCCTCCCGTTTATACGGATGACGCCCTCGTCAGGGTCATAAAAGCGCATAAGAAGACTTGCTATGGTGGTCTTGCCGCTGCCCGTGGGCCCGATTATGCCCAGCGTCTGTCCCTTGGCTATGCCGAAGCTGATGTTCTTGACATCCGGCTCCACCTTGTTGTATGAGAATGTGACATTTTCAAACTCGATATGCCAGGGAGTATCCTCCCTGTCGCCGCCGTGTTCAAGCACGGGGAGAGTATCCGGCTCGTCCAACACCTCGGCGATGCGCGCGGCGGAGGCAACACCTCTGGAGCATACCACGAATATCCGTGTGATGCCGAGCATTGCATTGAGTATTATCACAAAGTAGGACAGAAATGCTATTATCGTGCCGGGGTCGGTCATGCCTGAATCCACTCGGTATGCGCCGACCAGCACCACGAACGAGAGGCCTATGTTGAGCACCAGTGTCGATGTGGGGTTGGTAACGGCCATTATCGCCCCCGCTCTGCGCTCCGCTGCGGAGTGCCCTTCGTTTGCCCCGTCAAAGCGTTTGCGCTCATATTCCGTCTTGGAGAGCGCCTTTATGACCCTTGCGCCGCCGGCATTCTCCTGCACTATGCAAACGAGGCGATCCAAAAGCTCCTGACATTTGCGGTATATGGGTATTGAAAACCTGGTTACCGCCCAGACGGTTATTGCAATGAGCGGAAGCATCGCCACGAGCACGAGCGTCAGCACGGGGTCGAGCGTGAGCGTTATGATTATGCCGCCTATGAGGAGTATTGGGCCCCTTACGCCGAGCCTCTGTACCCTTACCAGCATATTGTTGACATGGTATGTGTCGGATGTCAGACGTGCTACGAGCGTGGGCAGCGTGTATCTGTCGGTCGTCTGCGGCGAGAGATAGGATATGCGTTCAAACAGATCGTGCCTGAGCTTCAGCGTGACCTTGCTTGCGTTGTGATTGGCCATGCGGTTTGCCGTAAGATTGACCACTGCGGAGGCAACGGCAAACCCTACCATAACTGCGCCGTATATGAGCACGGTGCGGCGGCTGCCCGTAGGGGCAACATCGTCGATTATTACCTCGAGCATGTAGGGAATCATGAGGTCCAGCATTGCTGCGACAAACTTGAGCAGAAGCCCCAACAGCATCAGCCCCGAGTGCGGTCTTATGTATGCAAACAGCTTTTTCACCCGTCTCCGATTCCCCGAATATTGTCATGTCCATCATAACATAACTCAAAAAAAGGTCAATCCCGTTGAAAAAGTATACTCCGATTTTGAGGGTCTTTCTATCCTCACCGAGGCAAAAACTGTGGATAACTCGTGAATTGACCGTGGAACAAGGGTATTTATTGTGGATAACTATGTGGATAATGTGGATAACGATACAGTAAGTCAAATTATGACTTTTTTCACGCTTTTTCATAGGGCGACATTTCGCAGGAAATAGTCAGGGTATTTCGGGCATTCTAACGCTGCCGAGTTTCTCAAGTGCCTGTCTGAAAACGCGGGGCAAAGGCGCATAGAACGTCATATGCTCGCCCGTTGCGGGATGTATGAGACTCAGCTCACCGGCATGAAGCGCCTGCCCCTCAAAGCCGAAGCTATTCCTGCCGGCGCCGTACACATCATCGCCCACGAGCGGATGCTTTATGTATGCCATATGTACGCGGATCTGATGCGTCCTGCCCGTCTCCAGGCGCACACGCAGCAGCGTGTAGTCCATAAACCTCTCCATCACCTGCCAATGGGTAACAGCCTCACGCCCCGAGGAATCGACCGCCATGCGCTTGCGATCGCTGCGGCTCCTTGCAATGGGCATATCCACCGTTCCGCAGTCCTCACGCAGATTGCCCGTGCAAAGGGCGTAGTATATGCGGCAGACGGCATGGGTCTTGAGCTGTTCCGAAAGGGCGGCGTGCGCAGCATCGTCCTTGGCTATCACGAGCAGTCCGGACGTCATCTTGTCGATTCTGTGGACAATGCCCGGGCGAAGCTCGCCGCCTATGCCGGAGAGATCTCCTATGTGATACATCACCGCATTCACGAGCGTGCCGTCGGGATTGCCGGCGGCAGGGTGCACCACCATGCCAACGGGTTTGTTTATAACGGCTATGGATGAATCCTGATACACTATATCGAGGGGTATGTTCTGCGGCACTATTTCCGTAACGGCAGGCGGAACGGGCGCCGCCTCTATCACATCCCCGGCCTTGACCCTTGCGGAGGGCTTCGCCTGCCTTCCGTTTAGGGTGATGTCGCCGCTCTCTATCATGCGCTGCACGGCATTTCGGGACAGGCCGAGCCCTGCAGCGGCAAAGGCGTCGAGCCTTTCGCCCCCACGGTCTGCTTCGATGATATTTACAATGTTCTCCTCACCACAGCTCATTTGTCACCGGCCGTCGGCTCCTTCTTTTTGTCGAAGGAGTCGAAGAACTCCTTTCCGCTCTTGGAGAACAGCAGGAGCGCAACGAGCATTATGCCGCCTATCGTTATGGCGCAGTCGGCTATGTTGAACGTTGGAAACTCGATAAATTCAAGCTTTATAAAGTCACGGACATAGCCCAGAAAAGCCCTGTCGATAAGATTGCCCAGCGTGCCCCCTGCCACAAGCGCAAGGGCGATCTGCATGGGGGCGGGCATACGCTTGCGCCATTTTATCAGGGCAAACAGCATCGCCGCCAGCATGACTGCCGAGAATATGGCAAGCAGCGCGGTGGCGTTACCCAGCAGACCCCACGCCATGCCGGTGTTTTTACAGAACTCGATTCGGACGAATCCGGGTATGAAGTCCATGCTGACCTCGAAGAATATCACCTTTGTGAGTATGTCTGCGCCGGCGACTGCGGCTATTATCCCCATACAGATATAGAGCATAATTTATACTCTCCCCTTTCGTTACGGATTGCTACGCTATTTTATCATCCGAATGCGGTTGCTTGCAAGCATATAACATGCTAAAATATAAACACGGAGCCATATTTGCTTCATCACTGAATTTTCGAGGCGTTGCCATGAGGAATTGGACGGATAAACAGCTTGAGGCCATAACCGCAGAGGGGGATCTGCTCGTCTCCGCCGCCGCAGGTGCGGGTAAAACGGCTGTGCTGACTGAGCGCATAGCCCGCCTCATAGCGAATGGAGCATCGGTCGACTCACTGCTCGTGGTTACATTCACCCGTGCTGCGGCTGCGGAAATGAAGGAGCGCATAGAAAGGCGGCTGCACGAGCTTGCCTCTGCCGAGGCGGATGCGGACGCCGCAAACCGCCTCTTTGCTGCGGCAGCATCAGCAGAGCGCGCAAACATCTCCACCATACACAGCTTCTGCTCAAGGGTGCTGCGCCGCAATTACAGCATTGCGGGCATCGATCCGCAGTTTCGCATTGCGGATACACAGGAGGCAGCCGTGCTCATGGAGCAGGCATTGGACGAATGCCTTGAGAAAGCGTTTGCGGAGAATGAGACAAGACCCTCCGAGGGTTTTGCCGCACTTCTTAAAGCTGTACGCACCGATGTGCGCCTTGCCGAGCTCATAAAACGGCTCTACCGCTATTCCGTATCACTGCCCGATCCCGATGCGTGGCTTGACAGGGCGGTGTACATATACGGCGACGGCTTCCCGGGGGTCATGGACGCCGTTGCGGAGGATATCATCCGCAGCTCACGGGAGGAGCCGGAGATATACCTGTCGAAAGCGGCTGAGCTCATCAGGTCTCTGTCCCCGGAGCAGAAGAATATTATCAGAGCGCTTCACAGCGATATGGATCGTTTGCTTGCGCTCTCGCTTCAAAACACCTACGATGGTTGGAGGGACGCCCTTGCACAGTTCAAGTTTGACAGGCTGACATGGAACAGGGGTACGCCCGAGGAGGACAAGGCCGATGTCAAGGAGTACCGTGACGGTGTAAAAAAGCTCATATCCGAGTATCGTGAGCGCCGTTTCGCCCACAGTATGGAGGAGGAACGCCTGCTTGCACAGAGGCTTGCTCCACCGATAGGCGTGCTGCGCAGGCTGGTAGGTAGTTTTGGGGAGATATACTCCGCAATCAAGACCGGCAGGGGGCTCATCGACTTCTCCGATGTGGAGCAGCTTGCTCTCAAGGTGCTTCGCAACGAGAGCTGTGCATCGGAGTATCGCTGCCGCTTCAAGCATGTTTTCATAGATGAATATCAGGATGTCAATCCCGTTCAGGAGGCCATACTTGCCGCCGTCTCGGGCGGCAGCTGCTTCATGGTGGGCGACGTCAAGCAGAGCATATACCGCTTCCGCATGGCGGAGCCGGGAATATTTCTCGAAAAATACAGGACATACAGGGGTGCAGACGGCAAGCGGAGGATAGACCTCAACCGAAATTTTCGCAGCAGCTCCGCAATACTCGATGCCGCCAATGCGCTATTTGAAAAGCTGATGCACGATTCCGTGGGAGAGATAGACTACAGCGACAATGCGGCGCTCGTATCGGGACTTGGGGACGTCGGTCCCGTGCATCCCTGCGAGCTGGTGCTTATAAACGTTCCAACACAGGCCGAATCCCCCGAGGATGATGCTGACGAGCCCGACAGGGTGAGTGCGGAGGCAGGCTATGCCGCAAGGCGCATACTGGACATGATGCAGAACGAGCAGCTGACGGAAAACGGCGTGAGCCGTCCCTATCGTTGGAGCGATTTTACGGTGCTGCTCCGCTCCACCAAAGCCTTGGCTTCAAAATGGATGTCGGTTTTTTCCGATGCCGGCATACCGTGCATATCGGATGCGGCCTCGGGCTTCTTTGACGCAGTGGAGGTGAGGGTGTTTCTTGACCTCCTCAGGGTGATAGACAACCGCAGGCAGGATATACCCCTGCTTGCCGTTATGCGCAGCCCCATATTCGGCTTTACAGATGAGGAGCTCATACACATACGCAGCGACTATGGCGGCGCGGATTGGCTCGACAGGGTAACATGCGCCGCACTCGATGCCGCAAGTCCCACATGGGGAGTCAAATCACGCCGTATGTTGGATTCGTTGGCACGTTGGCGCAAGCGTTGCAGACTTGTGGGGGTTGGAGATTTCGTGGGGGCGCTGTTGGACGAGACCCGTTTCGGCGTGTACTGCTCCGCTCTCAGCGGCGGCGCTGCAAGAAGCGCAAATCTTGAGGCACTGTGCGCCAAGGCCCGCCGCTATTCCGACATGGGCAGGGGCGGCCTGCATGGTTTCATCACATATATGGATGGCGTGACTGGCGCCGCAGATGCGGAGCCGATTCAATCGCCGCAGGTGGATGCCGTGCAGATAATGAGCGTTCACAAGAGCAAGGGATTGGAGTTCCCCGTGGTGTTCCTGGGCGGCACTCTGCGCAGCTTCAACCGCAGCTATACCCGGGATGTTGGGCTTTTTGATGCGGAGCTGGGCATAGGCCTCTGCTCCGTTGACGGCAATGCCAAATCAAAGCACATACTCCAGAGGGCGATCGCTCAACGTGAAGCTCGCCGCATGTGTGCCGAGGAGATGCGCGTGCTGTATGTCGCAATGACGAGAGCACGCTCACGCCTTGTGATCACGGGCGCGGCGCATGATGTTGAAAGCATCATAAAAGACGGAGCCAAGCCGCTTAACGATATGCGGATAATGCGGAGCAAAAGCTTTATGGAGTGGATGCTCGGGGCATACTTCCCCAATGGGTTGACCGGCATGTCGGCAAAGCGCTCGTTCCCAAACGGTGGAGAGCTTAGTCTCTCGGTGCTGTCCGCAGAGGAGGCGGTGCATGGGGCCCGCCGCATGAGCCGAGACCGTTGGGAGGAATGGGCTTGCAATGCCACATTTGCCGACACCTCCGAGGTTGATCTCCGTTTTGCATCGGCATACCCCCACGACGCCGACACACGTCTGCCCAGCAAGCTCAGCGTAACGGGGCTTGCGGGGCGAAGCACGGAGATTGCGGAGCTTCCCAATTTCATGCAGGTTCAGGCGGCGCCCGATGGGGTGCAGATAGGCACGCTCACGCACAGGCTGCTACAACGCATATCCATTGCGCCGCATACTGCGGACTCCGTGCGCAGCGAGCTTGCGGAGCTCACCGCCGCAGGGCTCTTCTCTCCCGCAGAGGCGGCGGTTATACGCACCTCGAGCGTTGCGGCATTTTTTGCGTCGAATCTGGGCATGCGGCTCATAGCGTCACCGAGGGTGGAACGTGAAAAGGAGTTTAACATAATGCTCGGCGCAGACGAGCTGATACAGGCACCCACCTCCTCTGAGGTGATGCTTCAGGGCATTATAGACTGCTGCTTTATCGAGAACGGCCGCTGGGTGCTTATAGACCACAAGACCACAAGGGTGGAGGCGCCCCATACGGCAAGGAGCGTTGCCCGTCAGTATCAAAGTCAGATAGACCTCTACTCCAAAGCGCTGGAGAAGCTTACCGGCATACCCGTTGCAGAGAGGTACATATACATGCTCTCGGTCGATGAGGCAGTCAGAATGTGAATATGAGCTTTTCCCCACACGGGACATTGACAAAACCGATGGTATAATATAGAATAGCTTAAGTATATTGTTGCCGCTTATGCGGCGGAGGGGAGAAAACCATGAGCAGGATAATCACGATAAGCCGTGAATTCGGCAGCGGCGGCAGGGAGCTTGGCAAGCGTCTTGCGGATGCGCTGGGCTTTGCATATTATGATCGGGAGATAATCACCTTCATATCCGAGAAGAGCGGTCTTGCAGAGAGCTATGTTGAGAGCGTTTCGGAGCGAGGCATAATCGCAAGCATACCCCTCACCTACGGAAGAACGTTTGCGTATGATATTGCCCCAATGCATCCTCAGATCACGGTATTCATAGAGCAGGAGAAGCTCCTGCACGAGCTTGCCGAAAAGGGTGATTGCGTGATAGTCGGACGGTGTGCCGATGTTGTGCTTGCAGACCTGAAGCCGCTCAATCTGTTCGTATATGCCGATATGGACAGCCGTGTTGAGCGGTGCATGAAGCGTGAGCCTGAGGAACATGGCATGGATGCGCGTACAATGCGCAGCAACATCCGCAGGGTCGACCGTAGGCGTGCTTCGCTCAGGGGTCTGTACACCCATGTCAAGTGGGGCGACAAGTCCGCATATCATCTCTGCATAAACACAAGCGGCCGGAGCATAAAGTCGCTCATACCTGCCATAGTGGAATATCAAAGAGCCTTCTTTAACGAGAGGAGCTGATATGGATGCCGAAAGAACGGTCAGAGAAGCCATCGGGATGTCAAGGGGCACAAGGATAATGCTTAAGGCGATGCTTGCTGTCGCAGCGGTGCTTGTGCTGTGCGCATTTGCATTCTGCGATGCAGGCGGCGGGCTGTTCTGGGGGCTGACAGCCATTGCGGTCAGTCTGTTCATCATTGCGGCCATAGTGCTGTTAATAATGCTTTGCAACACATCCCGCACCACAGCTGCGCTTGAAAAGCATGGTCTGCTTGAGCTTGCCGCAAAGGAGCTTGAAGGCAAAAAGCAGCGCATGTTCGGTAAGCGCTGCATAATGACGGAGCACTTCGTGTTCAACGAATACGGCAATGCGGCATACATCCCGTATATCGTGATGGTACGCACGGTGAATGTCAGCTCATACGGAGTACCCGTGTCGGTCAGCTATGGGCTCTACAGTGTTGACGGCAGAAGCTGCACGGGACTCACACTCCCCACCAATGACCTTTGCGGCTTGGGCCATGAGTTTGCCGAAGCGCTTGCCGAGAGGAATCCCGACATACTTTTCAACGAGGGGCGTCACGCACTGAAGGCGCGCACACGCCGCTACAAAGCGGCATTAAAAGGGGGTCTCTCCCCCGCTGAGACTGCGAAGGCGGCGCTCCGGGATTGACCGCCTCCATATGCGCTCGTGCATAACGACGCTTGCCGCAAAAAAGGAGCCTTGCGGCTCCTTTTGATATATTGACCTGGATTTATTCGGGTTCTATAAGGCCCAAGTTGCCGTCCTTTCTCTTGTACAGGACATTTATGGCATCCGTCTCGGCATTGCTGAACACGAAGAAGGAATGGCCGAGCAGATCCATCTGCAGCACCGCCTCGTCTACGCTCATGGGCTTTATGCTGAAACGCTTGACCTTAACGATCTGCGGACCTGCCTCCTCGTCATCATCGTAGCCCTCCGGAAACTCCGCCTGGGAGAATGCCTCTGCCCTGAGATTCCTCTCGAGCTTGGTGCGGTGACGAATGATCTGCCTTTCGAGCTTGGAGATCACATTATCGATGCTGGCATACATATCCCCGGTGACCTCCTCGCCTCGAATGATACCACCGGGATAGGGGATCGTTACCTCTACTATGTGTCTGTTGCGTTCGACCGCCATAGTCACCTGCGCTTCGGTGTCGGCCGGGAAGTATCTTTCGAGCTTTGACATCTTCTTGTACGCAAGATCTCTCAGATACTCCGAAATCTCAATGTTCTTGCCGGTAATTGAAATACGCATAACATCCAACTCCTTTCCATTTTCACAGTTTTCCCGAGCCGATGCACGGCCGGTCTCGGTCTATGAATCTGGGTATATTATACCATACTTCCGAGCATTAGACAATAGCTATTATGCTCGGATTATGGCATCCGTGTAAAAAATTTAACAATTTTCTCATACAACGGGCAACACGGTGCCGAGAACGCCCTGCTCTACCGGTTCTCCATTTACGGTCACATTGAATTTGAGGGTGTCGTAGTATTCGGCGACGTCGAAGCGCACCACGGTGGCAAATGTGACAAACGCCTGAGTAACATCCATGCCCGGCTCGGGTGTGCTGAGAGTCAGGGCGACATTCACAAAGTCGCCGTCATTCGTTGCGGTATCGACAGTGATGCCGTACCCCCCTGTGTTTACCGTAGTAAATATGACCACAACAAATTCATGCCCGAATGAGCGCTCGGAATAATCATACTCGCTGCGGTCGGAGAGGTCGCCGAACAGGGCGCTGAACTCCTCGTAATCGGTTATCACATCGTACACGGAGCCCACGGTATCTGCAGAGCCCATGGTGAATGTTTCATAGCCGTTGCTCTGTATCCACGCAAGCTCAGGATCGGGAGTAATCTCGGGCGCTAACGTTGATTCGATGGGAGTGAGCTGGCCGGGCTCTATGGGAGCCTTGGTGGGGTTGGCGTCGGCATCATGATCCGGGTCGAGCTCGGGGCTGCAGGCGCAGAGGGACACAGCCATCACGGCAGCCAGCAGGAGCAGAAAGAATTTTTTCATGGTGTTATCCTCCGTTTCAGCCGCTCGCGGCGGCTCTCATTCATTATTAAAACGCAGCAGGCGCCTCTTGGGTTCCATTATAATTTCCGTTCACAAAAATGGCAACCACATTTTACATTTACAGCCCTTGCGCACAACGGTAAAAACACTATAATATAGGTATAAGCATGAGGAGGTTGCAGAGTGTGAAACGGATTTGCCTTATTGCCACAGGCGGCACCATTGCCTGTGTACCGTCGGAGGACGGGCTTGCGCCCGAGCTTACCGCGGCGGAGCTTGTTAAGCTCGCAGGCTGCGAGACGGCCGATATAGAGATCTCCTGCACGGATCTGTTCAACATGGATTCGAGCAATATCCAGCCCGAGGAGTGGTGCGTAATTGCGGACGCCATACGCAAAAAGGTTCCCACCTGCGACGGCATTGTGCTCACCCACGGCACCGATACAATGGCTTACACGGCATCCATGCTGTCGTTTATGCTGCTTGGCGTGCCCGTGCCGGTGGTGGTCACGGGCGCACAGTATCCTGCGGTCTATCCCAACTCCGACGGCCGCAAGAATCTCTGTGATGCAGTCGTTGCAGCCACGCATCTTGACGGCGGCGTCTACATCTGCTTTGGCAGCACGGTCATGCTCGGCTGCCGTGCGGTAAAGACGAGAACCACCTCCGTGAACGCATTCGAGTCCATAAACTATCCCTACATTGCCGCAGTGAACGATGGGAGGTTCATTCCCCTGCACACCTGCAAGCCGCACTACGGGTTCAGCTTCTCCACCAATATTGAGCCCCGTGTTGCGCTTATAAAGCTCATACCCGGCATGAGCCCCGCGCTGCTCGACAGCCTTCGCGACTGCGGCATGAAAGGCGTCGTGGTAGAGGCGTTCGGCCTCGGCGGTATGCACAGCTTCCGCCGTGACCATACGGAGAGCATACGCTCCCTCATGGCGGCAGGCATACCCGTTGTTCTGACCTCACAGTGCTTGTATGAGCAGAGCTCCCCCGACATATACGCAGTGAGCCGTCCGCTAAAGGAGCTTGGAGTCATATCCGCGCACGACATGACCACCGAGGCAGCCATAACAAAGCTCATGTGGGCTCTCGGCCGTGCACACGATGTTGAGAGTGTGCGCGCCATAATGAACACAGACCTGGCGGGCGAGCTTACCTCCGCCAAGTGAGTACGAGGACGAATATGAAACAGCTTATCATCTGCTCCTGCTCCGCACCCATGGATGCAGAGTGCGTCTATGCACAGACATTTAAGCACCCCTTTATGGACGGCATCGCCGCCGATGCGTCCATGGACGATATATACGACACCGCCGAGGATTTTAACGAACTGAATATCCGCATTGCGGAAAGGCTGCTCTCCGCCGATGCCGAGAGCGTCGCATATGTGACCCTCGGGGGCATAGGCGGCGAGACGCTCCGTGCCATACGGAGCAATTCTCGATTCGGGGAGTTCCGGCTGACGGTGCTGCCTGCGCCGAGCCTTGCGGACATGGCGATAGCCGCCGCTGTCGAGGCGGGGCTTATAACCGATGCAAGCCTGCGTGCCGAGCGGCCCGCAAGCCGCCTCTGCGATATCTGCGACACCTCCGCTATACAGGTGGTCACGGAGATAAACTCCCGTCTTGCCGCAGGCGAAGTACGGCTTGTGCTTGGAGAATATTATCCCGACGAATACGGCATAATACTTGCAGAGCCGAACGCCTCCCACGGATATTCGGTGAAGAGCATGCCCCTATGCCAGCTCGATCGGCAGGAGCGCTACGATGCCCTCACCGTGGCTATACTGCCGCCGGCATGCGATACGGAGCTGGAGCGGCACGATGCTGAGGCGCTCATGCGCATAATGCGCCGCCTGCGCGGCAGGGGTGGATGTCCCTGGGATGCGGAGCAGACGCATGAGTCCCTCCGCAAGAACCTCATTGAGGAGGCGTATGAGACGCTTGATGCCATCGACTCAGGCGACGTCGATGCCATGTGCGAGGAGCTGGGCGATCTGCTCCTGCAGATAGCCTTCCATGCGGTCATTGAGGAGGAGCGCAGCGGATTCACATTCCGTGATGTCACAACGGGAATTGTGAACAAGCTCATCTACCGCCATCCGCACATATTTGGAGATGTCAAGGTGAATAGTTCCGACGATGTGCTCAAGAATTGGGAGCTGCTTAAGCGAAAGGAAAAGGGGCAGGCGACCGTTGCGGACGCCATGGGCTCCGTGCCGAGGGCTTTCCCTGCGCTCATGCGTGCCTGCAAGGTGCAGAAGAAAGCTGCGGACGTCGGCTTCGACTGGGATTCGGCAATGCCCGCTCTCGGCAAGGTGCATGAGGAGGTGGCCGAAGTTGAAGCTGCAGTGGCAAGCGGGGTGCATGCCGACATCGAGGATGAGGTGGGCGATCTGTTCTTTGCCGCAGTCAATGTCGCAAGGCTGCTGCACGCCGATCCGGAGCTGTGCCTGTCTGCGGCTACGGATAAGTTTGAGAGGCGATTCGCACTCACCGAAGAGCTCATCCACAAGGAGCATGGCGGCTTTGACGGCATGACGTTGGATGAGATGGATGCCTACTGGGACAGGGCAAAGGCTATGCTGAAATGTGAATAAAAAAGTTCGTATTTCCCTGCAAATATATCAGTAAAGCCCTTGCTATTTTGATTTTTTATGCTAAAATACCTCATGTCGTTGGGCGTTAGTCCCTGTCGGCTTGATTTAATACTATTTACTCGGAGGAATATAAAATGAACAAGGCCCAGCTTATCAACGCAGTAGCTGCAAAGTGCGGTATGTCAAAGAAGGATGCTGACGCCGCCGTCAACACCACCTTTGACACCATCATCGACACTCTCAGAACCGGTGAGAAGGTTCAGATCGTAGGTTTCGGTTGTTTTGAGGTTCGTGAGCGGCCCGCTCGTAACGGTCGCAACCCCATGACCGGCATGGCGATTAGAATCGCCGAGAGCCGCAGTGCGGCGTTCAAGCCCGGCAAGACCCTTAAGGAAGCCATGGATGAGCGTTGAACTGTTTGATTCAAAAACGGCAGCCCCCCACGGGAGAGTTCCCGTGGGGGGCTGTTTTTTGCGCCTTTGTCGCAGCTGACGTGCCACGCCATACGGCGCAGGCTTCTGAAAACCGAGATGAAGCGAAAAGCTCCCGAACGCCACAACGTCCGGGAGCTTGGAGCGGGTAAAGGGACTCGAACCCTCTATCTCAGCTTGGAAGGCTAATGTGTTACCATTACACTATACCCGCCTGATCGAGAAAGCCTTCGCTGCGCTCGCTCAATCTTCCTCAGCAAGAACCCTCGCTATGCTCGGGTTTTCCGAGTTGCCTATACGAGAAAGCCTTTGCTGCGCTCAGCGCCCTCGTGCAGACCCCCTTCAGGTCGCTCCATCCTGTGTCCGGATATAAGATGGAGCGGGAGACGGGGCTCGAACCCGCCACCTCCGCCTTGGCAAGGCGGCGCTCTACCAAATGAGCTACTCCCGCAAAGACCCTATTCCGCTGCTGCCTGGTGCGGACGATGAGACTCGAACTCATACGCCCTTCGGCACCGGAACCTAAATCCGGCGCGTCTGCCAATTCCGCCACGCCCGCCTTCAACCGAACAGAGCTGCTGAACAGAGCTTGGTGACCCGTCGGAGATTCGAACTCCGGACACCTTGATTAAAAGTCAAGTGCTCTACCGACTGAGCTAACGGGTCAAATCTGGCTGGGGTGGCAGGATTTGAACCTACGGTGTGGGAGTCAAAGTCCCATGCCTTAACCACTTGGCGACACCCCAATACTCCCACCGCAAGCGGAAAACCGCAGCATATGCCGCCTAAAAAAAGTGGGGTGAGTGATGGGATTTGAACCCACGACATCCAGAGCCACAATCTGGCGCTCTTCCAGCTGAACTACACCCACCACAACACAATTCTCGCGCGGCATCCGCACGCCGGCCAAGCATTTGCCTGGCGCGCCTGCAGGGACTCGAACCCCGGACCCACGGCTTAGAAGGCCGTTGCTCTATCCACCTGAGCTACAGGCGCACGCCGATCCAAATCTGCCTGCCGACGGTTAGCTATTATAGCATTGATCTTTCTTCCTGTCAAGCGGTAAAATTTACGCAAATGTTATATTGTTTCGGGAAATATCGCCTTGACATGCAGGCTCAGCCTATGACGGAGTTATCCAGCCATTCGATCAATTCATCAAATGAACATACTATGCGTTCCACACAGGGATGGAAGTAGAATGTGCAGGTGCGTTCGTCGGGCATGAACTCATTGCCCGTTTCGCTCCAGATGAGTATGCGCTTGTTGGAACGGGTCGCAATGGAGACTCCCAGCTCTGTATGCGTACCGTGACCGCCGGGCAGCAGAACTATCACCAGCTCTGCATCCCTTACGGCGCGAAGCTCGTTGAAGGCGACCTCGCTCATGCGATGCTCGCCATCCCTGCGAATATCTCCGTGGGTCGTCCAATCATATGTCTGCTCATGTCCTCTGGCGCGCAGAACATCGCCAAGTTTGCTCGCCCTGTTGTAGTTGGCAAGACCTGTTGCTATGTAGAATCTCATGTGTCGTCCTTTTTTATCTTTCCTTCGCTCCAATGCTTGCGGCACAGGCCGATGTACTTATCATCGGCACCGAGCACTACCTGCTCCCCCTCTCGGGCGACGCCGCCCTTGCCGTCAAGACGCGCGTTCATTATCGCCTTTTTGCCGCACCAGCATATGGTCTTTATCTCCTCGATGGTGTCGGCAAGCGCCATGAGGCAACGACTCCCCTCAAAGAATTCCCCTCTGAAATCGGTACGCAGACCGTAGCAGATGACGGGAACGTTCCATTCATCAACCATCTTGACCAGCAGGAGCACCTCGTCCCTTGCGAGGAACTGCGCCTCATCGACTATCACGCAGTCATACACATGGCTGCGTACGTCGTCGAGCGGCATGTCCGCAAACAGCACGCACTCGTCCATAAGGCCGCAGCGTGACCTGACAATGCATTCGCCGTCGCGAATGTCGATGGCGGGCTTCACAAGGAGCGCTTTCTGCCCGCGCTCGCCGTAATTATACTTGACCATTATCGCCTGTGCTGTTTTGGATGAGCTCATCGCACCGTAGCGAAAATACAGCTTTGCCATAAGACACCCCCTATTCCGCCCGGATATTGTACCATATTTATGCAGCATCCGCAAGCTCGGCGAAATTACAAATAAAAAAGCCGCCCTGCACGGACGGCCCTGCAATGCTATGCTCACATCATTGTCGTGCCCGCCTCGCCCCTGAGCGCCAACACGGCCTTGTCGAGAGAGGTGATTATCACCTTACGGCCGGGCTTGGACTCCACAAAGCGGATGGCTGCCTCCACCTTGGGAAGCATGGAGCCGGGGGCAAAGTGCCCCTCTGCGATGTACTGCCTTGCCTCGGCGGCAGTAAGGGTGTCAAGCTCCTTCTGGTTGGGCTTTTTGAAGTTGATGGAAACCTTCTCCACGGCGGTGAGAATCACCAGGGCGTCGGCATCGATATCCTCCGCAAGACGCTCGGATGCAAGATCCTTATCTATGACGGCTGCGGTGCCCACGAGGTTGCCGTCATCATCCCTGACGACAGGTATTCCGCCGCCGCCGACCGTCACGGGTATGAACCCCCCTGCAAGCAGACACCTGACGGCGTCAAGCTCCACTATCTCCTTGGGCATGGGCGATGCCACCACACGCCGCCAGCCGCGGCCGGCATCCTCCTTCATTACATAGCCGCGCTCCGCCTCGACGGCGCGAGCCTCCTCCTCAGTATAGAAGGGGCCAATTGGCTTGGAGGGATTCTTAAACTTGGGATCGTCACGATCCACAACCACCTGCGTTACGACGGTTACCACACGCTTGTTCACGCCACGCCTGCGCAAGACCTTTTCAAGCCCCTGCTGCATATGATAGCCGATGTAGCCCTGGCTCATTGCGCCGCAGACGTCAAACGGCAACGCCGGCGTGACGCTGTTTGCAGTCTCATTCTGGAGGACTATCCTTCCCACCTGCGGGCCGTTGCCGTGCGCAAGGGCAACGGTGTACCCCGCCTCGATTATGTCGGCAAGGTATTCGGACGTCTTTTCGACCACCTCGAGCTGAGCCTCGGCCGTTGCCGGCCGGCCGGCCTCCTGCAATGCGTTTCCGCCGAGCGCAATAACTATCTTCTTCACTTAGATACCTCGTTAAGGAGTATTTAACGCCCGCAGCAAAAACAGCGGACGTCAAATTAGATTATCGCACAGCAGTGCGGCAATGTCAACACAGGCTACCCGTTTTTACCATAATACGGTAAAATATATCGGTCAGTCGGCCACCATAACGTCCTGTATGAATATCTTCTCGGGCAGCGTCAGGCTCGGCCGTTTGTCGCTCTTACCGTGGGTGCCTTCAAACACGACTATGTATGTCTGCCTGGTGTTTGCGCCGATGGAGAATCGCTGCTCCTTGGTGCCGAGATTGTTTATGTCGACATCCTCCACCGTCTGTGCATCAAGAAGGTATGCGCTCATAACCGGGTTGCTGATAAGCCCGTTGTTGAAGCTCTCCTCATCCCGAACGTTTATCACAAAGGAGCAAGCTTCTTCCGTAGTATTGCGGATGGTGAGGCTGCACAGCAGATAGACGGTATCGCCCACCACATAGTAGTTCTGCAGGTAGCTTGAGTCCATAACATATATGTCGTCGGTATTGCCGCAGGAGCAGAGCATGCAGAGCGAGGATACCACGGCAAGCAGTATTGCGATAATGCGTTTCATACAGAAACCCCTCCATGAGTTGGTATCGTTAATATACCATGCAGAGGCAGACGTGTCAATACAGCACGGGAGTCGGAGCCGCCTCAATATCAGTTGGGTCGTGCAGCATGCCGTTCCTGTCCGGTACGGGCGGAGAGGTAGTCCCCAACGGCGAGCCGTTGACTATCTTAAGCTGCGTGCCGGCAGGGCAGTTGTAATAAATGAAGCGGACAGCCTCAGTCACCATTCGGAGACATCCGCCGCTCGAAGCGGAGCCTATGGGCTTATCCCCGTCATAGTACCTGGGATCGAGATCATTGGGATTGGGTGAAAAATACATGGGCGAATGCAGATACAGCCCCGGATAGTAGCTCGTCGCAAACTGTGTCCAGCCGCCCGCCGGAAACTGGTGCCATCGCTCCCTGCCGCTTGACCCGGGCAGCGTGAACGTGCCCGTCGGGGTCTTGTTGCCGCCGTGGGCTATCCTGTATGCCGCAACCACCACGGTGTACTCGCCGTTCTCATCCTTGCCGTAGATGGTGAGAGTGAACGAGCCTTTTTCAACATAGAGGTAGTACGGAAGATCCGGCTCCTCCGTAGGCACGGGCGTGGGCGTAGCCGGCCTGGGAGTGGGCGTAGGTCTCGGCCTGGGCGTAGGAGTGGGAGCAGGCGTTGCCACAGGAGTGGGCGAGGGCGTGGGCATCGGTGTGGGCGTCTGCGTCGGCGTAGGTGTGGACGCCGTCGTGGACGTAGTCGCCGGCGTGGGCGTAGGCGCCGGCGCGGGCGTAGACGTCGGCGTAGGCGTAGGCGTTGGGGCGGGCGAATACAGCGCTGAAAACACGGCTACATCTCCCGACCCGTACACCTGAACGGCAACCGGAACAATGGCAAACACCGCTGCCGCAACAACAAGCACAGTGGCAAGTATTATGCGTTGTTTCATATCCTTCCCCCTCGGCAGCACACAGACTGCGGAACAGTATAATACCATAAAAAGAGCGTACGGTCAAGGCAAAAATTGCGGGTTTTCACTAAACTGTGTAAAAATATCGTTTTTCAGAGAACGCTGACGCATCCTTCGTTGACACGGCTATATCAACCGACATCATACGGATATAACAAAGCGATAATTCCCAAATCGATAAAGGGGTGT